>JBEKBJ010000131.1:0-12753 GCA_050015455.1 Binatia bacterium
GACGATGACAACGGCGCGCTCGCACCCACCGACAGCACGCCGCTGTTGCTGATCGTGCCGCTCCCGGTGATCGTCCCCCCGCTCAGCCCCGCGCCCGCAGTGATCGACGTTACCGTCCCTGGTGTGAACGCCAAGCTGCTCGCCGGGATCGTGCTGCTCGCGATGGCGCTCCCCGTGACGCAGCCGCTGCAGCTCAAACCGTTGGCGCTCCCCGCCACCGGCGCAAAGAGCGCGTAGGGCGTGGCCGTCAGCTGCTCGCGCGGCGTCAGCGGCGCACTGAAGCTGCCCACACCCGCCGGACAGCGCAGCGCGATTTGCAGCCACCGATCCGCGCCACTGAATTGGCTGCCGAAGTCCAGCGACACGGTGAACAGCCCGTTGGCGATGCTCACGCCGCTGGCCGTTTGGGTCGTGCCCACCTGATTGCCGCCACTGGCGGCATCAAACAGCTCGAACTGGAGATCGCACGAACCGTTCACCGGCCCGCCGCTCTGCAGAAGCTGGCCCTGGTAGGTGAACGCGGTGCTCAGCCCGGCGGCACCGCGGATGTTGACCACGCCGACACACACGGCCAGCGCAACGGCAGCCAGCGAAGAAGGTTTCATCACGATACACCTCCTGTAGACGTTGTTGGGGTGGGCACGCTTGTCTCAACAGGACCGTCAAAGGCCCCTTTCGTCTGCGCGGGAGTTTTACTCATGACCCATGCCCCCGTGGCGGAAGAAAGTCAACGGCTGGCGGCAATTGCCATCGGCGATCGGTTTCTTTTGGAATGCATGGATTAACCAGCCCTGGTCGGGAGGGTTTATCGCGCCTCCCGCCGCGCGGGCTTCATCGAAGCTGGATCAGCAAGGTGTTCGCAGCGTTGGTGAGCCGCTCGCTGATGGCTGCCATAGATATCGCGGCACCACCGGTGCGGTACGGATTGGCCTCGCACTCGAAGGGCAGCGGCGCACCGTTGAGGGTGACGGCCGTCGGCCCGTATCCCAGTTCCTCGGTGCGGTACACCACGCTCACGTGCTTGTCGGCCAACTCGACCTCCGCCCGCAGACCGTCGAGCGCTTTGGGAATCACCGGGTCGAGGACGAGCATGGACTTGCGCCGGCGGATGCCGAGCAGGCACTCGTGGATGAGGCGCAACGCTATGCCGGCTCCACTCGAGTACACGCGCCAGCCCCCTTCGAGTGGAACCTCGCCCGTTTTGACTTTGTCGTACTCGGCCAGGGCCTGGTAACGGTCCATAAACGCGGCGTCCGAGCTCGAATAGTAACAGTTTGCCTGCCGCGGCATCGCCGCCGGCACCACAGAGCGGACGCCGATGGGATTCGCTTGCCGCAAGGCGAACAGGAAGGCGTCGGCATCACCGTAGCGCGCCATGGCCTCCGCGTAGCGCAGGTGCGCGTGGGTGTACATGATGCCGATCTCACGGCCGAAAAACGTGCTGCTCTCAGCGCGCTGGAAGTAGCGCTGCGGGCCACCGTGATATTGGAAGGGACGGTCGAACAAGCGCGCGCCATCGACACCTAGGAGATGCTCCTTGATGCAGCCGACGTGCGCCGCCGCTTGCACCGGCATGAGCAGGTCGCTGATGATCGCGTGAATCATCGGTAGCAAGCTGTAGGTGATGCCGGTAGCTCGATCTCGCGGGTGGAGCAGATACTCGATGCGCCCATCGTCCTGGAAATACGCGTACCCGGCAATCGTTCCGTCCGCGATCAGCACGCGGTGGAAATCCTCCTTCACGCATTGAGCCGACGCTTCGAGTGTCTCGGCCGACTCGGGGCGACCAATGCTGCGCAAGGCCTCCGCCAAGGTCGTCAGCGTCTGGTGGTGCAAGGTGACCGTCCAGGCACTGCACAGACGCTCGCACATCGCTGGATCCGCTGGCTGCAGCGAGTCGTTCCAGTCGCCGTGGCCGTAGGCAGCGAGGTGCGTGCCGGGGATCACGCGCTGGCCGATCACCTTCAGGGCGCGCTCGACGTGTCCCCAGATCGTGGCCTTCTCGGCGCGGTCGTCGCCCTCGGGATGAAAGAACGGAACAATCGCATCGAGAACCGTCGCATCTTCCGACGCGTTGACGTACTGCGCCAGCGCCAACAACGGCCAGAAGACGATGTCACCGTGCGAGTCCGTCGGGCGGATGGCGCGCTCGCGCTCGAAGAACATGAACCATTGTGGCCAGTCGCCGTCGCTGTTCTGCGTCTTGAAAACGCGGAGCAACAAGTCACGCAGCGGCTCCCACCGCCCGAGCGCGAGCAGCATCTCGAGCGGCCCTTGGCAGACATCGCGGGTGCCCCAGCCACCGCCGGATAACTGCTCCAAGCCACGCGGCGCCAGGTAGTGAATCATCGCGTTGTGCGCCAACCACGGGAGGATCTCCTGTATGCAGCCAGCGTCGTCGGGACCTGCGGTCGGCGTCGGTTCGGCGGGACCGCTCCCCCTTGGATCGCTACGAGCTGCAAAGTCCGACAGGCTGCTGGGCGCGTACAACGTCAGCGGTCCGACCATGCCCTGCCAAAACTGATCCGTCTTGCTCTGATCAGCCGCGCAGGCCGCGGCGATCTCCGGAGCGGAGCCACCGACCCCGGCGGCAGGGATCAGGTGACCGGTGATGCGCAGGGATGCGGACCGCGTCTTCGCAATGCAGATGGTGACAAACGGTTGGCGGCGTGATTGGCCATCGAGGAACAGGTACTCGTCACCACCCACACGTTCGATGCTCGTGCCACGGCCGGCATCGATGCGGAAGAAACCATCGGGAAAGCGACGGGAGACATCGCACTCGACTGCCGGACGGATGACGACACCATCTTCATCCTGGACGAACTGGGCCGGCACCGCGTCCGCACCGTCGTCGCCGTTGAGGGCCACGTGATGCGACACAAGAAAGCGACAGGGCTCGCCAGCGAGAATCTCGATCGACAGGTTCAGCTCGTGGCGATCGATCGGCGCCCATGAGCGCACCTGGATCACACCGCCCTCGTGCTTGTACACCCAGCGACAGCTGTTCGGCGCCATCTCGTATGCGGAGGGGACATCCAGCAGGTGGTAGCCGTCCTGCAACTCGACGAAGATGCGCTGCCCGGCGGACCGCTGCAGACTCAAGTAACTACGCGTGGTCGACAGAAACCGGTTGATGTTGACGTGCCCCTGCGTCACCAGCGAGTTGACGACACCGGCCATCCAGGTGGTGGAGGTCAGCGACGCTTCGTCGGGAACGAGGTGACCGCCGCTGCGAATGAGGTGGCCGTGGGGGCGCAGCGTCTTCAGCTCCTTCGCCTTGAGCACGACGTGCCGGTTGGCACCGACGAATAACGAGAGGGTGCACCCGTTCTCGCGCTCCAGGTTGCGCCAGTCTTTCCCGAACAGGTCGGTCGCTTCGGTGTCGGTCAGATCGACGCTCTTCAAGATCGGGCGTGCGCTGAACAGCGTGGCCGATCGTCCGCTATCCTTCTTGACGCGGCGCGCGGGTGGCTTCCGCGCTTCTCGCAGCGCGAGCACCCGGTCGACGAACACCAAGTCGGCGGGCGACGATGCGGCTGCGTGGTGCTCCTCGAACCAACCGAAGAAGCCGTGCGTGGCCGACGCCCCTGGATCGAGCCGCAATTGCGCATCCTGGATCACCGCCATCGAGTGCTCGTGTTGGTGGCGCCTCCCCGCCAACATGGGCGCGCGCAGACCGGCGGCGACCTCGCCGGCGCGGGTCGCGAGGCCGTGGAACTGCAGCGCGTCGGTAGCGAAGCTGACACCGTTGCGCAGCGAGCCGATTACCGCCCACGGGTTGCGCCCGCCCATCGACAGGTTCTGGCGCACGGCCAGCACGCTGCCGCAGCGCGCATGGGTGAGCGGAGTGTAGTCGACGTACTGGCTCACGTAGTATTCGTTCATGCGCACCGCGCCGTAGTGAGTGAGAGCCAGATCTTGCGCGTAGATGAGATCCACCACGGCGGGAGCGGTGCCTGTGTTTTGCAATGTGCCGTGCCAACGCCAGGCGGGTGCCGACTGTGCCAGTGTCAGAGAGAGAGTGAAGCCAATGTCGTTCCACTCGCCTTGAACGGCGAGTCCATTCTCGTCCACAAGGACGACTGCCGGGCTACGTGGTCCGAGAAGCGGGACCGACTCGATCGACGTGCCGTGGCGGCGGAGATAGATGTTCGTCGGGCCGCCTTCGATCTCACTTCCCAAGAACAAGTTGATTATGATGTCGCGGTGATCGATCCGCCGGATCGAGCCGTTCGCGTTCACCTGCACACTCAAACCCGACGGGCTCTCGAAACGGGCCGGGAAAACCTGAGACGTCATCGCGTCCATCCCTCTCTTGAGGCTGTCGATTTTCCGCGCGTGCGCTGTAGCCGCACGCAGGCGTGACGTTATCGCAGATGTCGACCCGGCGCGAGCGAGTTGCCGAGTTCTTCTGGATTACTCTAACCGAAGGGACGGTAGTATAATGCGGACAGCGGCGGGAGGTAACGGTGCCGATGCCCGGGGCCGACGCCCAGAGCCAGCAGGCATGACTGGAGGTCAACAAGGAGGCTGCCATGGACAAGAAGAGCGCCTTTGAACTCCGAGGGAAAGCGTTCGAGGCCGAATATTTCGGCCGCAAGGAGGCAGAGCTGATCGATAAGCTCAAGCTCGTGTTCCACAAGAGAATCGACAGGCAGAGTATCCGCGAGGCCACCCGAGTTACCGACGAGCAGCTTCTCGACCAGCTCCTCGAGTTAAACCTGAGCGGCGAGCTGATGGCAGCCTTCAATCTGCTGCCGCTCATCGAGGTTGCCTGGGCCGATGGCGTGGCCGACGACAGAGAAGTAGAAGCCGGGCTCTCGGCTGCCGAGCGACGTGGCATTCACCCCGGCAGCAAAGCCTACGCGGTGCTCGAGACGCGCTTGCGTGAGGGCCCTTCGAAGGATGGCCGGAGGATCTGGTTCCACTACGCTGAAGCGCTGAGGAAGACCCTCAGCCCTAAGGAACTCGAGCAGTTTCGAAAGGAACTTATCGAGGACTGTTGGCGCGTCGCTGAGGCTAGCGGCGGGTTGCTCAATTTGGTCTTCACAGTGTCCGCGAGCGAGAGGAGAGTCATCGACACCATCGAACGCGCGTTGACGGCGTGACAGGTGCGGGGTGCCCGGCGTTTCCGCATCACCGGCAGCGGCAGGGCCGGGTAAACCTCAGACGTCATCGCGTTCCTCCCTATCTTTCCATAGCCAGCGGCCTGAACAGCACACTCGCGTACATGCCACATAGCCTTGCTCTGTAAGAATGACTTTGCCCGTGGCCGGGATCGTCCGCGGAGCCGAGCAACCGCGAAGGGAGATACAGTGGCGATGAATGACGATCTCGTGCTCTGGAACGGTGAGGCGACAGCGCTCGGTGAATGGACTTCGGCTGCTGCAGACGGATCAAGTGCAGCGCTGTCCGCCGAGCCCGCTCCGCATGGCGCAGCGCTGCGCATCGATTTCAACCTCGTGGGGCCCACCAGCTGGATCATCGCGCGGCACGAGTGTGCAGCCGTTCTTCCCGCGCACTATGTCGTCATCCTGAAGTTACGTGGCGATGCCCCGGCCAACCAGCTGCAGTTCAAGCTGGTGGATCCCAGCGGCGCCAACGTCTGGTGGTGGCGGCGGCCCGACTTCGCGTTCCCGCACGAGGCCGAGGCGTTGGTGTTACGCAAAGCCAGCCTAGAATTCGCGTGGGGCCCGAGGAGGAGCGGCGAGCCCGAGCGCATCGGAGCGGTCGAGATCGCGTTGGCGGCCGGCCCGGGCGGGTCGGGCACGGTGTGGGTCGAAGAGCTGCGCATCGAGCCACGCGACCCCGCGGCGGCGCTGCCGCAGGAACGAGCCGCCAGCGCCTCGAGTTGCATCGCCGGGCATGAGGCAGAGCGGGTACTCGATGACGACGAGGGCACCAACTGGAGCCCAGATTCCAACGATGCGCATCCGTGGGTCCAGCTCGACCTCGGACGCTCGTGCGAGTGGGGCGGCCTCGTCGTCGACTTCGCCAGTTCTGCCGGTGCTCCGTCAAGCCGATTGCTCGCCTCCGATGATGGTGCGAGCTGGACGCTTCTCGCCGAGGACACTGGCGGTGCCGGCAGTCACCGCTGGTTGCGCACGTCGGATGGGGAGGGACGCTTCGCACGGATCGAGTTCTCACAGGACCCGGCCCCGGCGGTCGTGCGTGTGGGTGTCGTGCCGCTCGAGGTGGCGGTCTCGCCCGCGCGCTACATCGCCGCGCTCGCCCGCAAGGAGCGGCGCGGTCTCTTCCCGCGCCATATGCTGAATGAGCAGGCCTACTGGGCCGTGGTCGGCGCCGATGGCGACGAGCACAAGGGACTCTTGAGCGAGGACGGTGCCCTGGAAGTCGACGCCGAGTCGTTCTCGATCGAGCCCTTCCTCTGGGCCGACGGCCGTCTTGTAACCTGGGCTGATGTCGAGCGGCGCGTCGCGCTCACGGACGGCTATCTGCCGATCCCGTCTGTAGAGTGGGCGACGGGGGATCTTCGCCTTCGCATCACAGCCTTCGCCGCTGGGGATCCCGGACGCAGCACGTTGGTAGGCCGCTACGAGATCGAGAATACGGGTAGCACCTCACGACCAGTGCGCCTGTTCCTGGCGATCCGCCCGTTTCAGGTGAATCCTGCGTGGCAAAGCCTGAACCTCGTGGGCGGCGTGGCGCCGATTGTGTGTATCGAGCGCAGCGGCGACACCGTGCGGGTGAACGATGCGCGCACGGTGTTTGCGGTGTCGCAACCGGACGCGTTTGGCGCGGCACCATCTAGAGAAGGTCTGCGAGGGCTGCTCACCGGGCGCATGCCGGCGCGCCAGCGGGTCGACGATCCGGTCGGCTTCGCGGAAGGCGTTCTGGCCTACGATATGGATCTTGCTGCCGGGGCTCGCGGCAGCGTCGCCGTCGCGGTGCCGTTGCATATCGCGGCGCCAGAGCCACCGTCGGGGCTTGGCCACCGGGAAGCCACAGCGTGGGCGGACGCGCGTCTGGCCGAAACCATTGCTCACTGGCACACACGACTCGCTCGCGTACCGATCGAGCTGCCACCTTGCGCCGAGCCGTTCTCGGCCAGCCTGCGGGCATCGATTGCCTGGATCCTGGTGAACCGCGAAGGGCCGCGCATCCAACCCGGGCCGCGCTGCTACCGGCGCTCGTGGATCCGTGACGGCACATTCACCGGAACGGCGCTCACCGAGATGGGCTTCGCCGACGAGGCCCGTGCCTTTCTGCGTTGGTATGCGCCGTACCAGCTCGACGATGGGCGCGTGCCCTGCGCTGTCGATCGTCATGGAATCGACCCGGTGGCCGAACATGACAGCCACGGCCAGCTCATCTGGGGCGTCGTGGAAGTCTTTCGTCTGACTGGCGACCGCGCGTTCCTGCTCGAGCTGTGGCCCCATGTGCTGCGTGCCGTGGACGCAATCGCAGCCCTGCGAGCGCAACGCACGGGCGACCAATTCCGCGGCCAGGCCTGCTTCGGCCTCCTCCCGGAGTCGATCAGCCACGAGGGCTACTCGTCGCATCCCGTACACGCTTACTGGGATGACTTCTTCGCCATGCGCGGGCTTGGTGATGCGGCATACGCGGCCGCGGTGATCGGCGACACCGAAGCGAGTCAGCGCATTGGTGCGCTGCGGGACGCCATGCGCGGCGACCTGCACGCTTCCATCGTGCGCACGATCACGGAGCATGGGATCGATTTCCTGCCCGGCTCGGTCGAGCTCGGCGACTTCGATCCGACATCGAGCGCGATTGCGCTCGATCCCGGCGGCGAGGGAGCGCGCCTGCCGCCGGCCGCGTTGGCTCGAACCTTCGAACGCTACTGGGAGGAGTTCCAGTGCCGCCGCCGAGGCAACACCACGGCGGACGCCTACACTGCGTACGAAGTCCGCAACGCTTTCGCGTTCGTCCTGCTCGGTCAGAGGCAGCGGGCCGTCGAGCTCCTCCAATGGTTGATCGATGATCAGCGGCCACCAGCTTGGCACCAGTGGCCGGAGGTGTCGACACGTGACCCGCGCGCCCCGCGCTTCCTCGGTGACCTGCCGCACGGGTGGATTGCGTCGAGCTTCGTTCGTGCCGTGCGGCGAATGCT
Source organism: Binatia bacterium (assembly GCA_050015455.1). Classification (GTDB taxonomy): domain Bacteria; phylum Desulfobacterota; class Binatia; order HRBIN30; family HRBIN30; genus JAGDMS01. The sequence goes on from JBEKBJ010000131.1 coordinate 8,096, forward strand.
TGCCTACGAACGGGCTGACGACGGAGCCCTCGTCCTTGCTGCAGGCGTGCCGGCGGCGTGGGTACGGGAGGCGCCCGGCGTACGCGTCCGCGCGCTGCCGACGCACGTCGGGGCGCTGGACTACACGATGTGCGTTGGGGGCGAAGATCGTGTGCGGGTCACATTGGGTGGGGCTGTTCGGTGCCCGAGCGCCGGCATCGTGGTGGAGTCGCCGTTGGCGCAGCCCATACGTCGCGTGGTGATCGACGGGCGTCAACAGCCGGCAACCGACTCCCAGCGGGTCACTCTGCGCTCCATCCCCAGGGAGCTGATACTCGATTACCGACCGTAGCAACGCACAGAGCGGCAAAGCGATCACCACAGGCGATGCGGCGACGCTCGTCGCAACCGCCACGCGGATGTGTGCCGTGCTCGGGTGCAGCCGACCTTGGGTCGGAACACTACCGCGTCAGGCGGCGGCCGTACACGGGTAGCGTCTGAGATTTCCAGAGGCGGCGCGCGGGTTCTGGGCACGTTCGCGTTGCCTGGAACCCAACTGTGTTGTTGCCGGACCCCATCATTCTTGCAAATGTAGCGGTGGAGGTGAGTATGACGACGCCGGGTGCGGCCGATCTGCGCGGGGCTGCCGATCAGCTGGCAGCGCGTCTACCGGCACTGCTGGCGCCGCTGGCGCGACTGGCTTTCAACTACGCATGGGCATGGACACCGGACGGCGAGGAATTGTTCGCCTCGGTTGATCGCCACCGCTGGCAGCTCTGCCAGCAGAATCCGGTGCGTCTTCTGCAGGAGGCGCCAACCTTTGCGTTGGAGCGAGCGGCCGCGGATCGAGAGCTTCAACAGCGCGCGCGAGCGCTGGAAGAACGTCTCCTCATGTCATCTCCGCCGTCGCCCAGCGGGCAGGTGACTGCAGATCGACCGGTGGCATTCTTTTGCGCCGAGTACGGGGTGCATCCCTCGCTGCCCATCTATGCGGGCGGCCTCGGTGTGCTCGCCGGCGACATCTTGAAGGCCGCCTCTGACCGCGCATTCCCACTCGTCGCGCTCGGCCTGATGTACCGCCAGGGCTACTTCCGCCAGCGTATCGACGTCTCCGGATGGCAACACGAGTATTGGATCGATACAGACCCTCAACGGCTGCCGGCTGCACTGGTGACCCGGGACGGCTTCGATCCCCTCACCGTATCGGTGCCCATTCGGGGCCGCACGGTTGTGGCGCAGATCTGGCGAATCGACGTCGGGCGTGTGCCGCTGTATCTGCTGGACGCCGATCGTCCGGAGAACGGTATCGCCGACCGCTGGATCACGGCGCGGCTCTACGCCGGTGATCGCGAGACTCGCCTCGCGCAGTACGCGTTGCTCGGCATGGGTGGAATGCAGGCACTGCGCGCGATGGGCATCGATCCGAGCGTCATCCATCTCAACGAAGGGCACGCCTGCATGGCGGCGTTGGATCTGGCCGCGGCTGAAATCGAAGCGGGACGTTCGTTCGATGAGGCGCTGGCCTCGGCGCGCCAGCGCACCGTCTTCACCACACACACCCCGATTGCAGCGGGAAACGAGGCCGACTCGGTGGAAGACGTGCGGTACGTGTTTGCTGCGTTGCCCGAGAGACTGCACACTGACTGGGAGACTCTCCTGCGACTAGGGCGGACCAATCCCGACAACAGCGGCGAACGGGTCGGCATGACACAGATCGCACTGCGTGTGAGTCGGGCGGCCAACGCCGTCAGCCGGCGTCATGGCGCGACCGCGCGGGCGATGTGGCAGCCGATCTTCCCTGGACGCTCCGCGGACCAGGTGCCGATCGGGCACGTGAGCAACGGGGTGCACGTGTTGACCTGGATGGCGCCCGCGATGCGCGCGCTGCTCGATCGACACCTCGGCGCGGGCTGGGCCGCGCACGTGACCGATGCGTCCACCTGGACCAAACTTGACGGTATTCCCGATGCGGAGCTGTGGGAGGTGCGCCGGCGACTGCGGGCGCACTTGGTCGAACGCGTTCGCGAATGGGCGACGGCCGACCGCCTGGCGCGTGGGGAAACGTCCGGGTACGTCGAGCTGGCGTCCCGCGCCTTCGATCCGGATCGCTTGACGATCGGCTTTGCGCGCCGCCTGGCGGCATACAAGCGCCTCCATCTCTTGATGCTCGACCTGCCGCGCTCGCTGCGCCTCCTCACGGGCGAGCGTCCGCTGCAGATTCTGCTAGCCGGCAAGGCGCACCCGCAGGATGACGGCGCCAAGCGCATCGTGCAAATACTGTTCGATGCCAAGGGGGCGCCGCATGTTGGGGAACGCATCGCGTACTTGCACGATTACGACATGGAGCTGGCACGCCATCTGGTGGCGGGCTGCGATGTCTGGCTGAACCTGCCGCGGTCGCCCCTCGAGGCGAGCGGCACGAGCGGCATGAAGGCTGCGCTGAATGGCGCCCTCAACCTGAGCGTCCTCGATGGCTGGTGGGCAGAGGCGTTTGACGGCGCCAATGGGTGGGCGATCAGCGGCGATGTCAACCCAGACGAGGACGCCCAGGACCGGCGCGATGCCGGCGCGCTCCTGGATGCCCTCGAGAACACGGTTGTTCCGCTGTTCTATGCGCGCGATGCCGACGGGATCCCTCGCGCGTGGGTGAAGATGATCAAGGCTTCTCTTTGTACCGTGGGCCTCCGCTTCTCCGCGCGGCGCATGCTGGAGGAATACATCACGCGAATGTATCTCGCGTAGCGTACGGCGCACGCCGACGATCAAGAGCTTTCGCTTCGCCGTCTTCGGTGGCCGTGCGGCACCTCCTCGAGTTTGGCAACGCTCCGGCGCATCGCCGCTGCACTGGGCTTCGATCTCGTTGTCGAGCTACGCCCCCGCCGTGTCGCGGCGTGACCCAAGGCGGAGGCGTGGCGAATGACCCGCCAGCGCGCCCGGGCGATCGAAGTGGTTCGAGAAGTTGCCGGTAAAGCCTCTCCCCGTCCACGATCACGATTACGGGCACGAATTGGGTCGCGGGTGGACCCCGCTGAAATGTGGCCGTTCGAATCGTATGTGAGGGGGGTGAAGGACCTCGACGGGCGATCTAACGTCCTTCCCCCCCAGTTAACGTCGCGGTCGTCGATGTGCTGCGCCGCGGCGCGTAGCACGCATGCGCGTGACGAGTTGTGACACGGACAAGTGCCCGAGCGCAACGTGGCGGCGTTCGGAATAGTCGCCATGGCCGCGCTGGGTTTGGATGACGAAGCGCAGAGCACCGTCGACACCGAGACGGTCCAGCACGGCCTCCCAGCCCAAGGCACGGATCTCCGCATCTGTAAGATCTCTAGCTTTCATTGTAGCTCCACACTGATTTCCGCAAGGGCCTCAAACGGCGCCACCACGCGTACTCGCAGGACTCCAGCCCGACGGGAATTCCGTAACATTCGATCGTCGGTTGTGACTAAGAGGTCTGCGCCACCGCTTTCCGCACAGGCGATGTGGATGGCGTCGAGACCTCGCAGTCCATGGCTTTCCAACTCTTCAGCGCGTCTGACGGTTTGCCGCGAAACCTTGACCCGTTCCTTGGCAAGGGAAAGTGTTGCGAGCATTATTCCTACCTGTTCCGGATTTGGGTTTTGGGCCACTTCGAACAGCAGATATTCCGACGAGATGAGGGTGACGCGACCAGCTTCGAGCGCGGAGACGATCATGGTGACGGTCTCGGCCTCTTGGCGAATTCGCGCCTGACTCAGGTCATCGAACGGACGGTGCAGCGCACTGGTATTCAGATACAAACACACGGCAGGACGGTACTTGCTTCAGGCATATTCCGCAAGCCGCTGGCGCAGGTGACGTATCAGCCGGTGTTGCCGACACGCGGACAGCCACGTGAAACCCCAGGCGGACCCTGTATGAAGAGTACTTCATCCGCACCTGGGTAACCAAGACCAGTGCACGGTCGGCGTCCGGCTTTGCGGGACCTCATGAAGAGGGTGGTGCCCTTGCCGGCTTTGGGTGTGGTGCCGAGCCCTATCGCTTGCCTCCAGGGCGGTTCACGCGGATCAGACGGCCCGCGAGTTGGGGCTCATCGGCAAGGACATCGTGAATCCGCTGTCCTTGTCCGGAGAAGTCGGCGTCCTCGCTACACACGATGATTCCGGCATGCTGGCTGTTCTGCTGATGCAGGCGGATGAAGTCGCGCCGGTTGATGGTCACCACCGCACGATCTTGAGCGACGGCAAAGCGCAACACGTCTGAGTCGGGCAACGCCTGGCCGGACTGTCCGGCGTCGCGGGTAGTCAGAACGTCGTGACCCAGGCGGCGCAGCGCTTCAACTACAGGCTGCGGGAAGTTCTCGTTGGCGTAGAGACGCGCCTAGATTCACAGACTGTGATTAGATCGGGCGCTTGGTGCATGAGAGGGGAGCCCGCCTAGACGCTCGCAGCGACCAGCGGGAGCGGACCCGCCGCACGGACGCGGGGCGCAGCCCTCAGGCGTCCTCGTTCTCTCGGATCTGCCGTTCGATCTCGTCCTTGTGCGCGCACACAAAGGCCCACGCATTGGCGAGGTCTTCGGCCCGGAGAGTTACCATGTGCTCGGCCTGCACAGGTGTTGCACGCAAATGAGAATGGGAGCCATGACCCTTCTGAGTAGTTCAACCACAAACCGCTGCGGTGACCGCCGCAGCCAGAAGGGAG
>JBEKBJ010000132.1:0-12742 GCA_050015455.1 Binatia bacterium
ATGGGCAAGCCTACTAGCTTGTCCTAACCTAATTGTCAAGGCCCTCAGGACCCACCTGCCGGGTTTTTGAAACTTCTTTCCGCCCCTACGACTTTTCGGCCTAGCATCGGATCAGGGCTCGTGCTGCGCGGTCCTTACAGTCCCACATCGGGTACTCTGACGTCGAACAGGCAAAAACCAACACCCTCCTGCGCGAACTCGACGGCGTTCTCAACGCCACGACGGGTGTGTGGGAGAGGTACGGTGTATTCCCGCTACTGCGGTCACGGTGACGCCCGATGAACGCCGCTAGAAGACGTGAAGATTTGCTTGAAAAGATTCGTGTGTCATACGACGAGGACACGCGGTATAATCCAAAGCGGGAAGCCGAGCGGGCGGCAGCGCGCGCCGAGCTCGATTGCCTCATCTACGACGCCCTTACGGAAGAAACACGGCGTTTAGCCGAACACAGCCAGACACTGACGAAGGCAAGCTGCAGTCTGCGCGACATCATTAAATCAGCCTCTGCAAGCTCCACAAGGCTCGCGGTTGCAGCGATCATCGTATCGGGCGTCATTGCTACCGCATCGTTGCTCTTCACCGCGCTCCGCGAGCTATCGACCGGGGAGGCGGAATGCCGACAGGCACAAACGGCCGCGCTAAACTCAATCGCGCAACACCTGGACGCCATCCATCGCGAACGAACCCTAGACGGCCTCCCCGGCCCAGACGTGCGAGATTCCAGCTTAAACACCCCCCTTAAGCCCTCCTTAACCCCCGAAACTGCCCCAAGTCGCTTGCCACCTGAACACACGCCCAAATGAGCGCCGATCAGATCGTTCCTCAGCGTGTGTAATAAGCAGCAATCTGGTCTGGACCCCTCTCGCACTCATGTGCGACCGACTATACTTGATAAACTGGGTTCTCACGAACAGGCCGCAACGCTCGGATCACAATCCGCCCTACCTCGTCGAGGGTGATCTGGTCTGAGGTCCGTCGTAGAGCTTGGCCGTCCGCGGCGGCCGCTTACGGGAGAAATCGGACACGCGTCCGAGCCGTAGCGCTAGTGCTAGTCCAACTCGTCGATGGCATCGGCCAAGCTCTGCTTGTCGGGCTTCACGTACCGCCAGATGTACCGATCGCTGCGGTGGCCGGAGGCGGTGACGTCCAGCTTGGGAAGGTCAAACGGGGCGTGCGTTGAGCCCGCAGCCGCTCACGCGGCGCGCTTGCCCTTGAGAGGAACGAAACGGATCTCGACGCGCTTGTCGAGCGCCGCCGCGATGCGTCGTAGCATCGCCAACGAGTGACCGTCGTAGTCGTCGTCTTCGAGCCGCGAGATAACCGAGGGCGTGGTACCTACGCGAGCCGCGAGCTCCTTCTGGGTCAGCTTCGCCCTGGTCCGCAACGCGTACACTTTGCGAGCGACCTTGGCGCTCGCGCGGGCCTCCTCAAGCTCCGCCAAACGCTCCGGCTGCCCGGCGAAGAAGCGACGGTGGATGTATTGTAGCGCGGCCGATGTGTTCTTCTTTCTGGCCATCGATCAGTCCTCCGGTGGAATGAACGTGTGCCGTCGCGGATGGGCCTCGAACAGCGCCTTCCGCTGAACGGCCTTCTCGATCTCTTTGGGTGGAACCTCCGCCTGTTGTTTCATAATGCCGTGGGAGACCACGGCTGCGATGCGTCCGTGGAAGAAGTACAGCATGCGATAGTTCGCTCCGGCATACTTGGTGCGCAGCTCGTAAATATCGTCCCGCAAGTACTCCGCCTCGGGCCTTCGCAGTTCGTGACCAAGTTCCTCCAGGCGGTCGAGGCGGACCCGGCATTTCGCTCGCGCCACGGGCGGCAGCGCTGCAAGCCACTCAACGAGCGGAACAGCTCCGTTCTCCTCACGAAAGAAGACAACCTCGGTTCTCGGCAACCCTCAACCTCTCAGAGCTTCGCAAAATTGCGAAGCATGATCAAGGCCCTTCATTATACCGGCATCTGTGAGCGGGTGACTGACTTGCCGCTACGCGTGGTGAAAATGAAGCCGCTCTGACGGCCGCCGGCCTTGAGCCATTCGGCGAGCACCTGCCGGGCATGGCTTTGCACCGGGACGAATTCTCGGATCCGCCCGCCTTTGATGAGCACGTTCTGAAATCCGCGGCCGGTGTACTGCTGCCGCCGCAGTCCGAGCAGTTCCGAGACGCGGAGCCCCGACCCCAACAGCACGGCGATCGCGGCCTGGTCACGGAGTCCTTGGTTCCGAGCGCGGCCTCGCTTGCCGGCGCCTGGAGCGGCTGGTCCGGCCTGTGCTATCCTGCCTGCCATGGAGATCATTGAAGCAGAGTTTGAGAATGGAGTGCTTCGTCCCATGCGCCACCTGCCGCTGAGGTCGGGTGAGCGCGTCGGCATCGTGGTTGTGCGACGCCCAGATCCAGCGCGGTGGGACCTCGATCGTTTGTCGAAGCTCGCGACTGCGGAGAACAAGGCCCTAGCAGAAGAAGGCCTTGGCGACTGGGCGGCTGCGCTTGATAACGAGGATCGGCGTTGAAACGGGGCGAGATTTGGTGGGCCGATCTCGGCACGTACCGCCCGCGTGAGCAGACGGGGCGCCGCCCTGTCGTCGTCTGGCAAAGCGACACCTTGACGCGCCTGCTGCAGTCGGTCCTGGTAGTGCCCTTGACGACGAATCTCGATCGGGCGCAGTTGGCCGGGACAGCAGTTATCGAATCGACACCGGATGGGCCGCCACAGACTTCTGTAGCGCTTGCCTTCCAGATGCGCGCTGTTCCGAAGGGTTGTCTGACGGATCACATCCGAAGCCTGACGGAGCCGGAAATTGCCGAGCTTGAATTGGCTACCGATGAGGCGCTCGGACGCGTTGAACCGCGGGGCTGACTGCGACAAAAAACGGCGTGCGTCCCAAGCGGGGCCTTTCCCGAGCGTGCAGGTGGCGGCAGCGGCGCAACGAAATCAGTCGACCGGCAGTATCATCCCTTCTTCGCGTTCTCGTGAGCGAGATCGCGGACGGCTTCGCGAATCGCCTCCGATTCGGTGTTGCAGTGCCCGCTCGATCCCAGCTTGTTTCCGACCACGTACGTCGTTTCAGGCGGCTCGCTTGCCCTTCAAGGGAAACGAATCGGATCTCGACGCGCTTGTCGAGCGCTGCAGCGATGCGGTGTAACATGGCGAGCGAGTGGCCTTCGTATCCAGAAGCGCAACGAGACGAACAAATGCGATGTATGTCGCTTCCACCGACTGAGTTGGCCCCAAGCCCTACAACGGGAAGCGATCCTTGAGGGCGGCGTCTGTTGCTACCCGCACAAAGGTGACACGGGGCCGAACTGCCCACCGAAAAACGTCAGTGTTTCTGTGGGGGCGATCACATTTCCCGTCACGGCGGCGCCTTCCTCGGAGAAAGCGACAACGCAGCCGGGCGGTGGTCTCCTTACGCGGCACGCCGCTTGACTTTGCGCGGCACCACGTGGATCTCGATGGTCTTGTTGAGTGCGCCGGCAATTCGTTGGAGCAGCCCGAGGGCGTCGCCCTCGAAATCGTCCTCCTCAAGATCAGCGATGACGGCTCTGGCGACACCGATCCGCCGCGCCAGCTCGTCTTGGGAGAGCCGTGCCTTGGTGCGGAGCTCGTACACCGTGCGGGCAATGGCGGCGCTGGCCCGAGCCGCTTCGAGTTCCGCCAGCCGCTCGGGGTGTCCGTCATAGTACCGTCGGTGCAGGATCTCCACTGCGTCGCTGGTCATCTTGCGCTTTCTAGTCGGCATGGCTCTCCTCCCGGTACGTGTGACGATTGGGGCTCCGTTCGAACCGGCGTTTTCGTTCGATGGCTCGGTCGATCTCGACCGGGGGCACCGCCTGCTCTTTCGTGAGCCCTTGAGACACCACTGCAGCGACGTTCCGGTGGAAGAAGTACAGCATGCGATAGTTCACACCCGCATGCTTGGTACGCAGTTCATAGATGCCGTCCCGCAGGTAGTCCGCCTCGGGGCGCCGCAGCTCGTGGCCTTGTTCTTTCAGACGTTCAATTCTCACCCGGCACTTATCGTGCGCCTTCGTCGGCAGCGTGTCGAGCCAAACGAGCAGCGGCACGGTTCCATCCTCCTCGCGATAAAAGACGACCTGTGTCCTCGGCACCGGCACCCTATCTCCGGGTCGCTCCCTAGCCTGCCAGAGCGAAGCGGGCAAGCGGGTCCAGAGGCTTGAGCATCGTGGTTTGCGACACGGGCCCGATCCTCCCTTCTCGTGCAGGCGGAGCTTCCAGCGCTTGCCCTCGGGGTAGTCCTCGACTTTCATGGCTAGCGCGGCGCCGATGCGGGCGAACGAGTAGACAAGCACGCCGATGAGCCCGCGGTCGCGCAAACCGGGGATCGTGTCGGTGTCGATCGAATCCAAAAGCTTTCTGGTCTCCTCGCGCGTAAGCGCGGGCGTCTTGCCGCGCTTGACGACGTGCTTCGGTCCACGCACGGAATGTGCAGGATTAGTCGGCACGACCTGACCCACCACAAGCCAGTCGAAGAGCATCCGAGCAGTCAAAAGCGAGGGCCCCCACAAGTCAGCTGCTTTGTTCGCAAGCGATTATGGCCATGCCGTGGCCGAAACGATCCGGAGAACTGCCGCGTGGAGATCCTTATGATAATGTGATAATGATACGAGATGGAGCGGGACCCGTCCCTTGACGCATTGCTGGATCTGGACGGGCAGGTGCTGGTGGTCGACCCGGAAACGCGGCACTGGGTCCGGTTCGTCGTTCGCCGCGTTCCACTGAGCGAGACACGTCCGTACGGAATCGAATATTCGCTGACGTTGCATGGACCGGACGGCGAACGACTGGTCGGGTTTGACAATGCCCACGCGGTCAAGCGGCAGGCGGGTCCCGGGGGAAAAGCTGGGCCAGCTCTGGACCATTGGCATCGGCTCAAGACGGTTCGGCCATACGTCTACCGTGATGCGGCGGCGCTGCTCGCGGATTTCTGGGCCACCGTCGACGGCGTGCTCCGCGAGAGAGGAGTGATCTCATGAAGACCCTAAAGATCGGCATCGCCTCCTATGAGGAAATGAAGGCGCGCACGATGGCGATTGCACGCGGCCAACTCAGGCCAAAAGCGCACGAGCCGAAGGTGTGGTTCACCTCGACCGAGAGCTTTGCCAAGGTGCTGTCGAACAGGAACCGCGCCCTCCTCGCCGTGATCGCGGCAACCCATCCGGCCTCGTTGCAGGAGCTGGCGGAGCGCACCGGCCGCAAGGCGTCCAATCTCTCCCGCACGCTCAGGACCATGGAACGCTATGGCCTCGTCCGGCTGCACCACGGCGAGCGGGGACGCGTGCGCCCCGAGGTGCCGTATCATTCCATCTCGCTAGAACTAGCATTCAGCGCGTGAGGAGAGTTTAAAAGCGCAAGCAGAGGAACTGGAATGAATACTTTAATGACTGAGGCCGCCGAGCCACGAGCGGCGTGCGTCAGGGTAACGAAGGACGCGCTCGTGGTGGATCTGGACGACGGGCGGACCGTGCTGGCTCCGGTTGCGTGGTACCCTGAAGATACCTCGCCACCGCACCGAGATCTGACGACCGCACACCCGTTGGCGATGGGCGCCGTGTTCACTCGTCAGCCGTAGCGACCGCGGCCGTCAGCAGCGGGAGCATGCGGCAGCGCTCGGCGCACTTGTCCACTGTGAGATACGGCTCGTCCGCACGGTAGTAGGCAAGTTCTCGTCCGGAGTCCCTGCGATGATGCCCCATAAAGCCTTCATGGGCCCCCGTCCGGCTCCGCGAGCGGGGCCATAGAAGCATTTGGGGCCCTTGCCGGATGCCGGGCAGCACCCAGGCAAGGATTGCCCGCCCGATGTCTCAAGGGTTCGAGGGGATTTCGCGGCGGCCCCGACTCATCCTGGCGCGGATGGCAGCGGCCATGCGCACGGCGTCGGCGGTGGCCGCAACATCGTGCGTCCTGATGAGGGCGGCACCGTTATAGACGGCGACCGCAGCAGCCCCCACCGAGCCGTGCAGCCGCTCCGCCGGAGTCGAGCGGCCCGTGATCTTCCCGATGAACGACTTGCGCGAAACACCGACGAGGATGGGGCGTCCCAGCCGGCGCAGGCGAGACAGCTGTGCCAACACGATGCAGTCGAGATCGTGCCAGGGGACAACGGCTTGGCGGAAGAAGCCGATGCCCGGATCCAGCACGACGAGCTGCGGCGGCACACCGGCCGCGCGCGCCCGCGTCAGACAGGCGCGCAGCAAACGCACGATCATCGTGACCGGCTCCGCCGTGCTCGGGCCTTGCTCCCACGCCATGAGGATGACGCCGGCGGCACCTCTGGCGAGAGCCGCCATCTCCGGGTCACGCGACAAACCGCTCACGTCGTTGATGATCGAGGCGCCGGCGTCCAGCGCCGCGGCGGCCACCCGGCTGCGCTGCGTGTCGGCTGAAATCGGTACCACCACCACTTCGCGAAGCGTGCGCACCGCCGCCACCATGCGCTCCTCTTCCTCCTGTTCGCTGATCGCGCCCTTGAGGTACGGCGCGGTGGACATGGCGCCGATGTCAAGAATGTCGGCGCCCTCGTCAACCATTTGCAGCGCGAGTTGCCGCAAAGCGGCGCGGTCGCGCCGCACCGATCCACTGTAGAACGACTCGGGACTGACGTTGATCGCCCCCACGACACGCACCGGAAACCCGTCACCGACCTCGACACCCGCCAGATTGGCGTACACTTGTTTCGGGTTTGCGGACATCATTTCCCCTTCCACTCCGGCTTGCGTTTCTGTGCAAAGGCGACCGCCCCTTCCATCATGTCCTCGGAGCTGAGCAGCGCGCTCACCAGCGGATACGATTTGCCCATCGCCTCTTCCAGCGGCATCCCCTGACTGAGCAGCGCCACCTGTTTGGTGGCGCGCACCGAGCTCGGTGAACAGGCGAGAATGTCATTGGCCCAGCGATCGGCGGCCGCCGGCAAGCCTTTCAACGGCACGACCTCATTCACCAGACCGAGCCGGTAGGCTTCGTCGGCGGTGACGTGCTTGCCGGTGAGCATGAGTCCCATTGCCATCTTCGGTGGGATGTGGCGCGCCAGCCGCTGTATCCCGCCGGCGAGCGCAGCCCAGCCCACTCGCGGTTCGGGCAAACCGAAGCGTGCGCTGTCCGCCGCCACGACGATGTCGCACGCCAGGGCGATCTCGAAGCCGCCGCCGAGCGCCAAGCCGTTCACCGCGGCGATCACCGGCTTGAACAGATCGAAACGTAAAGTGATGCCGGCGAAGCCGCCTTTGCCGATCGCCGCCGAAGCCGCCACGCCGTGCTGCGCGGAGTATTTCAGGTCGTTGCCGGCGGAGAACGCTTTCTCGCCGGCGCCGGTGATGACGGCAACCCAGGAGTCCGCGTCCTCGGCGAAATCGTCGAAGGCTGCCGACAGCTCCGCGTTTGCCGGGGGATGGAGGGCATTCATTACCTCCGGACGGTTGATGGTGATGCGCGCGATGCGCCCCTGTCTCTCATATTTGATGAACTCGTACGCCATACCTCCCTCCTTGGCGCGCTCCGCGTGAAGCGGAAACGGTCGGTGACAGGCCTATACCAAACCGCCACGCAAGCAGAAAGTCGCGCCGGAGTGGCTCGAAACAACCCTGTCAACTTTGAGCTGTCGACTCTTGACTGCTTCTCTCAGTGCACGCCGCTGCCCAGCTGCAGGGAATAGGGATTGATGCCGAGGCTGCGGATGGCCGCCTCCCACATCTCCTCGGGTGGGGTGCCGAAGACGAGCCCTTTGGAAACGTCCGCAGTCAGCCAGGCGGAAGCCGCCAGCTCCGACTCGAGCTGGCCGCTGCCCCAGCCGGCGTAGCCCAGCAAAAAGCGGTGCTCGGGATTGGGCACGGCGGCCGTTTCGATCGCGCGCCGCAGTACCTCTGATGATGCGCACAGATGGAAGCCGCCGCCGACCTCGAGTGTCCCCGGCACGCCCGGATCATACCCGAGAAGCAGCCAGCCGCGTTGCGGCTCCACCGGCCCGCCGATGAAAACTTCAAGGCCGTTGTCGTGTTTGGGCGGCGGATCGAACACGGCGATGGAGGAGACTCGGGTGTCGGTCTTGCGGTTCACGACGAGCCCCATGGCACCGTCTTTTTCATGACGACATAAAAACACCACCGACCGCGCAAAATTCGGATCTTGCATCTGCGGCATTGCCAGCAACAGTGTCGGGGCTAGAGAATCGGTCTGCGTCATATCAAATCAAAGCTCTCCGCCTCACCGGGTCCTCTCTCACATGGCCAGGCGCAGCGTTTTCCCTCAGTTCGGCGGCGTTACGGGAGGAGGCCACGCTTGCCGCCGGGCTGAGATTCGCAATGGGCCAGCAGCTCCTGCAACACATCCGGATCAACCGGCTTGACCAAGTGGTGGTCAAACCCGGCCTCTTGCGAGCGGCGGCGATCGTCATCTTGGCCATACCCCGTAATCGCGACGAGCGTAAGCCTGTCGCAGCCTTTCTGTCGCCGTAGCATTTTGGCTACTTCGTAGCCGTCAATTCCCGGCAAGCCGATGTCCATCAGTACGACTGCGGGAGGACGGGTCTGCACCGCCTCGAGAGCGGTTTCGGCGCGGTCGACGATTTCGGCGTCATGCCCCCATAACTCGAGCAGCATCGCGAGACTGCGCGCCACATCCTCGTTATCCTCCACCACCAACACCCGCAACCGTGCCTCGGAGGGCGCGCTCTTCGATTCCATACCTGCTTCCTTTCGCGATGCGAGTACCCGTTCACTACCCGCTAGCAGCCTACGGCCTCGCGTTCAACGGAGCACACGCGCCACACCTCGGGCCGAATCGGACCAACACCTTACCTTGGAACGTACAAAAAATTATCACCTTGCCGTCCCGACCTCGCAAGCCGGAATTCCTCTTGCTGGGTGCGTCGACCGGGTCGGCGTGCGAGCGCCGCACGCCTCATGCCTTGGCGGGCCCGATCCATACCGTCTGGACGTTGACGAACTCGCGGATGCCGTACTCGGACAACTCCCGGCCGTAGCCCGAGCGCTTGACGCCGCCGAACGGCAGGCGCGGATCCGACACCACCATGCCGTTGATGAACACTTGCCCCGCCTCGATCTCGCGGGCCAGGCGCTTGGCCACGGCGAGATCCCTCGTCCACAAGTTCGCTCCCAATCCGAAGGGCGAGTGGTTCGCCGCTCGGATGGCCTCGTCCGCATCGCGCACCCGGATGAGTGCAGCCACCGGGCCGAAGACCTCCTCCGCGGCTGCAGGCATCTCCGGGGTGACTTCGGACAACACCGTTGGTGCAAAAAAATATCCCCGGCCATGGCGCCGCGAGCCGCCGGCCAGCAGCTTCGCCCCCTGCTCGACGGAGCGGCGGACCTGTTGCTCGAGATCGTCGCGCAGATCGCTCCGCGCCAGCGGCCCGACCTGCGTAGAGCGGTCGGCCGGATCGCCGACGCGCAACGCCTGCACCGCTTCGACGAAACGTTGCTGGAATTCCTCGAACACCGGCGCCACGACGATGAAACGCTTGGCGGCGATACAGCTTTGCCCGGCGTTCTGGTAGCGCGCCCCGACCCCCACCTGCGCCGCTGCGGCGATGTCAGCATCCGCCAGCACGATGAACGGGTCGGATCCGCCGAGCTCCAGCACCGCCTTCTTCAGATTGCGACCGGCGGCCTCGGCCACCAGACTGCCCGCATAGTCACTACCGGTGAGCGTGATGGCGGCGATGCGCGCGTCGGCGACCATGCGGTTGGCGACCGAACCGGAGACGAGCACGGTTTGAAACACGCCCGGCGGACAGCCGCTGGCGCGGAACACCTCTTCGATCGCCAGGGCGCACTGCGGCACGTTGGACGCGTGCTTGAGGATAGCCGTGTTTCCCGCCATGAGCGCCGGCGCGGCGAAGCGGAAAAGCTGCCAGAAGGGGAAATTCCACGGCATGATCGCCAGCACGGTGCCGAGCGGGGTGAACTCGACATAGCTCTCGCTGGCCGCCGACGGATGCGGCTCGTCCGCCAGGAAGCGCTCCGCATTCTCCGCGTAGAAGTCGCAGTTCCAGGCGCACTTGTTGATCTCCGCTTCCGCCTCCACGATGGGCTTACCCATCTCGGCGGTGATGATGCCGGCGAGCCGTCTCCGCTGCTGGCGCAGATACGCCGCCGCTTGCCGGATCAGTGCGGCGCGCTCGGCGAAGGTGGTGGCGCGCCACCGGCGAAAGGCATCCTGCGCCGCGCTGAGCGCCCGGTCGACCTGCTCCGGAGTGGTAGGGTCGAACGTCGCGAACACCTCCTCCGTCGCCGGGTTGATGGACTCGATGCGTGGCTCGCTGCTCATGTACATACCTCCATTGGCCGTCCCGCCCCCTATTCCTCTCGCTCGCGCAGGATCAGCTCCAAGGTCTTGCGGGCGCTGTTGCCGACCACCGTGGAGCAGTGCTCCATCATCCCGAATTCCATCGCCTCGGTCAGCTGTTGCGGGTCGCGCAGATTGAAGAACCGGCCCATGAGCCGCTCTTGAATCTCGTGGCAGCGGCACGATCCGTAGCGTGTGATGAAGTCCCGGTGCAACTCGGCGGCAAGGTCGTAGGACTTCATGGCGGCGAACGGATCGCTGAACTCCTCTCGCTTCCGTCCGTGGACCAACCCGACCGCCATGACGCCCCCGGTCAGGGCGCCGCACGAGCCATCGCCGGTGAGCCCGATCCCGTCGGCCAGCCCGCTGGCCGCGCGGAACACGTCGTCCGCCTTAAGGCCCAGGGTGTCGAGCACCGCAGCCAGCGTGGACTGCGCGCAGTTGGTGCAGCGCCGCTCGTTGTCGCGGGCGCGATCAAAAACCGCATCCAGAACTTCCTGCGAAACCCCATCTTCTTTCGGCGTCATGACATCCTCCGGCTATGGGTTTTTCCTCCAGACCCACTGGTCACTGATGGTGGCAAACTCCTGTCGATGATTCTGGCAGACGACAGTGCCGTAAGCGGAAGCGGCATTGTCTCAACCCGGAAAACGCCTGTCGCATCACGGCCGTCCTTCCTGCACTTGAATCTAACGGCGCATCAGCCACGGCCACCAGAGCGCGCCCCTTCACCTACCCGAATGGCCCGCCATGGTCATACCCGATCTTTCCAGTAACCGGGGCGCCGACTTTGGTGGGCCACGGCAATAACCTGAATCCGTTGCTCGCGGAGCCGGTAGATGAGGCTGAACGGAAAGCGGGGAAACACAACGCGCCGCGTTCCATGCAGATGAATGGGCCAACGCTCTGGAGCCGCAAGCGCACGCTCGACGACAAGGGCGACCTCCTGCACAAATGCCCGAGCCGCGATAAGGCTGCGCTCCGCATACCAGCCCTCCGCATCGAGAAGCTCCTGCTCTGCGGCCGGGTGGAATTCGACTTCAGGATTCACGCACGCGACCGAGCAACTTCGCCTTGACCGTTTCCCAAGGCACCGTCTTCACCGCGCCAGAGTCAAGCTCAGCCACGCGTCGCTCGATCTCTTTCGCCCAAGCCTGTTCGACTCCTGGGTCTGGCTCGGTCTCCAGGCTTTCGAGCAAAAGGCCAGCGAGTTCAGCCCGGTCCTTCTCCGGCAACTGACACGCTTGTTTGAACAGCTCCACGACGTCTGTTTCCATGACACAACAAGCTACCACATGCGATGGGCGAACCGAAACCTGGGCATCCCGTCTCGCGTGCCACCGTGATCGCTAACGTTTTAGGGTTCTTCCGCCATCCGATCGCACGGACATCACGCGAGTGGGTCGGCCGCCTCGTGGCCGGATGGCGGAAAGGCCCCGTTGGACTGAACCGCTGTACACGCGCCGTTGCTCCCGTTGCATCTCAGGGGGCGGGCGCAAGGCAACGAACACGACAGGCTGGCAACGCCTGCGAGGGCTGGGCGATGGTCCTGTCGTCTGCGGCCGCGAGGTCCCGGGGGGAGGTACGCCATTTCGAGTCGTGGAATGGACGCGGTCATCACTTTCCGCCTCTCTTCCTCGGAATACGCGCTGCGTCCGCCGCGCTCTCGTCAAAGTTGGAACGACAGGAGGTCGTGAGGCGATCGCGGCATTTTAGACATCCCACTCCTGATTTCCTGCAGTGCCCCGGAACAGAAGAGGCACTGCTTAGTTCCAGGATCATATTGCATAATGCACTCTTCCTCTTCCCCTGCGGTGCACTGGGGCGCCCTCTCGGTTTTGTTCGTACAGTTATAGTGGTCTTCTGCTCCGAAAAGGTGTGCCACCTCGTGCCAGACGATGTTCTTGTAGGGGTTCTTGTACGGCTGGAGTACAACGGCGCAGAAGCCATCCCCCGTCAAGCCATGCCAATCGGCATTCTCTTTAAATCGCAACCCACTTTGTTCTACGCAAATGATCGTTCTTGTTGTGAGCCCAGGCATTCTTTCGCGCTCATCCCAGAGGTCGCGTACCATGTTATCAAAATTGATCTCTGACCCCATTCGGCGTACTAGGTCACCTATGAAGCGATGAGTGTCCTTGTGACATCTCTCCCCATCTGTGATCCCGAGCGTAGCGAAATCCAGAATGTGCGTAGATAAGTCCGCCTTCAAGCTTTGAAGGTCGTTACCCAACTGGTTCGGGTGAGATGAAGTATAATTGTAGTAAGTGAGCTCGAATGTCATGCCCCTTCCTTTCCTCATCCCTAGTCGGTCGTAACAGAAAATAATTGAAGAAATAAACAGGTTGACCGTCTCCCCCATAAAGGCAATGGGAGGAGACAGCATGGCGAAACTCGGTCGGCCGAAAAGTCCGCTCAT
>JBEKBJ010000133.1:0-13306 GCA_050015455.1 Binatia bacterium
CACCGCCTTGCGTCGCCGTTGGAGCAGGCGTTGCGTCTCTCTGCTGACCATGCCGTACCATTTGCACAGATGGTACGGCAAGTCAAACGCTCTACCCCTCCGAGACTGAGGGGTTACGCCACGTTGCGCTATTGACTTGACTCCCGCCGATCAGGCGACGTAGAGGGTGCGTCTATGCCCTTACCTCCACAGCCGAGGGCGGTCGTGACCGGTGCAGGCAGCGGGCTGGGGCGCGCGCTTTGCCACGAGCTGGCGCGGCGCGGTGCTCGTATTCTCGCCAGCGACATTGATCTCGATGCGGTGGCCAAGACCGTTGGCGCCTTGGGCAGCAGTGGGGCGCATCCGGCCCGTTGCGATGTCGCAAACCTCGCAGAGGTGGAGGCGCTCGCGCGCGAGGCGGAGCGGCTGCTCGGTGGTGTCGACCTCGTCGTCAACAACGCGGGCGTGGCCGTCGGTGGCCGCGTGGGCGAGATCCCGATCGAGGATTGGCAGTGGGTCGTTGGCGTGAATCTCTGGGGCGTGATCCACGGCTGTCATGTCTTCACGCCACGGTTGCGTGCACAACAGCGCGGTCACATCCTGAACGTGGCTTCGGCAGCCGGGCTCCTCTGTATGCCCAACCTCGGGCCGTACAACGCCACCAAGTCCGCCGTGGTCGCCCTCTCGGAAACGCTTTACGCTGAACTAGCCGAGGACGGTGTGGGTGTGAGCGTGCTCTGCCCCACCTTCTTCCAGACGAACATCGCGGAGGCCGGGCACCTCGAGGGCAACGCAGAGTTGCTTGATACCGTGCGCCAGCTAATGGCGGCGGCCCGAATGCAAGCCGACGACGTCGCTCGGGCGGCGCTCGACGGTGTTGCGCGTGGCGACCTGCACATCTTGCCGCATGCCGACGGTCGTTGGGCCTGGCGCCTCAAGCGGCTCAACCCGGGCGTCTTCCAGCGGCTCACGCCGAAACTGCTGGCCTGGCGCGCCGCACGCCGGCAGCCTTCGCCCTCGTGAGCCGCCGTTGGTGGGCTCCTTTGCACGTGCGTACCGGACCGCTCAGCTGAGGCTGCGCTGGCCGACGCGCGTGCGTGGCCGCACAACGCCTTGATCACGCAGGCCGGTGATGGTGAGAGTCTTGCCGGTGTAGCTGTGCGGCTGCTGAACTAGCCACAGGCAGGCGTCAGACATGACCACCGCATCTTCGAATTCGCTGGTGTCGATTCCAGGAAGGGTGAACACGAAGCCTTCGGTCCAGATCATCACGTCGATGCGCACGACGTTGACGGCGACGTTGCTGCCGGTCAGCTCGTACGCCAGACATCCGCTGAGCGATTCTAACGCGGCTTTGCTGACCGTGTAGCTCGCGCGCCCGAACTCGGGCATGCCGACGGCTTCAGAGGACACATTGATGACGTGGCCACCGCCGGCGGATGCCATGCGTGGGCAGGCCGCTTGCATCAGCACAAGGGCGGCATTCACGTTGACCTCCATGGCCAGGCGCCACTTGCGCATCGGCTGTGGCAGTGTCGGGCCGGGCACGGCGACGGCGGCATTGTTCACGACCACATCGATCCGGCCAAACTCCTCGTAAGCGCGCACCACGGCGGCACGCAGCTGTTCCTCGTCCTGCAAGTCCACACCGAGGGCGAGGGCACGGCGGCCCTGCCGGCGGACCAACTCCGCGGTCTCATCGACCGTGCCGGGAAGCTTGGTGGGCCGGTCGCTTGTCGAGCGCGCCAAGCAGACGACGTCGTATCCCTGGGCGGCAAAGTCGATGGCCAGCTGCTTGCCGATGCCGCGGCTGGCGCCGGTGATGAAGGCAACGCGTGAAGAAGTCATGGAAATTGGGTAGCACGTTTCCCGTTGTCTGCGCCACCGGACAGCTCAGGCGACAACTCCCGGCGGTTGGGACCTCGGGCGCATTCGCTGAGCGATGGAAACCGGCTGAAAGATGGATCATGATTGGATTGTCGCCTGGAGTAAATGTCGTCCGATCCCGTCCTTCACCTCAAATCGAAAAAGGAGCGGCCCGTGCTTCTGGGGCATCCGTGGATCTTCTCCGGCGCGATTGACGATCTCGATCCGCGATTGGAGCCTGGGCAGACGGTGATCGTACGGAATGCAGCAGGCGAGTTCCTCGGGCGCGGTTACGTCAATCCGCGCTGCGCGATCGCGGTCCGTCTGCTGACGCGCGCCGACGAGCCCATCGACGCGCAGCTCGTTCGGCAACGGGTCGTACAGGCGCGAAATCTGCGCCGTAAGGTCCTGCCGGCCGAAACCGACGCTTACCGGCTGATCAACGGCGAGGGTGACTTTCTCCCAGGCGTAATCGCGGATGTGTATGCGTCGACGGTGGTGCTCCAGTGCCTGACGGCCGGCGCCGCGCGGCTCAAACCCCTGTTGGGCGAGGCACTGGCCGCAGCCGTGTCACCCACCGGCGTTTACGAGCGCAGCACCGGCAACGTCCGGCGCGAGGAGCAGCTGAAGCCTGAGGAGGGGGTGCTGGCCGGTGAGGTGCCGACCGAGCCGGTGGCCGTGCGCGAAGACGGCTTGCGCTTTCTGGTCGATGTACGGATGGGTCAAAAGACCGGGTTCTTCCTTGATCAGCGTGACAACCGCGCCCTCGTCCGGCAGCTTGCCGCCGGGCGCGACGTTCTCGACGCCTTTGCCTATACCGGCGCTTTCTCGATCTACGCGGCAGCCGGCGGCGCGCGTGCGGTGACCTCAGTGGAGAGCTCTGCGCGTGTCTTGGCTCTCGCGCGCGCCAACTGGGCTGTGAACCAGCTCGGCCCCGCCATGGGGGCATTCATCGAAGCGGATGTGTTTCGCTACTTGCGCGAGGTCGAACGCACCTTCGATCTGCTGATTCTCGACCCCCCTGCCCTCGTCAAGCGGCGTCAGGAGCTGATGCGTGGTGCGCGGGCATACAAGGACCTGCATCTCTGGGCCTTCCGCCGTGCTGCAGCGGACGCCTACGTGATGACCTTCAGCTGCTCGCAGCACGTGTCCTCGGAGCTGTTTTGGAAAATCGTCCACAGCGCCGCAGTGGACGCTCGTCGCGATGTTCAGGTCTTAGGGCATCTCGGAGCTGGGGCCGATCATCCCGTGAGTCTTGCTCACCCCGAAGGCGAATACCTCAAAGGCCTGTTGCTGCGCGTGTGCGCCTAGGCAGGCGGAAGCCGGTCGTGATGATGCCTACGCTCGACCTGATCGTACAGCCGGCGATTGCGCCGGCGTACAGCCTGGGGGCGGATCGCCACTTTCTCCACGCCGTGGGCCACCCGTCGCGCACACGTCTGGGGGTGCTGCGGGTGTACGACTTCACCGGGGACGTGCTCTCCCTGGGTCGCTATCACTTGGCGCCGGCCCCGAGCGCGCCAACAGCGGTGCCGGTCCACCGGCGCTTCAGCGGTGGACGCGCGGTACCGTTCGGCGACGGCTTCGTCGGGGTGGCCCTCTTTTTACCGCACCGCTCGGCATTGTATGGCAATGATCCGCTTACGCTGGCGCCGTACCAAGTTCCGAACCGTTACGTCCGCGGCGTGCTCGAGGCGTGCCGTTTGGCGGGTTTAGAGGTGTTCTACCCGGGTCGTGACGTCATCACCGCCAACCGGCGTGTCCTAGGTATGGTATCGTTCGAGGTGGAGCGTTCGGGTGCCATGCTCTTCGAGGCCGTGCTCGCGGTCCGGCGAGACTTCAGCCTACTGCCGCGGTTCCTGGAGCAAGCGGATCCCGCCGGCGTGGTCAAAGCGGAGATGTTGACGCCGCACGACACCACGTGCTTGGAACGCGAGCTGCACACCTCGCTGACCACGGAGGAACTTGCGCGCCTCATACAGCGCGGGTACGAGACGCAGTTCAATTTGCTACTTGAGGCACACGCGTTATCACCGTTGCAGGAGCGCGCCATCGACGCCACCGCGGCGCACGAGTTCCATGGCGACCGCTGGCTGCGCCAGCGCCAGCTGCGGCCCGATCTCGACCGCCACGCCTGGACGCGCGTACAACTCGGAATGTTTGAAGCCTACTTCGGTCTGGAGCAGGGCCGGTTCTTGCGCGAGGTCGTCTTAGCGGGCGACTTCATTGCCAACTCGCCGGCGATCGAACGGCTGGAACACGATCTGCGGCTCTGTCCCGCGGAGTGGCGGTCCATCGATGCCGTGGTGTCGGAAGTGTTCGCGCAGCGGGAGAACTACATCCTCGGCATCGGCCATGCGCGCACCGTCACCGACACGATTTGCAGAGCGATCGAGGCGTGATCGGCACTGATCGCTTGCGTGGGCTCGGAGTCTTCCAACGCCTCGCTTCCATTCGAACAGCCGATCGAGACTGTGTCCGACTGCCAGACTCCTACCGGTAGGGAGTGTCGGGCAACGACAGGAGGGCGGCTTTCCCATCGGTGAGCCTTACCTCGTAGGCGCCGTCCTTGATCAGCTGGGCGACAACCCCACCGGTGCTTAGACTGGCATAGATCTCCGGCACGTCCAGGATCCAGTTGGGCCGAATCGCAACCCGGTCGAGCGCCACCTGTTCCGCAACGACGATTTGATCGCTGCCCCCTTGGCGTGTCAGTTCCCAGGTCAAGTACGGCAGGAAAGCCAGCGGCGCCAGGATACGCTCATGCGCGCCGGGCTTCTGCGCCAGGATTTCACGCGCCGAGCTGACAAATGCCATGCTCTGCTCGAATGGAAGCGCGAATTCCTGACGATAGCGCAACTGCCGAATGATGAAGTCGTCGCTCAGAAAGAACAAGAGCAACGCACCGACTGCCAGGCGGACCCAGCGCTTGTTGCCCGCGAGCCGCCGCGCCGTCTCGAGAATCCCAAACAACAGAAAACCGAGAAACCAGATCTCCAGGGGCCAGAAGAAGCGAAAAAACGGCATGTACGGCGCCGCCAGACTCAAAAGGAAGTATCCGATGGCAAATAGCAACGGCACCAGGAGTAGCGGACTGGTGAGACGGCTCCGATCGGCGGCCAGCCAGACGACTAGGCCGACGAAGCCCAGCGGTGCCGTCGACATGAAGCGGTTTTTCACCAGCTGTGTCCAGAAAGCAAAGTGCAACACGTCTCCAGTCGGAATCGGGCTGCCGTCGCGCAGCGCGGCAAATTCGCGGAAGAAATGCTCCGAACCCAAGGCGGTCCCGAGCAACGCCTGGTTCGACCACAGCGTCAGCGGTAGCGCTAGGAAAGGAAGAAGCGCCCACGCCCAGGCCTTCTTGGCGTGCGGTTGGGCGGCGACCAGAGCGGCAACGCACGGCAAGGTGACCGGTTTGATGAGCGCCGAGGCAAGAAGGCACACGGCTGCGAGTCCGGTCCGGCCCCGACCACACAGGTAAATCGTGGAGAAGAGCAGGAGCGCTATGTACATGTCAGCGCCAGACTTGAGCGTCAGCACCGATTTGGAAGGATCCAACAAGAGAAAGAGCGAAAACAGAATGCCGGCCGTGCGGCTCAAGCAATCGCGGCCAACCAGGTATACCAGGCTGCCCAGTAGCCCCGAGGCGACTGCGGCACAATAAAAGGCGAGCTCCACGTTTGCCAGGGGGCCCTGTACGAAGACGAGCAGCGGTTTCGGGTGCGTGAAGTAGGGGATGCCGAACAGGCTGGTGTCATGTGTGAGCCAGTTGCGGAAATAGACGAAGTGCGCCAGCAGGTCAGGGTCGTAGAGGTGGTGAGGATACCAGTGCGCCAGCAGCAGCGGGTGAAGCAGGTGGATCGCAAAGAATCCCGCCGGTAGCCAGTCCCACGCGCGCAGTGGTCCCTCTCGTTGCATCGTCTCTAACTTCAGAGCATGCCACAGTGGTGGCGTGTATCGCAAAGCCCGAGGTGCGGTCTCGGGCCCGCATGCCTCACAGGCTGGCGCGCCACAGGTGCCAGCGTTGCAGCACTATGCGGATCATGGGATGGCTGGCAAACGCGAGCGGCATCGACTGGTACTGCGGGTAGCGCGCGCGCAAAGCCTGCAACGCCCGCTCGAACTCGCCCGCTTCGGTCACTCGCTGGGCCTCTCCATGCACCAGCAGATACGCGAGCCGGCTCCAATCCTCGTCATAGTCGTCGATGACTACGGCGACGCGGGGGTTCTCGAGGATGTTGCGCAGACGTTTCAATCCGGTACGCGTGCGCTTCGGCTTTTCATCGACTACGAAGTAAAGCGCATCGCCGACCACGGCGTAGCAGATCGGCACGACGTGGGGCACGCCGGCCGCGCTCGCCGTGGCCAGATGCGCCAGCCGGTGCCGCTCGAAGAACTCGTGCTCTTCATCCGGTAGCTTCACCGAACACGATTCACGACTCGCACGGCTCATCGGCTGCCACCTGGCCGTTGAACGCGGCTTCGGCTTCGGTGTACATGCGTTCGGCGGCGCCGTCGTAGCGCGGCGAGAAGTGAAACACCTCGAGCCGCTTGACGCTGGCCAGCCGGGCGAGTGTGCCCGCCTGCCGCGCCGTCAGGTGGTACCGTTTGCCCGCCTGATCGCGATCCGCGTCCAAGAACAGCGACTCGCAGAAGAACGCGTCCGCGTGCTCGGCGAGCGCGACGACCTTGGCGACGTTATCCTTGCTGAACAACGTGTCCACCACGTAGGCAAGCTTTTGCCCCGGGCTCTCGACCACGAGGCGGTCGCGCAGCTCGCCCAGTGTGAAATCCAGGCGTCGCGCGCTGCCTTGCTGCGACCAGCGGGCGGTGATCACGGTGTCGCGGCTCTGCCCGCTGCGGATCGCTTGCTTCAGCTGATTGAGCCACGGCCCCGCTGGCACGCCGAGCCGTTCGAGCTCGTCTTTGCGCACGTTCAGGCGATTCTTCTCCGTCAGCGCAAACCCGAGACAAGGAATGCGATGGTCGAGGTGGACTGCACCTACTGCAAGCGCGGAGTCCTCGTGCAACACCCCGGCAAACGGCTGCGCGCCCGCATACTCGAGAGCGAACGCTGTGCACGCGCGCAAGCGCACCCGCTCGATGCGGTCCGGATACACCTCGTGAACATCGAGCACGAACGGGTAGCCCTCAACGAGATTCCAGGTGTAGCCGGCCAGCTTGCCGCTGACGTTGCGAATGATGCCGGGCGGGCCGAACAAGGCGACGGTGGCTTCACGCGCGAGGAACAATCGGATCAGCCGGTCGAAACCGATGAAGTGATCGATGTGGGTGTGGGAGACGAACACATGCGTGAGCTTGAGGATCTCGGCGGCCGGAAAACGATCGAGCCGACCCAGGTCGAACTGCAGTGCGGTGCCCTGCCAGCGCAAGGCCACGTAGAGGCCCGGATCGCCGAAAGGCCCGTTCACCAGGCGCGGCAAAAAAGCGGATTTCACAAAGACATTCTACGGCAAGCCCCGCGGAGCGGAAAGCCTGCGAGCGTCAGGCGGAACTCCACGTATCGGACCGGTGCACCGGCTAATGCGAACCTAACCCTTCAAAATCATCACCGCAGTCGCCTTGATCACCGCGGCGGCGGCATCGCCGGCTTTTAACTTCATGCGCTCGACGGACTCGCGGGTGATCACCGATACCACCTCGACGTTGCCGACCGTCAGAACCACCTCGGCCATGACGGTGCCGAGCTTCACCGACTTGATTGTCCCTTTGAGCTGATTTCGTGCGCTGAGCATGGGTTACCTCCGGGATGATGCGATGCACACATCCTACAGGATTTCAATGTCAATGGAACAGTTCGCGATCACGCTTCGCGCAGGGCCAGCTCCTGCTGTTGCAGGCGCTGGATGCGGTCGCGCAGCTCAGCCGCGCGCTCGAAATCGAGTTGGGAGGCCGCGGCGCGCATTTCCTTTTGCAGCGCGGCGATGCGCTTGGGGAGGTCGACCACCGGCACGTACTCCTCCGCCTCCTCCGCGATCTTCGGGAGGTCGACATAGTCGGCTTCGGCGATCTCGGCCCACGGCGTGGCGATGGCCTTCTGGATCGTCTGCGGCGTGACGCCATGCTCCTGGTTGTACGCCGCCTGGACGCTGCGGCGGCGGTTGGTCTCGGTGAGGGCGCGGCGCATCGACTCGGTGACGGTGTCGGCGTACATGATCACCGTCCCGTTGACGTTGCGCGCCGCCCGGCCGATGGTCTGGATGAGCGAACGCTCCGAACGGAGGTAGCCCTCCTTGTCGGCATCGAGGATCGACACCAACGACACCTCCGGCAGATCGAGCCCCTCACGCAGCAGGTTGATGCCGACCAGGACGTCGAAGATGCCGCGGCGCAGGTCGCGAATGATGTCCACCCGCTCGAGCGTCTCGATGTCGGAGTGCAGGTAGCGCACGCGCAAACCCAGCTCGTGGTAGTAATCGGTCAAGTCCTCGGCCATCTTCTTTGTCAATGTCGTGACCAGAACGCGTTCGTTGCGCGCGAGGCGCTCCCGGATCTCCTCCAACAAATCATCCACCTGGTGCGCCGCCGGCCGGACGATGACCTCCGGATCCGTCAGGCCGGTGGGCCGGATCAGCTGCTCGACCACCACGCCGCCGGCGTCCCGCAGCTCGTAGTCGCCCGGCGTCGCCGAGACGTAGACGGCGTGTTTGAGCAGGCCGTCGAACTCCTGAAAGTTCAGCGGCCGGTTGTCCAGCGCCGACGGCAGGCGGAAGCCGTACTCCACCAGCGTCCCCTTGCGCGAGCGGTCGCCGCGGTACATGCCGCCGATCTGAGGGACGGTGACGTGGCTCTCGTCGATGAAGAGCAGCCAGTCGTTGGGGAAATAGTTCAGCAGGGTGGGGGGCGGCTCACCCGGCGCGCGCCCGGTGAGATGACGCGAGTAGTTCTCGATGCCCGGACAGAAGCCCATCTCGTGCAGCATTTCGAGGTCGTACAGCGTGCGCTGCTCCAAGCGCTGCGCTTCCAACAGCTTGTTCTCGGCGCGCAGCTCGGCCAGCCGCTCCTTCAGCTCCTCACGGATACTCCTGACGGCGATCTCCATGCGGTCCGGGGCGGTAACGTAATGGCTGGCGGGATAGATGGCGACCTTGTCGAGCCGCCGCAGCACCTGGCCCCGCAGCGGGTCGACCTCGCAGATACTCTCCACCTGGTCGCCAAAAAACTCGATGCGGACGGCACGCGCCTCTTCGTAGGCGGGGAACACCTCGACCACGTCGCCGCGCACCCGGAAGGTGCCGCGGTGGAAATCGTAATCGTTGCGCTGGTACTGGATGTCCACCAGCTTGCGCAACACCTGGTCGCGGTCGGCCTGCGCATCGCGCTCAAGGAAGACCAGCATGTCGAAATAGGCTTCCGGGGAGCCCAGACCGTAGATGCAGGAGACGCTGGCCACGATCAGGACGTCGTTGCGCTCCAGGAGCGCCTTGGTCGCCGAGTGCCGCATCTTGTCGATCTCGTCATTGATGGAAGCGTCCTTCTCGATGTACGTGTCGGTGCTCGGCACGTAGGCCTCGGGCTGGTAATAGTCGTAGTAGCTCACGAAGTAGCGGACGGCGTTTTCCGGGAATAGCACCTTGAACTCGTCGTAGAGCTGCGCCGCCAGCGTCTTGTTGGGGGCGATGACGAGCGTCGGCTTGTTCACCTGGGCGACGACGTTAGCCATCGTGAACGTCTTGCCGGAGCCGGTGACGCCGAGTAGCACCTGGCGCCGGCGGCCCGTCTGGATGCCTTCCGTCAGCTCCGCGATCGCCTGGCCCTGGTCGCCGCATGGCTCGAAGTCGGCGACCAAATGAAATTCACCTTCGCGTCTCACGGTGCCGATGTATAGCAGAATCTGCGGGCGTTGCTGTCAGCGAACTCGGCTCGCGGGCGATCGACAAGCGAACTGCGATGGGTAACGTGCCGGCAGCCTGGCACGCTCTGAGCTGCCCGCCGCTTTGGGCGCTATCGAGGCCGCCAGCCGCAAGAGCTGGCACTGGTCGAAGAGGCGGTGACGATCAAGCTCCACCCTCGACTCGGTGCCGTAGCGCGGCCTTGCGGCGCGCGGCACCGCGGTATATCCATTGTGTATCCGAGGGAGGACATGATGCACGCACAGGTTGCGAAGTGGGGCAATAGCCTAGCTGTTCGGATTCCCAAAGCCGTCGCTCGCGAGACCGGCCTGACGCAGGGCACGACGGTGCAGATGACGACGGCGAACGGTGGCCTTCTGATCACGCCGGCAGCACCGCGCTACGGACTGAAACAGCTGGTAAGTGGCATCACGCCACAAAACCGCCATGCCGAGACCGACTGGGGCGGCCCGGTCGGCGAGGAAGTGTGGTGATGGCCCGCTACGTTCCTGACCGCGGTGACATCGTGTGGTTCACGTTCGATCCGCAAGCGGGCCGGGAGCAAGCCGGCCGGCGCCCCGCCTTGGTGCTGTCACCGGCGCTGTACAACCGCCGGGCGAGTCTAGCGTTGGTGTGTCCGATCACCGGCCACCTCAAAGGCTACCCATTCGAAGTACCGCTACCGAAGGGGCTGCCGGCGGGTGGCGTCGTGTTGGCCGACCACGTGAAGAGCGCCGACTGGCAGGCACGGCGCGCGCGGTTCGCGGGCAAGGTGACGGAGGGCGTCTTGGTGGAAGTGACCGCCAAGTTGCGGCCCTTGCTTGGGATGTAGGCGCCGAAGCGGCGGGCGAAGGCACACGACGGTGATCGCCACCGGTGACGAAGTGCCAGGGTTGGTTACCGAGGGCGCGACCTTGGAGTTGTTAGTTGAGAAACTGCGCGTGATGGTACCCGAGATGCCCGAACTGAATGGCGTGCTACCGCCCGAGCAGGCTGCGGCCGCGCGCTTTCGGCTGGTGGCCGAGCGGCTGGAGCGGCCCCGAGCGGTGGCGTAGGTGGCAGCGTACGCAGGCAAAGCGGTGAGCCTTGAGCACCTCCGCAGCACCACGGTACAATTAGTCTGTATGGCTCGCGCTGCTACAGTCGCTGCCTGGCTCACGCGAAGACACCTACCGCTGAGGGCGCCGGGGTTCGGCAGGCTGGCCTCGCTCCACACGGCCGGTTCGTGCCGTCCCGCCGCTTGGGCATTGAGTGCTCAACCGCAGGCCTGGCCTCAGCTAGCCTTTCGCGAGTTATGACCCTACCGAGGTTCCTTTATCGGGGCGATTCTGACGGGGACAAGATTCGCGACCTCCGCGGGAGTTGGCCCCGGGGTTGGCTTCAAACCAACCTGGCGGCGTCCGGGGTTGGGCGGCAGGTGTTCTCTGCGCCGTTG
Source organism: Binatia bacterium (assembly GCA_050015455.1). GTDB lineage: Bacteria > Desulfobacterota > Binatia > HRBIN30 > HRBIN30 > JAGDMS01. The sequence goes on from JBEKBJ010000133.1 coordinate 11,134, forward strand.
CTTCCGCTGGTTACGACGCATGTAAACGGCGCGTGGCCGAAGACTCACTTCCTGTCGCTTACCTCCGACCGCGCAATTGCCGAGTGGTTTGCAGATGGCGGCCGGTCCAGGGTCCTCACCCCACTTCCCCCTGACGCCAAGTCCTGGGACACGGCCGTACTCAAATTCGACACCGGTTTGTTCTCCGCGGTCTCTCCCACCCAGACCGCCGGCATATACCTCTGTTCCTATCAACCACGACCGCCCCTTAGACCGGGTGGAGATCCCTTTTTGTGGGTTGCCCATGTAGCCTCGCCGGTCATCCAGAGTTTGAATCCAAGAAATCTTCTGGTGGTGGACGTGGTTGCTGCGTTGGCCGCACTCAGCCCAGTAACGGCTGGTGTTGCGCAAGCCCTATCGAACGCGCAACGCTATCAAGAGTGGCTGTTTCTACCGATCGACCCCATAGAAACACCTGCGGGGGCGGAATTCACCTGTCTGATTGAGACGACGATCGTGACCCGCCTCGATAAGTACAACTGGTAACTGGCAAAGGCGGGGCGTCGGTGGAGGCGATAACAGCAACACATGGCCCGGCCGAAAACCCTGTTGCTGTAACAGGGCTCACTCTTGAATCCGAAGCGGGTGGACGTTCGTGAGCGGTGCGATCTATGCTCTTCGGACGCAGCCCTGAAGATATCCTCCTCGAGCTAAGGCGTCTTACCGACCCGGCCACGTGTGTTAGGGCAGAGGAGCAATCACTTCCGAGTTCGTGTTCTTTGCCTTCAGAGGACAATCTGTCGACACGCGTCATCCGATCGCAATGGTATCACCGCGAACAGGAAGATGCTGCCTTCTTTCAGGAACGATGGAACGAGAAGCTCGACGACTTCATTTCTGAGCTGATCTGGTGCTGCGGATGGCGGGGGTCAGAGTACTACCTGTTTGACCTGCTGTATCCGGCGTTTGCGGAACACGAGCGGGCCTTTGCTGTGCAAAGTCTCACCCAGCGGCTGGCACCTACTGTGGCGCGCTATTTTCGGGCGAACCCCAACGAACTGTACGAGCCACTTCCCGACACCTACCCCAGATCGTGGAAGGCCGTGCGCCGTTACCTGCCGCTGGACCCGGCCAATGACATCGCGATCCTTTACCAAGGCCTCAGGCGTTTCGCTGCGCAGCGAGCCTTTCGTCTCCTAAGAGAAGGGAAAGCACAATGGGTCAATCGAGTTAGGATCTGCCATATCGACGGCGGAGAGTTCTCAGACACGGATTTCTCTAACAGCACCAGTTTCTACCACCGCACTCTTCGCGATTGGGATACGCTTCGCTACCGCATAGACATTGGTCCTGGCAAGCTCGACCCTTTCCGCAGAGCGGGATCGGAAGAAGACGTTCGGGAGTCGCTACGTGATTTGCGGTCCCTCTTGGAACACCTAGGGTTCGCGCCCACGGTGGACGACTCCGTGTGGAGCATTCTGGGTCGGCTTCCGCGGGAGCCCTCAATGGACACCTTCGATCCGGCCAGTCATGGACATGTCCAATCCGGCCAGTTGCGAGTGGTGCCAAAAGCTGCAAATCGAGGCCAGCGCAGGGCTTTCACCCCAAAGTGAAGCCCTTTGGGTGTCCACCGAGGCGGGAGCGCTTCTATGATTTCGTTCGGGTAGGCCGTCGCTGCTTCTATCCGGCCCGTTATGCATGTGCCTTCGGAAGCTGGTTGAATGCTCTCGCTGAGAGCGGGTACTTAGGGGAGGCCGGTGTTCAGAAGGGCACCTTCGGGTACCGAATTGTAGCTGCGGATGGTCACGTGTGCGACTCGCTGGCTGAGCGCGTGGTCGATGACTGGCTCCATGCGAAGGGCATTGAGCACGAGAAGAGTCCTGCGTACCCGGACGCTGTCTGCGCCAATCTGGGAATGCGCGCGCGTGCGGACTGGCGCGTCGGTGACAGCTACATCGAGTACTTCGGCCTGATGTTCCGGGACGATTACGCCCGACGCGCTGAGCGAAAGATCTCGGAGTGCATGCGTTGCGGCATTCCCTTGGTGCCACTCTACCCAGGCGACGAGTTTGGCTTGCAGGTGTGGGTTCCGGAAATTGTGTCCGCTTTTTTCCGGAAATTCTGTCCGGTTTAGTAGCGTGATCGCTGTTTGAATCGGGCAAGTCAAGCGGCGGCAAGTGGCGAGTGCGGTAGG
>JBEKBJ010000134.1:0-12521 GCA_050015455.1 Binatia bacterium
CATGGGCAAGCCTACTAGCTTGTCCTAACCTAATTGTCAAGGCCCTCAGGACCCACCTGCCGGGTTTTTGAAACTTCTTTCCGCCCCTACGACTTTTCGGCCTAGCATCGGATCAGGGTAGGTCACGCCCGCCATCCGATGAAGCTCACCTGCCTCCCCGTGTTCCCCGCGGCGCCCCGGTAAGAGAAGTATTCGCCCGCGGTACACCGCGTACAGGGCCCGATACGAGTGATGTGCGCCGGCGGCACGCCCGCCGCCGCCAGAATGGCCGTGTTGGCGCGGCGCAGATCGAGCCGGCTCTTGGCCCCGCGCGGCGCGATGGCGTCGGGCATCGCGCCCCAACGCTGCTCGAGCTCGTCCGTGACGTGGCGCTGGACCTCGTAGCAGCAGCCGTCGATGGCCGGGCCGAGCGCGGCGCGAACTCCCGAGGGCTGCACTCCAAACCGGGCATGCATCTCCACCACCGCCCGTTGCGCGATGCCGAGAAGCGTGCCGCGCCACCCGGCGTGGACGGCGGCAATCACCCGGGGCTCGGGAGCGACCAGGAGAATGGGCACGCAATCGGCGGTCAAGATACAGAGCGCCAGGCCCGCCGATTGGGTGACCAGCGCGTCCGCTGCAGGCGGCTGCAGGACGCGTTCGTCGACGCGAGCGACCTCCGCCCCGTGCTGTTGTTGCATAGTGACGAAACGCACACCCGGCACTGCGGCGCCGAGCCGTCGCCAATTCTCGCGCACGCAGCGCGGCTCGTCACCGACGCGGGAGGACAAGTTCAGTGCGGTGAAGCCGCCGCGGCTGAGGCCTCCGCAGCGCCCGCAGAACCCATGCGTCAGCTGCGGGATGAGATCCCAGTGCGGCACCCGCAGGATCGGCAGCGCAGTACAGTGCACGCGCACACGTCTCGCGGCGCCTTCAGCTGCGCTCGGAACAACACAGCCGCACCAGCTCACGCAGATACGCCGAGCTCGCCTGCTCCAGGTGGAGAATGATGTCGATCGCCTTCTCCATCTTCTCCTTGCGCAGCGTGTAGCGGGTCTCGCGGCGGAATTTGTCCTCGACGGACTTGCGCCGTTCTTCGAACGGGCGGCCGGCAGCGCCGAACGGCACCTCCTGTTCAGCCTCGAAGGTCCTCCCGTCCTCCATTTCGATGCGCACGCGGGCACCGAGCGACATCCTGAAGCCGCCCAGATCGATGTCGCCGAGATCCAAGTGCCAGTGTTCGCCGCTTTCGTCTTTGACGGTCTTCAGCAGCGAGCGGTCGCGCATGCGCTGCGCCATCACGTCGTCCAGGGTGAGCTGGACCCGTGCGGCCAAATCCCACACGGCCTTGTCGCGGATGCGCTCGCGACTGAACTGCCGCGCCGAGAGCTCCCGGTCCAGAAGCGCGGCGGCGACATTGTAGGGCACGGTGAAGTTGAGCGTCACCGGCAGGGTCTCCGGCCCGTTGAGCTGCGCCGCAGCGACTGCTTCCATTCCCAACGTCAGTGGAGTTGCGCCGACATGGACGGCCTTCACCTTCCTGCCGTCGATCGAATGCTGCCGCGCCAGGGCCAAAACGGAATCGATGGCGGCGTCGATGTACGCACATCCGGGATATAGTTTGTAACAAAGGGTGTCAGTCAACCACACCTTGCCGAAGCCTTCGAACGCGCCCAGAAGAGGTTGCCCGGTGAAGGCTTTGATAAACCCCTGCTCGCTTTCGATGATGTCGGCTGCGCCCCGCAGGCCGTTGGCCGCCAGCTGGGCGGCCTGCACGCCGACGGGCGCCGTGGTCGAGGCCAGGAGCACCTTCGCCTCGGAACCGAAGAAGCCGGCAAGCGAGGGGTAGTTCGGCTGCATCATGGCAATGCCGATCGCTGATCGGATCTGTGGCTTCTCCAAGCCGAGCAGCTTGGCCGTGATGATGGCACTACCGATCAGATGAATGAAGCTCTGCAGTTGCCCGTTCAGCGGGCCAAGGAGCGTGGCAGCCCCGACACGGCCCTCGATCTCATTCGCCAAGGTCTGCGCCAGCAGGAAGTCCTTGCCGCTGATGCCGAGTTTCTCCGCCAAGGCTAGGGTCACGAGAACCGCCGAGTGGCCGGTGTGACCGGCGAACAGGTAGTCGTCGTAGTCGAGCGCCATGCTCAGCGCCGTGTTGGCGAAGATGGCATTATGGAGTGACGTGCGCTCACCCGAGGGGATCATGGTGGCCTCTTTGCTGCTCGGCCACTCCTTGATGGTGCGGCTCACGACGCGTCCCGCTTCCGAGAAATGCCCCGCATGTACGGCCGCGATAACGCTGAGGACTTGGTTCTTGGCCTCTTCCGTCACCCGCCGCGGCAAGTCGGTAAACTGCGCCTGCGCTACCCACTCTGCGATGCGTTCGGTCGGGTTTGGTGTGCTCATGCTTCCTCCTCTCGGCCCGCTCTATGTACCTCAGGACCGCGGGGGCATGCTACCGAAGCGTACCGGTGCACTCAATCCGGCACGAGCGCTTGCGCGCGTCCGCGCCCCCGGAGATCGAGGAGGTGGAACGCCACCACCGTCAGCGCGTTGCTGATGCTGCCATTGAGGATCAGCTGCGGAACGTCAGCGAGCGCAACGGTCTCGACCACCAGCTCTTCGGTGCCATCCCACTGCGGGACGCCGACCAACTCGACGTTGCGCGCCACGAACATGTGACACCGATTGTTCATGATTGCAGGATTGGGATGGATAGCCCCAAGCGGCGCGACATCGCGCGCCTCATACCCGGTTTCCTCGCGCAGCTCGCGGAGCGCAGCCTCAGCCGGCGAGTGATCGTCCGGGTCCACCAGCCCCGCCGGTACTTCCAGCGTCAGAGCGCGAATGCCGTGCCGGAACTGTCGCACCAACACCACCTGCTGATCACGCGTCAGCGGTACGACGTTCACCCAATCGCTGCTCTCCAACACGTGGAAATTCCAGGGCGCGCCCCCACGCGGCGATCGGCTCAGATCGCGGCGCAGCGCGAAGATGGGGCAGCGGTAGATGATCTCCGAATTCAGCAGCTCCCAGCGCATCGCGGCCTCAGAACAAGCGGGCGTACTCGATGGCCGGGCACCGATCCATGATGACCGTGAGGCGGGCGGCTTGGGCGCGTGCGGCCGCGGCCTCATTGATCACTCCGAGTTGCATCCACACGATTCTGGCCCCGACGGCAATGGCCTCGTCGACGATGGCGCCGGCCTGATCGGCCCGCCGGAAGATGTCCACCATGTCGATCGAGCCCGCTACATCGCCAAGCGCGCTGAAGCAGGTCTGCCCCAAGATCTCACGCACACCTGGATTGATCGGCACCACCGTGTGACCCTTTTCCATCAGCAAGCGCGCGATCCGGTGACTGTCGCGCGTGGCGTCGGGCGAGCAGCCAACGACCGCGATACGGCGCGGGTGCGCCAGAATGTCGCGGATGACGCTATCCGCTGGGTTATGAAAACCTGAACCGCTCATGCTACAAGCCTTACTCTACCGTTGCTGGGCCGAGGTGCCAACCCCAGGCGAGACGGCGCGGCGCCGGCTGGCTACCGTCACTCGGGAGTCTCGGGAGAGGGGGGCAGCCGCCTCGGGCTAGGCCCCAGCCGTGCGAGGGCTCGCTCAAGGCAAGCTTTGATCTCATCACGACAGGCCCCGAACACCTCGTCACCCTTGCCCACCGGGTCTTCGATATCACCGCTGCCGCCAGCGAACTCCTTCAGTGTGTATACTTCTTTCCCGGCTGCTTCGGGGAAGGCTTGACGCAATATCCGCACTTGTTGCCTGGTCATCGCCAGAATCAGATCGGCATCGGCGATCAGATGGCGGTTGCGCTTCAAGTCCGTCGACACCGAATCCGCCGGTAAGTCGATGCCTTCCTCGCGCAAGACCAAGCGGGCATCCATCGACACTAAGGCGCCGTCGCGCGCGTAGTTCGCGATGCCCCCTGACATCACGGCGAGATGGTCATGCAAGGCCCGCTCGGTGAGCATCTTCTTGAGCAGCGCCTCGGCAATGACGCTCCGGCTTGTGTTCGCGTGACAGATGAAAAGGATCTTTCGATATGCAGGCAACTAACAGTTCGTGTGGCGGTCCGGGCGCAGCTCACGCCCGGACCGCCGACCTTGCTACGATGCGAGCGAGCTCATGAGGACCTGTGTGATGTCCTCTTTCGCGGTGATGCCCTTGGCGAGCTCGGCCTTGAGCTTCTCGCCGAGCGCGGCCGCATCCCAGGTGGCTTTCTGCGACACCTGGCCGGCGCTGTGCCACCCTTGCATGAGCCACACGGTGCCGCCGCCGACGCGGAACGTCTCACCGTGCACGTCTTTAGCATCATCGCTGGCCAGCCAGGCCACCAGCGGTGCAATGTTCTGCGGGCCGAAGAGGTCGAACTCGCCGGGCGCTACCTCGCGGCCCATGATGGCGGCGGTCGACGGCGTGGCATCCACGGTCAGACGTGTGCGCGCCAGCGGCGCGATGGTGTTGGCGGTAACGCCGTACCTCGACATCTCCTTGTCGATGATAATGGCCATCACCGCCAGCCCCGCTTTACACGCGCCGTAGTTCGCTTGACCGACGTTACCGAGCAGGCCGGCATCAGAGGACGTGTTGATGAGGCGCCCGTTGAGCACGTTGCCCTTCTTGTGCTGATCGCGCCAATACTCGCAGGCGTGGCGGGCCATGTTGAACGAGCCCTTGAGGTGCACGGCAACCACGGCGTCCCAGTCTTCCTCTCCCATATTGAAGAACATGCGATCGCGCAGGATGCCCGCGTTGTTGACGACGATGTTCAGCTTGCCGAAGTTGTCGAGTGCGCATTGGATGATGCGCTTGGCGGCTTTGAAGTCGGTCACGCTCTCACCGTTGGCTACCGCCTCGCCACCCATCTTCTTGATTTCGCTGACCACCTCCTGCGCCGGACCGGCGCTGGCGCCGCTGCCGTCGAAGTGCGCACCCAAATCATTGATCACGACCTTCGCGCCAAGCTTGGCCATTAGCAGCGCTTCTTCCTTACCGATGCCGCGGCCAGCTCCCGTAACAATTGCGACCTTTCCCTCGAGCAGACTTGCCATGCCTTTCTCCTTTCCACGTGTTCGTTGAGTGATGTGCTCCGAGTTTCAGGACGAACCGTCGCGTATGTGCCTCCAAAACCCATGTGTTGTCAAGATTGCGGCCGAGACGGGTGCCGCATGCTTTCGACAAAGCGCCCGCAGTTCGGCGCGAAGTGCCTTTGACGAACGGCGGCCAGGCGACTATCATTCAGCCGGATCGGCGAGATGCGACAGTTTATCTACGGCGTGATACTCGGCGCGGCAACAATGTTTTGCTACGCGCGGCTCGATCCACCCAAGGTGCTGGCGTACCTGAACCAGGCGACCAAGTCTGCGGTCGAATCCACCCACGGCTACGGTGGAAGGAAGAAGTGAGGTTGTTTTACCTCACCGCAATGCCACTACGGTCTGCCCGCAAGCCGAGTGCGCGGCTTGCCGGATGATCACCAGGCGTTGCCTTGCCGAGATTTGCCCTTCGCGTCGCAACCGGTGTGTGGCTGCGGCAACGCAGCGCAAGTAGGCTCTTGGGCTTTGCCATTGCTCGCCGGTTCGGGTGGCGTCGCACGGACACAGCTGCTCCAGACTGCAGCCACTACGGGTCACGAGTGCGCCGGCGGGTGTGTCCGGGCACTGATCGCAGGCATCGCCTACGCCGTCGCCATCGCTGTCTTTCTGGTCCGGGTTGGCCACCGTCGGGCAGTTGTCGTGCCCATCCGGGATGCCGTCCTTGTCGAGGTCCTGCGGGCGATCGTCGGCTGGCGCAGCCGCGATGACGAGGATGTAGGTCTGCGCCGCGCTGCGCGCGGAAAGGACAATGGTGATATTGGTCGCGTCCGAATGTTGGCGGCGGCCGCTGGTGAACAGCACGGTGGCATCGTTCACGCGCGCACTGAGCACCATGGCTTGGCGGTCCGGGCCCAGGCGCTGCAGAAAACCGTTACCGGAAATGCTGAAGCTGTCGCTTGCCAGGCTGACGTTCGTGACTGCTGCCACGTCGAAGATGCTTGACAGCGGCAGGACGGTAACGTCGAAGCTGCCGCTGAGCGGTTCGGGCGTGCCCGGTGCCGATCCGCAGCCATTGCATACCGAGACAATCGAGCTTCGGGCGGTGACGGCGTAGTGCCGCGTATCGGCAGCGGCGGCATGCATGCAGAACAGCAGCGCGCAAACCGCCGTAATGATGGCCGGCGCGCGACCTTTTGGCTCGGTAAACACGATCACCATTAGCATACGCTCGCCGCGGCGGTCAGGCAAATACAAAAAAGAGAGCCGCTATGTGGAACTGTGGCAGCGTATTGCAGCGGAGGCGCGCGCGCCGCCAGCGAGCGGGCCATGCGGGGAGGGCGTCTGCCCCGACCGTAAGATCCGCTGCAGGTTCTGTTGACGAAATCCGGCAGCTTGCCTACGGTGCGCCAGTTCGATGGGAAGCGGAGTACGCCGTTCCATCGCGACCAGTACATCTGATGCACACCGCGTCTGTCTCACGCGCCCGGCATGAGTTGGACGGAACCATCCGCATGCTGGTTGCGGACCTTCTGTTCGTACCCACCGGGCTGCTGGGTGCTGCGTTCCTTACGCGGCAGCTTGGCCCTGACGGCTATGGTCGGTTGACACTCGCGACCACCCTAGCTGCGTGGGCGGAGTGGATGATTCTGTCGGCATTCGCTCAGGCCACAATCAAGTTCGTCGGAGAGGCACACGACTGGCGACCGGCTGGAGCGGCGGCGTTGCGCGTCCAGGTGGTGACCGCCAGCGGCGGGGCACTTGCGCTCTGGTTGCTCGCCGGCGCGATCGCTAGGTTGCTCAACGAGCCCGCCTTGGTCACCTATCTACGGCTGTTTGCCCTCGGCATTCCGGCGGTCGCTTTGGCGGCGGTGCACCGGCAGATTCTGATCGGGCGTGGCGGTTTCACACAAGGAGCGCTCGTTACTGCGGCTCGCTGGACATCCAGGCTTTTGCTGATGGTGTTGTTGGTCGAACTGGGCCTCTCAGTGTCGGGTGCGATCCTCGGCACCATCGGTTCGTCGTTGATCGAAGTCGCCATCGCGCGTTTGTACGTCCGCCCCTCGTTTCTAAGCGGCCTCACATTTCCCGTCCGACGATTGTGGGCATATGCGCTGCCGCTGTTTTTCTTTGCGCTCAGTGCGCGGGTTTTCAGCAACTTGGATCTACTGTTGCTGAAGATGCTGGGTGGTACGGCGGCGCAAGCGGGCATCTACGGCGCCGCGCAAAACTTGGCGGCGTTGCCCTTGTTGGTCGTTCTCCCGCTCAACCCGCTCCTGCTATCTGCGCTCAGCCGTACACGGCGTGAAAGGGGTGAGCGCGCGGGCCGTGACATCATCGGCAATGCGATGCGCGGGGTGATAGGGCTGCTGCCGTTCGTCTGTGTCATCGTCGGGGCAGCGCGGGAGATTGTGACCTTCCTCTTTGGTTCGAGTTTCTTGCCCGTGGCGCCGCTCTTGTCGGTATTGATCTTCGGCGCCTTGGCGCGCTCGGTGGTCATCATCACCACGACCATGATGACCGCAGCGGGCAAGCCGGCCTGGACCGCGGCGGTCAGCGTGCCGTTGGTTCCGTTGGCGATCGCCGGACACCTGTGGTCGATTCCCCGCTGGGGGGCGCTGGGCGCGTCATTCGTGACTGCCGCGTTATCTGTGTTGGCTGCCCTTGCAGGTCTCTTGGTTGTGTACCGGCTCTGGAGCCTGTTGCCCCGTGTTGCGACCGTGTTGCGCGCGCTTGTCCTGTGCGTTCCGGCTTACAGTATGGCTGCCGTGTGGTCGGTACCCGGCGCGTTGCTGTTCGTCAAGCTTCCGGCGATTGGGTTGTTGGTCCTGCTCGGGTTTCTCGTTCTGGGCGAATTCAGCGGCTCCGAGGTTGCCTTGGCGCGCTCGCTCCTGAGCCGGCGGGCGCTGTCACAGCCGAAACCCGGGGAAGCGTGACCGGTGTGGGGACTCGGGAGGTTTTCGTAATTAGCCTCCCTTCGCCTGCTCTGCCGTTGCGGTGGCGCCGTTCCTGAAGATGTTGCGGGCGATGAAGCTCGGCTCGATCGCGGCGCGGGCCGCAAGCAGATCGCTCTTCAGCTGCAGGGCTTCGCGCTGCGGTTCCGGCGCATCACTGTCGATGACGAAATCGACCAGGTGCAATGCCAACTGTAGCTCGCCGGCCTGCTGCAGAGCGCGCGCCCGGCGCAGCAGCTCGGGCGCACCGGCCAGCGCCGCCACTTCCCTGGCGACCGCGCTGGTGCGTGACGGGAAAACATGCGACGGGTTGCCGTCAAACCAGCCGCCGTAGCGGCGCAACATGCCGTGCACGACGAACGTCGGACAGCCGTAGATCGGCTGCAAATACGGCTCGGCGGCGAGGTCGGGCGGTAAGCTGTTCACCTCGGCGAGGATCTGCTCCGCCCACATGCCCATGTTGAGGCGGCGGATCACTTCCGCATGCAGCCAGCGCAAGGCGCGAGCCGTGTCGAGGCAAGCATCGCGCACCGCCTCCGCCCCGACGATGCCGGGCCCGTGACCCGGTGCCAGAGCGACCGGCGCGTAACCCGCGATCGCCTCCAGCGCCTCGGCCCACTCGGTTTCGTAGCGCTGCACCTTGAACGGATTGCCGATGTTCGGACAGGACCAGAGGAAGAGGTCGCCGGTGCACACCGTGCGTCGTTCCGGAACCCAGACCCAGGTGGCGTCGTCGGTCTCGCCCATGGCGTGGTGCAGGTGGAGCGTCAGGCCCCCGAGCCGCAGCGCCATGCTGTCGCGGTAGACGATGTCCGGATAGAAGAACTGCTCGCGGTCCACCACCTTGGTGTCGGGCGGCAAGGCGAATTGAATGCGGTTGATGTGGTCGTGTAGCCCGTCGAGTTCCAGGTAGCGGTCGAAGCGCGCCGGCACCAACTCATGCGCCACGATCTGCGGGCGCGGGTCGCCGCGACGTTGTGCCTCTCCCAAGATCGCCCAGACACCGAAGGCGTGATCGAAGTGGCCGTGCGTGTATACCACGTAGCGGATGGGCTGGTCGGAAATGGCGCGGATCTGCGCGAGCAGACGTGGACCCAGGGCGTGGATGCACGTGTCGACGATTGCCAACCCGTCTGCCGTCTCGATGCAGGTCGAGTTGCCGAACGCCGAGATCAGATGAACGCCGTCGGCGATGCGTTCGGGTGCGTCGCGAAAATAGTAGGGCCCTTCCATTGCAGGGGCTTCGGTCATGTGAACCTCCGGGGAGCTTTCATACTCTGCTCTCGTCCGTACCTGCAACGGGCCAGGTTTGCGTGCTGGAGCCGACCTGCTATGAAGAAGCAGCATTCAAATTCGGAGGGCACTATGCGAACGGGAGCTTTCTGGACGATTGCACTCATCACCATGCTCGTGGCCGGAGCGGTCCGGGCGGAAGGGAAGAATCCAATGGTACTGATGTCCACCTCGATGGGCGACATCAAGATCGAGTTGTACGAGGACAAGGCGCCGGTGACGGTGAAGAACTTCCTCGGCTACGTGAATGACAAGTTCTACGACGGCACCATCTTCCACCGGGTCATCCCGAACTTCATGATCCAGGGCGGTGGCTTTGACAAAGACATGAAAGAGAAACCGACCAAGGCGCCGATCAAGAACGAGGCGGCGAACGGACTGAAGAACGACACCGGCACCGTCGCCATGGCGCGTACCGGAGTCGTTGACAGCGCCACGGCCCAGTTTTTCATCAGTGTTAAGGACAACGACTTCCTGAACCATCGCGACCAGAGCCCGCAGGGGTTTGGCTACGCCGTGTTCGGGAAGGTGGTCGACGGCATGGACGTGGTACACAAAATCGAGCACGTGCAAACGACGACCAAGGGCATATATCGGGACGTGCCGCAAGAACCCGTCGTGATCAAATCGATCACGGCTGTGAAGTGATGAAGTCGGGGCAGGCCTGCGGGCCTGACTTTCTGCGTGCATGTCGGCCATCATCTTCGATCTGGACGGTGTCCTGCTCGACTCGGAGGGATTGCAGTACCAGGCTTACGCCCAGGTGTTGCGCGCTTTCGGGGTCACCATCACGTTGGAGGAGTACGCGCAGCACTGGATCGCCGCCGGGCACGGCCCGGAGTATGCGGTGCGCACGTACGATCTGCCGGTCGACGAGCCGGGGTTGCGCGCGCTCAAGCATCCGGTCTACCACGAGATCCTGCGCCAGCGCGCCGCACTGATGCCGGGAGCGTTTGACGTTCTGGCGCATTTGCATTCCCGTTTTTCGCTGGGGCTGGCGACCAACTCCATTCGGAGCGACGTAGCGTTCGTCATGGACCGCTTCGGCCTGCGGCGGTTCTTCGCCAGCATTATCACCCGTGAGGACTACGCGCTGCCGAAGCCCAATCCCGACGCCTTTCTGACGGCCGCCGCCGGGCTCAAGGTGCCGCCGCACGCCTGCTTGGTGGTGGAAGACGCACACAAGGGCATCCTAGCGGCGTACCGTGCGGGAGCGGTTCCTGTGGCGGTCCCGAACCTCTACACGCGTGGCAACGACTTCTCGCTGGCCGCGGCGATCTTGGACAGGCTGGAAGACCTGACGGTGACGCTGGTCGAGGCGCTGATTGCCAGCCGCCGCGGGCGGTAGAATGATTCGCGCCCTTGCGGCAACGGCGCGAGTGTGTCAGGCTCTAGACTGTCGTTGTCCACCGGTCGTGGGGCCGTAGCTCAGTTGGGAGAGCGCTAGAATCGCACTCTAGAGGTCGAGGGTTCGACTCCCTTCGGCTCCACTTTGTTTTTCAACAACTTGCCGGCTCTCAGCCTTGACCGACCGCGTCGTGGGTTGCGGATGGTTGCGTCGGTGGGGTCGTCCAGACGGTCCACGGCCGCCTTGTTTCCGCCCGGCACCAGGTGGACATGAAGCAGAAAACGGGCAGAAAGGGGCGACGAGGGGTCGGGAATGCCCAATTGCGCGGACGCCGCGTGCATCAGGAGCGTGAGTAACCGACACCTCACCCGGACTGCGTTCAGAAGTCACACACGAGGGTGAACGCGTCGCAGGCAGCGGGCCCAGAACAGCAGAAGACACTGACGTTGTCGCAGAACTCACCCGTCGTCGCGCACGCTGCAGGGGTAGGGGGGTCGGCGGCAGGCTCCCTCAGCACCCGTTCAGGGCGTTGTTCACTGCGGTGAGGATCTCATCAACGGTGATCTGGCCGTCCTTGTTGGCATCGCCGGCGCTGCAGTCTGACAGCTGTGCGTTCCCGAGGGCGATGTTCACCATGGTGAGGATGTCATCGACGGTGACGTCGTGGCTGTCATCGCAGTCGCCGACGCATGGCGGCACCGAGTTCGCCTCGAAGGCGCCGATGGAGCAGTTGGCGGCGCCCACACCGGGCCGGACGAAGCCGCGTTGGTCGAGATTGTCGACGGGCGCCGTGCCAGTGGTCGTCGAACATACGCTCTCGTCGCCGGCATTGATCCCGGGGCTAGCCCCCGTGCATCCAGCGCTGAGGGCACCTGTGCCTGTACAGAGGGCGATGGTTTGGGTCGGCCCGCCGTTGTTTGCCAACCCTGCCGGGTCGAAGCGGGGGTTGGTGTTACAGAACGAGCTGCCGCTGGTACTGGTGCAGCCGGTGCCCGTGAAGCCGCACGTCGTGCCGTCGTCGATGTTGTGGCCGTGATCGGTGACGCTGCCGGCGCAATTGCCGCCCGAGGTGCTATTGGCGACGATCGTGTTAATCAGCGTTGCCGTACCGTCGCTATCGTTGTAGAGGCCGCCACCGTTGCTGCTGGGAGCCGAGTTGCCGTTCAACGTGCAATTGGTCAGTGCCACTGTCCCGTCGCTGTAGAGCCCGCCGCCGCCGAAGTCGCTGCCGGTGGCCGAGTTGCCGCTCAAGGTGCAGTTGGTCAACGTCGCCGTACCGTCGATGTCGTTGTAGACGCCGCCGCCATCGGTGGCCGAGTTACCGCTCACCGTGCAGCCGGTCAGTGTCAGCGCACCGTCGCTGTAGACCCCGCCGCCGCCGACGTCGTCAGGGGTGGAGTTGGCGCTCAGCGTGCAGTTGGTCAGCGTCGCCGTACCGTCGATGTCGTTGTAGACGCCGCCGCCATCGACGCCCGAGTTGGCGTTCAGCGTGCAGCCGGTCAGCGTCAGCGCACCGTCGTTGTAGACCCCGCCGCCGCCGACGTCGTCAGGGGCGGAGTTGCCGCTCAAGGTGCAGTCGGTCAGCGTCGCCGTACCGTCGACGTCGTTGTACACGCCGCCGCCATCGACGCCCGAGTTGCCGATTAGCGTGCAGCCTGTCAGTGTCAGCGCACCGTCGCTGTAGACCCCGCCGCCGCCGACATCGTCAGGGGCGGAGTTGCCGCTTAAGGTGCAGTTGGTCAGCGTCGCCGTACCGTCGACGTCGTTGTAGACGCCACCGCCATCGACGCCCGAGTTGCCGTTCAGCGTGCAGCCGGTCAGCGTCAGCGTACCGTCGCTGTAGACCCCGCCACCGCCGAGGTCGTTCGGGGCGGAGTTGCCGCTCAAGGTGCAGTT
>JBEKBJ010000135.1:0-12126 GCA_050015455.1 Binatia bacterium
TCTGGCGCTGGGGCTTCTCTCACGACCGGCAACTACAACATCGATATTGGCAGCTCGGGTAAGGCGGGGGAATCGAACACGATTCGCATTGGCGCCAACCAGACGGCGACCTACATCGCCGGGATCAACGGAGCCATAAGTAGCGGCGGGACAGCAGTGTACGTAGACAGCAGCGGCCAGCTAGGCACGCTCACCTCGTCGGCCCGTTTCAAGGAGAACATCCAGGGTATGGGCGACAGCAGCAGCGGACTCATGAAGCTGCGCCCCGTGCGCTTCCGCTATAAGAGAGACATCGATCCCTCGGGGTTGGAGCAGTACGGCCTGGTCGCGGAGGAGGTCGCCAAGGTCTACCCTGGCCTGGTCTCCAACGACGCGGAAGGTCGTCCCTACACCGTGCGCTACCAGTTCCTGGCGCCCATGCTGCTCAACGAAGTGCAGAAGCAGGCACAGCAGATCGCCGCGCAGCAGCGAGAACTCGGCGACCAAACGCGGCAACTGGCCACCCTCAAGAAGGAGGTTGAAGAGCTGGCGACCCTCAAAGAGGAGACGGCGTCTCTGCAGGCGCGGCTGCAGGCCCTCGAAGGTCCAGGCAGCGGGGTTGCTGCTCAGCGCGGCGTGAGCGGCAGGGGTGTAAGCGCGGGCGCGTTTTAGCCGTCGCAGCGAGCAGGGTGGGCAGCGATGCGACCTGCGGTGATCAGTTCGGTTGTGTGCGTGTGGCTCGCGCTCGGTGTGGCCTCCGCCCGTGGCCAGAGCGGCAGCGGGTATGATCTGAGCCATCACGTCATTGCCGGCGGCGGTGCCACATCGGTTGGCGGCAGCGGCTATACGCATGGCGGCACGGTCGGGCAGTGTGACGCCGCGCCGCCGGTGGCTGGATCGAGCTACACGCTTGCTGGCGGCTTTTGGACCGGGCTGGCTGTATCGACGCCGAGCGCCACCCCAACTTCGACGCCGACATCGACCGCGACCCCGGTGCCAACGCTCACCCCCACGTTGACCTCTACGCCAACGTCGACCTTCACATTCACCCCGGTACCGAGCTTCACCTTCACCCAGACGCCGACCTACACTGCGACCACCACGCCCACCAACACAGCCACGCCGACGCCGACGAGCACGTTCACGCCAACCGTGACCCCGACTCAAACGGAGACTCCGAGCCCAACTGTGACCTCGACGCCGACGAACACGCCAACGCTGACTCAGATCCCAAGCAACACCGCGACGGCAACGCCAACGAACACCTTGACCTCGACTGCGACGCAGACGCCGACGAACACCCCAACGGCCAGTGCCAGTGCCACGGCGACCTCCACAAGCACTCGCACCGCGACCAATACGCCAACAAACACGCCAACCACCACGCCGACCGCTACGAACGTTCCCACGGTGACGCCCAGTCAGACCGCGACGGTGTCGCCTACCTCAACACCGACTGTAACCGCGACGACCACCGCCACCCGGGCGGTCACGTCGACGCCCACCCATACGGCGACACCGAGTGCCACTGCGACGGCGCTCCCATGTACCGGCGACTGCAACAACGACCGCTCCGTGACCGTCGACGAGATCCTCACCATGGTGGACATCGCACTCGGCAACGCCCCCTGCTCCGACTGCGTCGCCGCTCGTTGCCCAGTCACGATCGATCAGATCCTGACTGCGGTGAACAACGCGCTGAACGGTTGCCCTGAACAGTAGCCCGGGGCACATACCTAGACACTGGCTGCCTGCAGGGTTACAGACCTTCATCGTGAAGCTTGATACAGCCCCAGCGTCTCGCGGGCACGTGGCTTTGCATTGCTCCCAGCTTTGTTCGCACTGACACAGGCATGGCAGCAACATGTTCGCGTCAGGCGGCAGATAGACGCGCACCACGTGGGCGTGTAACCTCAAGGGCCGCAAGAGCAATTCACGTTTGGTCTAGGAATAATTCAGTGGAGGGCGCGTGAGACTTAGAACCGACAATAAACCTCAGGCCGCGCCAAAGAAACGAGCACAGGTGATGCAATGACGATCCATCCGCTCGCCGGTAAGCCCGCTCCGAAGGAGCTCTTGGTCGATATCGATAAGCTTCGAAAGGAATACTACGCACGCAAGCCCGACATCACCGATAGCGCGCAACGGGTTAGTTTCGGCACCAGCGGTCACCGGGGCTCGTCACTACGTGGCACGTTCAATGAGGCGCACGTCTTGGCGATTACCCAGGCGATCTGCGAATACCGCAGTGGCCAGGGCATCACCGGCCCTCTCTACATAGGAAAAGACACGCACGCGCTATCGGAGCCGGCCTTCGCGACCGCCTTGGAGGTACTCGCGGCAAACGGGGTTGAGGCCATGATCGATTGCGATGATGGCTATACGCCAACCCCTGCGGTCTCCCATGCTATCCTGATATACAACCGCGGCCGGACGTCGGGTACCGCGGACGGTATTGTAATCACGCCGTCGCATAATCCGCCGGAAGACGGCGGCTTCAAATACAACCCGCCGCACGGTGGCCCGGCGGATACAGACGTAACTCGTTGGATTGAAGATAAAGCCAACCGTCTGCTTTCGACCAATCTCAAAAACGTGGCGAGAATCGCTTACGAAAAAGCTCGCCACGTCGCCACAACCCACACCTATGATTATGTCGGATCGTACGTGAGCGACCTGGGTTCTGTTGTGGACATGGAAGTTATCCGAAGCACCAAGCTCAAGATCGGCGTCGATCCGCTTGGCGGAGCGGGGGTAGCGTACTGGCGGCCGATTGTCGAACGCTACGGTGTTCAGGTTGAGGTGGTGAACAACACGGTGGACCCGACTTTCCGCTTCATGCCTTTGGATTGGGACGGCAAAATCCGCATGGACTGTTCGTCCCCCCACGCCATGGCAAAGCTGATCGGGCTCAAAGACCGCTTCGACATCGCCTTTGGCAACGATACCGATAGTGACCGGCACGGCATCGTCACCCGCGGCGCGGGCCTGATGAATCCCAACCATTACCTGGCTGCGGCTATCTTCTATCTCTTTACCCACCGTGCAGGCTGGCGCCCAGATGCAGCCGTCGGCAAAACCGTGGTGAGCAGCAGCGTCATCGACCGGGTGGCCACCAAGGTCGGGCGCGCGCTGGTCGAAGTGCCGGTGGGATTCAAATGGTTCGTGCCCGGCCTGCTCGACGGATCGCTGGGCTTTGGCGGCGAGGAAAGCGCGGGTGCTTCGTTTCTGCGGCGCGACGGAACGGTATGGGCGACCGACAAGGACGGCATCATCATGGATCTTCTCGCCGTGGAACTCATGGCGCGCACCGGCCGTGACCCGTCCGAGCTCTATAAAGATCTTACTCTCGAGCTCGGCGCTCCGGTTTATGAGCGCATCGATGCGCCGGCCACGGCGGAACAAAAGGCGGTGCTTCTAAAGCTCTCGCCGGAAGATGTCGAAGCATCCGAGCTTGCCGGCGACCCGATTCTGGCGATGTCCACGACCGCACCCGGCAACGGCGCGGCCATCGGCGGCCTAAAGGTTGTCACCGCGCATGGTTGGTTCGCGGCGCGTCCGTCCGGCACAGAAGAGGTCTACAAGCTTTACGCGGAAAGCTTTCGCGGGGCCGAGCACCTGCGGCGCATTCAGGAGGAAGCGCAAGCGCTCGTTAGCAGGGCGTTGGCAGGAGCCATAGCATGAAGGCAGGAACGTAGACCTTTGTCATCGGGCCGAGTGCGACAGCGCAGCGGCCCTCGGCAAATATATCACTGCTATGGAAGGAGAATCGGCCGTAGCTCGAAATGCGGCGCGCCGCCAGTTGTATAAAAACAAATAAGTATGCACCCAATCTCCGACGAAGAACACCCGGAGACCGCCCAAGCTGCGCGTCGCAGGGCAGACCCCGCTTCGGAATGAATGCTTTGGAACACCCCGTCAAAGCTGGTCAACCCGCATGTCGAGGGGAAGACGGACAAACCCGGCGGTGGCGAAACGCAGATCGAAGGCAAACCCGTGCCGAATGTGCTCCGACCGCATGACCACGAAGCTGCAGGCATCGATGAAGCAGAGGTCCTGGTCGATGAACTGCCGCAGCAGGCGAAATGCGCGCGCCTCATGATCCGGCTGCACGAAAATCCGTTCCAGGTGCCGACTGTCATCGAGCTGGTCGAGGAAGCGGACGGCCACGGCATGCCCGCAGGTGACGCGCAGAAGTGTATAGGTTTCCCCCACAACGTGGTTGCTGGTCACGAGCACATGCGGCCCGGCGACGATCCCGCGCAGAGTTTCTACCGCTTCGCGGTGCCACTCATCGTCGGCGACCTGGACCGCATACCAAGCGCCGGTATCCACAAACACCCGATGCGAACTCATTCAACGTGCCGACCGCCGGCGCTCTGCCGCGGCGAGGACGCGGTCGTGCCGTCGTGCTGCATGCCGCTGTGTGTGGCTTGTTTTCCCCCGCGCTAGGGCTTGGTGCCCTCCGACATCGCCGGCTCGATCACCTTCATCGGCAGCTTGAGCGTTCGCGTCATCACGTTCAGCAATCTTTTGCCGACGGCGGAAGGTGACAGCGGGGTCACGCTCGGATTAGTGAAGTCGCCGCTCACCTTCACCGGAACGGACACCAGACTCCCACCAAGGACGCCGCCGAGGATCGGGATCCGGCTGACGACGGTATCGACGGTCTTGAGCGGCGCGACCAGCAGCGTGAGGTCGAGGCTGCGCGCAGGTAAGTCCACCGTTCCTTCCGCCGCCCACCGCACTGCTGGCCCGTTCAGCGCCGCTTCACTGAGGATGAGGGTTCCGGCTTTCAAATCACCTTTGACCTTGATGTCGTCGTACGGCAGACCCTCTTTGGTGATGTCCGGAATCGCCCACACCGCGCCGGTTGCAGCGCTCAAGATGGAGAGGGCGCGCGCGGTAATGCCCATCCCATACAGACGGCCTCCGGCGGCGTGGAACTGAACATGTCCCTGCAGCGAGCGGCTGAGCTCGGTGGCTGGGCCGCCGCCCGTCACATCCGCGCTGAGGCTGTAGCGGCCCGTTGCCAGCTCGTTCTTCAGCCCCACGCATGACAGCATAGCCTGCAGCTGTTGATTCTGGGCCACCGGTTTGAACGCGAATGTCAGCCCTTGCGGGGCGACCGTGATTGTTCCCGGCGTCATCACACCGCATATCGTGGCGTCACTCATCGTTACCGTGAGTGAACCCGGAGTAAACGCCACGACAGCACGCACCGGTTCCCAGGTGAAGCCGCCGTACGAGAATGATTCCGCCACGACGTGCATCTTGCCCCGTACCGACTGCGCCCACGAAGCCGCCGCGGCCGGCCCCGTGGCGCCATCGCCCCGTGAGATCCAGGGCGCGATCGCACTCCAGTCGAGATGGCCGGCAGCGACATCGAGGTCGGCGATTACGGCCCGCGACGATTGCTGTATGTGCCCCTGCACCTGCAAGCGGGTGCCCTCCGTCGTGTTGACGACCGCCTTCCCGCTCAGACTGTTGCCCGCACCGTCGAGCGCGAGGTTTTCGATCGTGAGGGAACGGCCATCCGGCAGCGGAACGTGCACGTCCTGCGCCTCCAGCAGGCCTTTGGCGAATGCGCGTGCAGGCTGATCGAGCCCGAGGCGCACGCTGACATTGCCTCGCATTGATCCCCCGAGCAGGTGGTTTTCGATCAACCGATCTAGCGTTGCTTTGGTCAGGCGCCCCTTGAACGTCAACGAAAGATCTTGCGGCGCAAGCACCAGCACCAGTGAAGCGTCAGACTGCGGATCGCGGACGCTCAGATGCTTGATGTCCAAGCGCTGCGTATTCCACGAAAGGTCGACGCTCCCGGTCAGGCTCCCCGGTGCGAGCGCCTTTGCGACAAAGGATGTGCCCGTGTTCGTATCGTACCGCACATGAAGATCGGACAGCGAGACCGGATACTGAATGGCGATCCGTTGCTGCAGGCGAGCGGCCTCGATCGCCAGCTTCTGCGCCGACCCGATGAGCTCGAACTGCCAGTCGCGCACATCAGGAGAGCCCGTGAGGCGCAGGAATTCCAGCAATAGTGTTCCGCTCAACGCCGTCGGATCCCAGGGAGATTCCGGCAGCCATCCGGAGGCTCGAAGCCAGGGGTACACTTCATCCAAGGCGATCTGAGATGCGCCCGCCGCAACTTCGAACGATCCGATCCGGCTCGGCAGGGCCCGGAGCGCGATCTCCGACAGCCTCGACCTTCCTGTTACCAGGGTGACGTCGCGCGCTTCGATTCCACGCGTATCGTACACTAAATGTCCGCCTTCGATCTGCAGCGGTGACCGCAGCCCTTCCACCTTGCCCGAGACGGTGAATGCCGACGCCTCCGCCCTCGCTGCGACATCGCGGGTCGTGCCATCGAGCGAAAATGTTCCCGATACGGTACCGCTCACATCACTTACACGCTCGAGCGCATTCTGGAACGCTGCGTTCGTAATCAGGCGTTGCAGCTGCGCCGCCAACTCCGCCGCATCCGCCCGCACCTGGGTATTCACATGCAACTCGGGGGTGTTGCCGCTCAGCCCGACACGCAACCTGCCCTCGGTTGCCTGGGACCGCCCCAGCTGCGCGGAGACTTGCTCACCAACGAGAACGCCAGCAGCCACCGTCGCGTCGCCTGTGATTTTTTCGAGATCGAGATCCACTCCCGGAACGTGCACGCGACCGCCGACGAGGCGGCCCTGAATCCTTACGGCCTGATCCCCACCCAGCGCGCCGAGCGACGGTGCTTGGGAGCTAACGGTGATCAGCGGAGCTGTCCCGCCCTTCAACACATTGAAGATGCTGCGTACGATCGGCACGTCTCCGGCAGCAAGCATGGCGGCTTGCCGGACCGAATCGACATCCACGTCCGTTCCGTCCAACTCGAGTGTGGCGCCATTCGGGGCTACGGACAAGCTGCCGGAGAGCTGCATGCGAGGAGAGTCGAAGCGGAACTGGGCGAGCTTGGCGCGTAGCGCCTCACCCTCGATTTCGAAGCTTGCCTCCAGGCGCTGACTGCGCAGGATGAATTGATCGTTACTACGGACAAGGGTGAGAGTGGGAATCGAACCATCGATCGCCGCGTGCAGCGTATGCAGACGGCTGCCTGTGCTCAAGGCGAGCGCAAGGTTGGCCTCAGAGTCGCCAAGCCGAACGCCCGGCGGCAGGAAGTCTGGGGCGATCAGCTGTGGTCGCAGCCGAGCCACCTGCATCTCGCCGCGCAAGTCAGTACTGCTTGGGTCCATCGACGCACGCAGCGATAGACGCTCCCAGATGTTGGATGTGCACTGCAGGTCGATGCTGAGGCGAGCCGGTAGCAAGCGGACCTGCGCGCCAATGCCCCGCAGTTGCAGCATGCCGCTCTCTCCTACCGGGAGAGTGAGCGTGCCAGCGTGCACTACGACCGTCGCACGGGCAGCCGGGGAAAGCGCGACCAGGGAGACGTCGCCGACTACCGATTCGGCCGCCGCTGCCAGCCCCGCAAGTGACGTCGTTCCTGCTGGTGCCGGGGGCAAGCGTTGCACGGTGACTTCTGGAGACTCGATGCGAACCTCGCCCAGCTGGAACTTGCCACGCAGAAGGGGCAGCAGCCGCGGGGAAACCGACACCGACGTGATGTTCGTGTCGATTTTTCCCGGGATCGACACATTGACCCGATGCAGCACGACAGAGGGCAGCGGCAGCAAGGAGAGGTGCAGCGCGTTGCAGCTCACGATTGCGCCCATCTGTCGGGACAATTGCGCCGTAATCTCATCCCGCAGGTGCCTCGGATCGATGAGCCGAGGTGCGAGGAACGCAACCACCGCCAGAACGACCAGAAGGAGAGCCAGGCCCGCGAGGCTGGCGCGGACCATTTTCTTCACCCGACTCATCGTCGAACCTGAAACATGGGCATGAAGTCACGTCAATGGCCGCGTCATCTTCTCCTCGCTGAGCCAACGCCGCGGCGCAAAGACGAACGAGCCCTTGCGGATGGTTCCTGTTTGTTGGGAATGCCCTCTACGGAACTTGGGAGTTCAAGGGTTCTTCCCAGCCGCTTCTCGGTTGCCTGCTGGTTTCGTCCGGCCGCGCTTGCGGCTGGCGCCCGCAGTGCGCAGTTGCTTTGGAGTCATGAACCACATGAGTACGCCCGGCGCACGTGGGGGAATCGTGTCGACGCGAATCGCTGCCACGGCTCCCTTCTTGAACGGCAATGGGGCGAGGCGGGAGGATCGCGTGAGCAGATGCGACGCGAGCTGCCCCAGGTCCGGTTGGTGCCCGACCAGCACCAGTTCCCGGGCAGCTCGGTGGGGGCGCAGGCCCTTCAACACCTCGGCCGCGTCGTGGCCAGGGGCCAGAAGCTGATAGATCTCCACGTGCAGCTGCCGAGCCAGCGTGTCCGTCACCACTGCTGCCGTCTCTTCCGCTCGCCGCAGGGGACTCGACAGCACGACATCAGGGACCACGCCGAGACGCTTGAGGCCGACTGCGATGCGGCGCATCTTCCGCTTCCCGTCGGGGGTGAGGGCCCGGTCGCTGTCGCTCATTCCACGGGGTGCCGGGCCAGCGATCCCGTGCCGCACGAGATAAATCACACGGGTCATGACGTACCTCCGTGCACAGCCGCCGTCGTAGCCGTCTCGCGGGCAGGCGGTGCTTCGAGCCCGCGCAGTTTCTGGAGCAGCGCGCGGCAGTCGGCGGCGGTGCGTGGGCGGGCGAAGCGACGCCACGTGGCTTCGAAATCGGTGCGTTTCTGTTCGGCGAGGCGCAGCTCGCTGGCGACGAGCGCACCGAGTGCAACCAGCTGCGCGGGCGCCAGCTGTGCGCCCGCGCCCTCGACGTAAATACGAACCAAATCCGCCAACACCACAGCGTCGTGGTAACTGCCGAGGAGATCCTGTAGCTCGGTGAGGCGCTTCACCAAGCGCCGGCCCGGCTTGCCGGTCAGCTCGTGGAGAAACTCGAGCAGATAGCGCAACCGCTTGGCGCGGATGCGTAGCGCATGCAGATCTTCGGGGTGCGGCGTCGCGTGGATCTTGTCACCGCGCTTGATCAAACGCCGAAAGGCCCTCTTGATCGCACGCTGGCCGGCAACGACGATCAGTTCTTGCGACGCGGCGTCTCGTGAGCGTCCGCGAGCACGGGCATCTGCGAAGCGCTCCAGTCGGAGCAGCAGCCGAAAATACCGTGCCGTGTCGAGGCCCACCAGCATGCCGGCACGGCGGCGCAGCCGTTCACCCTCCATATATTCTCGCAAACAACCGAGCGCCGGGCGAAAGCCGGCCGGTGCCGCTGCGATGAAGCTGTCCAGCTTCGCCAGTTGAACGTCGAGATCGCGCACAGGACCGAGGAGCTGGCCGAGCCATTGCAGCTCCTGGCTCATACCGTTCTGCAAGCGGGCTGGAATGCCCCCTGCAAAGACGCGCACCGCCGCGCGCAATCGGCGCGTCGCCACCCGCATGTCATGCAGTGCCTCCGGGTCCTCGCCACTGCGCGTCCTCGGATCGTGCAGCCGTAGCCGGTGCAGGTGGCGCGCGACGATGTGGCGTACCCCGTCTCGCACGGTGTCGTACGCCAGCACGCGCTGGTCACCGCTGCCGATGATCCCAGCGCCGTAGAGGAGCGTCAGACCGCGCCCGAACTTCGATTCGCTCGACGGTGCCAGGTTGAAGCCGTCCCGCAGCAGCCGCGCCAGGCTGGCGATGTCACGTCGATCGCCCTGGCGCCGCTCGACCTCGACCTCGCAGTAGGTGGTCTCCGGCTGCCCATCGCGAGGGGCACGCAAGTGGACCCGATCGAGCGCTAGCTCGGCAATCGGTTTAGGCGGCACCGTTGGATCCGGCGGCAACACGTCGAACAGCCGGCGATGAATTTCGCTGACGAGGATCGGGGTCAGCTGCCGTCCGGCAACCAGCGCGGCGAGCTGTGTATGCAGCGGCCGCGGCAGCGGAGCAAACGGCAATGCCGGTGCGCTCGGGAGCGCTACCGTCAACTCGGGGCGCTCGTGCACGTCGCCCTCGACTTGGCCGGCCCACTTCAGCGTAGCTTCCCATTGGCGGCCCTGCCGGCGCAGCCGCAAGGCGACGCCGTGGCGCGCCAGCGTCAGGCTCGGCGTGTCAAGATACGTCGAATGCAGGCGCGCGGCCCCGCGCGATCGCAACGGGTACGGTCCGAGGTGGGTGAGACGGCCTATGGCACGCAGATCGGTGGCCGTCGGAACGAGCAGCTTGGCTTCAATCTCCACTGGGATCGTGTCAGCCATGTTTCTGAACGACTCTATGCTCTTTCCAGAGCCTCGGTGCCATCCCACAACCTCCAGCGTCTCTTGAGAGTGTCCGGGGACGACTCCTGCAGGGCCAGGATCTGGTTCGGGTGGGTCATGCGGGCTCGAGCGCGATCCTCCCTCGCTCCCAGGCGGACTCGTTGGAGAGACAGACATGTGCGACGCCCTGATCACGGTGACTTGCCACCGAGCAACAGCTGTTTCGCGGCGGCGAACTCCTTCAGCTTCTCCTTGCCAACCTTCGGATACTTGAGATTGAGCGAGCTGAGCGTCTCGACCACCGCGGCAGCGACCACGGCGCGGGTGAACCACTTGTTGTCCGCGGGCACGACGTACCATGGCGCGTATTTGGTGGCGGTGTTGCAAATCATGTCCTCGTAGGCCTTCATGTAGTCGTTCCAGAACTCGCGCTCCTTGATGTCGTTGGCCGAGAACTTCCAGTTCTTTTGCGCGTTCTCGAGCCGTTCGAGGAAGCGTTTTTTCTGCTCGAGCTTCGACACGTGGAGAAAGAACTTGCGAATGACCACACCATTGCGCGACAGATATCGCTCGAAGCTTCGAATGTCCTGGTAACGCTCCTCCCAGATGTCCTTCGTCACGACCTCAGGCGGGAGTTTCTGTTTCTCCAGAAACTCCGGATGGACGCGTACGATGAGCGTTTCCTCGTAGTAACTGCGATTGAAGATGCCGATGCGCCCGCGCTGCGGTAAGCACTTCAGGCAGCGCCACATGTAATCGTGGTCGAGGTCTTCGGCGGACGGCGACTTGAACGAGAAGACCTCGCAACCCTGCGGGTTGATGCCGGACATGACGTGCTTGATGGTCCCGTCCTTCCCGGCGGCATCCATGGCTTGAAAAATGAGCAGCACCGCCCAGCGGTCTTGCGCGTAGAGCATGTCCTGCAGCTTAGTCAGCGCTTCGATGCCCCTGGCGAGCACTTCCTTGGAACGTGGCTTATCCTCGGAGCCGTAACCGAGAGTGTCGCTAGGGTTGATGTCCTTGAGGCGAAAGTCCTTACCATTGGTGATGCGGAAGGGTTTCGTGAATTTGCGCGCCCGCTTGATTAGCTCCTTGATTTCCATCATTGCACCTCCGTGCGCCGGTCACACGGGCGAGATGGGGTGAATGAAAGTTTCATACGGTGAAGGCGTAGCGACCCCCGAGTGATGCGCAGTTCGACCTCTGGGTCCAACGGTGGAGGGAGAAGCAGGCTCACGGGGATGTCGCTTCTTCCAGGGAATGTTTTTGTTCCGAGCTTCTTCGAGCCGGCTGTGTTCTGGGGTCATGGGTTAGGTCACCACCGTGGGCGCGTGGATTTGGCTGAGGCTTCATCGGTGATGTCGGGCTCGGCGAAATCGTGCCGGTGTCCAATAAGCGAGGGACGACAACACCCAAGCAGCAGGCGCAGCTGATCACGCAGCGCTCTGACCGGTTGCATAGACTGTCGTTCTCCCTTGGATTCGGATCTCTCTGACCTGCCCCGTCCGCCGTTTGGCCCATTGTGGCAGGTAACCATTGATTATCACGGGCTCGGGTACGAAGCGAAGGGAGCCGCAGGTCAGCTTACGGCACTAGCCCGTTTCCAACTATGCTAAGGTCGTCAGGGTCTGCAGCGAGGTCTGCCATCGCGCCGTCCACAATCGCTTGGCTCACCACCCGATCGGTGGCGAGCACCGCGTAGCCAACACGGTCGTTCCGAAACACGCTTTCGTCGCAGTAGACAAATCGCATGGGCCGTAACTTCGCCCGGGGCAAAGACGCCGCAACCACCGTAAGACCCTGATCCGATGCTAGGCCGAAAAGTCGTAGGGGCGGAAAGAAGTTTCAAAAACCCGGCAGGTGGGTCCTGAGGGCCTTGACAATTAGGTTAGGACAAGCTAGTAGGCTTGCCCATG
>JBEKBJ010000136.1:0-12070 GCA_050015455.1 Binatia bacterium
CGCAGTTTGGCTCGGCCCACTCGCCGACCACAGCGGGCCGCCCGGCCGGCGTCAGCCGCCCGCAGCGGCGCCCAACGCGCCGGATCGCGCGCGCCGGTGCGTTAGCGCCGGATTTGGGCTGCGCCGCAAAACCACTGCGCCGCAAAACCATCTTTACAGCGCGACATGACGGTGGTACAGATTAAAAATTCTGGAGGCATGCAGTGAATCAGCGGCAGCTGAGATCGTTCTATCGGCTGTTGATGGCACGGCGGCAGGAGCTCCTCAGCGAAGCCGAACGCACGCTGGGGGGCATGACCAGAAGTAAGGAGAATTTCCCCGACCCGACCGATCGCGCGTCGTTGGAATCAGACCGAAATGCGATGCTGCGCATCCGGGATCGCGAGCGCAAGTTGATCGCGAAGATCGATGATGCCCTCAAACGGATCAGCGACGGCAGCTACGGATCTTGCCAAGAGTGTGGCGGCCCGATCGGCCTTGAGCGGCTGAAGGCGCGGCCGGTGACCACGCTGTGCATCGCGTGCAAGTCGGACCAAGAGGCCCAGGAACGGCGCCAGCGCGTGTAGGGCGGCCGCCACCTTAGCTCCGCTCTAAGTGCCTGAAAATCTGTCCCTTTTTTCGGTCCTCGGCATGCTTGCCGCTGTCCTTTGTTGCTGTAACCGATTCGTGCTACAAAAGCACATTGAGAATACCTATCGACAGGGTAGGGGCTTGAAGGTGCCGACGGTGCGTGTGGATTCGACGATTCTGCATGAGATTGTGCGGGTCATTGGGGCCTGCGCAAAAGTACCGGAGCGTGTCCGGGTGCAGAAGCGCGAATATCAGATCACGTATCTGGACGACCATCGGCAACGCATCGAAGAGGCGTTGCAGCGCCACGACCCCGACCGGCTGAGCATGTTGTTCGGCCAATTGACGAGCAAGGTGAAGTACCAGCTGCGGCGCCGGATTGCGCCGCGGGAGATGCCCCAGGGTCACCCCCGAGTTGCCCACCGCCGGACTGCTGTGCGCACCGAGCCGCAAAGGCGCGCCAGATCACGCTGACGCACGCGGTGCGCCATGTACGTGTCGCTGCAGGCAAGAGCGTCCCGGAGGCACGAGTGCCGCGGCTTCGGTACCGGGGGCGCACTCCCCGCGGCCCAGGAAGTCAGGAGCACCCATGGAATATTCCTGTCGACGCACTATGGTGTACGTGGAGCTGTGAAGCCACCCGGAACAACGGGAGCGCAATGCAAAGCAAGCTGATGGCGCCGCGGAATGGCCTGCTTTCCCGCAACTTGGCTGCGCTCGATGCGTTAAATGAAACGAGTACGCGGTTGAATGCGCAGGCAGACCCCGACGTGCAGCTTATGCTGGCGGTGCAGCAGGGCGATCAGGCTGCGTACCATCGGCTATTTGAAAAACATGTGGCAGGGGTGATCGGGTTCGCGATGCAATTCGTGGGCAACCGGGCACGCGCTGAAGAGCTGGCGCAGGATGTGTTCCTGCAGGTCTATCGCACACGGCTCCGCTATACTCCACGAGCACGGTTCAAGACATGGCTGTACCGGATGGTGACTAACGCTTGCCTCAGCGAATTGCGGCGGCCCGAACACCGCGTCCATGTGCAACCGTTGGATCCACCCTCGAGAGAGGAGATAGACGAGGCAGCGGCATCTTCGGAGGTGCGCAGCCGCAGCGGCGAGGAGATCTCGCTCGACCGCGAAGCCGTGGACCGGCTACGGGCGGCGGTGGCCGAGTTGCCGGCGCAGCAACGTGCTGCCTTGCTACTCGCACGGGTCAATGGGCTGTCGTACGACGAAGTGGCCGCGAGTCTGTCGTGCTCGGTGTCGGCAGTGAAAAGCTTGATCCACCGCGCCACCGTCACTTTGCGCGAACAGATGCGCAGCGATGCTGAGTAAGGGAATGGACCACTGCCGGGCTGTCAAGCGAGAATTTATCGCGTGGTGCGACGGTGAGCTGTCGCGCAGGGAAGCGGAACGGGTGGAGCAACACCTCGCGGCGTGCGCCGCGTGTTCGGCCGAAGCGGAGAGCCTGAGTGTGGCGATCCGGTGGCAGCGTCAGGCGCTGCGCCATGTAACCGCCGTCGCGGATCACGAGTGTGCACCGCTCCAAGCACGATTACGGCGCGCTTTGGCAACCGAGATCGAGACACGGGCGCAGGGACAGTTCTGGTCTTGGATCTTTCGGCCGGTGGCGATCGCCACGGCGGCTGCCATGATGGCCATCATCGTCCTCTTTTCGGTCTTAGGGGGCCCCAACGCGGTATTGATCCCGCTAGGAGTCGAAGCACCGCCTGTGGCAATGAGCCGTGAACCGGACCTGTTCGAGAATTACCAATTGATTCAGCGCCTGGACGCGATGGAGAACTTTGATACGGTCGAGTCTGTGCCGTTGGATGAGGATCAGGTGCTGCGTGAAGGCTAGTCAGGACGCCATGAGCGGCGCCATGAGAGTGCACGTGGTCACCATCGCCCTCCTGCTTGCCGGCAGCTTCACGGCTGGCGTTCCTGTTGTGTCCGTCCAAACCGCCCTGGCTGAACATTGGCGCGACTTGAGCCCGAAACAGCGCTACGAGAGCCTGCAAAACTACTGGCACCATGAGCAGCTGCCGCGGGAACACCAACGCGAAATCGAGCAGCGCTACGAGCGCTGGCGCAGCATGTCGCCGGACGAGCGCGCACGCATCCGGCAGAACTACGAGCGCTTCAAGCAACTCCCGCCGCAAGAGCGTGAACGTTTCCAGCGCAGGTACGACAAGTGGCGCCAACAGGGCGAAGCGCCGCCACCGGGCACGCCGCGTTAGAACCGATCACAAAACTCCCAAGTGAGGGCTGCGCGTAGAAAACCTATGAATGCTCTTGCAGCCAGCGCTCGGCGTCAATAGCGGCCATACAGCCGGAGCCGGCGGCGGTGACCGCCTGTCGGTACACGCGGTCCTGCACGTCGCCGCAGGCGAAGACCCCGTCCACGCTGGTGTATGTCGATCGGCCGCGGGTGATGATGTAGCCGTTGGCGTCCATCTCGATCTGCCCCTGGAACAGCTCCGTGTTGGGCTGATGTCCGATGGCCATGAACACGCCGTCGCATTTGAAATCGCTCGCGGCGCCGGTCTTGACGTTCTTGAGCTGCACGCCAGTGACGCCGCGCTGGTCTACGCTGCCATAGATTTCTTCCACCACGGAGCCCCAGACAATTCCGATCTTCGGGTTCTTCAGCGCGCGCTCCTGCATTATTTTCGAGGCCCGCAGTCGGTCGCGGCGATGCACGATTGTGACCCTACTGGCGAACTTGGTCAGAAATGTCGCCTCCTCCATCGCCGTGTCCCCGCCGCCGACGACGACAAGCTCTTTGTCCTTGAAAAAGAAGCCATCGCAGGTGGCGCAGGCGGACACGCCATGCCCCATCAACCGTTTCTCCGAGTCCAGCCCGAGCAGCTTCGCCGAGGCGCCGGTGGCAATGATGAGAGCATCACAGCCGTACTGGTCTTTGCCGATCTCGAGAGCGAACGGGCGCCGGCCCAGGTCGACCTGGGTCACTTCACCGAAGATGCACCGCGTCCCGAAGCGCTCGGCCTGCCGTTTGAACAACTCCATCATCTCCGGACCTAGCAGGCCATTGGGGAAGCCAGGGTAGTTTTCCACCTCGGTCGTGATAGTAAGCTGGCCACCGGGCTGGAACCCCTCGATCACGATGGGTGCTAAATCGGCGCGAGCGGCGTACAATGCGGCGGTCAGTCCGGCGGGACCTGAGCCGATGATGATGAGGTTGTGATAATTCATAGTCAGCGAGCTTATAGTGGCACGACCCGGTAATCGCAAGGCAGCCGCCCCGCAGCTCTCGCACGTCGACGAGCGCGGACGCGCGCGCATGGTGGATGTCAGCGCCAAACCTGTCACTGACCGCGAGGCAGTGGCACGCGGCAGGATTCACATGCAGCCGCAGACGCTGCGTCTCATCCGTAGCGGCAAGATCGCCAAGGGCGAAGTGCTCGCCGTGGCCCGCGTCGCCGGGATCATAGCGGCAAAACGGACGGCGGAGTTGATTCCGCTCTGCCATCCGCTAGCGGTCGAGGTTGCCGCTGTCGACTTCACCGTGCGGGGGCGCGGTACGTTGGAAATCCAGGCGCGAGTCAAAGTGAGCGGCAAGACCGGCGTCGAAATGGAGGCGTTGACCGCGGTGAGCGCCGCGGCGCTCACCGTCTACGACATGTGCAAGGCAGTCGATCGTGAAATGGTCATCGGCGAGATCCGTTTGATCGAAAAACGCGGCGGCCGAAGCGGTGAGTTCCGCCGGCGTCAGGAGCCCCGCCCCGGACTGAAGTCCCGGGCGGATGCCTCGTTGCGCTAGTGCGGGGAGGGAACTCGTAACCGACGACGTCGCGGCGAGCCTCTGATTCAGGCGGCGCGCAAGGCGCCCTGACGGAAGCGCTGGCGGCGCAAAGGGCTGCGGCGCTCGCGCCAGCGCTCCAGTGCCTGTCGGACCCGGGCGGGGTCGAAGCCGAAGACCTCACACAGGTTGACGAAAGAGAACGGCCAGTCCCAGTCCGTGCCCCACACCCAACGCTCAGCCTCTGCAAGATTCATCCTTTGCTGCGTCGAGGTGGGGTGCGCATTCCGCCGGTAACACTGGATTCCGTCGACGAACACCGCCCACATCAAGGCCCGCTCGCCGTTGAGGGCCCGTGTGCCTTGCGGGCCGAACTGCTCCGGTAAGACGGTGGCTGCGGCGAGGAATTCCTGCAGCACTGCTTCGGCAATTTCGCACGGGTACATGGCTCGCCTCCGTTCCTGCTATCCGACAAAGCAATTAACCTGCCATTGTTGACTCGGCGCGGTTGAAGCCTCCACAGCCGTGAGGCGCGGCATGTGTGCGGCGGGTTGCTTGCGAGCGCTACCCACGCACCAGCGGTGGTCATCAATTTGCCGCTTACCGGCGGCGGTCAATGCCTTAGAGTAGTCCGGCGCACCGCGTCCGCAGCTCGTCCGACCGCCAGCCGGTGCGCCTCGACTTCTTGCAGCGCCGTGCTATTGCTGCTTTGAAAACAGAGCTTCAACCAGGGGCCCTGCACAGCTGCAATCGATCTGGCGCCGCGTGGCACACCACGTCCTGCACTCATGAATGCTTCCGTGAAACTGATCGACTTAGTCTTACCGGCCACCGTGGCGCTCAAGACGGTGGTGGCTGAGGAGCACCCGTCGGCACAGATCCTCGGAACCGAGCGGGTCGGAACCGGCGTGATCATCGATGCGGCCGGCCTCATTCTGACCGTGAACTACGTGGTGCTGGGAGCGCGCTCGGTGGAGGTCATGCTGCTTGACGGCACCGAGATTGAGGGCAAGGTGGCGGCGCAGGATTTCGCCAGCGGCATCGCCGTGGTCGACATCGGGACAAAGGCGCTCGCGGCGCTCAAGCTCGGTCATTCTTCGGCGCTCACACCCGGCCAGGAGGTATTCATCACCGCGGCTGCCGGGGACAACACGCGCCGGGCGAGCAATGGCGCCATCAGCTCGCTCGCGGCTTTCGATGCCTATTGGGAATACTCTCTCGACCGCGCCATTATGACCACGGCAACGAACCCGGGCTTGGGCGGCGCGCCGCTCCTCGACATGTTCGGCCGAGTCATCGGCATCGTCTCATTGGATCTGGGCGAGGTCGGTCGCTTTACGCTCGCGATTCCGGTTGAGCACTACGTCGAGCACCGCGAGGAGCTCTTGCGCCACGGCCGCCGCGTCACCCGTGCCTCCCGCGCCTGGATCGGGCTTTACTGCTACACCTTTCGCAGCCATGTCGTCATCGCTGGCGTCCTTTCGGGCGCGCCCGGGGAGAAAGCCGGACTGAAGCCCGGTGACGTCGTGATGGCGGTCGACGGCCAGGAGATCAGCGGCCGCCACGAGCTGTACAAACATCTGTGGTGTCGCCCGTCCGGAGAGGTGATTAACTTTCGCGTCTTCCGCAACAATGGCGTTCAGCAAGTGGCGGTGTCGTCGGGAAACGCGGAAGAATTCTTTGCCTAGCATCGAAGGCATTGTGCTGTTGTCGCAAGCCGCAGCACCACCGAACACATGATCGCATGCGTTTATGGGCGCGCCTTCGCGCCGTTCGTCGACTCGGCGGCGCGTGACCTGTGCGCGGCGGCAGCGTCGGCGGGTGGCGAGATGCATCCGCTGACGCTGGAGGCGGCGATGGCTGATCGGCGGCTGGCGGCGGACGTGCACCGGCTCTACGTCTTGCCGTTCGATCCGCCTGCGACGACATCACCCGCCGGCATTGTCCGAGAGCTGTTCCCTAAAGCCGAGGTCGTCATCAGCTTTGCGCTACAGGATCTCTGCTGGGACAAGATCGCAACGCAAGAGTTGCTCTTGGAGCGGGGCGTTCCGGTCCCCGACACACTGATCACCTCCGAGCCCGCCGATGTCTATCGGTTCGTGCAAGAGCACGGGTTTGCCATCCTCAAGGAACGGTACGGCTGCGGAGGGCAAGGGCATGTGGTGCTCTGGTTGGAGGACAAGGAGTTGGTCGGAGACGGCGGCAGCCACCGCTACAAGATGGAATTGGTCGCGCACGGACGCCGGCGCCTGGACGGTGATCGCCTGACGTATCGTGCCCCGTTCTACCTCCAGCGCCTGGTGGCGGACATCGGGCCGCGTGGCGTCTTCCCCGGCCAAGTGCTGCGCGCGTACGTCATCGACGGCCAGATCGCATTATGGACCGAGCGTTACCGCGATCGCTACAGCCGCCCTTCCGATTGGATCATCAACATCGGGCTGGGGGCGAAGTATCGCTTTTTGCACGATACCAGCGAAGAGACGAAAAAGGTCGCACTGCGTACCGCCGAGGTGATCGGCTTCCGCATCGGCGTAGTGGACCTGATCCACACCGGTAGTGACGGCCCGTACGTGCTCGGGGTCGACACCGACGGCTACCACATTATCATCGACCGGCAGTTCAAGCACATCCCCGAGTACCGGGAGTTCTTCAACCTCGACCGCTACATCGCCGAAGCGTTACTCATCGAACCGACGGCCCCACCACCGCGCCGGCGTTCGGCGTAACGTTGTGGCGAGGCCAGCCGTCGCGCTCCCTTCGCTTG
This sequence comes from Binatia bacterium, assembly GCA_050015455.1. Taxonomy (GTDB): domain Bacteria; phylum Desulfobacterota; class Binatia; order HRBIN30; family HRBIN30; genus JAGDMS01. The sequence goes on from JBEKBJ010000136.1 coordinate 7,094, forward strand.
ATCACTGACGGCGGAGAGCTGACGGCTGCTGCGGGGGGCCACAATTTGCCCTCTGCTCCTGGGTCACGGCGTCGGGGCGATCGGTCAGTTGTGACGCCCGCTTTGGTCATACGCGGCGCCGGTTAGCGGTCATCTCCGGCCAGGAACTGCTTGCCCATAAACTGGTATGGTCGCCGGTGTATTTGCGTCTAGAGAAGACCCAGAAGGAGCATCTGGAACATGATAGATCTCGTGACTGCGGGCGGCAGACGCGCGCGCACTCCTGGTGTGGGGCTTTCCGGACTTGTTGTGGCAGGCGTGTGTCTCGCCGCTTGCGGGCTGCTCAGACCGGCGCCTGCTGCGGCGTCCATTCTCATTGCACCGGCGGTCGGCGTGGCGGATATCGCGACCGTGGGCACGCGCGTCGCCGATCCGTACACACCGTCGTCGGCGTTGTTCGAGAACCCTGCGGGCCTGACCGCCTTCGACACCTTCACAACCGGTGGCGGGCTGGGCCTGGGCTATGGGCGCGGGCGGCTCGAGACGCCTACGCAAGCCGGGGTGTTCAGCGGCACCACCACCATGTGGCCCCTCATCCCGGACTTCGGCTTGTCGATTCCGTACCGTGACCGCTGGCGCTTCGCCGTCGGCTTGTTCGGCAGTACCGGCTACACGCTCGATTTCGGCCCCGACCCGGCCCACGGAATCCCCAGCTTCTTCAGCGAAACGATCGTGATGGCCTTCCCCCTCGGGGTCGCCTACCGCCTCACTGATCAGCTGTCGGTGGGCGCGGAAGTGCAGCCCCTGTTCGGGCAGCTGCGCACGCACTTCCCGTCTGGTCCTCTTCAGTTCGTCTACAATCTCAGTGAGTTCCGCTACAAGATCAACGGGCCCGGCGTCCAGGGCATGGTTGGCCTGGCGCTACGCCCGAACGAGCAGTGGGCCTTTGGCCTGGGCGTGCGTACGCCGGGGATGATTTGGCTGACCGGCAGCATGCCGGTGCCCGATGCGAGGCGACAAGGCGTCCACTGTGACCTCGAAATGCCGACCCAGGTCTTTCTCGGTGCCACGTGGCGCGGCGTGCCGCGGCTGGCGCTGTCCGGAGCGGTACGGTTCACCAACTCGAGCACACTGAGCTCTAAGATTAAATACGACTTGACGCCGCTGGCAAGCAGCGGCTTCATTCCCGACGCGCATGACGAATGGAAGTTCGGGCTGGGGGCCGAGTACGCGATCCGGGAACAGACGACGTTACGCCTGGGCGCGAGCTGGGCGTCACACATCGTCGGCTCGAAGGGCGAGAGCCCGCTGGTAGCCGATACCGATGACGCCAAGGTCGCCGTCGGCTTGGGGCAGCGCTTGGGTCACTGGGTGCTCGACCTGACGGCGGGTTACACGCTTGAAGCCGAGCGGCACATTCCGCCCAGCTCGGCCCTTTTCATTCCCGGCGCGTATTCGATGCAGGGTGGGGTCATCATGATCGGACTGACCCACTACTGATTCGCGGCGGTCTTCAGCTTCCTGCGGCCTGTGCGGCCTCAGCTCCGTGCATCGGGATCACCCACGTTCCCCTGCTTCACGCTGATCTTTCAGGGGCTGCCCTCTACGGTCGCGGTTGACGAGCAGGCAGTAAGCCACGGCGTGGGGGCACGCCCACCCCAGAACGATTTGGCGATGAGCCGGCGGCGCACGAAACGCGCGCGGCGAGCAGTGAAGGTCAACCCGGTCGCGTTCATCGCCTGGTTCGGCTTACTGTTCAATCTTGGAAACAAAATCATCCCAGGACTCCGCGACCAGTATCGCTTCCCCGGTATGCATGCCAACGAACGGGACCATGAACACTCGAAGCGAGGTATCGAAGGCAAGCATTTCTGCACCGCCGTTCGATCCAAAGGCCAGGAACCCCGGTGCATACTTGGCGACCTCGTACGCTTCGTTGAATTCGCGGACTTGATCCGGCCGCCAGAGCTGGAACCAGCCCGGTTTGACGCCGAGCGATCCCTCTTTCGGATGGTCGCTCGACCAATACGCAACAAACTCGGTGGGCAGCGTGATCATTTTGAAGCCGAACGGCTTGCCGCTCAGGCGCGGCGTGCTCTTCGCCGTCGCCTGGAGCGGCTTGTTCGGCCTGGATCGGTTGCTCTGACCAAATGAGTCCTCCACCATGTCGCTGAACGTGAGCTGGATAGCAGTGGGGCGGGTGGCGCGTAACGTCCGGCGGCGGGCGAAGCGGCTGGTATCGGCAATACCTGGCAGTTGCCGGTGATGTCGAAGAGCAGATAGCTCTGCGTGGTGACTACCGAAACGATATCGAATCGGACCTTGGTGGCACTGAGCAGATTCAGTAGCTTCGGTTGGAGGAACGTGAGTGCCTCCGCCAGGTCAACAGCCGCGTTGTCCATGTCATCGTAGATCAACAGATGCTGTGTCGCGGCAGTCTGGTAGTGCCCCTTGGCGAGCTTTCCGATCTTCTTTGTGACTGCCTTCCGAATCATGTCACCCCAGTACACCTCGGGTTCGGGACCAATCCATCCGCGACCGTCTCGGCCGTGGAAATACCTCGGGCCACCGCGCTGTTCCAACCGGGTAATCTTCTCTTGGTATGCAGAGGTTGTCGCCTGCGTCACCTCGCAACCCTCGGTGGGGTTGGACGGCGCCTCAATCATGAAATCGGGAGAGCGATTACGAAGAGCATGAGCGACCTTCACCGGAAAGGTGACTCTCCCGCAGGCCTCGAACGCTAACAGGTAACGACTGAGCACCCAACGCTCCATGCGACGAAGCCGATTCGGATGTTGCTCGCCCATACGAGGGCCGCTCGTCAGCTTGTGGACGGGAACTCTTTGACGCTCCGCAAAGGCGCGGAGCGCGCGGTGGTCGACGAGCGTGAAGGTGTACTGGTGCGGCAGCCTTCCGTGTCGCCTGAGCCTGCTGCAAACACGCTCGCTCGGGACGTTGCTCATCGAGTTTCAGCTCCGGCAGTCGGTCACACAGTATGACGTGCTGGTGCAACACGTCTGACAATCTCCGGCTCCGGCCGGGGCATGCCAGCAATACAGCCCGCCAACGCTGAAGTCGCCGCCTTTGGTGCGCCCTACCTGCTTTGTGAGCCGCACAATTCTCTCGTCGGTCCCTGGGTGGTCGGCAAGGAATGGGATCGCCAGCTTGCTTTGATTGCCCTTCTCTACCATTCCAATCTTCACGAAGGCGGACAGCGCACCAACCGGCTCGAAACCGGCGCGCGACGCGTATTCGAGTCCGTAGTAGTCGGCATCCCTTTCCTGATCGCGAGTGTATCCCGAAGCGGTCAAAGTCCCACGGACGGCGAGGCCGGTGAGGTCTGCTGCAGCAAGCGCTCGCTGCTGCGATAACTGAGGGTCATATCCTGGTTGTGAACCGCTGCCGGCTTCGGCCGCCAGTACGGCGACTGCAGCCGCGACCTGCAGGGTCGTAATCGCCACGTTCCACGTTGCCCCAGCAGTGGTGTGGCCTTGCGTAATGTGAGCCACCTCATGGCCCAGCACCGCCGCGAGTTCGCTGTCATCGTCGAGGAGCAGCGCGAGTTGCGGGCCGACGAAGACCGTCCGTGAGCCGAACACCTGCGGGGCTCCGGCGTTCAATCCCATTGGGGCGAGGGTGAAACTGATATCGGAGCGTCCCGCTGCCGCAGCGACCTGCGAGCCAATGCGTTCGATGCGCCTTTGGAGCGGCGCCTGATATCGGGAGACAGTGTCCGTGAGATCCCGAAAATCCTGAGCGGAAAGAGAAGGCGCCAATGTTGCCAACTGCTCAGACGTGAGCTGTACCAGTAGGAGGGCAGAAATAGGACCTTCGGCTTGGGCCATCGCCACGGGATCGGCCGCCGCCGCTTGGACAGTGGGTGGTCGGAAGGAATCGCCGTACTCGGCGACCCATAATCGGTAGAAGCTGGGCTTCAGACACGCGACCAGCGTCGCCTCATCGACAGCATTGACGCTCGCCCACGCGCGACGGTTCTCGATGAAATCCGCACCCGGTAGCGGTGGGCGGCTGAAACAACCGCTACAAACCAACATTACTATCAGTGCAGGTAGTATGCGGTTCATAGGTGCCCCTGCTCCGCACGGGCTTGCCTGACGCGGTCACCAAATGCCGGGATCAAGTTGAGGATGGCATCGGGAAGCGGATGGACCTCGGTCACCGTGCCGTGCCAGTCGAAGTCGAGAGAAAACCCCGATGCCACCGACCGGTGAACGTGGACCAACGTGTCTCGCTCCACATAGATCAACTCGATATCCCTCAGGCTCGCGACGTAGATCGCATCGGGCATGCCGTTGCGAGTCAGGTAGGCATCGACGGTCGAGTCCACCCGCCTCTCTGTTTCCAGGCGATCATGCGCAGGACCGCCCGCGTCCAGGATGGCGCCTTGGTAATAGGCCTGTGTCGACCCCTGCCGCCAGTTAGCGCAGCCGGTTGCGAGCACCGGAACTGCCGCAAATGCAGGAAGCGATCTCATTGAGGCGCACCTTCCGAGCTGCGTTTGTCGAGAACCTGCCCCTTCCATACGCCCTGAGTATCTTCAAAACGAAACTCAAGATCACGCGGCGCGCCTGAAAGGAATCCGGTCGCGTCGTCGCATTTTCCCGCACACCAGCGGAATTCGGCCGCCGTTTGTCGTGCGACGATAGCAATGTAGGGCGTGGTTCCGATATGCCGAATACGGTTCAAGCTCGGCATGTACATGTAGACGTTCACCCCTTCGAGAGCCGAAGAGATACTTTGTCGCACCACATCCTTCTCGGCGGGATAGACGGAAAACTGGTGCTCATCGCAAGCGTTACCGCCAGCGCGACGAATGCTGACGCACCACTGCGATTCGGTCCAGTTGATAGCTCCTGATTGTTAGAAGCACTGGAGATGTCCGGGGGCATAAGCACCTAAAGATGTCCGCCTTAACCGGCTACGTCGTCGCCGATGGAGCGACGGATCTGGCAAGAGGTCAAGGCGATGACACGCAAG
>JBEKBJ010000137.1:0-12044 GCA_050015455.1 Binatia bacterium
GCCCCTCCTACCGCACTCGCCACTTGCCGCCGCTTGACTTGCCCGATTCAAACAGCGATCACGCTACTAAATCGGACAGAATTTCCGGAAAAAAGCGGACACAATTTCCGGAACCCACAAAAGGCCAAGCCGACGAATGTGGCGCGGAGACGCAGAAGCTTTACGCTCTCGGCTACCGGCAGCTGAGCGCATACGTTCATGGATCGGCTTGGGCATTGCGCCGGCAGGCGGCGTACATCCGCACAGGCTATGATGAAACCGTAGTGATGATCGACTTCGCCAACTTGACTCGCATACTCCTGGCGGTGTGGGTGGAGTGGCTGAAGATCATGTCAGAAGAATTGGGTTGGCAAGCTCTTGGGCGAGCGCACGGCATCGTGGAGCGCTGCAACGAACTCGATGAAGCCACAATGGACATCGTGGCAAGAATGAGAACGCAGGAGGCAGGTTCAGGAGAGCCACAAGCAACGGCTTCACCTCCGCGCTGCGTCCTCTGCGACGAAGCTGCAGGAGAGGGGAGCAAGCGCTTTAGGCTCACGCCGAAAGCGGGTGAATATTTCAAGCAGCAATACCCAGACGTGGATGTTGAAGAAGCTCTATCGCGGAACGTTCTATGCCCGAAATGCCAAAGGCTTCCGCGAAGCGACCGACAGAAGATGGTGCGGAAGGCAATTGCCCGGGAACTGAAATCGTATCGGGGCTCGCTGCTTGAACAGGTCGCACAGGGCCGAGTCCGACATGTGCAGTTTCGCACCGCAGGGCGTCTGCACGATGGCGCGCGTGACGTCCAGCTTGGGAAGGAGAAACAGGGCGGTTCGCGATCTCCGCGGAAATCAAAGTAAATGTTGTGTTTTCGCCGGGTTAAATGGCCTCAGGCGCATCCCGGATCGTCCCGTAAAATCCCTCAAAATCCCGAAAAACCGGGAACCGTTCCCGGTGTTGACCTGCTCGTGAGCAATGCACCGCGGGGAAGTCGAGAGGCAGCACCTGAGATTGCCATTTCATTTTCTCGCCTTGGCTGAGCCGTGCCCGATGTGTTTGTCGAGCGGTTCGTCGCAGTGGTGAATCACCTCCCCGGTTTCGGGATCGATGACCTTCTCGGAGTACCGGTTGCTTTTGCGATCGACGACGCGATCTTTCTGATACCATTTGCCTGACTGCTGGTGCATGTCGGCACCGGTAAACATCTCCCTGATGACTTTCTTCTTGCCTGTTGCCCTGGGGTCTTTCACTTTACCGCGCAGTGAATCGTGGACGGCGATGACGTCTTGAATAGCGATTCTAATATCCCGCTGAATTGATCCACACGTGGGGCATGGCTCTCGGTCTTCTGGTCCGACATCGAGTATTCGGCCGCAGCTGCGACACGCAACAGTGACGGAACTCATGACGTGTGATCGTACTGATGCGAGGGAACGAGTCAAGCGAGATCCGGTCCGAGGTGCGGTCGTGGAGCTTCCTCGTGCGCGGCGATCTGCTGCGCGTGCTCCAAGGTGCCAGGGTTCTGTGCGGCCAGGCTGTCGCCTTTTATGCACTCTGCAACAGCGACACGGGTGAACCGCGCCGCGCTCCGCTTGGTGGCCCGCCGCTTTTGTTGTAAAGCTGCTGGTGCCGGGGCACCGTTCCCAGTTGCGGGGGAGTACGTAAGTGAAAGCAGTTATCCTAGTTGGTCTGATTGTCGCTCTGCTGTCATATTCACTGCTTCGTCGGGCGACCGCGCAGAAAACGCCCACCACAGCTACGGACGTGCTTCGTTCTCGTCCGGGCTGGAAGAACCTACCGGCAAGTTTCCTCGATGCTCTTGCAGGGAAATTGGAAACGAGCGCAAAGGCCAGCGAGTTCGCCAAGCTATGCGAGGACACCGGAATCTTGAAGAACAACATCAGTCGACTCGCTCGGTTCGCTTCCGGGACTGACGCGCCCGAGACGGCAGCCGATGCACAGCGGTGGGTGGAGTTCGCAGTGAGCGCCGTGGCGGCCACGTTGACGGATTACGCTGGAGCTATGATGGAGCGAGAGCAACTACAAGAGGCCAAGCAGGGACTTGAACTGTCCCTGCTCTTGAAGCCGCGTCAATTCAACGCTTGGTCCAGCATGGCTTTGGTCGCGTCTCACACTGGAGACTGCAAGACAGCTGTATTCTGGGCTGACAAGTTTCTCACCGACAAACCTGATCCGGCTAGCAGTGACCCGTGGGAGCGCGCAGCTGCCGACTTCATGACCGCGCAGGGAAACAGAAAGATGGAGGAAGAGTTAGGACCGGATGTCATCCGCGCTGCAAGGGCCATCCGGGAAGAGATGGAAAGGATCAGGCGGACGTGTAGGAAATAGGCGAGCTACGTCCCAATGGCTTTACAAGGGTGCGGCCTAGATTGCTCGTTTCCTGACGGTGGAGGCCGCGTGGGGCACTAGATTCACGGGGGCGACGGCTCCAAGCCGGTGTTAGGCGGCGCGGGCGATCGCCATTAGAAGAACGAAGACGATGAAGAACAAAGTGACAGCCGCAACTCTGGCAACACCTATTCGTTCGTGTTTGACGGCAAAACCGCCCTCGCTATCCCATGACGTTGTTCCGTTACGAGTAAGGTGACCGTGAGCCAGGGCCAAGGCAATAAGGTTGACAACAGGGAGGCCCGCGCCAAGACCTCTCGCCCACACCTTGATGCTGCGCCTCAGTGCATCGGAGTAGGAGACGGAGCCACTTGGAGGGGGCAGAACGGTTATCTTGAGCATGAACTTCCCAGGGGTCGTTCCGAAGGACGATAAGAGCAACGCTTCTATGAAGACCCACAAAAAGAGAAGGATGATGCCGATCCCTTGTACGGCACCTCGCTCGGAAAATGCGCCAGGCGCTCTGAACACGATAACGATTCCGGCGGCCAAACTGAACAGGCACACGTCAAGCATTCGCGCCCAGTAGCGAACCCATGGGCGAATTTTTGGGATAGCGACAGCCGTCGCAGGCTGACTCACATCGGGAGCCGTCGCCGTTTGGCCAGCTGGTGGGTTAAGTTCCGCGCCACATCGAGCGCAGAATTTGCTCCTGTCTGCCACTGGTGCTCCGCATTGAAAGCAATACATGTGGGGCTCTTCGTCGGCCTAACGAGCTTGTAGAAAAACTCTTGAGGCGGGCACTTCCGCCATTTTTGGCGGAGCGCCGGTTTCGTTCTGCGAAATTCCAGATTGCCGCTCGAAGCCTACAGAGCTGGTGGTCCTCTCGCTAACCTGTGTGGTGCTCATCTCGCCGGATCGAACGGCAGCCGTGAGCAGCAGCGAGAGCGTGCGGCACCGTTGCTCGATCTTGTCGGCCGTCAGGATCGGTAGGTCGGCACGGAGGTAGGCCAACTCCTGCGCGAAGCGGTCGGCGTAATTCATGGCATGGGAAATCATATCGCAATCCGCTCGATCTCGTCGAGCGTGATCTGGTCTGAGGTGCGGTCGTAGAGCTTGGTGGTGTGGGGCGACTCGTGGGCCGCGATCTGCCTGCGGCCCGGAGCGTTCGGCGGACGGGTCTGCTGCGCGTGCTTCAGCGTGCCGCCGTTCTCGAGGTAGGCGGTCTGTGTGACGAGTTAACGACCCCGCTTGATAACTAGCCTCATCCAGCCACCAAACCGGCAGTCCAGGACCATCAGCATTTCGCGGTAAAGTAAATGGACCCGATCAAACGGCTCGATCTGGGGCCGGGACTCAGCGAAATCCTGGGCGGTTTCGTAAAACTCGCCTCGACGATCCATAATGTGCATAACGAGCCACAGGGGACCAGGAAAACCGTAGGCTCGCGCCTTATCGCGCTTCTGCGCGAGCATAGAACCCGCGGTCGGGATGAGCGATGACGGGCTGTAGCCGATGGCTCCCTCACCAATCTCCACAAACGACCCAGTGACCGCAGCGAACCGCACGCCGTAACGTGAAAGCGTGGGATATGAGGATCCGTCAATGAGTTCGCCCTTGCCATCTATGCCGGAGGCTACGATTTCGGTCATCTCATCGAGTGTCCGTTGCCGATCCCGCCCGCGCGGCAAAAAGCGAGCCGAATCCGATGCCGGACAATTGGCACCCACGCCGTTCCGCGCAGCTACGTCGAGGTTGAACCAAAACCACAGGCCGGCGCGCGGCGCGATGCCCAGATCCTCGATTCGGGCACGGATCTGACGACGGATGTCGTCGAGCACCGCTGAGTGGGGCGCCGTATCCGTAATCTCCGCGACCTCCACACCAATAGCCCCGTCGATTGCGGTGTACGCTATCACGTCGGGCCGCTCGGCCGGTAACAAGTCACCTGACTGTTCGTCGAAAGCTAATATCCTTGCGACGGCGAGGACCTCGTTGAACTTCTTGGAGAGACGGTAGTCGTGCCGCAGCGGTGTTTGTGTCCGGTATGGTTCGTCGCGCAAGGGTCGGCCTTCAAGCGTAATATCGCCGACGCGCGCCCAATGAGCGGCAAGGCGCCCACGCCACCGGCCTTCCGCAAGGCGAGTTCCGATACTCCATGGTCGAGGAAAGCCATCCAGTGCTGCCGGGTTCATTTCAACGCTCCCTCATCACCGCCAGCTCCTATATAGCAATCCGCTCGATCTCGTCGAGGCTGACCTGGTCGGTGGTGCGGTCGTAAGGCATCAGTGATCAGTGGTTAGTGCAGAGGAGACGCCGACCACTGAGCACTGACCACTCGCCACCGAGCACCGACAACCGCGTGGTGCGCGGCGACTCGTGCGCCGCGATCTGCTGCGCGTGCTCCAGCGTGCCGCCGTTCTAGAGGCAGGCGATGAACCCATCGCCCGGAAGGTGTGCAGCCGATCTTGGTCCGGAGTCTGGACTTCGGCGGCGAATATATTTCGTGATAGGAAATGGCGCAACAATGACGCGAAGCCGTCCTGTGCGGGGGCGCGATTGGGTGCTGCTGGCGCTGCTGTGCGCGGCATTGTACGGTCCGGGACTGACGGCGATTCCACCCGTCGATCGCGACGAACCGCACTTCGCGCAAGCCACCAAGCAGATGGTGCAAAGTGGTTACTTCGCGCTGCCGCCTTCCAGCGCCGATATCCGCGTCGACAAGCCCGTCGGAATTTACTGGCTGCAGGCGGCTGCGGTGTTGACGACGGCAGGCCGGGGCTGCGCGGTGATTTGGCCGTATCGCTTGCCGTCCGTGCTCGGCGCCACTGTCGCCGTATTGTTGACGTACTGGTTGGGTCGCCGCCTGTTTGCTCGCCAGGTTGCGCTGCTCGGCGCAGCATTCCTCGCATCATGCGTCCTGCTCGTTGTCGAAGCGCACCTTGCCACCACCGACGCGGCGCTGCTCGCGTGTGTCGTCGCGGCTCAAGCCTGCCTGGCAGCACTGTATGCGGCGGCCCGGCGCGGACACACTGGCGCCAGGTCCTATGCTGCCGGGTTCTGGATTGCTCAGGGTATCGGTGTTCTCATCAAGGGGCCCATCATTGTTCTGGTGAGCGGCCTCACGCTCGCTACTCTTCTCGGCTTGGAAGGATGGCACGCGCCGCCCACGGCGGCCAATCAGCGTCTACGCACCGGACTGCGCTGGCACTGGGGAATCGTTTTGATGCTGGCGATCAGTGTGCCGTGGATCGTGGTCGCCGGCTGGGCCACGCACGGCGCATTCTATCAGGACTGGTTCAGCGATGTCGCTTTGAAGGCGGTGAGCATACGGCAATCGCACGGTGGGCCGCCGGGCTCCTACGTCGTGCTCGCTGCGGTGACGTTCTGGCCCGCATCGTTTGCGACGGCGCTGGGATTGGTACGCGCGCTGGGCCGCCGGACCCGCACGGCCGAGCGTTTCTGCTTGGCATGGATCATTCCGACCTGGCTCTTTTTCGAATTCATGCCGACGAAGCTGCCGCACTACGTGCTGCCCGCGTACCCGGCACTGGCACTGCTGGCGGCGCGGTCGGTATTAGCGAGCCCCGCTACGCTGCTGACATATGCCCGCACCGTACGTGCGGGGTTCATCCTGTGGAGCGGCGTCACATTGGCCATGGGTGTATTGATTCTGGTTGGCGCCGCAAAGCTCGGCGACGGCATTGACGGCGCGACCGTGTTCGCCGCCGCGACCGCCACGGTGATTGCTGTCACCGGTATGCGGCTGGGTTGGCGTCAACGACTGCTGCCGGCGTCGGCGGTGGCGGTGATCGGGAGCGTGGTGCTGTTCATCCCGATACTGCAGTGGGTGGTACCGGATCTTGGAGCGGTGTGGCTGAGCAGAGCCGCGTCAGCTGCCGTTGCGCGGCGTGGTGCACGTCCACTCGCAGCGGTCGGCTATCACGAGCCGAGCTTGGTATTTCTCGCCGCGACCGAGGTCGCGTTGCTCGAGCCGCAAGACGCCGCCGGTTTTCTGCGCGATCGTGTCGGCGGTCTGGTCCTGGTCAGCGATGATCAGCGGGCGGCGTTCGCGCGAGCGGCCATGGACATCGGCCTCTCAGTGCGCGAAGTGTGGGCGGTGGACGGCATCAACTACTCAAAAGGACGCCGCACCCGCTTGTCTCTGTTCGAGCAGGCGCCGCCGTCGACCGGATCGGCAATGTCGTCGGAGTAACTTCGCCTGTGCCGCGTCGCCCTCCAGCGCTCTGCAGCGTCCTGATCGTCAAGATGTCTTCGCTTGGCGATGTGGTACACGCGTTGCCGGTCGCCAGCGCGCTGCGGCGGCGTTATCCGGATCTTCGGATGTCCTGGGCGGTCGAAGACTGGGCCGCGCCGCTGCTGCTCGGCCATCCAGCCATTGACCGGCTGATTGTTTTCCCGCGCATGGCAGGAAAGGAAGTGAGCCGTGCCTGGCTGCGATCCTTCGCCAACGCCGTGCGGGAATTGCAGAGCGAGCCATATGACGTGAGTCTCGATCTACAGGGATTACTGAAGAGCTCCGTCGTGGTGCTGTTGTCGCGTGCACGGGTGCGGATCGGGACGCACGGACAACGGGAAGGCGCTTCTCTCGTTTCTCGGGCCGTGCGGGGCGACCCCGGGCAGATCCACGTCGTCGACGACTATCTGCGCTGCGCCGAATTTCTCGGAGCCTCCGCGAGCCCAGTCTCATTCGATTTGCGCGTGCAGCCGGAAGCGGAGGCTGCCGTCGCGCGGTTGCTAGCGGAAGTGCACGTTCCCACGCAGCCGCCGCTCATTGTGATCAACCCATCGTGCTCCGCTGCCTGGCGAACTTGGCCCGCCGAGCGTTGGGTTCCGGTCGTCAGCGCCCTTGCTGCCGACGGTGCCGTTGTGCTGATCGGCAGTCACAAGCAGGTGCCGAGACATGCGCAAATCGCGCGCGCTGCCTGGCCGCGGCCACATGATCTCACGGGCCGGACGACCCTGCCCGAGCTGGTGGCGCTGCTAGGCCGTTGCGCGCTGCACATCGCGCCGGATACGGGAACGGCGCACATTGCGGCTGCTTTGGGGCGGCCGGTCGTCGGTCTGTATGGACCGACCAAGCCGTGGCGCAAGGCGGCTTACGGTCAGAGCGATTTCGCCGTGCATCATTCGGGTGTGTGCGGGGCCAGCTGTCCGGGGCTGTGTTTGCGCCGCAGGCGTTGTCTGCACGCCGTGACGCCGGAAGAGCTCATTGATTACGCCCGCCAAGCACTGAAGCGGGTCCCCTACGAGCAGCGATGGCGCCAGGCACTCCGCTCAGCTAGCTGCCGACAGGAGCAGCTCCACCGCACGGGGCGGTAGCAAGTCCACCACGCCAGAGGCCGCGCGGCGGAACGCCCCGGGTGGGCCGAGGAGTTCGCTGATGGTGGCGAGCCGTGATTGGATCAGACTGCGACGGTGGCGGTCGGTGAGCAGAGACCAGGCTTCTGCGGCCAGGTGTTCGGCGTCCACGTGCGTATTGAAGAACTCCGGTTGCACCATGCCGCCGAGCAGAATGTTGGGCATGCCGATGAAATCGACGTTGAACAGCAGGTGGCGCCCGACGAAATACTCGACGGGATGGAGACGATACACGATGACCGAAGGGATGCCCAAAAGCGCCGCTTCGAGCGTCGCCGTTCCGGAACATTGCAAGGTGACCTGCGCCTGACTCAACACGGCGTACGACTTGGGGCGGTAGATCACCACGCCTGGGAGGCCGCTTTCTTGGACCAGAGTCTCGACGTCGCCGCGGAACGACTCGCTGGCGAGCGGAATGGCGAACTGGAGATTCGGGTCACGCTCGCGGAGCAAACGCGCCGCGCCGAGCAGCGGCGTGGCGAGCCCCCGGATTTCCCGTAGACGGCTCCCCGGCATCAGGACGACCAATGGCCGGGCCGGGTCGAGACCGACGGTGCGTAGGGCGGCTTCGGGATTCTCGGTGACTTGCACCAGATCGCGCAGCGGGTGCCCAACCCATCGCGTGTCCACGCCGGCGGCGGCGTAGAGGTCGGCTTCACGGCGAAATGCCGAGAGCACTCGGCGCGCCAGCGGCGCGATGGTGCGCAGCCGCCAGCGCCCCCAGAACCAGACCTGTGGCGGAAAGAAGAACACCACGGGCACCTTCTTGCGTCGCAGCCACATCGCCGCGGGCAGACTGATCGCCTCGCTATCGACGAGGACGGCGACGTCGGGGCACGCCTGCGCGATCAGCCGCTGCGCCTGACGGTAACGCAGGATGAGCTGACGTATCAGCGGCAGGGCGTTCAAGACCCCGACGAACGACAGGTCGGTGGTCTCCACCAGCAGCTCGACGCCCGCTTCGCGCATGCCGGCACCGCCGACCCCGACGAGCCGTACGTCCGGCGTGAGCTGGCGAATGGCCGCCGCGAGCCAGCCGGCATTCTGGTCGCCGGAAACGTCTCCCGCCACCAAGCAGATGGTGTGGCAGCCCTTTTGGGATGTCAGGTCCATGTTCCCGGCAGCCAGCAGGACAGCGCGGCAATATATCGCGTTGCGATATCCGTGGCGTTTGGAAGCGCTTGCTGTTGCAGCGCGGCTACTTGGCGGCGGCGCGTCTCGCTGCCCAGCCACTGGTGCAGACGAGCGGCGAGCTCGGACGCGTCGGCCACCTGCGCCTCCGGCACGAGGGCAGTCAGCGCCCGCGTCTCCTGTTCGAAGTTTTCCGAGTGTCGCCCGAAGATCACGGGCACGCCGAGCATCACCGGCTCGAAGGGGTTGTGACCGCCGTGCTTGCCAAAACCACCGCCGACCACCGCGAGCGAAGCCATGCCGTAAGCGTCAGCGAGCTCACCCATGGCGCCGAGCACCAGAACTTGCCAAGATGGCGGCGGAGGAGCACCCGTGTGCAAGTGGCAGATCCAGTCCCGGCGTTGTGCTTCCCGCACGATGGTCGCAATGGCAAACGGGTGCCGGGGCGCAATGATGGCGTGCAGGTCCGGGGACATCTGTCGGCTCAGGGCGGCGAACAGGAGCGCAACCTCGTCGCGGTGCACACTGCCGCAGACTATCACTTGATCATCCGGGCGCAAACCGAGCGCCTCTCGCAGTGAGTGCGTGCCGCGTGTGGCCGTGTCCGCCCTGAGATACTTCAGGTTCCCCGCGGCAACGCAGCGGTCCACAGGGGCGCCGAGCGCGAGCAGTCGTTCGCGCTCGATCTCGTTTTGCGACAGGATGCCGGTGAGACGGCGCAGCATCGTCGCCGTCAACCCGCGCACGAGACGATAGCGGGGGAAATCCCGCGCGTAGATGCGTGCACTGACGCAGACGATGGGAACGTGCCGGCGGTACGCCTCGAAAATCAGTCCGGGCCACAACTCGGTTTCGACGAGAAAGATTGCCTGCGGTCTCCACTGATCAAGAGCGCGCGCGACCCAGCGCGGATGGTCCCATGGCGCGAAGGCCGTAATGGACCCGGGCGTGGCGGCGCGTGCGACCAACTCCACACCGGCGCGGTTGGCCGCGGTGTACGCGGCCGTGAAGCGCTGTCCGTGCTTCCGCAAGAGCATCGTCAAGCGCAGGGCCGCAGCCATCTCACCGGCCGAAGCTCCATGGAACCAAAGGAGAGGCCCGGAGGCTTTCGGCATGGCGCCGGTGCGACAGCGGAGTTCGCTGCATGGTGCGCCCGCCGCCCGGGCCAGCAGCCACACCAATCCAAAAGCTCCCGGAGACACGGCGCGGTACACTCGCTCGCCTGCGGTCAACCGCAGTCCCGCCGGCTCACGCGGACTCATCATCACGCCCCTCACTCAAATGAAATACTTCTTATGCTCCTCTTGGTAAAGGGAAGGAGCGAG
The DNA here is from genome assembly GCA_050015455.1 of Binatia bacterium. Taxonomy (GTDB): domain Bacteria; phylum Desulfobacterota; class Binatia; order HRBIN30; family HRBIN30; genus JAGDMS01. The sequence continues at coordinate 10,170 of JBEKBJ010000137.1, forward strand.
GGCTATTGTGGTTTTTAACCAGAGGAGCGATGGAATGTTGGACACTAAAATGTTCGCAGAAAAAGTAACACTGGTCACCGGCGGTACCTCTGGAATCGGTCGCGCTACGGCGGTGGCGTTCGGAAAAGAGGGCGCGCAAGTCATCATTGCCGCACGTCGGGAAAATCTCGGCAATGAGGTAGTAAAGGAAATTGAGGACGGCGGAGGCCAGGCGACCTTCATCAGGACGGACGTCCGTATGCCGGAAGAAATAGATCATCTCTTCAAGACACTTCTGAAGAGGTACGGACGTCTGGACATCGCCTTTAACAATGCCGGGGCATCCCTGCCTCATGTTCCCACCGCCGCCAAGACCACCTTGGCCGAATGGGACCTGGTCTTGGAAACCAACCTGCGGGGAGTCTGGCTGTGTATGAGACAGGAAATCCCGCAGATGTTGAAACAGGGGGGCGGAATCATTGTGAACACGTCCTCCATCCTCGGTTTTACGGGCGAATACGGACTCACCCACTATTGCGCCAGCAAGCACGGCATCCTGGCCCTGACGAAAACGGCTGCTTTGGAATATGCCCGGGAAAACATCCGGATCAACGCCGTTTGCCCCGGCCCGATCATGACGGCCATGATCGAAAACGCGGTGCCGTTCATGCCTACCATGCTGGACCTGCTGAAAAACGGCACGGCTATGAAGCGGATAGGCTCTGCGGACGAGGTTGCCGGCGCTGTGCTCTGGCTTTGCTCGGATGAGGCGTCTTTCATGATCGGCAAAGAGATTGTCACAGATGGAGGCTATACAGTTTAGGAGGCGGCTTTATTGTTAGTACAGCAGCAGAGGGGACATAATTTGAACACAAAGAGATTTCAGGACATGGTTGCACTGGTGACTGGCGGGAATTCCGGGATAGGTCGGGCGACTGCCCTGGCGTTTGCCGCGGAAGGAGCCAGGGTTATCATCGCAGCGCGCCGGGAGAATCTGGGTGCGGAAGTAGTGGAGACAATCAAGGACAAAGGGGGCGAGGCGGTTTTCGTCAAAACCGATGTCACATCGCCCAGTGATATCGAAAACTTGTTCAAGGTCATCAGCGAGGGTTATAGAAGACTGGATTGTGCCTTCAATAATGCCGGGAGGGGAGCCCGCGCGCAGCGCCTGATCAATATTGCCATGGACGAGTGGAATGCCGTGATGAGCACCAATCTCAGGAGCGTCTGGCTGTGCATGAAGTACGAGATACCGATGATGGTCAAGCAGGGCGGCGGAACGATTGTCAATTGCTCATCTATGGCTGGAATTCATTACGAGGAGGGCATGTCCCTGGTCAGCGCAAGCAAGAATGGCGTGTTGGGCCTGACCAGGGCGGCGGCTCTCGAGGTCGCCCACAGGAACGTGCGCGTCAATGCCGTCTGTCCCGGGTTCATCGATACGCCCCTGGTGGAGGAGTTAGTAAAGGAGAGCCCCCAAAGGAAAGATGCAATTCTTTCCACCGTGCCGCTCCAGCGTTTGGGCAAGCCGGAGGAGATCGCCGGAGCGGTATTGTGGCTTTGCTCCAAAGCCTCGTCTTTCGTGACCGGGAAAGAGATTGTTATTGGAGGCGGCCAGGGCATCCGCGCCTGAGTGGATTATGGTAATGGTCCTAAGGGGCCGGCAGGGCTATGCGGAAAATCAAGGCGCCCGGGGTGATCCGAACACCCGACCTGCAGATTCGAAGTCGCACCCAGGACGATGAGGAAAGCCGCAATTGACGCGGCTTTTCTTTTTTGGTGCGCCCAGCATGGGTGGTGGATAGGAGGTGGAAGTCCTCTGGGAAGTTGGTCGCAGCGACCCACACGAACGGCAAGGTGGCGACCGCGAGGTCGACGCTGAAGGAAGCGGGGTAG
>JBEKBJ010000138.1:0-11980 GCA_050015455.1 Binatia bacterium
TCAGTCTGCAAAAACAACGCCAATGCTGCTGTAAAAATCGCCATTCACCTCATTGTCAACGGTACCAGACCGCGTTCTCCCGCCCAAGTGACCGTTTGGGTGCACCCGCTTGCCGGGCGCCTCATTCGCGCGGTTGCGGGCGCTCCACCCCGCGCGCTTCTGTCTCCTCCGCCCCGGTTTCCTTTGCCCAGAATGGCGAGCGGCACTCCTCGCGAGCCCCTTTCATGCTATGCTGCGCTCGGATTCTCGTTCTGTAATATTCTGAGCGCTGTCATCCTGAGCGACCGCAGTCCGACGTGGCGGACGGAGGGAGTCGAAGGATCTGCGGTTGCTTTTCACGGGGAACGGGTACCCCAGCTGGGTGCCCTCTGGGCAGCGCGCCTTTGTTTTTGCACCTAGGGTGGGGGAGAGGCGCCAACCTATCCATCAAGCCTCCGTGGTAAAACGGATCAACCATGCTCGTCGAACTGCGCGCTGAAAACTACGCCGTCATCGATCACGCCATCGCCTCCTTCGGGCCCGGCCTCAACCTCCTCACCGGCGAAACCGGCGCGGGCAAATCCATTCTCGTTGACGCGCTTGCCCTCCTCCTGGGAGGCAAAGGGTCCGGAGAGCTGGTCCGCCACGGCGCCGACAAAACCGCTCTCTCCTGCGTCTTCGAATCGACTCCGGGTGCCGAATCCATCCTCGAAGCCAACGGAATCGATGCCGAAGGCGCCGAAATCATCCTTCGTCGCGAAATCCTCTCCACCGGCAAGGGCCGCGTTTTCGTCAACAACCAGCCCGCCACCGTTCAGGTCCTCAAGCAGCTCGCGCCCGAGCTTGCCTTCGTTCACGCGCAGACCGAAAGCCTCTCCAGCTTCGACCAGGCGCAGCAGCGGCTCCTCCTCGACCGTTTCGCCGGCATTTCATTAGATGCGGTTGCCGAGGCTTACGCTCAGTGGCATGACGCTTCGGGCAAGCTCAACGACCTCCTTCACGGCGAACAGGACCGCCTGCGGATGGTCGACCTCTGGAGCTATCAGAGCAAGGAAATTGAGCAAGCCCATCTCCAACCCGGCGAAGACGAGGCCCTCGAAACCGAGAAGCGCGTCCTTGCCAACGCCGAAAAACTCTACGCCGCAGCCATGAACGCCTTCGACCAGCTCTACGAGGGCAGTGCCAGCGCCGAAGCCGCTCTCCGCGACGCGATTCGCAACGTCGAAGAGCTTGCCCGCTACGACCAGCGCTTCACCGAATCCGTGCAGCAGCTCGCCTCCGCCCGCGCCACCATCTCCGATATCGCCTCCGCTCTCCGCGACTACGCCGAACGCGTCAGCGCTTCGCCCGAGCGGCTAGCCGAAATCGAAGACCGCCTTGCCCTCATCGATCGGCTCAAAAGGAAATACGGCAAGACCGTCGCCGAGGTCATTACGTTCGGCGAAGACGTCGCCCGCAAGCTCTCCGAAGTCGAAGACCGCGACGAAATTCTCAAAACCCTCCGCGCCGATCTCGACAAAGCCGCCGCAGCCTACCGCAAAGCCGCCGCCGCCCTCACCGCAGAACGCAAGGCCGCCGCAACCAAGCTCGCCAAGCTTGCCGAAGCGCAAATCAACTCGCTCGCCATGAAGGTCAAGTTCGAAGTCGCTGTCACATCGAGCGATCAGGAATCCGCGTGGTCCGCTTCCGGCTGGGACGCGGTCGAATACCGCATTGCAACCAACCCGGGCGAGCCCCTCAAGCCGCTCGTCGAAATCGCCTCCGGCGGCGAGCTCTCCCGCGTGCTGCTCGCTCTCAAGGTCGCCGTCGAAGAAGGCTCGTCGTCCAAAACGAAAAAGAAAACCACCCCCCGCACGCTCGTCTTCGACGAAATCGACATTGGCATCGGAGGCCGCGCCGCTGAAGCCGTCGGCCAGAAGCTCAAAGCCCTCGGCCGCGCCCAGCAGGTCCTCTGCGTCACACACCTCCCGCAGATCGCCGCCTTCGCCGACCAGCATCTCGCCGTCGAAAAACGCGAGAAAGACGGCCGCACGCAAACCCGCATCCGCGTCCTCGACGACCGCGCCCGCATGCACGAAGTCGCCCGCATGTTGTCCGGCGCAAAGGTCACCGACACCAGCCTCCAGCACGCCGCCCAGATGATCGCCGGCAGCCGCTAGCAGTCGCACGGCATAAATCCCTCTTATCTCGTGCCTTGTCACCGGCTTGACCCAGCTCCCTGGGCCCGACACGAGCTTGGGGCGGCAAGCCGGAAAGTATTACCTAGGTAATTCTTTGCCGCATTTTGGTTTGCATTTGACTGGTGACTTCGATAACCTCTGATTCGAATCAACTGGAGCGCTCTTCCCCTGTCCCCTTTTGTTGTTCAGCATTTGCCTGCCTTGGAGTTCCCTGTCTAGGAGCATCTATGCGAGTGGCGTGTCTTCGCACTTCCGTGCCCCAACGCAGTCCTCTGACAACTGCGTCCCATTGGACGTCATTCCTCCTCGGCCTTTCGCTATCCATCGTCGCCCCCCTGACCTCAGGCTGCGGCGGCGGATCGATCGCGGTCGATCTCAACACCATCGCGGCCATCGGATCGCCGGCCACCGACGTCCGCGTAAATCAGACCGTCCAGCTCACCTCGAGCTACCTTGCCTCCGGACTTCCGATGACCTTCTACGTCAACGGAATCGCGGGCGGCAACGCAACCGTCGGCATCATCTCGAGCTCAGGCGTTTACACGGCCCCCGCCATCGTTCCCAGTCCCTACACGGTCCAGATCACCAGTTCCATCGCCAAATATCCAACCGCCGTTCCCGGCTTTGTATCCATTCAGGTGTGGAATCCGATTCCCGTCCTTGGCACAGTCACTCCGAACGAATTCTCCGAAGGCACCACAACCGTTATCGTGAACGGCTCGCAGTTCGTCTACGGCGCGCAGATCAGTTGGAACGGCGCATTTGTTACCACCACCTATGTCTCCGGCACTGAGTTGGTCGCGCAAATCGCCGCGCCTAACCCCGGCACTTACCCGCTCACCGTCACCAATCCCAATCCCGGCTCGGCCAGCGCGCTGCCGCTTTCCTTGAAGGTTGGCCCCGGCCAGGTCGTGCTCACGCTCCAGCCAAACTCCGGCACCGATGTTCGCGTCTCAAACACTCTGAACCTCGGATTGATGGTCAACGGAACCGATAATCCCGCCGTCACGCTTCAGGTGAACGGCATCGCCGGCGGCAACGGCGTTGTTGGCACAGCGGTCTCGAACACCGATGGCTCCATCACCTACACCGCGCCGCCCGTTGTTCCCACGCCGAGCAACATCGTTCAACTCACCATCACCAGCGTCGACAATCCCGCCGTCTCCATCACGCAGAACATCTCGGTGATGAATCCCATTCCAATTCTCGCCTCCGCCACGCCCATGGCCTTCGATCCCGGGCCCGCGACCATCGTGCTCACCGGCCAAAAGTTCATCACCGGCGCGCAAGTGCTCGTCAACGGAGCTCCGGCGCCCACAACCTTCAACAGCGGAACGCAAGTGACGGCGACGGTCGATCAGGCGCAGCCCGGCAATCTCGATTTGCAGGTGCTCAATCCCAGTCCCGGCCCCGCCGCATCGAACGATCTCATCGCCACCGTCAGCGGCACGCCACCCACTCCGGTTGTCGATCTCAATGACGCCGCGCGCTTCCTTGAGCAGGCCACCTTCGGACCAACCGACGCCGACATTCGCAATCTTTCGCTTGAAGGCTACCAGGCGTGGCTCAATCAGCAATTCGCCATCCAGCCGACGCCCACCGAGCCGTCCGTCGAACAGACGCTCATCGTCAACAACCCGCCCTGCGCCGCGGCCGACGTCAAATGCAACGCCGCGCTCTTCGTCCAGAACAGCGCCGACGAGGGCTTGGTCCAGGACACCTTCTGGCAGCAATCCATCACCGCGCCCGACGAGCTCCGCCAGCGCGTCAAATACGCCCTCTCGCTGCAGTTCGTCATCTCCAGCAACAACACCACGGCAATTCAAAACATGCCGCGCGGCGAAGCCAGCTATTACGACATGCTCGGCGCCGACGCCTTCGGCAACTTCCGCCAGCTTCTCGAGGACGTCACGCTCAGCCCGATGATGGGCCAGTTCCTCTCCATGCAGGGCAACGACAAGGGCAACGCCACCACCGATCCCGATGAAAACTACGCGCGCGAGGTCATGCAGCTTTTCACCATCGGCCTCTGGCAGTTGAATGACGATGGCTCGCAGCAGCTCGACGGCAGCGGCAACCCCATCCCCACCTATTCGAATACCGACGTCAAGGGCCTCGCCGCCGTCTTCACCGGCTGGAGCTGGAACATCCCCGGCGACTCCACTGACAACGCCTGGTCCAACTGCTGCGTTTACGTCGGTCCCGGCTACGGCGAAGAGCTGCTTCCAATGCAGGACTTTCCCAGCCACCACTCCACCGTCGAAAAGGACTTCCTCGGCGTCACCATTCCCGCCTCAGGCAGCCCTGACCCCGCCGGCGATCTCAAAATTGCTCTCGACACGCTCTTCAATCACCCGAATCTGCCCGCGTTTTTCTCGAAGCAAATGATCCAGCACCTGGTGACGAGCAATCCCAGCCCCGCGTACATCAGTCGCGTCGCCAAGGTGTTTGAAAACGACGGCACCGGCGTGCGCGGCAATCTGCAGGCCGTCATCACCGCTATTCTTCTTGACCCCGAAGCGCGCGACACGGCCACAGCCACCACCAACCCGCAATACGGAAAAGTCCGCGAAGCTCTGCTGCGCTACACCGAGTGGGCCCGCGCCTTCACCGCGCAATCGCGCACCGGCTCCTTCAATGTCGGCAGCACTGAGGATCCCATCTACGGCCTCGGCCAAATGTGGCTCCGCTCGCCCACTGTCTTCAACTGGTTCGCGCCCGGCTACACGCCCCCCAACACCTCCATCTCCGCAGCGGGCCTGCTCGCGCCGGAGATGCAGATGACCAACGTCTCCACCGTCGTCGGCTACATCAACTACCTGCAGAGCGCAATCGGCGCCAACGCGCAGGGCGGTCCCGATGTCTTCTCGTACTACGGCACCGAAATGACGCTCGCCGCTACGCCCGATCAGTTGCTCGACCGCATCAATCTGCTGCTCATGTCCGGCCAGATGTCATCGACGCTCTACAACCAGATTCTCGCCGCCATCACGGCCATCCCCATCCCCACCAGCGATCAGAACGCCATCAACGCCGCGCTTTTGGCCCGCGTCGAAACGGCCATCTATCTCACCGTGGCGTCGCCCGACTACGCCGCGCAGCAATAGGAGCCAGCCATGAGCTGCACTTGCAACCAAACCCGCCGGCAGTTTCTTCGCACCGCCTCCATGGCGTCCATGGCCGGCATTTACGTCAGCCCATTTCTCCTCGAGCTCAACTCGCTCGCCGCCATGGCGCAATCCACCACCGGCAACGACTATCGCGCGCTCGTCTGCGTCTACCTGCAGGGCGGCAACGACGGTCACGGCACCGTGATCGCCACCGATCCTGATTCTTTCGCCGCCTTCACCAGCGCTCGCTCCGGCGCGCCCGGCCTCGCCTATCCCATGAGCGAACTGCTGCCCATCACCCTCAAGACTCCACAATCCGGCCGCACCTTCGCTCTCAATCCTTCTCTCGGCGGCGTGCAATCTCTCTTCAATGCCGGTCGCGCAGCCATCGTTGCCAACACGGGAACCCTTGTCACACCGGCCACCAAAACACAGATCAACGCGAACTCCGTCCCCCTGCCCGATTCGCTCTTCTCGCACTTCGATCAAACCGCCGCATGGCAGGCCATCGCCTCCAATCTCGGCAGCGGCGAGCGCGTCGGCTGGGGCGGTGCCGTGGCCGACGCCATTGAAGCCATGAACATGAATTCCAACTCCATGTTCACCTGCATCTCCACCGCCGGGAACGCCCTCTTCCTCGCCGGACAATCTTCGTTCCAGCTCAACGTCACGCCCGCCGGACCCATTCCCATCTACGGCCTCCAGCAGCCGCCCTTCGGCCTGCCCGCCGCCGTCAACCCGCTCAACTCCATCCTCACCTCCGACGAAACCAATCTCTTCGCAAAGGAATACGAGGTCGTCATCAACCGTTCCATGCAGGCGCAGGCCACGCTGGCCACCGCCATGGCGCCCGCGGGCGTGGGAGGCGTCGCCAATCCCCCGCAATATCTCGATCCCACCACTAACATGCTCGTCGATAATCCGCTGGCCGCGTCCATGCAAACCGTCGCTCGCATCATCGCCGGTCGCGCCCAGCTCGGCGTCACCCGCCAAATCTTCTACGTCCAGCTTGGCAGCTTCGACACACACGACGGACAGGCTCAGCAGCACGCGCGCCTTCTCACCCAGCTCGGCGCAGCTTTTCAATACTTCGACGGCCTCATGGTTGGCATGGGCCTCGGCAACAATGTCACCGCGTTCACCATCTCCGACTTCGGCCGCACCCTCACCTCGAACAGCGACGGCACCGACCACGGCTGGGGCAGCCACCACTTCGTTGTCGGCGGCGCCGTGCAAGGGCAGGACATGTACGGCCAGTACCCCGTCGTCGGTGTCGATCAGCAGAACGACGTCGGCGCAGGCCGCCTCATCCCCACCACCGCCGTCGAGCAGTATGCAGGCACTCTCGCCAGTTGGTTCGGCCTCTCCGACAGCCAGATCCGCACCGTCTTCCCCAACTTCGGCAACTTCGGTACCGATCCCTACCTTGGCTTCATGGCCTAGGGGATCGGGTTTCAAGAGTTACGTGATCGATCTCAACCAGCGGATTTTTTGAGGACTGATCACTGATCACTGACCACTAATCACTGGCAGTTCAAGCGTCTCTGCCACGGAAGGGGCAGGACATTATAGATGGATAAAGCAACTTAACTTACCCAGGGGGAACCCCATCCATCGCGCAGCTCAACCGCGCGATGGGTGGGACGCCACGAACACATCCGTCTGCATTGTCATGCTGACGCAACTCGGCGCACAATCGCCGCCAATTGTGCGCCAAACGTAGTCGAAAGCCTGCCCTGAGCCACTACCGGACTTGCCGCTCGAAAAACGGCGCGCACCGAGCGTCATTACATCGAGATGCTGATCGCAATTCCGATGCCCGGATACCTGTCGTCGTACAGGTAATAACCGTCGTTCGCGTAAACCACGTAGACGTCGTCGGTGTCATACCAGTCATTCGACCAGTTTCCCGGCCATGGGTCGAGAAGCGTAATCCAATAGCCGTTGTACTGGAAACGTGGGTATCCATCAAAAACCATGAAGGGAAGACCGTAGATCCGAAACGCATGCCGCGAGCCAAAGTAGACGCTGTACCGGGCGTCAGGGACACGGTAGCCGTTGTAGCCGCCCCGTTGTTGCCAGGTGCGGTGGTCGGTCTGCCAGTTTCCTGCGCGATGATTTTGCCAGGTGGTCTGCTCGGTACGCTGCTGCGCTGCAGTGCGCTGAGGTTGCTGTTGCTGCCGTTGCGCCGGCTGCTGCTGGGCGTGCTGCTGCGCTGCTGGCTGTTGCCGCTGCGCTGGCTGCTGCTGGGCGTGCTGCTGCGCTGCAGGCTGTTGCCGCTGCGCTGGCTGCTGCTGGGCATGCTGCTGCGCTGCTGGCTGTTGCCGCTGCGCTGGCTGCTGCTGGGCGTGCTGTTGCGGCGCAGGCTTTTGCTGCGCTGCGGGCTGTTGTCGCTGCGCTGGCTGCTGCTGGGCGTGCTGTTGCGGCGCAGGATTTTGCTGCGCTGCAGGCTGTTGCCGTTTTGCTGGCTGACCTTGCTTGTCGCCTTGCTTCTGATCCTGCGCGAAGGCAGGAGCCGCCATTCCAAGCGCCAGGGCCAAGACGGCCGAAGTGACGATGAGTTTCGCATTCATAAGAGCTTCCTCTGACTTACATTGGTTAACTGCCGCTTGCTCCGGAGCAAGCTTCCCATTGTCGAATGGACTGGACTCGCGATGGCTTCAGCCGATACGAGCAGTCACACCCCACCGGTTTGCCGCGCTTGAGGGCTACTGCACTCAGGTTCTTTAGTAATTCTGGGCTGGTCCCGGAATCATGTCTGATTCGTTTTGCTCACCTTCGCAGAATCTCTCCGTCCGCGCCCACCGCCTTCCCGCATCTTCAAAATCTCAATTCCTTGCTTGACATTGCTCCTCATCGAGGCCGAGGATACTACCCTGGCTGTTGCTTTCCACGTACCAGGGTCGTCCCCTGCGTCCTGCAACAGATTTGAGGCTCTGATGTAACTTTTCTGCAGTTCCCGCACCCGGAATTGCCAGCGGGTTCTAAGCAGGGGATCTCTCGTAAGCCCGGCATAACTCTCCCTCATGCACCGCTCGGTTCAGGACAAGCTTCACCGGTCCCGCAATGCACCGCAGGCGTAAAGCCTGAAGTTCAAAATGGAGATCGAAATCATGTGAACGAACAAACTCACAATCGTCAGCGCGCTCGCCCTGGGACTTTTGGTTGGCGGTTCAACCATCGCGCAGGCTCCGCCTCCTGTCACCGTCAGCGCTGCGGTGCATCCCAACATCGCGGCCGCGCAGAAACTCATTGCCGAGGCCTACGAATCCATCATCGCCGCGCAGCACCAGAACAACTACGACATGCAGAACCACGCGGTGAACGCCGAGAACGAGCTCACGGCGGCAAGCAAGGAGTTGACCCTGGCCGCCGAGGCAGCCAACGCAGCCAATCAGCACAAGTGGATTCCCCGGCCCCCGAATCTCTGACCACTGATTATGGTTTTCTGACCACGGGCTTGGACTTCTGAGCGAAGTGCGGTGCGCGATCGGTCCGATTGCACGCCGCACCAACTCCGCAAACCCCGCAACTAACCACTAATCACTAACCACCAACCACTAACCACTGTTTTTCCATGCAACCCCCAACCCATCCCGCACTTCAAACCAATCAAGGAGAGATCATGACCAAAGTTAGAATCTTCGCTTTCGCAGCCTTCGCAATGGGCCTGTTCCTTTGGGTGCCTTCCGCACCGGCCCAAATCTCCATCGGCGTCAACTTTGGACCGGAACCGGTCTGTCCCTATGGGTACTTCGACTATTCTCCGTATCAATGCGCGCCCTACGGCTACTACGGGCCCGATTGGTTTGTGAACGGAGTGTTTATTGGCGCTGGTCACTGGTTCCGCGGCCCCGGCCACTTCTACGGCCATGTCGACAACCGCTTCGATCCTCATCACGGCTATCGCGGACCGTTGCCCGAACGCGGCGCTGAACCGTTTAACCACTTCCACGGCAATGAGGCGCGCGATGGCCGCGGCCACGTCGGCCCAGCCGGCCACGATGCGGGCGGTGAACACGCCCTCCCCGGCTATCACGGCGGCGGCCACCGGTAATCTGCGATCCGCACTGAGTGTGGGTGCCCCAGGTCTTCCGCCGCGGTCCGCCGCGGCGGAAGACCTGGGATCGCTCAAACCCAAACACACCACCCATCATCGGACCGGCTGTCGTGCGGGCTTCCACGTCCACACCACAGCCCGCATCGTACCCGCACCTCAGCCCGCACCGTACCCGTCTGCGTGGCTATTTTCCCGCTGCAGCCGCGGCACCGGGCTGGAATCCGTCCACCCCAAACTGCCACAGCAGGAAGCTCCAGTTGTCCGCGTTCAGCTCTTCGTTCTGCGCCTTTGTCGAACCGAATCCATGCCCGGCAGCATATTCAACGCGCAGTAGAACCGGTTTTCCGCTGCCCGTGGCTGCCTCCAGCCGCGCCGCCATCTTCCCCGGCTGCGATGATGCAACGCGCGGGTCGTTCCAACCCGTTGTCAGCAGCACCGCCGGATAATGCACACCATCGCGAACATGCTCATACGAGTCCATCGTGTACAGGTCCTCAAATCCCCATTCCGTCTGCGTACTCCCAAACTCCGGAATGTTGGGCGGGCCGTTGGGCGTGTTCTCGATGCGCACCATGTTCGAGTCACCCACCTCGTCGAGTGCTGCCGCAAACAATTCCGGCCGCTCGGTTATCGCCCTGCCGATCGTGATGCCGCCCGCGCTCCCTCCCTCGCCGGCCAGCTTTGCCGGCGACGTGTAGTGGTTATCGATCAGGTATTCCCCGCAGGCGATAAAGTCGCGCCATGTATTCGGCTTGGTCAGCTTCTCCCCGCCCTTGTGCCAGTCGTCGCCGTACTCGCCGCCGCCCCGCGGATGCGCCACTGCAAATACGCCGCCTTTTTCCAGCCACGCCAGCAACACTGGATTGAACTCCGGATCGATGGAAATCCCATATGCCCCATAGCCCCACAAGAGAGTCGGATTGCTTCCATCCATCTTCACGCCGCGCATGCGCACAATCGACAGCGGAACCATCACGCCGTCCCAGCTCTTCACCTTCACTTCCTCCGTCACCACATCCCCCGGATCGTCATTCGGTCCCAGTGGCTGCAGCTTGGTATCCGTAACCGCTCGCGTCTTCGGGTCGAACGAGTAGATTCGCGGCGCCTTGGCCCACGAAGTCATCACAACAAAAGCCCCTGGAACCCTCTCATCCATACCCGACAGGCCGACTGATCCTTCAAAAGGAAGCTCGACCTCTTCCGGCTTTCCCCCTTGATAACTCAGCCGTTTGAGCACTCCCAGCGTCCCGTCTGTCTCCTGCACATACAGCCCGTCCTCGGCAGTTTCAATGTCCTTGATCACATGGTCGCCCTCTGGCTCCACCACCTCCGCGTGTTCCATGTCGGGGTGCAAAAGGCTCGTCTTGAGAACCTTGAAGTGAGGCGCGCCCTTGTGGCTCAGCAGGTAGAGTTCGTCGCCATGCACTGCAAATGACGTCACATCGTCGCTCACATCGCAAATCTTTTCCCACGGCGTGTCCGGCTTTCCCACCTCATCCGTCGGCGCCTCGTAAAGGGTCGCTTCATTCAGCACGCCGTGCGCAATAATCCCCAACGTCCACCGCGAATTGACCGTAGGAGCCACAAACGGAGCATCGGCCGCGGCAATCTCCACTCTCGGCGAGAGCCCGATTCCGAATGCCGGCACATCCTTGTCGACGTCGGTCCCCACCACGTGCAGATAATCGATGCTCTTCTGCTCATAATCCGTTTGCGGCTGGCCCGGCGCCAGCTTCTGCAGCCGGTTATAAAAGAACGATCGATTGTCGGTCCGCCACACAATCGCTCCAAACCGCCCGCGATCGATCGTCTCCGGCAACTCTTTGCCGGTGTCCACTTCGAAAATGTGTATGATCGCGTTCTCCGAACCGCCCGCCGACACTCCCACCGCGACCATCTTCCCGTCCCACGACGGCGTGTAGTAGCTGATCGCATTGTGCGAGCCCTCGGCAACCGGATACATCGCCGGATCCAGCAAGATGCGTTCCTGGCCATCGAGCCCGTCGCGCACGTAAAGCTTCGGCACAATCTCGCTCGCCAGTTCCTTCTCGTAGAAGATCCGTCCGCCCGGAATGCGATTGACGCTGGTCACCCTAGCCGGAGTCGACTGGTCCAGCTCCTGAATGCGCTTGAGCAGCGCGTCCCGCCCCGGAATCGCCGCCAGTACGCCGCGCGTGTAGTCATTCTGTCCCTTGAACCACGCCACCACCTCTGGATTCGTCAGATCCTCCAGGTACCGGTAAGGATCGCTCACCGTCATGCCGTAGTACTGGTCCGCCACCGGCCGCACCGGCGCAACAGGCTGACCGATCAGCGCTGGCGCGCCCGCGGCCTCCGCCGCATTTTGTCCGGCTGCAACTGCTGGAACAACCAAGCCGGCCAAAAGACCCAGCACGAACACCCGCCCGCTCACTCTCCGCAACCAACCCGGAATCTCCATTCCGCTTTGAAGCTCTCTCAGGGCCCAGCGCTGCACTGTCCAGCTCGTCATCACCTTCATTGCATTGACCTCCTCATGATCCTCGAATCCATTTAGGCTAGCATTCCCAGGCGCGCTCGCAATCGGGGTCCCCAGGAAGCTGATCGTGCTTCTTGGGGTAACCGGGCGGTCGCGCAACCCCACGCGGCAGCGTAGCTAGGAGCTAGAGGCT
>JBEKBJ010000139.1:0-11910 GCA_050015455.1 Binatia bacterium
CAACAGCCGTATCGCTCGCCGCCGCCGCCGCTCCAACTCCGCCGCCGTCCCCTGTGGTCGCATGCACGCAGTATACACCACCGCGGACGATCTTTCTATTACTTATGCAATCCTCAATACGAGGTTGGCGCCGCAGGAACTGCTCGGCGAAGCCCCGGATAGAAGTGCATAGGCGCGCTGGGAAGGAAGCTCCCGGAGGCGCTTGTGTGCGCGCCGTGCCGATAGGACGGAGAATCCATAGGTCGCCTCCTCGCGCCCTGACTACTACAACTTGGCCTCCGACGCTCGTGTAGGCGCCAAGTTTGCGTCCGCAGGCCAAATCCTTTATCGTCATCAAACTGCGTTAAATATGGACGCCAACGACTTTCCGCGCATAAAACGGCTCCCGCCGTATGTCTTCAGCATCATCGGCGACCTCATGCACAAGGCGCGCCGGGCGGGCGAAGACGTCATCGACTTCGGCATGGGCAATCCCGACGGCCCGACGCCGCCCCACGTCGTGGCCAAACTCGTTGAGGCCGCCTCCAAACCGGCCAACCACCGCTACTCGGTTTCCAAAGGCATCTACAAGCTGCGCCTCGCCATCACCGGCTGGTACAAGCGCCGCTACAACGTTGATCTGGACGCCGACACCGAAGCCGTGGTCACCATCGGCTCGAAAGAGGGCCTCGCCCACCTGGCGCTGGCGATCATCGGTCCGGGGGACGTTGTCTTCTGTCCGAGCCCGACCTACCCGATCCACCAGTATTCGGTCATCATCGCGGGCGGTGACCTGCGCAGCATCCCGCTCATTCCGGGCCAGGACTTCTTCGGCCATCTGGTCGAGGCCATGCGCCAGACCTGGCCGCGTCCCAAGCTGCTCATCCTGAACTTCCCGCACAATCCGACTACCGAGGTGGTCGACATCAACTTCTTCCGCAAGATCGTCGACTTCGCCCGCGAGCATTCATTGATGGTGATCCACGACCTGGCGTACGCCGATCTGTGCTTCGACGGCTACCAGCCGCCGAGCTTTCTGCAGGTGCCGGGGGCCAAGGAAGTCGGGGTCGAATTCTTTACCGTCTCCAAGAGCTACAACATGCCGGGCTGGCGCGTCGGCTTCGCCGTCGGCAACCCGGCCATGATCGGCGCGCTGGCGCGCCTCAAGAGCTACCTCGACTACGGCATCTTCCAGCCGGTCCAGATCGCCGCCATCCATGCGCTCAACGGGCCGCAGGAGTGCGTCGAGGAGATCCGCCGCCTGTATCAATCGCGCCGCGACGTATTGGTGAACGGGCTGAACCGCATCGGCTGGCACCTCCCGAAACCGAAAGCGACCATGTTCGTGTGGGCGCCCATCCCCGAGCCCTTTCGCGAGATGGGATCGCTCGATTTCTCCACCTATCTCCTGCGCGAAGCCAAGATTGCGGTGTCGCCCGGCATCGGGTTCGGGGAGTACGGTGACGGGTACGTGCGCTTCGCGTTGATCGAGAACGAGCACCGGACACGCCAGGCCATCCGCGGCATCCGCCGGGCGCTCAGCAAAGCCAAGCCAACCAAGATCCGCCAAGTCGGCTGAGTGGGGGACACGTGGCGCGGGACATCCGCATCGGGCTGATCGGCTTCGGCACGGTCGGCACCGGGGTGATCAAACTACTGCAACGGCACCAAGGCCAAATCCGCGCTCGGCTAGGCGCGCGGCTGGTTCTGGCCCGCGTCGCCGACATCGAGCTGCGGCGCGACCGCGGCGTTCGGGTCGATCGCAAGCTGCTGACCAGCGACGCCGCCGAGCTGCTCAACGATCCCACGATCGACATCATCATGGAGCTGATGGGCGGCTACGAGCCGGCGCGGCGCTTCGTCCTGCAGGCGATTCGCAACGGCAAGAGCGTGGTGACCGCGAATAAGGCGCTGCTGGCGGTGCACGGCGCCGAGATTTTCGCCGCCGCCGAACAGGGCGGCGTGGATATCGGCTATGAGGCCAGCGTCGGCGGCGGCATCCCGATCATCCGTACCTTGAAAGAAGGGCTTGCCGGCGACCGCAATCGTGCCATTTACGGCATCGTGAACGGCACCTCGAACTACATCCTCAGCACCATGACGCAACAGGGTGGCGAGTTTGCCGCCGTGCTCGGCGAGGCGCAGAAGCAAGGCCTCGCCGAGGCCGACCCGACCTACGACGTCGACGGCATCGACGCCGCGCACAAGCTGGCGCTGCTCATCCAGCTTGCTTTCGGCACGGCCGCACGGTTCGACGATCTGCCGGTTGAAGGCATCCGTCACGTCAGCCAGCGCGACATCGGTTTCGCGCGTGAGTTCGGTTATGCGATCAAGCTCCTGGCGATCGCCAAGCAGGACGGCGATGCCGTCGAGGCGCGGGTCCACCCCACAATGGTACCGAGCAAACATCTGCTCGCCGACGTCAGCGGTGCCTACAACGCCATCTTCGTGCATGGTGAAGCGCTGGGTGACACGATGTACTTCGGCCTCGGGGCGGGCATGATGCCGACCGCCACCGCGGTGCTCGCGGACCTGATTGAGGTCGCGCGCAATGTGTCGAACGGCGACCGCGGACGGATCCCCCCCTTGGGTTACCCACTGGCGCAGCAACGGCACGCGCCGCTGAAGTTGATGGATGAACTGATCAGTGAGTACTACCTGCGCTTCATGGTGGTCGACCGGCCAGGGGTGTTGGCGAAAATCTCCGGCATGCTCGGCCGGCACCAGATCTCGATCGCCTCGGTCATCCAGCGCGAGCGTGAACACGGCGCCAGCGTCCCCGTCGTCATCCGTACCCATCAGGCGCGCGAGCGTGATCTGCGCCGCGCTCTCCAACAGATCGATCGCCTCGCCGTCGTGCGGGCGAAGTCGGTGGTGATCCGCATCGAGGATAGCCTCGGCCAGTAGCCGGCCAGCTTCAGCCTGCGCCGCGCCGTTGCACGGATCCGAGCAGCCGACGGTGCAGCTACAGGCGCGGGGGCATGTGGATAGGCCCACGCCGAAACTGGCGGAAGCTCGTGAAGTTGGATAAGAGAAGAGTGATGAAGTACATCATTCTGCAGCCCGATGGCGTGGCCGACCGCCCCATCGCCGAACTCGGTGACCGCACGCCGCTGGAATATGCACGCACGCCGCACATGGACCGGCTGGCCAACTGCGGCACGCTAGGAATGACGCACACGATTCCCGACGGCTTCCCGCCAGGGAGCGACGTCGGGACCATGAGCGTTCTCGGTTACGACCCGCGCCGCTACCATACCGGCCGCTCCCCCATTGAGGCCGCGAGCATGGGAGTGCAGTTGGCGCCGGACGACGTGGCGTTTCGCTGCAATTTGGTCTGCATCGATGACGGCGTGATGCAGGATTTCACTGCCGGTCACATCTCCACCGAAGAGGCGGCGGAGATCGTGCGCGATCTGCAGCGCCAGCTGGGTGCCGAGAGCCTCGACTTTCATCCCGGCGTGAGCTACCGGCATCTGCTCGTGTGGCGCAACGGGAAATCGGGCATGCGCACAACGCCGCCGCATGACATCACCGACCGGGCGGTGTCCGAGTACCTCCCGGCCGGCGAGGGCGCCGAGGTGCTGCGCCAGCTCATGGAAGCGTCGCAAGACCTGCTGGCGCAGCATGCGGTGAATCGCGCCCGCCGCCAGCGCGACCAGCGCCCGGCGACCTCAATCTGGTTGTGGGGTCAGGGCAAGCGGCCGGCGCTGCCGACGCTGCGCCAGCGCTTCGGGCTTGAAGGGGCGGTCATCTCCGCCGTCGACCTGGTGAACGGGTTGGGGGTGCTGGCGGGGCTCGAAGTGATCAAGGTGCCGGGCGTCACCGGTTTTCTCGACACCAACTACGAGGGCAAGGCGAGCTACGGTCTGCGCGCGTTGGAGACCAAGGACCTGGTCTTTGTCCACGTGGAAGCGACCGATGAAACCGGGCACATGGGAGCGGTGGACAAGAAGATCCAAGCCATTGAGGATTTCGACGGCAAGATCGTCGGCCCGATTTTGGAGGGGTTGCGTGCCGTTCCCGAGTGGCGGCTATTGCTCACTCCCGACCACGCCACGCCCTGTGCTCTGAAGACGCACTCGCTGGACCCGGTACCGTTCATAATTGCGGGAAGCCGCGATCTCGAATCTTCACGGGCCACGCGGGGTTACAACGAGCGTGCCGCTACCGGCACCGGATTGGTCGTCCGGCAAGCGCACACGCTGGTACCGGACTGTCTCGTAAGGGGCTGATTATGGATCGGAACTTGGCGTTGGAAGCGGTCCGCATCACCGAAGCCGCAGCTTTGGCGTCGGCCCGTTTGATGGGCCGCGGTGATATCGGCGCGACCGACCTGGCCGCGGCGGAGGCGATGCGTAAGGCCTTTCGCTCGATTGCGATCGACGGCGTGGTGGTCATCGGCGAGGGCGAGCCGGGCGACAGCGACCTACTGTACTGCGGGGAACAGGTGGGCACGCGCACCGGCCCGGAAATCGACGTGGCTCTCGACGCCCTTGAGGGTCCGACGATCTGCGCCACCGGCGGCTTCAACGCTCTCTCGATCATCGCCTTTGCGGAGCGCGGCGGCTTCTTACGCTGTCCCGACACTTACATGGAGAAGATCGTCGTCGGTCAGGAGGGGCGCGGCTTGATCAACCTCGACCAATCGCCGAAGGACAACCTGCGCGCCCTGGCCGAAGCCAAAGGCGTCTACGTCGCGGACCTCACCGTGGCCGTGCTCGACCGCCCGCGCCACGCCAATTTGGTCACCGAAATCCGGCGAGCCGGCGCCCGCATCAAGCTCCTGAGTGACGGTGACGTCGCCGCCGGCATGGCTGCCGCCAAACCCGACTCCGGCATTGACATGTTGCTGGGGGTCGGCGGATCCTCCCAAGGGATCTTGACCGCCACCGCCATGCGCTGTACCGGCGGAGACATGCAGGCGCGCTTGCGGCCGCGGAACGAGGAGGAAGCCGCACGCGTGCGCGAAGCCGGCATCACTGACCTGGATAAACGGTACACACTGGAGGAGATGGCATCGGGGAGCGTCATGTTCGCCGCCACCGGCGTGACCAACAGTGAGATGTTGCGCGGCGTGCGCTTCTTCAAGGGCGGCGCCATGACGAACTCCGTCGTTATGCGCTCGCGCACGCACACCATCCGCTACATCGAAGCCATCCACCGCTTCGATCTGAAGCCAGAATATTGAGGTGACCCCATGGTTTATGAGAACGTGCTCCTGCACCGCGACGGCGCCGTCAGCACCATCACGGTGAACCGCCCACAGGCGCTGAACGCGCTGAACCCCGCCACCGTCGACGAGTTGCTACGCTGTTGCGACGAGACCCGGCGGGATCGTGCCGTGCGCTGCCTGATTGTGACCGGCGCCGGAGAGAAGGCCTTCGTTGCCGGAGCCGACATCGCCGCCATGGCGGCGATGTCGCCGCTGCAAGGGCGCGAGTTCTCGCGGCACGGGCAGCGGCTGATGTCCACGCTCGAAGAGCTGCCCATCCCCGTGATTGCCGCCGTCAACGGCTTCGCCCTCGGCGGTGGTCTGGAGCTGGCCTTGGCGTGCGATGTGATCATTGCGTCGCAGTCGGCGAAGTTCGGCCAGCCCGAGATCAACCTCGGCATCATCCCCGGTTTCGGCGGCACGCAGCGCCTGGCGCGCCGCGTCGGCGTCGGTGCCGCGCGCCTGATGATATACTCGGGTGAGATGATCGGTGCGGACGAAGCCCTGCGCTTGGGGTTGGTGAACCGCGTGGTGCCGGCCGGCGACCTGATGCCCGAGGTGCAAAAGCTCGCGGCAGCGCTCGCCGGTAAGGCCCCGATCGCGCTGCAGGAGGCGAAGGCGGCGATCAACGCCGGCAGTGAAATCGATTTGCAGGATGGCTGCCGGTACGAATCGGAAGCCTTCACCGTGACTTTCGCCAGCGAAGACCGGACCGAAGGGATGCACGCCTTCCTCGACAAGCGCCGCCCGGCCTTCAAAGGCGCGTGAAGGATTGTCTCGCATGGCGTGGGAAGCATGCTACGCGACGCCGGTGGAAGCGGAGGCGCATGTGGTCAAGGGCTTCCTCGAGCAGTACGGCGTGCCGTGCGTTCTGGCGAATGACCGTTTCGGTGTCCAACCGCTCACGTTTTGCGCGTTAGGGCAGGTGAAAGTGTTGGTTCCGGAGGAGTGGCTCCGCGTAGCGCGGGGTTTGATCAACGGCCGCCAGCGGCGGCGGCTGAATGCCCGAGGACGAGATGGCTAAGTCGAAAGCGGAGTGGTTGCGCAGCGTCTACCCGAAGTCCGGCGATCGGTTGCGCGCGTACACGACCGTGTCGGACATGGAAGTCGAGCCGCTGTACACGGCGGAGGACCAGCAAGCCTGGTCGCACGACGGCAAGCTTGGGCATCCGGGCGAGTATCCGTTCACGCGTGGCGCCTACCCGAGCATGTATCGCGGCCAGTTCTGGACCATGCGCCAGTTTGCCGGCTTCGGGACGGCGGAGGATACGAACCAGCGCTTCAAGTTCCTGCTCGAACGGGGCCAGACCGGGCTCTCGACGGCATTCGATATGCCGACGCTCATGGGCTACGACGCCGACCATCCGCGCGCCCTCGGCGAAGTCGGCCGTGAAGGCGTCGCCATCTCCACCTTGCAAGACATGGAATCGCTCTTTGCCGACATTCCGCTCGATCGCGTGACCACCTCGATGACGGTGAATTGCAGCGCCAGCATTTTGCTCGCGATGTACTTCGCCGTGGCGCAGCGTCGCGGCATCCCGCTCGACCAGCTCGGCGGCACGGTCCAGAACGACATGCTCAAGGAGTTCATCGCCCAGAAGGAATGGATCTCGCCGCCCGCGCCTTCGGTGCGCATCATCGTCGACATGATCGAGTTCTGCGCCCGCGAGGCGCCGCGCTGGCATGCGGTGTCGATTTCTGGTTACCACATCCGCGAGGCCGGCTCGACCGCGGCGCAGGAGCTGGCCTTCACGCTGGCGGACGGCATCGGCTACGTCCAAGCGTGCGTCGAGCGTGGCCTCGACGTCGACAGCTTTGCGCCGCGCCTATCGTTCTTCTTCAACCTCCACAGCGATTTCTTCGAGGAGATCGCCAAGCTGCGTGCCGCCCGGCGCATGTGGGCCAAGATCATGCGCGAGCGCTTCAATGCCAAGCACCCGCGGTCATGGGTCCTGCGGACCCACGCGCAGACGGCGGGCTGCAGCCTCACCGCGCAGCAGCCGCTGAACAACATCGTGCGGGTAGCCATCCAGGCGCTCGCCGGCGTGCTCGGCGGCACGCAGTCGCTGCATACCAACTCCATGGACGAAACCCTGGCGCTGCCCAGCGAGCAAGCCGTGCTCGTGGCCCTGCGCACGCAGCAGATCATCGCCGAGGAAACCGGGGTCACGAATATCGTCGACCCGCTCGGCGGCAGCTACGCGGTCGAGGCGCTGACGGATCGTCTGGAGAAGGAGGCCTTCGCCTACATCGATCGCATCGACGAGCTGGGGGGCATCATCCGCGCCATCGAGCTCGGATATCCGCAGAAGGAGATCGCGGAGGCCGCGTACCGCTACCAGCAGCAGTTGGATCGCGGCGACAAGATCATGGTCGGCGTGAACAAGTACCAACTGGAAAAGGAGCCGCCGCTGGAACTGCTGCGCATCGGCCCGGAGATCGAGCCCAAGCAAGCGCAGCGAGTGCGTGAGCGCAAGCAGGCGCGCAACGCCGCGGCCGTGCGCGCCGCCCTGGCTGCGGTGAAGCGCGCGGCGGCGGATGGGACCAATTTGATGCCGGTGATCATCGACGCGGTGCAACAGGAGTGCAGCGTCGGCGAGATCTCGGATGTCTTCCGCGACGTCTTCGGGGTCTACCGCGACCCGGCCTGGATATGACTCCATGGGAGGGCTCCCGTGCCTGAGAAACGACTGCGGATACTGGTAGCGAAACCCGGATTGGATGGACACGACCGCGGCGCCAAGATCATCGCCCGCGCTCTGCGCGATGCAGGTTTTGAAGTAATCTACACGGGCCTGCATCAAACGCCGGAAATGATTGCCGAAGCGGCGGCGCAGGAGGACGTGGATGCCATCGGACTCAGCATTTTGTCCGGCGCACACATGACGCTGTTCCCGGCGGTGATCGATCTCCTCAAAGGAAAGGGGGTCGATGACGTGGTCGTGTTCGGCGGCGGCATCGTACCACCGGAGGACATTCCACAGCTGAAGAAGCTCGGCGTGAAAGAGATCTTTACGCCGGGCGCATCGACCGAAGACATCATAAACTGGGTGCGAGCCAACGTCCAGCCGCGGTAGAGTTAGTGCTGAGTCCCGAGTGCTGAGTGCTGAGTCGAACAGAAAAAGGGCTCCTCAGCGCCGGTTTCTCCCTCACAACTGTCGGTCCAGAGATTTCTGCCCTCTCCCGCGCGTCTTCTCCGTGTGGGAGGGTTGGGGTGAGGGCGCTTTACACACCACGCCGCGAGCACCACTGCGCCTCCATTGTCCCCTCACCCTACCCGCGCTGAAAAAACGCGCGGGCGAGGGTTTGATAGGTTGCAGCGCCAGAATCCTCGCGACATGCAAAGACTCTCGGACCTAGTAGCTCGGGGCCCAGCACTCAGGACTGACTCATGGAACGTCGGCCGCTGGTGATCATCGGCTCGGGTCCTGCAGGGAGCGCGAGCGCTTTGTTTTTGCATGCGCGGGATACCGGGCTGGCACGTGAAGCGCTCATCCTGGAGAAGGCGCATCACCCGCGCCCGAAAGTCTGTGGCGGCGGATTGATCCCCCAGGTGTTGCGCTGCTTGGAGGAACTCGGCGCGCCCCTGTCGGTGCCGAACGTCGCCGTCCATCGTGCCGCCGTTGAGGTTCCCGGCAGAACCGTCACGTACGAGGGCGAGGAGCTGTGCCGGGTCGTGCGCCGTGATGAGTTTGACCACTCGCTGGTAGTGGCGTGCCGGCAACGCGGTGTGGAGATGCGCGAGGGCGAGAAGGTCGTCGACCTCAAGCGCGAAGGTGACGGCATCCGCATCGAGACCGAGCGCGGCAGCTACCACGCAGGCGCGGTGATCGGCGCCGACGGGTCGGGCAGCCTGGTGCGCCGCCGTCTGTTTCCGCGCGCACCCGAGTGCGTCGGCAGGGCGGTCATGTGCGACGTCCCGCTGGCCCAAGCGGACTGGAGCGGCTTCCAGGCCGCGCGCTACGATTTTATCTTCCGTTCCGTGCCCAATGGCCTGCGCGGTTATGCGTGGGCCTTCCCCTGCCTGATCGAAGGTGTCCCACACGTCAACCTCGGGGTGTACTCCGTCGACGCTGAAGGTAGCGGTGCACTGCTGCGCCGCATTCTGCGGGAGGAGCTGACACGTGTGGGCGCACCGGCGCTTCCCATGAAGGCGTTTCCGGTCCGCTGGTACGCGCGACGCGTTCCCCTTGCCGCGCCGCGTGTGATGCTCGCCGGCGATGCGGCCGGGGTTGACCCGCTGATGGGGGAGGGGATTTCGTTCTGTTTCGAGTACGGGCGGCGCGCCGCGGCAGCAATCGCCCGCGGTTTCGCGGCGAACGACTTCACCTTCGCAGACTATGCGCGCAGCGTGAATGGCTCGTGGGTCGGACGCAAGCTGCGCCGGCTCGGCCTTGGCGTGCGACTGTTCTACGGGCCGACGTGGCGTCTCTGGTTCGCGATTGCGGCGGGGAGCCGCACGGCGCAGGAAATCGGCATTCGCTGGTACAACGGCGTCGACGGCTGGGATCAGCGCAGCAGCTGGGAGGCGTTGCGCGCCTGGTGCCGCGGTGATATCCGGCCGGCGCTGGATCAAGAAGGCGGACTCTGATGGCGCGCCGCACGAGCAAACGTCGGCGGCGCCGCAACTGGCTCGCCTTCCTGGCGCTGGTGATTTCCGCCGCCCTGATCGGGGCGTATCTCTGGCGTGCGCTGCAGCCCTCGCAGCCACCTCCAGCTCCCGAACAGGCGCCGAGCCGCGTGCAGCAGCCAAGTACGCCAGCGAGCGGCGGAGAAGATTTCACCGCGGCGGAACGGCAGGGCCTGGAAGATGCCCTCAAGCGTCGCGGCGCAGGGAAACAGCAGTGATCCGCGTCGAGGATGATGCTGGCCGTGAGGTCGAACTGGCGCACGTGGCCCAGCGCATCGTCAGCCTGGTGCCGAGTCTGACGGAAGCCCTGTTTGTGCTCGGCTGTGGCGAGTCCGTGATCGGCGTCACGCGCTACTGCACCGAACCCGCTGGCATCGTCGACCGGCTCAAACGAGTGGGGGGCACGAAGAATCCGGACCTTGCGCGCATCCGCGAGCTACAACCGGACCTCGTGCTCCTCAACGCTGAAGAGAATCGGAGAGAGGACTTCGAGGCGCTGGAGCTAGCCGGGCTCACAGTCTTCGTCACCTTTCCGCATCGTGTCCGGGATGTCGGCGGGCTGCTCCGTCGCATCGGCCGGCTCACCGGCACAGAACCGCGCGCCGCGCAGCTTGCCGGCGAGTTGGAGGATACACTGAAGGAACTGGCGCGCGCCGAGCCGGCGCCGCCGGTTCGGGTGTTCTGCCCGATCTGGAAGAACCCCTGGATGAGCTTCAATAGGCAGACCTATGCGCACGACATGTTGGCGCTTGCCGGCGGCATCAACGTTTGCGCCGACCGGGTGGAGCGTTACTGCACGGTTACACTGTCAGAAATCGCCACGGCGCTCCCCGAAGTCATTTTTCTCCCCGATGAGCCGTACGTGTTCACACCCAAGGTCCTACCGGACCTGCAACCGTTGCACGACACTCCAGCGTGGCGCGCCAACCGCATCCACTTCATCGATGGCAAGCAGTTGTCCTGGTACGGTCCGCGAACCGCCCCGGCGCTGCGCCACCTACGTGCCCTTCTAGCGAGTTAGTTTCGATTTCCGTCCCGCCTTCCGATGGCGAATCAGCGGCGCCAGGGCGCGCAAGGCGTCGTTCACCGCCGCACTGTCGGGGAATACGTCAATCACAGCGGGATCGACAACCACGACGTTCGCCCCTTGTGCGTACCGCGCTGCCGTGAGCCCACGTACGGCGCTCGAAAAATCGTACTCGGGCCGCATGGTGTCCCGGTCGTCAAACAGGCCCATTGGCTTACTGGCCTTCTTCATACTGTCTCCGTTCACGACGTCGCGCCGGCCGCGCGCTGATGAGCCACGTCCGCGGAGGGCGCTCTGCGTACGCCACTACCAAGAGCCTACGCCGCGAAGACATACCGAGCAACACGAACCGCTCCTCGCGGATGGAATGATCCGGGTCCCGCATCAGCATCGCGAGCGGATCGCCAAAGACCATCGAGGCTTCATCAAACGAAACACCGTGCTTGCGAAGATTTGACGCGGCCTTCGCCGGCTCCCACTCGAATTCGTAGCCCACAAATCGGACAATACGCAACTTCGCGGCGTTAGGCTAACGAGCTTGTAGAAAAACTCGGTGGCGGTGGGCAAGTGCCGCGCCATCCACTCCTCCCCAACCACTCAGCCGTCAGGGCATCGAGCGATGCCCGCCAGACCCTGATTTACCTGGATGCGCAGAGTTTTTCTACATCCTCAACGCTGGCCTTCACTTGCGGCTATGGAGCGCAGCGGAATAGCCGTCAAGTGCAAGGCTTGGTTCGGGCTTGGTCCCTTCTTCGTCACTCGCCAACCTTCTGGGCAATTTGGGTCCAGTTCGCTCTCAGCCAAGAGTCGAAGGTTGCTAACAGTGCATCTGCCCTGGCCAGATCGCTTCTGTCGCCACCGGGTTTGATTCCAGACTTCATCTTATTCAAGGCCGGGATGAACTTGTCCCTGGTAATATCACCCCAGCCGCGCTGAATGCCATTATTGAGAGTTGCAAAAGTAATAGAAAGCTAGGACAAAAAAAGAGATGGCAGCTCTGAAGCAATAATGAAGCTCCGGAGCAGGGGTGGCGTGTGGCGGAGGCGGCGCAGTTCGTGG
>JBEKBJ010000140.1:0-11902 GCA_050015455.1 Binatia bacterium
CAGCGACGCCTGCACCCTCTTTCTGCCCGAGGCGGAGTATCATTTCGTCGATCCCGACAGCACGATCCAGTTCTGCGCTTTGATCGACCGGCCGCTGAGCTTCCCGTCTGGTGACACGGTGGTGGCCACACGCATTCGCGACACAGCGGGCAACGTCAGCGCGGTAGCCCAACTCATCGTGCGCGTCGCCCCGGTGGGCACTGCCACCCGAGCGCCCAACGCAACGAGAACGCCGACCACACCCAAGGCAACAGCAACCCAAATGCCGATCACGCCCAAGGCAACCGCGACCCGAGTGTCGATCACGCCCACTCCGAGCGTCACGCCGACACCCACAGCTAGCCCGAGGATTACCGCGACGATCCCTGCGGAGCCGCAAATCACGTTCTTCGGGGCGGCACGCGCAGACTGTGTCCTCATCGCGCCGGCCGGTACGACTCCCGATGGCATCCCGATCTACGACGTGAGGGCGGGCTCCGGCTTCACCTTGGTGGTCGAGGGCCGGCCGGGCAGCTCGCAGGCGGTGCTCGGCGCCAGTGCCTTCAGCAGTGACGTGACCCAGTTGCCCGATCTCCAGATCGAGGCCTCGCGCGCGCTCGGGAACGGCAGCCCGGCGGTGTGTGATGACAGCGGCGCCACTCAAGGTGGAGTGCCCGCCGTCAACCCGTTCGATTTTTCGCCGGCAGCAGCCGCTGCGATCAATGACTTGGCGTGCCGGTTCCAAGACGGGCAGGGCCAGCCGGTGGGCCGCCGCGATAGCAGCGACGCCTGCACCCTCTTTCTGCCCGAGGCGGAGTATCATTTCGTCGATCCCGACAGCACCATCCAGTTTTGTGCCTTTGTCGACCAGCCGCTGAGCTTCCCCTCCGGTGACACAGTGGTGGCCGCACGAGTCCGCGACACAGCCGGCAACGTCAGCGCGGTCGCCGAGCTTGACGTGCACGTCGGAACCACACCGCTATTACACGAGACCGATGGCGCTAGCCGCCGGGTCGCCAGGGGCCGCCAGCATGATGCCCACCGCGGTCCTCATTAAAACTGCAGAAGTTGCCGGGTAGCCCTCAAACGTCGGCGTGACGGCCGGGGGTGGCAGTTGCGCTATCGCGCCGCGCACGCCTGCATAAGATGGAGCGGCCCTTGCACCATTTTTGATACTCTAAACCGCCAGTGCTAGTTTGGGTCGGGCGCGCCGCAAACTACGCGGCGAAACTATCTGACCTCTCGAGCGACTACCCGTCGGGGATCACAAAGTACGTCTATGACAGGCTCCGGGACGAACTGAAGTTCTCGAACGGCAGTCGATCTGGGAGGCTGCAAACTGGACAGATATGAATAACCTCCAGATCTATCGGTCAGTGTGGTGGTGGCGGATCGACTAGCGCCGCCCAACAAGGGATTCCAGGGGACGCGCAACAGCGGCGCTGCTCTTGCTGTTGCGCGCCTGTACCTCGCCAATATTCCGTCCGCGCGCTTTGAACCGAGAATCGCTCGCTTCCATTGCAATCGAACAGGTGCCCTCGCATCGTGCAGCGATGCTGCTGCTCCTCAAGCTCCTCATCTGGGCCGTGCGCGCCTTCGCACGCTCGCGCCAGTGACCTGCGGTGTGTTCCGCCACTGCAAGACACGTAATCGGTTAAGGCTGCATGCCACCGCCCGTGCTCAAATAGGTGAAGACCTTGCCGGTGCCACTTATGCTGCTGGCCGTCCCACTGAACGTAGTTCCACCGCCGACCATAGATATCTGCGTCGCGCTCGCGAGCGACAGCCCAGGCAACCCGTTGGCGCCAGTACAAGCGCTGTTGGTGCAGCTCATGTATCCCACATTGGGATTGGTCACAAAGTACGCCTCTTGGGCGGTCGCTGCGTTGCGCAGGTCCGACTGCGCTTGCGCATCGAACGCCCGCTAGCGGTAAGCGGCGAATTGTGGGATGGCGATCGCGGCCAGGATGCCGATGATGGCCACCACCACCAGTAGCTCGATCAACGTGAAGCCCTTGTTTTCTATTGCTCTCATCTGATCCTCCTCGGTTCCTTCACGGCACGATGAGCCCCCAAAAAGGCGGGCCTACGCGGTTCGGCCGATTGTGCTTGCCCTATTAGTCGTTGCTCGACCCAGTAGTACTCTCGTAGCAGCGATGCGCGTGATGCCGACGCCCGTGACCCTTAACGAGAAAAGCCTGACAAGTTGCCGACACCTTTTGATTGTTTTTGACCGCTTGGCGCAGACACTGGATTTGGCCCCGCGGGCCGGTGGTCACATTGGAGCAGAACTGCGAGACGTCGTTAGCGCAGGCGGTGTTGAACGCAGCTTGCCATGTGGCAATCTTAGCTTGCATCTTGGTTAGCTGCGCCTGGCAGTTCGGGAAATTGGAAATCTGAGACTGCTTGAGAAGACAGCTGGCAAACCCAACTGGACCGGGCGTGGCGTCCGTGCCGCAAAGCGCCTTCAGACAGCTGCCGTAACCACCTGGACCGGGACCGGGCGTTACGCTGTGGCAAAGCTGCTGTATCAGCGGACGACAGGCGCCTCCACCACCCGGCCCGTGTGCCAAAGCCGGTGCCGCAGCAAGTGATAGGGCAAGCAGCACAATCAAGGTGATGACCTCAAACACTTTCATATGAGCCTCCCTATTCAATCTAACTCACGTATCCTGACGAACCGCTCTCGCGTTTGGTTGACCGCGGTATTTCGCCCTGCCGCGCCGCGTGGCGCTTAATCCGCTGGCGCTGTGCTAGAGTCGGTCCTTGTCGACCGAAATGTCAGCTGGGGTCACCTCACCCAGCGTCACGACTGGCACCGCTGTCAGTCTCAATGGGCTGCTGGTTAG
Organism: Binatia bacterium; assembly: GCA_050015455.1. Lineage (GTDB taxonomy): Bacteria > Desulfobacterota > Binatia > HRBIN30 > HRBIN30 > JAGDMS01. The sequence goes on from JBEKBJ010000140.1 coordinate 2,829, forward strand.
GCGAATCAGTAGCAGTCGACGCGGCTTGCGTAGGCCACTACCACTGTCATTTGCACTCTGTTACGTTAGCGCACCGGACGTGATGGTGGTAGCCTTAGCCTCCGGCAGGAGTACTGAAGGGTAGCCGACACCGCATACCTCAACGCGCCTCGTCCAGCAGCCGCTTGCACGTCGTCCTGATCCCCGGTTTCGCCGGGTTCGACCCTTTGGGCCAGCTCGAATACTACGCCGGGGTCACGCCTATGTTCCGCCACTGGCTCAAGCGGCATCCAAACGCGCAGGCCGTAGTCCACTACTTCGACAATTTCCCAACCGCGGTCGTTGTGACCCGCGCGGAACGGTTGCAGCGCTATCTCGCCAAACGAATTGCCCGCGGCGAGTTCCTGCCGGGCGACCGCCTGGCCTTGGTGGGCCCGGACGGGGTTTGCTGATCGATCAACTGGAGAAATTTCAACCACTCCTGATGCCGATGCTTCGGCATGCAGGTGCCGATGACCGTGCCTTGCAGCACATTGAGCGCGGCAAACAGCGTGGTCGTCCCGTTGCGCTTGTAGTCGTGCGTGAAAGTGCTCGCCCGGCCCTGCTTGAGTGGCAAGCCGGGCTGAATCCGATCCAGGGCCTGAATCTGGCTCTTCTCGTCCAGCGACAGGACCAAGGCGTGCTCGGGTGGCGCGAGGTACAACCCGACGACATCGGCCAGCTTCTCGGCAAAGCGCTGGTCCCGGCTGATCTTGAAGGTCCGGGCCAGATGCGGCTTGAGACCGTGTGCCTTCCAGATGCGTCGGATGCTGGTCTCACTGAGGCGAGCAGCTCGTGCCATGCGCCGCGTGCTCCAGTGCGTGGCGCCGTCCGGTTTCTCTTCCAACGTCATCCGCACAACCTGCGCGATGCGACGTTTGCTCACGCGCGCCGGGCGCCCGCGCCCCGGCGCGTCCTTTCGATGCCCGCCAGCCGCAGCTGCGCAAACCGGGTGCGCCAGCGCCCAACTGCGCGCCGCGTGGTGCCAAGCGCCAGCGCGATCTCGCGGTTCTGTTCATCTGCCGCCGCGCGCAACACAATGCGCGCCCGTGTCACCAGGCGCATCGGCGTGCTGCGTCCTCGCGCATAGCGCTCCAACTGCGTACGTTCCTCGTCGGTCAGCATAATTCCCGGCGCAACCCGCATGTTTGACCTCCCGAATAGCCAAGCGCGCGGCAAGAGTAAACGTTGCTCTATTTATGACGCAGTACACTAGCGATCGTATCCTGATCGGAGTCGACTCGAAATCGACCCGCCAAACAGGTATCCTCACTCTCCGTGTGAAGCACGAATGCGTGGCGCGTAAGGATCCTGACCCTATCGACTGGGCTGCGCGGGAACGCTGCGCTGCGGACGGAAGAGGGTGACTACAGGAGCCTTGAGGATGCAACCCGAAGCGATCGCTATCGTTAGCGGATTACCCCGCTCTGGGACGTCCATGATGATGCAGGCGTTGCAGGCCGGGGGCATGGCGGTGCTCACCGACCACCAGCGCCCGCCAGATGACGACAACCCGCGCGGCTACTTCGAGTTCGAGCCGGCAAAGAAGATCGCGCACGACCATAGCTGGCTGCCCCAGGCACGGGGCAAGGCAGTGAAGGTAGTCTCCGCCTTGTTGCGCCACCTTCCGCGGGAGTACCAGTACAAGATCATCTTCATGCGACGGCCACTCAACGAGGTGCTGGCCTCGCAGCAGGCAATGCTGCGCAGGCAGGGGGCACAGGGAGGCTCGGATGATACCACCGTCCTACCGCTTTTTGCGCGGCATCTGACCGACGTGAGCGCGTGGATCGCGCGGCAGCCGAACATTAGTGTGCTCTACGTCGACTACCACGACGTGTTGCGCGCCCCAGCCCAGCAGCTGGCTCGGGGCCGAGATTTCCTGGGAAGAGGGCTGGACCTCGACGCGATGGTGTCGGTCGTGGACGAGCGCTTGTACCGGCAGCGCTGGTAATCCACCGGGCCGCGGGCCTGCTTCAACTTGGTTCTGGACGGGGCCGGTTCGCTTCCGGGCAGGTTCGGAGGCGATGACGCGCGGAATTAGGCCTCGGCTTCGACGATCACCGTGATTTTGGCATCGATGCCGACGCCGAGGTGGATCGGTACGGTGTGCTCGCCGATTGATTTGATGGGTTCCTCGATTCGGATACGGCGCCGTTCGATGGAGAAGCCTTGGGTTGCTAGCGCTCTCTCGATATCGAGGTTGGTTACCGAGCCGAAGAGTTTGCCTTCCTCACCTGCACGGGCCTTGATGGTGAGGCGGAGATTGCTGAGCCGCTCGGCGGCGCCCTGGGCTCGCTTGCGGTCGCGCTCGCGCTTGTCAGCCACTACCCTCTTCTGGTGTTCCAGGACGCGGATGTTGCGTTTGTCGGCGACGAGGGCCAAGCCGCGCGGCAGCAAATAGTTGCGCGCGAAACCCGGCTTCACCTTCACGATGTCTCCCACGCTGCCGAGGTCAGGAACGTCTTCACGTAGAATCACTTTCATTGGTCGTCTCCGTCAGTCGCTGTCAGTTGGGATCCGGATACCTGGCAGAACCAGCGCTCAGGCCCCGGAAATTCCCCCACAGATCGAAGACCCCGAGCGCCAGGACAATCCCTGCAACGATGTGCTGCACTGCAATCAGCACGTATCCGGCGACGCGCACGCCACGGGGCAGCCGCAGGCGCTCGAGAAAGTAGCTGACGATTGCGAGCCCTTGGCAGAAATAGCCCCCGAGCAGCACCACGAAAATGTTGCGCGCCAGCAGCGCAAGCAGCACCCAGGGCAGGAACATACCGAAACCGGTCCCGATGAGCGCCCAAATGAGGCTCTCGGGTGTGCGCCAGAGGCGCAGGTCAACGTCGTGCGTTCTGTTGGTCCAACTCCGCAGTAGCACGACATTGGTGAGTATCATCAATGCGCCACAGAGCACGGCCAGCGCCGGCAGGATCTCGAGAAGCCCTGTGATCAACGGCTCGCGCTCGGCGGTCGCAGTCGCGAGCGTACTCTCCGGCGCGCCGAACGATCCGTACGTCGACAATGCCACATCGAAGCCGTGCGCGAGCTGTTGGTGTGCCGCCGCGCTCAGCGTTGTCAAATCGCCGTACGCGAGAAAGGCCAAAGCAGCAACGCTCACAGACCATGCCACCATGCCGGCCAGCACCGCCCGCTCAATGCTCCAGCGCTGCCGAAGGCCCACTGCCACCGTGCAGGCGGGGGTGCCAAACAACAGCACGAAACCGGCCGCGGCATCCGGCCCGAGCCCGACGCTCACGACAGCGGTCGTCAGCAGCAACCACAAAGCGCATTCCAGGGTACCACGCTCAGCCAGTATCAGACCGGGAAGCGGCGCAGCGAGCAGCAACGGCCCGGCGTAAGGGCTCACGGTGAGGCCAGCGGTGTACAGGCCGGCACTGACCACCACCGCCAGTGTCACATGCAGCGCCAGTTGGACCAGGCGCGAACCGGAAGCATCGCGATCGAGGGCAAATTGCATCAAACGTGAACCGTGGTGAAGGGCAACAACGCGACCGCGCGTGCCCGCTTGATCGCGGTCGTCAGCTGCCGCTGATGTTTGGCGCAGTTGCCGGTGATGCGGCTGGGCACGACCTTGCCGCGTTCGGTGACGAAGCTGGACAGCGTGCGGGTGTCCTTGTAATCGATAGTACTATCCTTATCGGCACAGAACCGGCATACCTTCCGCCGCACCGGTCCACGGCGCCGGAAGGCCGTCTTGTCATCGCCCGTCGGCCGGCCGCGTCTCGGGCCGCTCCTACCCGCTGGCATGGTCACTCCTCCTGTTCTGTTGCGGACGTTTCCTCGGGCGGGGGCGCGGGCCGCGGTCGTTGTACGCGCCGGCCGGTCGTTCGCGTTTCGGGCATGCGCACGGAAACGAATCGGAGGATCTCATCTGAGAGTTTCATCGCTCGCTCTAGTTCCTTCACTACTTCGGGCCGTGCCGCATACTGCACCAGGGCGTAAATCCCGCGCGGCTGCTTCCGGATGGGGTAGGCGAGGTCGCGCATGCCCCATTCCTGAAACTCCGTCACCTCCCCTCCCATGCCTTCGATCAGCCGGCGGATCCGGTCGACGGTTTCGCGCACTTGGGCTTCCGGGAGCTCGGGGTGCACGATAAACAAGGTTTCGTAACGATGCATCTAGTTCCTCCCAACTGGCTCGGCCGGCAGCGGCGAACGCTTGCCCGGACGGGTATTGAAGGTGTTCATGGCCGCCTGTTCGCCTGCGGTTATGATGCGTTCGACCGCGGCGGCCGCGCGGTCGATGGCCGCGTCGACGGCCTCACGTTCCTCCTCACGGAATCTCGACAGCACGTAATCGACACCATCTTCGCTGTGTGGTGGCCGTCCTACCCCCACACGCACGCGGACGAAATCGGGTCCGTAACAGTCCACGATGGAATCCAGCCCATGGTGGCCAGCGGTGCCACCGCCACATTTCACCCGGACGGAACCGAGCTCCAAATCGAGATCGTCGTGAACCACAATCAACCGCTTAGCTTCGATATGCTGTCCGGCGCGGCCCAAAGCCGGACCGCTGACGTTCATGTACATCTGCGGTTCAATCAGCGCAACGTGTTGGCCGGCGACCTTTCCCCTTGCCACCCGCAGACCGTGTCGAACACGCCCCAGCGGCAGTCGCCAGCGGCGCGACAGCTCTTCCACCACGGAAAAGCCGACATTGTGGCGGCTGCCCGCGTACTGGCTGCCGGGGTTCCCGAGCCCGACGATGGCACGCATCGTTTGTTAGGCTGCCCCACCTTTCTTCTCTGGCTCGGGTTTCGCAGCCTCCGGTGCCGGTGCGCCTTCCGCCGGCGCACCCTCGGCGGCAACTGCAGCCTCTTCGACTTTGACTTCTTCCACCGTCGGCGGCAGCACGGTTACCAACGTCGTGTCCCTTTCGTAACAGATGCTGACCCCCTCCGGCGCCTGCAACTCGCTGACATGAATGGCGTCATGAATATTCAGCGCACTGACGTCGACATTGATGAACTCGGGGATATCGCCGGGGAGGCACTCGACTTCGACTTCCCGTTGCACGGGCTGAAGTATGCCACCAAGGGCAACACCGACGGCCTTGCCGCTGAAATGGAGTGGGACACGCAAGTGCAGCTTCTCTGCCATGTCGACCTCATAGAAGTCAGCGTGCAGCACCGCTCCTGTCACTGGATGGTACTGGGTCTCTTTGACCAACGCGACCCTATTGGCGACTTCCTCTGCGCTAGAGCGCAAGCGAATCAGGTGCGAACTTCCGACGGTTGACATGTTCTGTGAGAACGCTTTGGCATCGACGGCGATCGGCGTCGGCCGCCGCTTGGGGCCATAGAAAATGGCGGGCACTTTGCCGGTTCGTCGCAGCTGCCGCGCTGCACTCTTGCCCCCGTTCGACCGAAGCTCTGCTTCTAGCTCAACTGTTTCCATTTTCGACTCCGCGAATTACCGGTCATCGCCCGATACGAAAAGCGAACTGATCGATTCCTCGTCATGCGTACGCCGAATGGCCTCTCCGAGCAGATGGGCCACTGAGAGAACTTTGATCTTGGCGCACGCTTGCGCGTGTGGCGAGAGCGGAATGGTATCGGTAACGATCAGCTCGCTCAGCACCGATTGCTCGATGCGACTGATGGCCTCGCCCGAGAGCACCGGATGTGTACAGCAGGCCATCACCGTGAGTGCTCCGTTTTGTTTGAGCGCCCCAGCCGCTGCGACCAATGTTCCGGCCGTGTCGACCATGTCATCGACCAGCACGGCGGCACGGCCACGGACCTCACCGACGATATGCATCTCTGCCACTTCATTTGCCCGCGTCCGGCGCTTATCAATGATAGCAAGCCCCGCATCCAGATGTTTCGCGAACGCGCGGGCCCGTTCGACGCCGCCGGCATCTGGAGAGACGACGCTGACATCGTGTTCATTCAAGCGCTGGCGCACGTACGTGAGCAGCACGGGAGTGGCGAACAGGTTGTCGACCGGGATGTTGAAAAAACCCTGAATCTGTCCAGCGTGCAGATCGACCGTAAGGACGCGCGAGGCGCCGGCGGTGGTGATCAAATCCGCGACCAGTTTGGCGCTGATCGGCACGCGCGGCGAGACTTTACGGTCCTGTCGCGCATAGCCGTAGTACGGTACGACGGCGGTGATGCGTTTGGCCGAGGCGCGCCGAAAGGCGTCGAGCATGAGCAAGAGCTCGATCAGATTGTCGTTCACCGGTGTGCAGGTGGATTGAACCACAAACACGTCGCCGCCGCGGACGTTCTCATCGATCTCAACCAGGATTTCGCCATCGCTGAAGCGACGCACGTCGGCGGCGCCGCGCGGCACCCCGAGATAGGCACACACTGCAGTCACCAAGGCCGGATTGGAGTTGCCGGCAAAGATCTTGATCTCGTCTTTCACCGCTCGCCTATGCAGAAACTGTCCATGAGTACTGGGCGGGAAGGATTCGAACCTTCGATACCGGATCCAAAGTCCGGGGCCTTACCGCTTGGCGACCGCCCATCACCGTGCTGCAGCGGGCGATACGGCCAGCATCTCGACCAGCTCTGCCCACAGCCCATGCTCACGCAGCCGCACAGCGGCGCCGGAGGTCGACCGGACATCTGGCCACATACCAAAAACTGCCGCACCGCTTCCCGTCATCAGCGCACCGATTGTACCCTCTTCGATAAGCCGCGATTTCAAAGCCAGCACCTCAGGATGAATTTGAGCCGCCGCTCCCTCAAGATCGTTTACAAAAAGCCGCGGGTTCGGCTTACCACCACTGAAGAGATCACAGATGTTACTGGCCACGGCGGAGCTTGTCAACGAAACCTCCACACGCCCGTAAACCAGCTCGGTCGGTAGGGAGTATTGAGGCCAGCGCACGACCAGCTAGCGCAACGCCGGCAGCGTGACCCGCGAGACCTGCTCGGCTATGCCGAGAACCCACGCAGGCAAGCCATGCATTGGCTGCACTCGCGTTGATCATCCGGAGGGCCTTTGGTAAAGAGAGGGGTGCCTTTAGGCAGTGCCCCCGTGGTGAAAAGGATATCACACAGGTCTCCGGAACCTGTAGTCCGCGTTCGATTCGCGGCGGGGGCGTTCTAGTTTCCACCACTTACGTCGCTCGGGTCAGAATCGGATGCACCCACTGGTACCACTTTGCTACCACTCTCGCCAGCGCCACAGAACAGCCGGGACCAACCACCGAGGGTACAGAGGACATCGAGCGGGGATACGAAGGATAGATGAAAGCACCGGATGTCTCGCCCTTCGAAACGGCCCCTGAAAACCCTTCTACACGGCGCTAATGGTCTCGGTGCTCGTGACGGTAATCGTGGCGGCGCCACCGCAGTTGAAGGTGATGTTGCCACCGGTCGCAAGGGCTGCGTCCAACGCCGCTTCAGTGCAGCTATCGGCTGTGCCCGTCCCGACGACGGCATCGGCCCGCGCCGGCCGCGGTGACCATGTGGCCGCGACGAGCAGCACGGCAAGCGCGCGAGCCACCACGGCACGAATCACGTGGTGTCTCTACCCTCCCTGAACCACAAAGTAACCCCAAAGCAGCCTCGAGGCGCAGCAGCTGGTTGGCAGAAAGAGGCGGCCGTGCCGGTGCCGGTCATCGCTTCACTCGCCTGGATTGCCTCCGTTTCCATCGCACCCGTTCAAGGCGTTGTTCACCGCCGTGAGGATCTCATCCACGGTGATCAGGCCATCCTTATTGCTGTCGCCAAGCTCACACACCCACAGTCCTGCGTTGCCGAGGGCGATATTCACCATAGTCAGGATGTCGTCAAGCGCGACCTGGCCGTGGCCATCGCAGTCGCCCACGCACATCGGCGTGGTCGCCTGCTGTGCCTCGTAGGCGCCGATGTCTACATGCAAGCCCCACTTGCGCGGCCGGCCGCGTTGATCGGTGCTGAGATTGAGCGGCGGCGCGGTGACCGAATCATCCCCGGCATCGATGGCCGGACTCGGCCCGCTACACGACGGGTCCGGACTCCCCTCCGCCGTGCACAGCGCCAGCGTCGCGGTCGGCCCGCCGTAGTTCGCCAACGGTGCCAGGTGTGGGTCGGTGCTCAGCAGCTCGGAGCTCAAGAAGCACGTGGCGTCGCTGCTCAGATTGTGATCGCCTTCCTCAATACCCGTCCCAGCACAGTTCTGGCCGCTGGGGCTGTTCGCGACAATAGTGTTGATCAGCGTTGCCATACCGTCGCTATCGTTGTAGAGGCCGCCACCGTTGCTGCTGGGAGCCGAGTTGCCATTCAACGTGCAATTGGTCAGTGCTACTGTCCCATCGTTGTAGAGCCCGCCGCCGCCGAAGTCGCTGCCGGTGGCCGAGTTGCCGCTCAAGGTGCAGTTGGTCAGCGTCACCGTACCGTCGACGTCGTCGTAGACGCCGCCGCCGTCGGTGGCCGAGTTACCGCTTAGCGTGCAACCGGTCAGTGTCAGCGCACCGTCGCTGTAGACCCCGCCGCCGCCGACGTCGTCAGGGGCGGAGTTACTGCTCAGGGTACAGTTGGTCAGCGTTGCCGTACCGTCGACGTCGTTGAAGACGCCGCCGCCATCGACGCCCGAGTTGGCGTTCAGCATGCAGCCGGTCAGTGTCAGCGCACCGTCGCTGTAGACCCCGCCGCCGCCGACGTCGTCAGGGGCGGAGTTACTGCTCAGGGTACAGTTGGTCAGCGTCGCCGTACCGTCGATGTCGTTGTAAACGCCACCGCCGTCGACGCCCGAGTCGCCGCTTAGCGTGCAACCGGTCAGTGTCAGCGCACCGTCGCTGTAGACCCCGCCGCCGCCGACGTCGTTCAAGGCGGAGTTGCCGCTCAGGGTACAGTTGGTCAGCGTTGCCGTACCGTCGCTGTAGACCCCGCCGCCGCCGACGTCGTTCAAGGCGGAGTTGCCGCTCAGGGTACAGTTGGTCAGCGTCGCCGTACCGTCGACGTCGTTGAAGACGCCGCCGCCATCGACGCCCGAGTTGCCGTTCAGCGTGCAGCCGGTCAGCGTCAGCGTACCGTCGCTGTAGACCCCGCCACCGCCGAGGTCGTTCGGGGCGGAGTTGCCGCTCAAGGTGCAGTT
>JBEKBJ010000141.1:0-11724 GCA_050015455.1 Binatia bacterium
TGCCGGAGTGGTCGCAGCCAATTTCGATGGCATCGAACACGCGTTCGACGATCTCGCCGTGCTCTGCGACAGCACTGTGTATCTGCTGAAGGGCGTTGGCGATGGGACGTTCTCCACTTTCAGCACGTCTAGCGTCTCCACTGGAAGATCGACCTCCGGGGGCTTCGCCATCGCCGCCGGGCGGATCAACACCGCCCACAACTATGTCGACCTGGCTATCAGCAGCGCCGGTAGCACCAGCGTCAGCGTGCTCTTCGGCAACAACGATGGGACCTTTCAATCGCCATTTGTGATCCAAAGCGGCCTCACTGCCGATGTGCAAGGCCTCGCCATCGGCGATTTCAATGGTGACGCCATCCCGGACATCGCGGTGATCAGTGGACCCGCGGATGAACCCACTGTCGTCATCCTCAGTGGGAACGGAAGCGGCGGATTCACCGCGAACAACACTGCCAGTCAGAGCACTCTCGAACAGGGAGCAGTCGCCATCGAACCGGTGGATCTCGATCATGATGGCCTGATGGATCTGGTCGCCGGTTCGACCGACCCAGACCATGGTATGATCCAGCTGTAGTGCCAGGAACCGACCTCGTGCGAGCAAGGGGGTGCTTGCAGCGCTCTCTGCTACCAGAACCCGGCGGACTACGTCCTCCCAGTCAATCCGGTCGTCAATAACTTTCAGATCCAGTCGCTTTTGGCTAGTACCGCGTCTCTGAACAGACCCGTGAGCGCCATACAAAGCGGCGATCTGAATGGCGACACCAAGCCCGACTTGGTCGCGGTGCTAACGGATACCAATGCCATCGAGATATTGCTCAACACCACCAGCCAGGTTCAGCCGACAGTGACCCCAACGGTCACGCCGACGCAAACGGCGACACCGCAGCCGGCGGCCACGAATACCCAGGCGAGCGACAACGACGGGTGCAGCATGACGCCGGGGGCCAGTGCGGACTGGTCCATGCTCTGGCTGCTGATCCCTGTTGCCCTGGTGGCTTGGCGGCGGCAAGCCGGAAAGGCCTCGCGGTGGTCAACATCGCTCTCGGGAACACGCCGGTCACTGCGTGCGAAGCGGGCGACGTGAACGGCGACGGGATGATCACGGTTGACGAAATTCTCACGGCTGTGAACAACGCGCTGAACGGGTGCCAGTGATCCACGTAGCTTCGGCGCTCTAGGGAGGCGCAACATGGATCGAAAGCGGTTCGATGGGGTTCTGCGCTTAGGTGTGTGCGTCGTGGCCATCGCAATGAGCTCCGCGGCCATGGCCAGTACGCTGACGCAAAATTTGTCGTGGACCATCGACCGCGCCGGCACCACGACGAAGTACCGTCTCGTCGCTTATGGCGACTCGATTTACGCCGGCTACTACGGCTCGATTACCAACGTCATCAAACGGGCGGCGACGACCGTCGACGCCGAGTACCTCTCCAAGGTGTGGAACGCGGACATTGAGAACGTCCGCCGCTGCAAGTCCGGAGCTCTGGCGAGCGACATCTACAACAACAAGATCGTTGCCGAGCAATCTTACATGCAGAGCACGAACACGCGTATCGTGACCTTCGAGATGTGCGGCAACGACGGGCTGCAGGCGCGCAACAGCTTCGCCGGTCAGACCGGCACCTGCAATTACAGCGTCCTGGACAACTCGCTGGCAAACTGTACCACCTATCAGCAACTGGCAATGCAGTATATCAACGCCAACGCTTACTCGGGCACGAAGCTGAAGGTAATCGCCAACCTCTACTACCCCGGCTACGACGCCGACAATGCGAACAGCTCGTGCAAGGATCCGACGACCGGGCAGCCGGTGAACAAGCAGAGCACGTTCCTGCCCTACATAGTTAAGATGAACTGGCGTGCGTGCAACTTCGCCAACACCTATGGGTTCGCCTGCGCCGACGATTTCGCGGAGTTCATGGGCGCCGACTACGACTCCAACGGCGACGGCATCATCGATTCCGACGGCCTTGCCTACGTTCAGGGTGAGAGCGAAGCCGACTACGTGAACCGCATCACCGTCACCCGGCGCTCGACGATTCGCGACGCCAACTACCATTTCGTCAACGCGACCACGAGCTACGACTACCTCCAGTCGGACAACACGCATCCGACGTACTACGGCTCCACCGTCTTCATCGGCCTCATCGGCGGCTCGAACTCAGGTTCCGGCGCCCCTCAGTTTACGGACGCCCAGATCGTCAACGGCAAGAACCCGGTCTGGAACCAGTACGGCCACGACCGCATGGGCTGGGCGCTGGCCGTCTTGGCCTCGGCAAACGTCACGCCACAGCCGACGCCAACACCCACGCCAACAGGCACCCCGACGACCCTTCCCACGTGTGTCGGTGACTGCGATGGGACGGGAGCCGTGGCCGTCAAGAACATCATCACCCTGGTGGACATCGCTCTCGGGAACACGCCAGTCACAACGTGCGAAGCCGGAGACGCCAATCACGACGGGCAGATCACCATCGATGAGATTCTCGCAGCGGTGAACAACGCCCTCAACGGGTGCGGTGTGGTGATCGGCGGGAGCCTCCCTACTGTCGGTCCCGCTACGCCGACCCCTGCAGCGTGCGCGACGACGGGTGAGTTCTGCGACAACTTCAGTGTCTTCTGCTGTTCTGGAACCGCTGCCTGCAACGCGTTCACCGGCGTGTGTGACTTCTGAACGCAGTCCGAGCGAAGTGTCGGTTACTCAGCTCTTGATGCGCTCGGCAACGCCGACGTCGCGACGTGCAAGGCGGGCGATGCCAACCACGATGGCCAGATCACCGTCGATGAGATCCTGACGTCGGTGAACAACGCGCTGAGCGGGGTACGGCTGATGTGGCACGATCCGCCTAAGAACGCGCCATTTTGGCGTGATCCTTCGTGACCCGTGTCAGCGCCGCTCGGAGTAATTCACCTTGCGCGGCGCCGCGACCGGCGCAGTTTTGAGCCTTCACGCAAAACGAAAAGCTTGTGTCACGATGGCGCGATCCCTGAGCGATTGTGCCACGGCTGACCCTACGGGCGCAGCACCTTGGCCTTGCAGTAGCCCGCTTTTCTGAGCATGCTGCGTCGGATTATGGTTGGTGGACTCGACAGTGCCGCAGGGTGGGGACCGGCGGCGATTCAGCGGGGGCCTTCTGCCAGGTTGGTTTGGTGTCTCTTTTCCATCTGCCTCCTTCGCCTCGCCGCGCAGGGCGCGGAAAGCGAAGCGCCGCCGGCGCAGGAACCGATCGTAGCGGCCATTCGCGGCATCGTCGAAGCGGGCCGGCAGCCGCTTTTGCATCGGCCGGATTTCTCCGACCGGCAGGATCCCACCCGGCGACTGTACGAAGCGGCTAACTTCCGCCCCCTGTGGCTACGCAGCGATAAGCCGACCAGTCAGGCAGCAGAGATCCTCCGCGCGCTGTCCGAGGCGGACGGGCGCGGGCTGTCGCCGGAGGATTACGACGCGGCTCGATTGCGCCAGGAGGCGGCGCGCTTCGATTCCACCACGCCGCCGGCGGCAGGAGACGCAGCGGCGTTCGACACCGCACTGACGGTCTGCGTCCTCCGCTACATCTCCGACGCGCACCTCGGGCGCGTCCCGCCCCGCGCCATCGGATTCGCCCTCGAGATGGAGCCTAGCAGTCCGTCGGACTTGGCAGCCCGCAGCGACCAACGGGAGCGGGCCACAGAAATGACGCCGACCGCAGGTCCCAGGCCGTTCGACCCGGTGGCGTTCGTGTCGCAACTGCCGGCGGCGGAAGCGCCGGCGCGACTTCTGGCCACGCTCGATCCGCAGTTTCCGCTCTTCGGGCGTCTCATCACGGCGCTGGCGCACTGGCGCGATTTGGCCGCGCCCACCGATTTTCCGCAGGTTCCGAACCTGCCGAAGCTTCACCCGGGCGAGTCGCACGCGGGCGTTGGGCCGTTGCGGGAGTTCTTGCGCGCCACCGGGGACCTGCCGAGCGCCGCCCGAGCTCCGAAGAACGCTGGCGTGTACGATCCTGACCTGGTCAAGGCAGTAAGGCGGTTTCAGGAGCGCCAGGGCCTCGGCGCGGACGGAGTCATCGGCAAGGCGACGTTGAGCCAGCTGCAGATCTCTCCGGCGGGCCGGGTACGGCAGATCGAACTGGCGCTGGAGCGGCTGCGGTGGCTGCCGCCCCCGGAAGATGAGGCGTTCGTCGTCGTCAATCTCCCCGAGTTCCAGCTGCGCGGATACTACCGCGGGAATACCAGCCCGGCACTGCAGCTGCGCGCCGTGGTGGGCTCGGCCTCTCTGCGTCACGAGACGCCCGTGCTGCACGCCAGCATGCAGTACCTCGTGTTTCGCCCGTACTGGGATGTGCCGCCCACGATTGCACAGAAAGAAATATTGCCGGATTCAGAGCAGGATCCGGCCTACTTCTCCCGGCACAACTTCGAGTTTCACAACGGCGGCATCCGGCAACGCCCCGGGGACGACAACGCCCTCGGCTTACTCAAGTTCGTCTTTCCCAACCCGTTCCACGTCTACATGCACGACACGCCAAAAAAGAGACTGTTCGCAAAAAGCCGGCGCGATTTCAGCCACGGATGCATCCGCGTATCCGACGCGGCGGCGCTGGCAGAATTCGTGCTGCGCGGGCAGGGCAAGTGGGATCGCGAGGGAATCGATACCTCCATGAAGAGCGGCCGAAACAACCGGCGTGTGTATCTGGAGCGGCCGGTCGGGGTCTACCTGCTCTACAGCACGGTTGTGGTCGACGAGGACGGAACGACGCATTTCTTCGAGGATATCTACGGACACGATGCGCGACTCGACGCGGCACTTGCAAAAGGTCCGCCGTATCCGTATCCAACTCCAGCCCCCGTTACGGTCGAGGTTGAGGCGAAGTCGGAATGAATCGGTGGATGTGGAGAACCGCGGCGGTAGTCGTCCTTTGCTGCGTGCTGCCCGGCGCCTCGTCAGCGCGAACGCGCGGCTCCCGTTTTTCGAAGCCGAGGGCCTGGCAGGGAGAGGTGCAGCGATTCCGCACCGCACCGGCCGAGTGGCCCCGTCGCGAGGTTCTGGAGCTGGCGATGCGGGCGTACCGGTGTGGCCGGGCGGAAGGTCAGTTCGACAGCCCGATCCTCACCCTCATCGACTACTCGCTGCCGTCGACCGAGAAGCGGCTCTGGGTGATCGATCTGGCGAAACGCCAGGTCCTGTTCCACGAACTCGTTGCGCACGGACAGAACAGCGGCGAGGCGTACGCGGTGGATTTCTCCAACCGGCCGGAGTCCCGTCAGTCGAGTCTCGGGCTGTTCCGCACCGACGACGTTTACGACGGCCGGCACGGCGAGTCGCTGCGGCTGATCGGCCTGGAGCCCGGGATCAACGACCGCGCCGAGGAGCGCCGCATCGTGATGCACGGCGCCGCCTACGTCAACCCGCGTGTGGTGCAGCGCTTCGGCCAGCTCGGCCGCAGCTGGGGCTGCCCCGTGGTGGATCGCGCCGTGCTTCCGCAAATCGTACGGCACATCAAGGAGGGCACGGCTCTCTTCGCGTATTACCCGGATCCCCGTTGGCTGCGCCAGTCGCGCTTCCTGCGATGCGACGGGAGCCTACCGGCCAAGTAGGCGTCACCGGCGGACCGCCCTTTGAGGATGGCGCCTTGTACACTGTCACCACTTCTGCGGGGTCGTGGTCCATGCCGCGCTCCTCTATTTATCCAGCTCTTCGCGGATCGAATACATCTTCTGGCGCGCCTCGTTAATGTAGGCGTCCAGGTTGCGGCGGTGGTTACCAAACCGGGCGTCGGGCGCACCATCGAGCGCGATGAGCGGTTTGATCGCCGCGGCCTGGCCGAGTGCGGTGGTGCACGGCTCTCCTACGACGCCATCGCAGCGCGACTCAACGCGGACGGCGTGCCGACGCGGACAGGCAAGGCGTGGGTGGGCGGGGCGGTGTATGGGATACTGACCCGCGGGCGGCTCGACGTCAGTGGCAGACGGCGAACAGACAAGTGAAAGGCGAGCAAGCAGAAGATTGTGAAGTCATCGACACGACGCAGCCTGCGGCGCACGGGTCGTGGCGCTATGGTGTCGGCGTCGGATACCCGCACCCGTCCGTAGTCGTCGCTCACTCTTCGCCTTTGGCACGAAGTGTGGCAAAAAGGTGTCAACGTTTTCGGTTTGACAGCTGCACCCCTACTGTACGAGACTTCGCACGGTCTGACCCGCGACCGCGGTAAAGGAGGCGCAATATGAGAACACTCACTCTTGGTTTCGCTTGGTTCGGCGGCGTCAGACTGAACGCAAAAGCCTTCGTCATTGGGGCTGTCGCACTTGCTTTTGGAACCGCACACGTCGCGCAGGCCGACATCAACATCTGGACCAGTAACGGGCCGTATGGAGGAGGAGATGTCTTCGCGCTGGCCATCGATCCGACCACGCCGAGCACGCTCTACGCCGGCACCGATGGGGGCGGCGTCTTCCAGAGCACCAACAGCGGCGGCAGCTGGAGCGCGGTCAACACCGGCCTGAGCGACCTGACCGTCTACGTGCTGGCCATCGATCCGACCACGCCGAGCACGCTCTACGCCGGCACCGATGGGGGCGGCGTCTTCCAGAGCACCAACAGCGGCGGCAGCTGGAGCGCCGTCAACGCAGGCCTGAGCGACCTCACCGTCACCGCGCTGGCCATCGACCCGACCACGCCGAGCACGCTCTACGCCGGGACCGATGACGGCGTCTTCCAGAGCACCAACAGCGGCGGCGGCTGGAACGCGGTCAACACCGGCCTGAGCGGCGATGCCCTTTACGTCACCGCGCTGGCCATCGACCCGACCACGCCGAGCACGCTCTACGCCGGGACCGATGCGGGCGGCGTCTTTCAGAGCACCAACAGCGGCGGCAGCTGGAGCGCGGTCAGCACCGGCCTGAGCGGCAATGCCCTCAGCGTCTTCGCGCTGGCCATCAATCCGACCACGCCGAGCACGCTCTACGCCGGGACCTTCGGGGGCGGCGTCTTTCAGAGCACCAACAGCGGCGGCAGCTGGAGCGCGGTCAACACTGGCCTGAGCGGCAATGAGGCCCTCAGCGTCTTCGCGCTGGCCATCGATCCGACCACGCCGAGCACACTCTACGCCGGGACCGATGACGGCGTCTTCCAGAGCACCAACAGCGGCGGCAGCTGGAGCGCGGTCAACACCGGCCTGAGCGGCAACGCCCTCTACGTCGCCGCGCTGGCCATCGACCCGATCACGCCGAGCACGCTCTACGCCGGGACCTATGACGGCGTCTTTCAGAGCACCAACAACGGTGGCAGCTGGAGCGCGGTCAACACCGGCCTGAGCGGCAATGCCCTCAGCGTCTTCGCGCTGGCCATCGATCCGACCACGCCGAGCACGCCCTACGCTGGCACCGGTGACGGCGTCTTCCAGAGCACCAGCAACGGTGGCAGCTGGAGCGCGGTCAACACCGGCCTTAGCAACCTCGGCGTCGACGTGCTAGCCATCGATCCGACCACGCCGAGCACGCTCTACGCTGGGACCTATGCGGGCGGCGTCTTTCAGAGCAGCAACAGCGGCGGCAGCTGGAGCGCGGTCAACACCGGCCTGAGTGGCAATTCCCTCAGCGTCTTCGCGCTGGTCATCAGCCCGAGCACGCCGAGCACACTCTACGCCGGGACCGGGGGCGGAGGCGTTTTCCAGAGCACCAACAGCGGTGGCAGCTGGAGCGCGGTCAACACCGGCCTGAGCAACCTCGGCGTCGAGGCGGTAGCCATCAACGCGAGCACGCCGAGCACGCTCTACGCCGGGACTGAGGGGGGCGGCATCTTCCAGAGCACCAACAGCGGCGGCAGCTGGAGCGCGGTCAATACCGGCCTGGGCGGCAATGCCCTCAGCGTCTTCGCGCTGGCCATCGATCCGACCACGCCGAGCACGCTCTACGCCGGGACCTTGGGCGGCGCCTTCCAGAGCACCAACGGCGGCGGCAGCTGGAGCGCGGTCAACACCGGCCTGAGTGGCAATGCCCTCACCGTCACCGCGCTGGCCATCGACCCGACCACGCCGAGCACGCTCTACGCCGGGACCGGGGGCGGAGGCGTTTTCGAGAGGACCAACAGCGGCGGCAGCTGGAGCGCGGTCAACACCGGCCTGAGCGGCGATGCCCTCAGCGTCTTCGCGCTGGCCATCGATCCGACCACGCCGGGCACGCTCTACGCCGGGACCGGTGGGGGCGTGTTTGATATCGAGCTTCTTTCGCAGAACCCCACCGCCACCACCACTCCGACCAGCGCGCCAACGAACACCGCAACGCCAACCAACACGCCCAGTAGCACTCCGGCCACCAACACCCCGACACCAACTCAGACGACAACTTTAACTTTGTGTGTCGGCGACTGCGACGACGATGGCACCGTGACCGTAGACGAGATCCTGACCATGGTGAACATCGCCTTGGGCAACGCCGATGCGACGGCGTGCCCGAACGGCATCCCGAGCGGCGCGCAGGTTGACGTTGCGCTGATCCTCACCGCGGTCAACAACGCACTGAGCGGGTGTGGCGGCTGAGTGGATCAGGGCACCTGCACACAACTCGGACACAAGGGCCAAAAAGTGCTGTAAATATCAAGAGTTTTTAGCGCGCCACTGCTTATTAGTCACTGTGTCAGGTGGCGCGGATTATCTTGCCGCGATGCTGGCCCGGCCTATTCCGGAGCCGCGGACGTGGTTGCGGCCCCGCAACGCTTGAGCAGCTAAACCAAAATGGCCTATACGGGTGGCTCGCGCGCATCCGAAGCAACGGCGTGCGCGTGGTGCTGGTGGAACGCGCCGACCGGCTAGAGCGCCGGGCGAAGGCGATGCCGTCTTTGGGTGAGTACCTTGCTGGCAAGGGCAATGGCAGCAACGCCAGCCGGCCGCAGAGCGACGTACCGGCCGCGGGACAGGCCACGGCATCAACCGGGACGGAATCGTCGCACGAAGGCGCAGCAGGAACGTGAGAGCCCATACGCCTACAAAACGCACTGATAAAGCTGACAAAAGGTCCGTGGCGCACGTACTCGCGGCAGCGGAGCGGCTCGGACCGGATGAGGTGGCGGTGTTGACGTTAGTTGCCGAGCGGCTCTTACTCGGGCGCCGGCGCTACGGCGAGTTGCACCTGGGCACGGACCGGCGAGACTTCCGCCGTGAGGCCCTGGAAGAGGCCGCCGACCTGGCGGTGTACGCCGCAGCAGGGCTGCTGCGCGAAAAGCGTGAAAAGGGGTAGGGCATGACCATTCTCGAAGCGATGCACGACCCGGCGTTGTTCGGGCTGTGGTTCAAAGACCGGGCGAGTTGGCGCGCCTGGGAAGCGTTTCTTGCTGCCCTGTTCGGGCTGCCGATGGACGCGGACGCCTTGGCGATCTACCAGCGCTGCACTGGTCGGAGCAGGCCACCGACGCAGCCAGCAACTGAGGCCTGGATGGTCGTCGGGCGCCG
Source organism: Binatia bacterium (assembly GCA_050015455.1). Taxonomy (GTDB): domain Bacteria; phylum Desulfobacterota; class Binatia; order HRBIN30; family HRBIN30; genus JAGDMS01. The sequence goes on from JBEKBJ010000141.1 coordinate 9,426, forward strand.
CGGCGGCAAGAGCCGCGTCGCCGCTTTGATCGCCTTGTTCCTCGCGACATTCCGGAATTACCGCGAGTACCTTGCGCCGGGTGAGGTGGGGATGTTGCCCGTCATCGCGGCGGGCCGAAAGCAGGCGCGCACGGTGATGCGGTACATGACGGGACTGATCAACGCCGTGCCGATGCTCCACCAGATGCTGGCCTCAGAACCGACCAAGGAAGCCATCGAACTGACGAACCGCGTGACCGTCGAGGTGCTGACCGCCAGCGTTGCCGCCGTCCGCAACTACACGATGGTGAGCGCGGTGTGTGACGAGATCGCCTTCTGGCCGACCGATGAAGACGGCGCCAACCCCGACGTAGAGATCCTCAACGCACTGCGGCCGTGTATGGGCACCATTCCCGACTCTATTCTCATCGCGCTCAGCTCACCCTATGCCCGGCGCGGCACGGTCTGGGAGGCGCATCGCGAGCACTTCGGCCGCGACGATGATGAGACCTTGGTGTGGCAGGCGGAGACCGCAACCATGCATCCGCACGCGCCGGATTCACGTCTCGGACGCCTGATCGCCAAGGCGTACAGGGACGATGAAGCGCGAGCGGCGGCCGAGTACGGGGCGCAGTTTCGCCGGGACATCGAGAGCTTCGTTGCTCGGGAAGTGGTCGAGGCCTGCGTGGCGTCTGACCGGCACGAGCTGCCGCCCGTGAGGGGCGTGGAGTACGTTGCCTTCGTGGACCCGTCCGGTGGCAGTCAAGACTCGATGACCTTGGCGATAGCACACGAGCGCGAGGACGGTAAGGCGGTGCTCGACTGCATCCGTGAGCGGCGCCCGCCGTTCAATCCCGACGACGTCGTCAGTGAGTTTGCCGCTGTGCTCAAGGGTTACGGTTTAGCGCGCGTGGTTGGCGATCGCTACGGTGGTGAATGGCCGCGGGAACGCTTCCGGGCACATGGCATCTGGTACGACGTAGCAGAGAAGCCGAAGAGTGATCTCTACCGCGAGCTGATCCCGGTGCTGAACCGCCGACAGGTGGAGCTACTGGACAGCCCGCGGCTGATCAATCAGCTGTGCAGCCTGGAACGGCGCGTCGCACGGAGCGGCAAGGACAGCATCGACCATGCACCGGGCGCGCATGAAGACGTGGCCAACAGCGTCGCTGGTGCGTGTCTGCTTGCGGCACCGCGGGCGGCCACGATGGAACTACTGAGCGACACCGAGGAAGACGAACGGGCGCGGCGGCATCCCTTCGACCGGTTGGGCGACGGTGATCGCCAGCAGCTTGAGGCTGCCTTGCCGTGGTCGATTGTGCAGCAGCCGAGTCTGGATCTCACCTGCGGGAACTGCGTCTGTCGCGAGAGCAGGGACGGTCGGTCGTATTGTGTCGCGCAGGGGTTGTGGGTAAAGGACAAGCTGCCTGCGTGCGAGCTGCATCAGGTAGCGCCAGCATGAGCATGCCCGGCGAAGGCCGATGAGAGCCTGCCGCCATGAGCACAGTCGCCCCCCGTGGAATGGCGCGTTCGTCCAGGGCTACGACCGAGCCGCGATAGGACATAGCCAATAGAACAGATACTACGCATGGAGGGAACGAAATGAAGAGCTTGGTCCGGGTTGAGTCTGTGTCTCCCGATCGGCCGGTGTTCACGGCAACGCTTTTCTCTGTCCAGCCGTGGACACCCGTCGAGCTACTCGTGACGGTTGTGCCAGCGGAGCTGCGGGACGCGATCGCACCGGGAGCGCTGTTCGTAGCCTCCGTTCATCGGGCGGCTGATGAACCCGGCGGGTGGCGCCTGTCAGAGGTCGCGCTTGCCCGGTGGCTGCCCGACGGCAGCACCGACCCGGTGCTGCGGCGTATCACGGCCGTATGCCCGTCGGGACACGTTGCGGAGGATGTCATTCTGGATGCAGAGCGACAGCGGCCGCGGCTCGATACGTGTCCGCGCTGCGGGATGGTGCGGACCTGGGACACCTGATCTCGCTGCCGGCATCGCGGTCGCTCAGGTGTTGCGAAAACGGGCATTCGGGCCGGCGCTGGTTCATGACCGAGTTGGCACGTGCCGGTGTGCACCCGCGCATCATCCAGCAGCGTGCCGGGCACTCGTCGCTCGCGACCACGCAGCGGTACATCGAGGTGACGCTGGACCTGGCGCGCGAGCGGGTGCGGGCGATCCGGCTGTGAGGAACCGCGGGCCTGCTTGATGCGGGCCCTGGTAATTTGCCGCAGGGCGGACGTGCATCGCGACCACAATACCACGGCCTCCGCGCTCTCGTTCGAGCAGGTCTGCGCCGCAGTCGGTCTCGGTGCCGCAT
>JBEKBJ010000142.1:0-11611 GCA_050015455.1 Binatia bacterium
ACAGCCGTATCGCTCGCCGCCGCCGCCGCTCCAACTCCGCCGCCGTCCCCTGTGGTCGCATGCACGCAGTATACACCACCGCGGACGATCTTTCTATTACTTATGCAATCCTCAATAAGCGGAAATCCATGCGACTTATGGCGCCGGAAATGGAAAACAGAAAAGTGATTATTGTCGGAGGCGGTGCCGGCGGGCTACTGGCTTTCTCAAAGAGGTTATGAGGTCGAGATTCTAGAGGCGTTGGATCGCCCGGGCGGTCGCCTGGCGACCATTGAGCGCAAAGGGGACAAGGTGGACGTCGGAGCCCAGTTCTTCCATTCGGCCTACCGCTATGCGTTCGATCTGATGGACGAGCTAGGCCTTCGACGCAGCGACCCGATCAAAGCAAAGGTAAAATTCAGATTCGAAGGCGGCACTGTGTTTGATTTCGAGTCTCGGAGTCCGTACGTGCCCGCATTGGGACTGGCGACCAATCTAAAACTCGATTGGTTCGTCCTCAAACATATTATCTTTGGGCATCGCTCGCCGCTGTTCCGGATTGTTGAAGACCGTCCCGAATATGACGATGTGGAACTGGCGGAGCTGTTCAGGGCTCCCTCGGAGCTGAGGTTGAGAAGCCTTGTGTCTGCAATAAGCTTGGCAAGCAATATGTGCGAGCCCGAGTGGATGAGCCTGTATCATTTCATCCAATTGATCCGCATCGACTGGTTCACGAAGTACTCTGCCTTGGCCGGCGGTACTGCTTCCCTCGCGGAAGGGCTGGCCAGCAAACTTGTGGTGAGGTACGAATCACCTGTGCAACAATTAGTGATGGAGAAAGGCCGGGTCGTCGGCGTGCAGATGAAGAAAGACGGCTCGGTGAAGAGGGCTGGTCATGTCATAGTGGCGGCGGCTGCGCCCTCAGTCGGGCGTATGCTTCCCGATGAACTCAAAGAGCAGCGGGACTTCTTCGAGTCTGTGGTCCAGGCGCCCGTTCCGATACCGGTATTCTTCCTTGACCGTCCGGTGAATAGGAAGGTTTGGGCATATTTCAATGAACCCACAGGCAAAAAGGTATTCAGTGTTGCAATTGATGGGTGTGTCAAATGCCCGGCGATGGTTCCGAGCGGGAAGGGGGTAGTGAGCGCGTGGCCATGCTATCCACATACATTGGACCTGATTGGCCGACCCGACGAAGAGATTCTCAAGATGGCGCTGGCGGATACTGAGCTGATGATACCGGGCATCTCAAACTGGGTGGAGGAGGCCAGGGTATTCTGGCACAAAGAAGCCGGGATGGGACATTACCCCACCGGATCGTATCGGAAGGTGTTGGATTTCAAACCGACACTCAAGGGCCTGAAGGGTGTGTCCTTCGTCAGTGATATCTTCGGTGGCTGCTTCATAGAAGGGGCTATGGTCAGTGCGGCGGAGGCCGTTAAGCGAGTTTGTGCTTGGGGTGGAACCTAATGAAAAGTCGGGAGAGCGTGTCACGGCTGGGCCGAAAAGACCGTTAATTTGGCCTATGCCCTGAGGAAAGGCGGCAGCATGACGCACGACGTGGCCTGCATCGGCTTGACCATCCTCGACATCCTCGGGCGTCCCATCGACCACATTCCCGAGGGCGGCGCCGTCTCCCTGGTCGATGACATCCGGCTCACGGTTGCCGGCACCGCGGCCGGCGTCGCCGTCAATTGCGCCAAGCTCGGTTTGCGCACGTTGCTCGTCGGCGCCATCGGTGATGACGAGAAAGGGGACTTCCTGCTCAGCTTGGCGCGTCGCGGTGGGCTTTCCGACCTCGGCGACCATTCTCACCATACGGAGCAACGGGGACCGGCCCGCGTTCCATCGCCTGGGCGCCGCCAATTTCCTCACCCTCGGGCCCGCCGACTACGACCGCGTGCTCGGGGCCAAGTTCATCCACCTCGGCGGGGTAGGTGGCCTGCCACAGCTCGACGGCCAGCCAACGGCGAATTTGCTGGCTGCCGCCAAGGCACGTGGGTGCACTGTGACCTGTGATCTGGTTGCCCCCACGATGGGGACCTTAGACGCGTTGAAGGCGGCGTTACCGCATGTCGATTATTTCATGCCGAGCCTGGAGGAGGCGGCGGTGATCTGCGAGCGGAGTGAGCCGGCAGAGGTGGCGCGGTTCTTCATGAGTCTCGGCGCGAAAGCGTGCGTGTTCAAGTGCGGCGCGGACGGTTCCTACCTGATTGCACCGGACAGGGAACAGCGCATCCCGGCCTTCAAAGTTGATGTGGTTGATACGACCGGTTGCGGCGATTCCTATTGCGCCGGGTTCATCGCGGGTCTAGCGCAGGGCTGGGCGGTCGAGAAAGCGTGCCGGTTGGCGACCGCCACCGCCGCGCTGGTGGCCACGGGCCTTGGGACAGATGCCGGTGTCGTGAATCTCGAGCAAACGATCCGTGCAATGGAAACACTTGCCCTGCTCGACTGAGCAATGAGTTTAGCGGAAGAGCTCGCGCCGGTGCCGGGCGACCACGGTGGCAGGTTTGACGGCCACCAGGGACTTGGCCCAGTCGGTGCGCAGCGCCCGCAGGGCGACCCAGAACAGGCGGTCGGTCGGGAGAAGGCGCGGACGGCGGCCGCGGTGCGCCACGGTTGCCAGTTGGTGGCGCAGGGCGAGATTGTCGAGGACGAGGGCCTGTGGCGAGCGGGCCAGGGCGCGCACGGCCCAGACGAGAAGCTTGAGGAGCAGCAGCATCGCGGCAAGATGCGAGGGGACCTATGCGATTGCAAGGCAATGGGGGCGAGCGACTCTCGCTTCAAGGCGCGCGGACGGAATATTGGCGAGGCACGGCCAGACGATTCACAGACGGACCTGTTCCCTCGTCCGCGCGGATGAGCCGGCGGGCATTGCGGTGCTATTTACGACAGATACCCATTTTCTCTAAACCACGTGATGGCCTTTTTGATGGTTACATCGATAGGCGTCTGTGGCAGACCGATCTCATTCACCGCTTTGGAGCAGTCATACCATTCCGTCATCTTGCCAATCCGTATTTCGCCGGCCGTAAACACCGGAGGTTTCTTGGTAATGAAGGCTCCAAACTCAAGCACATATGCAAGCGCAAGGGCGAGATGATAAGATATGTTGATCATCGGTGGCCTTACCCGACCAATATCAGCAATCAGCTTCAAATACTCGTAGACAGTAATATTCCTATTTCCGAAAAGATATCGCTCACCTACCCTGCCTTTTTTGGCGGCAAGGATATGACCACAGGCAACATCCTCAATGTCGATAATGTTTAGCCCACCATTAATGTACCCAGGCATCTTCCTTTTCACTACATCAATGATCATTTGGCCAGATGGTGTTGGCTTTACGTCATTCGTCCCAATGACAAGTGTGGGATTGACGATCACCACTGGGAGCCCCCTCACGGCAAAGATTCGTGCCTCATTGTCGGCAACATATTTGGAGATGGAATAGTGGTCGCCAGTGCTCCAATAATTGAACACCCCCTCCTCGTTAGTAGGTACGGGGCCGCTCGCGGCGATGGCGTTGTTGGTACTGGTATAGACGACCTTCTGTACGCCAGTTTCAAGCGCGGCTTTGAGCGAGGCCTTCGTACCGCCAACGTTGACCTCGTAGAGCAAGCGTGTGTCCGGCGTCCAGTGGGCAAAGAATGCCGCCGTAAGATAGAGCGTGTCGCAACCTTTGAGCGCCCGTTTCATGGAATCACCATCACGGATGTCGCCATACGCTCTTTCAACGTCGAGCTTATCGATGTTGCGGGTGTCGCTGGTCTTTCTCACCAAGACCTTTACCTCTTCACCATCCTTGATGAGCTCTCTCACAATGGCTGAACCTATGAAGCCTGTTGCACCGGTCACGAGTTTCTTCATGATCGCCCAATCCTCCTTGCGAGTTTCTCCTGGATCACCCCCGTCAAACCTTGGACCTCAGACTGTCGACTGTCGCGCTAAATGAAGTCCGCTAGCGGCGCCAGGCGCTCGACCCACTCGTCGGGCAGCACGCTGATGGTGCCGCCGAACTGCTTGCAGTACATGAGAATCTTGGCGGTCTCTTCGAGCGTCATCGCGCGGGTGACAGCCTTGCGCAGATTCTCTCCCACCGTCATCAAGCCGTGGTTCTGAAGTATCGCGCCGCGACTCTTCTGCAATGCCTCGGCGACCGCGGCCGCCAGCTCCTTGGACCCGGGCATGTACCAGGGCACGGTCACCGTGTCGCGCAGGAACACGGCGTCGGTGTTGATGGACGGGAAGGTCTGGCTGCAGATGCCAAAGGCGGTGGCGATCGGCGCATGCGCGTGTAAGGCGCCGGTAGAGCCGGGACGCACCCGGTAGGCGGCAGCGTGCATCTGGAACTCGACGGACGGCTGCCGCGTCCCCTCGATGACCGTGCCGTCTGGCTGGATGTGCACCAGGTCGGCCTCCGTCAGCCCACCCTTAATACATCTGGCTCGGCGTAATCCACAGCGTCTCGCCGTCGCTCGCCAGCGCACTGACGTTCCCTCCCGTAGGCGTCAGCAGCCCCCTGGAAAACAACTCGTTGGTGATCTGGATGATCTGCTCTCGCGCCTCGGCGTCAGTCAACATAGGCTTCTCCCATCAGCGATGCTCGATGTTCCGAACTCTCGCAACTCACGTTCCCAGGCCCTCGCGCCTAGCCGTCTCACCCCCGGACCGGCGGCCGGCGCTACCCACCTACAGGGATGTCAACCTCGAATCTCGTCGATGACTCCATGCATGAGCCGCGCGGCTTCCTTAAAAAGAATGTCACGCGGAATTCGATCCTCCTCCAGCGCGAGTTCATCAACAATAAAGCCGAATTCCGCGGCAATGCGAAGCTGATTCCAAAGGGTCTTCGCACGAGTCTCGGGCATCATCCGCCGGGCAAACTCGAGCATCTGATCAGTAAAGAGGCGCTGCGACTGGAGCCTGATATGTGCGAGGTTCGGCAAAGCACGAAGAGCACGCATCGTCCAAATCCCACCCGGTTCCTTGGCGACGATGTCTGCAGCGGTCCGGAACCACAATTCGAGCGCATCAATCTGCGCCGCGCCCTCTGCTCGACCAGCATTCTGGAAGAGCCATATTGCGAACGCGTCACTCTGCTTCTTCAGCAATGTTTCTGCAAGCTCCTCGAGGATGTCGTACTTATTATTAAAATAGTGGTAAAAGGCAGGAGGCGTCAGCTTCGCTCGAGCGCAGATTTCATTCGAGGTGAGCTTCTCAAATCCAACCTCGGCGAGAAGCTCGCCTGCTGCCTTCACCAACTTCTCAAACGTGACCAGTGCTCTCCCGCCAGTCGGTCGCTCCGGCTTCGCTCTACGGTTCGAACGGACTGGTCCTGCCTGGCCCGTCCGCCGCCTCCTTGCCGACTTCGGCGCCGCGCCAGGCCGAGAGTGCTTGTTGGGAGTCACAGTGATGCTGCCACCGGTCATTTCTCGTGGTATAGCTATCACTATAATGAGCTCGCGTCAAGACGTTCTGACGCCACCCTCTCACATGTCGCGCAATCCGGCAGCCACGGGCTTAGGCACAGGACTTGGGCCTTCTATCCGAGCCATCGTCCCGTCTGATCTGTGCCAGCCGCCTTGTGGCTGGACAAATAACCATAGATAGCTAATACTACAGTTTCGGGACCCGCCCATGACGACGACAGCACACGCCTATGCCATCTCCCATTGGCCCGATACGGACGAGTTGCTCGCCAAAGCCAAGCGGCTCGTGGCGGCGGCGCCACGGCCGATTCGGCGCGACAGAATGCAAGAGTATCTCCACTATTTCGAGACCAAGTGTCGGGGTTCGAAGGCCTCGACGGCGGAAGCCGCTAAGTTCATCCCCGGCGGCGTGCAGCACAACCTCGCCTTCAACTATCCGTTCCCCATCAACATCGCTCGCGCTGCCGGAGCCTACCTGTGGGACGTCGACGGGAACTGCTACATCGATTTTCTCCAAGCCGGCGGGCCGACGGTCTTGGGAAGCAACTACGGGCCGCTACGCGAGAAGGTCATTCAGCTACTCAACGAGTGCGGGCCAGTCACTGGCTTATTCTATGAGTACGAGTACAAGCTGGCGCAGCTCATCAACCGGCACATGCCGAGTGTCGAGATGTTCCGCATGCTCGGCAGCGGCACCGAAGCGTGCATGGCGGCCATCCGCGCCGCGCGCAACTTCACCGGCCGCAGCAAGATCATCAAAATGGGCGGCGCCTACCACGGTTGGAGCGATCAGCTTGTCTTCGGTACGCGCATTCCCGGCAGCGGTGCCTTCGAGGCGGCCGGCATTCCCGAGTCCGTGCTGCAGCACACGCAGGAGTTCTACCCGAACGACATCGACGGCGAGAACGGTCTGCACGCGCTACTTGAGCGCAACAAGTCCAACGGGGGCACGGCCGCTGTGATCCTCGAACCGCTCGGCCCCGAGAGCGGCACGCGGCCGCTGCAGCGCGACTTCAATACACGGGTGCGGGCGCTGTGCGACGAATATGGCGCGCTGCTCATCTTCGACGAAGTCGTCACCGGCTTCCGGCTCGGACTGGGCGGTGCCCAGGGCTACTTCAACGTCAAGCCGGACCTGACGCTGTTCGGCAAATGCGTGGCCGGCGGTTTTCCGGCCGCCGGTGGCGTAGGCGGCCGCGCCGAGATCAGGCAGACGTTCGCGGCGGGCATCGGCGGCGGACAACAGAAGACACTCGTGGGCGGCACGCTCTCCGCCAATCCCTTGAGCGCCGCTGCTGGGTACTTCGCCGTCCTCGAAATGGAACGAACCCACGCCCCAATTCTCGCTGGTCAAGCCGGCGACAAGCTGTGCGCTGGCCTACAGACCGCCATCGATGATCTCGGCTTGCCGTTCTTCGTGTACAATCACGGCTCCACCCTGCATTTGGAGGCGCACGGCATCCTGCTGCTAGACGTCGCCGATCCGGACTTCTTCCCAAAACTCTTCGACCGCCGCAAGATTGCGGAGGAGATGGGGGCGGCGTACACCGCCGAAGGCATCATCACGGTCGCCGGCAGCCGTCTCTACACCAGCATGGCGGACACAGACGAAGTGGTGGAGCAAGCCGTGGCCGGATTCCGGCGCGTGCTGGAGAGCGTGGAAGGCGCGAGCTAGCCTCAAGAGGCACGCCCAGGGATGCCGCCGATGGCTACAGACAGAGAGCCGATGACGTACGCGATCACCTGCGGATTGAAGCGCTGTACGTGACCAAAGTGCGCGACCAATACGTTCTCGCCGTCGATCTCGGCACCTCGGGATGCAAGGCGGCCCTGGTGTCCGTCCATGGCAAGGTACTGGCCTGGGAATTCGAGAGCGTCGAGACGCTGCTCTTTCCCAACGGCGGCGCCGAGCAGGATACGCAAGCGTGGTGGAATGCGTTCCTGCGCGTGGCCAAGCGGCTCATCGCTCAAGGGCTCGTCACAGCAAGCGAGATCATCGCCATTTGCTGCAGTAGTCAGGGCGAATGCACCGTCCCGGTCGACACGGAAGGGCGGCCGCTGATGAATGCGATCCTGTGGATGGACGCGCGGGGGCGGGAGGATCTCAGGGCGATTACCGGCGGACCCATCAGGGTGGCCGGCTATCACCCGCTGCGGCTGTGGCGCTGGATCCGCCTCACCGGTGGCGCCCCATCCCTCACCGGAAAGGACCCGGCCGCCCACATGCTCTACGTGAAACACCAGCATCCGGATGTCTACCAGCGGACCTACAAATTCCTCAACGCCCTCGATTACCTCGACCTCCAGCTGAGCGCACGCTTCGTCGCCAGCTATGATTCGATTCTGACGTCGTGGGTGACCGACAACCGCGACCCCTCCAATGTGGTCTACAGCGAGGCGCTCCTGCCTGGCTGCGGCATCGCTCCCGAGAAGTTTCCCGAGATCGTCAAGTGCACCGACGTAATTGGTACGCTGCGGCCGCACGTGGCGCGGGAGCTCGGGTTGCGCGCGGACATGGCCATCGTCGCCGGAGCGACAGACAACCCGGCTTCCGCCGTCGGTTCCGGCGCCGTGCGCGACTAGGCAGCTCACCTCTACATTGGAACATCGTCCTGGCTCGCGGCGCACGTCCCGTTCAAAAAACAGACATTCGATCATCCCTGGCGTCAGTGCCCTGCGCTATTCCCGGTCGCTACTTGTTGATAGCGCAGCAGGCCACAGCGGGCGGCAACGCAGCTAGCGCTGCTGATCGGGACTGACGGCGTCCGGCTCGGCAGATTCCCGGCGGTGGCGGCGACAAAACCGGCGACCTCGGCGGTTTTGTCGCCGCCTGAAGCGAGAAAATCCCTTTAAAATCAAGTGGTCCCAAGGGGATTCGAACCCCTGCTGCCGACGTGAGAGGCCGGTGTCCTAACCACTAGACGATGGGACCAATCGGTTGCGGAGCGGTGATCGCGGATTGCGGATCTTCCTCCAGTCAATCCACAATCCAAAGTCCGCAATCCGCGATCATCCAGCTGAGGAGGTAGGACTCGAACCTACAATCGCCTGATCCAGAGTCAGGTGGCTTACCAATTAGCCGACTCCTCACTAACAGACCGCGCTAAGATTACGGAGCGCCGCTATCGAAGTCAAGGTGGCGTTCCGGTCGCGGCGGTGTTCGCGGCGCCGCTGCCGGCGATGCGCTCGATGGCACCGTCCACCTGCGCCAGCGAGCGCTCCTTGCCCAGGACATCGAGCACCTCGAAGATGCCGGGGCTGCTGCTGCTGCCGGTGGCCGCCACCCGTACGGGCTGCGCGATCTGGCCCAGCGACAGTCCGAAACGCCCGATGACGCGTTCGAAGCAGCCGCGGATCGCCTCCACGTTCCACTCGGCCAGATCAGCGAGCTGCGCGCGCAGAGCCCGCAGCGGCTCGAGAATCTCCGGCTTGAGGAATTTGCGCGCGGCGCCGGCGTCGATCGCGATGGTTGGACTCAGATAGTAATGCGCCATCTCGACCAACTCCACCAGTGTCTTGGCGCGCTCCTGTAGCGTCGTCACCATACGAGCCAGCCAGGCATCGTCGCCCGGAACGCTGTACCCCTTTCGTGCGATGAACGGTTTGACCGCCTCGGCGAGCGCGCCTACGGGCATGGCCTTGAGGTACTGGAAGTTCAGCCACTCGGCCTTCTCGAGATTATAGACGCCGGCCGCCTTGCCGACGGTTTCGAGCGAGAACTTCTCGATCAGTTCGGCCCGTGAGAAGATTTCCTGGTCGCCATGGGACCAGCCGAGCCGCACCAAGTAGTTAACCAGCGCGTCCGGCAAGTACCCCGTGTCACGGTACGCCATCACCGAGGTGGCACCATGGCGCTTGCTCAGCCGCGTCCGGTCCGGTCCCAGGATCAAAGGAATGTGGGCGAAAGCGGGTTCCGCGTACCCGAGAGCACGGTACAGTTGGATCTGTTTGGGGGTGTTGCTGAGGTGATCCTCGCCGCGGATGATGTGCGTGATCGCCATCTCGGCGTCGTCGACGACGGCGCAGAAGTTGTACGTCGGCGTTCCGTCAGAGCGCACCAGGATGAGGTCGTCCAACTCGCTGTTGGGAAAAATCACGTGGCCCTTCACCAGGTCGGGGACGACCGTTTCTCCTTCCAGAGGCGCCTTGAAGCGCACCGCGAACGGCTGCGTGCCCGGCGCGCCAGCCAGGTCCCGACAGGTGCGATCGTACATCAGCTTGCGGCCGCTCTTCATGGCCGCCTTGCGTTTGGCTTCGACGATTTCCGCTGAGCAGTAACAGCGGTAGGCTTTGCCCCCACGCAACAACTGCTCGGCACGCTGGCGGTACAGCCCCATGCGCTGGCTCTGGAACAATGGGCCCTCATCCCATTCGAGCCGCAGCCAGGTCAGCGCGTCGATGATGGCTCGAATGGACTCCTGAGTAGAGCGCTGGCGGTCGGTGTCCTCGATGCGCAGGATGAACTTGCCGTCATGGTGCCGCGCAAACAGGTAGCTGAACAACGCCGTACGCGCGCCGCCAATGTGCAGGTATCCGGTGGGACTCGGAGCAAAACGGGTTCGGACCATGGATATAGAGGGCCGTAACAGGGCGTCCGGACCAAGTCAATTCGGGCATACCGGGCACCAGCAAACCTTAATATTTGCCCTTGCCATTGTCCCTGATTTTCTAGTATTAGACAGCAGTTTGGCAAGGCGGGGCGGTGCCAAGCCGTCGCCGCCAGAGGAGGGGTGCAATGCGCGAGGTAAGGTGTGGAGGAGTTTCGCGGTGGAACGTGGCCCTGGCAGTTGCGCTGGCGTTGCTCGTGAGCGCTGCCCTCGGCCCACCCGCCTGGGCGGTCATGAGATACGGCCCGCTGCAACTCTCGGGCAACGTGGATTCGCTGAACTTGGTCCGCCACTCGAACCCGGATAAGTTCCAGTTCATCATGAACCGTAACACCCTGCGCCTCCGGGTAGATTTCGATTGGCTCCAGAACGGCCGCTTGATAGACAAGTTCGACCTGCCGTTCATCGAACGCTCGAAGCTGTTCTTGCTGTACCGCGGAGTGTACGACAGTTTCTATGATATCGCCCCGGGGGGCCCGGAAGAAGGGCAAACGCGCTACGATGATATGATCGGCGGACCGATCAGCGGCAACCGTCCGGGCCAGTGCGTAGGCGGTCCCTGCCCTATCGGTACTGCAGGCAGCTTGCCCCAGTTGCTTCCCGGAAACTACAGCCGTTTAAGCGATTCGAATCGCTCAGCGGACAAGTTCCAGGACCAGCTGCGCGAAGGGTACGTCGATTTCAAGCTCAACAACGCGCCGCTCAGCTTCCGCATCGGCCGCCAGCAGGTGATCTGGGGCGAAAGCGACCAGTTCCGCGTCATGGACATTATCAATCCGCTCGACGAGACTTGGCACTTCCAGGTCGAGTCATGGGACGAGCTCCGCATCCCTTTGTGGCTTGGGAAAGGTTTGTGGGATATCGGGGAACTAGGGCCGTTGTCCAATACCTTTCTAGAAGTGGTCTACAACCCCTTCGATTTTCAGGTGAGCAACACGGTGGACTTTCTGCCGCGCCCATGGGCCGTCCCGTTTGCCGATCCGCTGCGACTCGGCCAGATCAACGTCAGCAACGGAACTTTGACTACCCCAGCTTTCAACTGGCAGGGGACCAGCTACCGTAGAGGTGACTTCCAGAAGAATCCGCAAGATGCCAGTGAAGTCGGGGTGCGCTTCCACGCCGTCACCCCACAGGGTTTTGAGTTCGCTTTTGACTATCTGTACGGCCGTGGCCGCGGCGCCGGCGGTACGAACGCCAATGCGTTTAAGATTGAGGACATTACCATCACTAATGCGGCGGGGCAACTGAGTTCGATATCGCAGGCGCCTATTGTCGGGTACTACCAGCCCGACCCCAAGAACCCGGGCTTCATCCAGCCTGTGCACCAGCTCAATGTGATCGGGAAGATGGTTTATCCATACAATCATATCTTTGGGATGACCGGGAATTATTTTGAAGGTGATTATACCCAGTCAGTCCTGCGGTACGAGACCCTGTACGAAACCAGCTCGCCGTTCGCGACGACGGATCCGAGCACGCTCGTACCGGTCAGAGCGGCTGGGCTTCCCTCACAAAACTTGCTGACTTATGGAAGGTCACCCTTAGGATTTACGAAACGCGACATTTGGACCGGGATGGCTGGCTTCGACC
>JBEKBJ010000143.1:0-11560 GCA_050015455.1 Binatia bacterium
GCAGTTTGGCTCGGCCCACTCGCCGACCACAGCGGGCCGCCCGGCCGGCGTCAGCCGCCCGCAGCGGCGCCCAACGCGCCGGATCGCGCGCGCCGGTGCGTTAGCGCCGGATTTGGGACTGCCTATTGACATGGTGTTCGGGTATCGTTATAGGGTAGATGTCCCGGTCTAGCAGATTCAGAGCTCGGCCGGATTTTTTTATGCGACCCGCGCCGGCGTGGGCGCGCCAGGGAACATGAATCCCTGCGGAGGATAAGGATGGCAGATAAGAAGGCCAAGACGGCCGAGAAGACAGGTGTGCAGCAGACGAAGCATTTTTGCCCCAGCTGCGGGACGGAGAGCAAGGTGACGTATCTCACCGGGTTCGGGCGGCGTGGCTTCTTCTGGGTGTGTGAGAAGAACTGCGGGTACACGGAACGGACGCGGTAACAGCTTTCAGGAGAGGTCATGGGGCGGACACCGAAGAGGGAAAAGGCAAAGAAGGGTTCGCACATTTTCGAGGACGACGTCACCGGCGACGTCGACGAAGAAGGGGATCTGCCCAAAGACGAGGCGGGTCGTCGCAAGATCAAGCGCCAGTATGAAGATCTCCTCGGCATCCGAGTAGAGAAGCTCAAGGGCCGCATTCTCAACCGCGAGCGGATCAACAAGACCATCGAAGGCGTCTATTTCATCTGTGCGGAGTGCAAGAAGGTCTGCCACAACATGGATGAGGGTCTGGTCGAAGATCCGGAAAACCTCCGCAACCTGTGCGGCGCCTGCGGCAAGGCCAAAGCAAAAGGCAGGCAAGTCGCAGCCTAGGGCCTGCGGCCGGCGCCCTTTCGACGGGTCCGCTCCCCGTTGGGTCGCTGCGGATTGCAAAGCCCGACAGGCTGGCAGGGCGGCAGAATTTGCTACTTATCTGTGCTGCCGCCTCCGGCGAACGGCGGCACCCGCAAGTGCGGCGGCGAAATCGGCCGGCAGCGGGCTTCTGATCTCCAGCGGTAGTCCGGTGTCGGGATGCACGAGTGAGAGCCTCGAGGCATGCAAGAGTTGGCGTGTCGCCCGAGTCTCCTGAGGCCCGTAGAGCCGGTCCCCTATCACGGGATGCCCGACTGAGGCGAGGTGCACCCGGATCTGGTGCATGACGCCGGTGGGGATCTCCACCAGCAACAGCGTCGCGCTTCGCAAGCGCTTGAGCGGGCGGAAGTAGGTAACCGCAATGCGAGCGTGCCGGTCTTGGCCAGACGTCGTCAAGGTTTTCATCCTGCTTGGATGGCGAGGATCGTGCCTAATGGGCGTGCGCACTACCCCTGGAGCCGGTACGTCGCCTTCGACCAGCGCAAGATACTCCTTGATCACCTCGTGCCGCGAAAACTGTTGGCGTAACGACCGGTAGGCCTCGGCTGTGCGCGCCGCCAGTAGGACGCCGGAGGTGTCAGTGTCCAGCCGGTGCACCATGCCCGCTTCACGGTCGCTCGTGCCGACCGTAGCCATTGCGGGGTCGTGCGCGAGGAGGAAGTTCGCCACCGTCCGGGTTTCCCGCGCCCGCAGAGCCTGCGACGGCATCCCTGCGGGTTTGTCGACCGCGATCAGCACGGCGTCTTCGAACAGGATCGGGATCGCCAGCTGCGGGTTGGGCGGCAGCGCAGGCGGCGTAACCAGATCTTCCCCCACTTCCACGACATCGTTGCTCCTGACGAGATCACCTTTGCGGGCCTGTCGCCCGTTCACGCGCACCTCGCCTGCCGCAATGGCGCGTTGTGCAAGGCGGCGGGAGCAGCCCGGCAGCCGGTGTGCCAGGAAAACGTCGAGCCGTGCCGGCTCAGCAGCGGGCGGGACCGTGATTGATTGCACGGGCGTGGTCTCAGCTCAATTGCTTGAGATGCTGATCCGCCGCCAGCCTTCGATCTGACGGAGAAACTCGGCGAATGGATCTTCTCCAGGTGAGGGCGCAAAATATGCCTTGCGCAAGTAATCCAAGGCTCCGGAGTAGAATTCAAAGTTCTTCGACAATTCCTGGAACAAGAGAAAACCAGTCCGATAGAGCGACAGATCGAGTTCCGACACCGCCCAGTAAGCACGCCGGCCCTCCTCCAGGTAGTAGTCCAGATAGCCGCCCCGCCTGACGTAGCTGCGGAACAAACCGCTCATGAACAGGGTGTAGTCGCCGATGTACTTCCGCACGCCGCGCTCCCATTCGATGCGGGAGCGTGCCGCTGGCATCACCATCGCCTCGCTCAGCATCTCGACCACGCTGTCGATCGCCTTGCCTTGAATGGAGCGCAGGCGGTACAGGTTGTCGGCGCGCGCAAACCCACTCAGAACCTCGCTCACGTAATCGATGATCTCACGCTCACCCAGCCCCAGCTCCCAGAAGGCGCGGCGGACTATCGGGCTGAAAAACTCCTTCAGGCAACCAGTGCCCATAAAAGAACTATAGACGATGAGGCCAAACAGCGGCAATGGAGTGCAGCCAGCCGCTTCGCTCTGATGTTAGACCTCGGTTCACTCGCCCGTAAGGTCCTTGCCGACCGCCTTCTCCAGCGCGATGAGACCGGAGCGGACAGCGAAGACGGTGTCGACATAGTCGGTTTGGGTGGCGGCGTACGTCCGTTCGGCGTCGAGGAATTCCAGCAACGAAGCACCGCCGACACGGTACGCCGTCTCAGCAGCCTCGACCACCACTTTGGCGTTCTCCAGATAACCGCTCTCGTACGTACGCCACAGGCGCCGCGCCGATTGGTAGCGCTCGACGGCGTCGTTCACTTCCTGCGTGATGTCGAGCCGTAGCCGCTGGAGCTCGGTCTCGGCCTGTCGCAGGCCGACCTCGGCCTTGGCGATGTCGCCCTGGTTCTGGTTGAGCAGCGGCAACGGCACACTGAAGCCGAGGCCCATGCTGTTGCGGTTGTCGCCCGAGATGACGAACTGGCTGTGTGTGTAATCCACCCCGATGGTCACGTCTGGATAGCGCTCCCGCCGGGCCAGGGTGAGCGCCAGTTGCGCCTGATCGCGCGCGTGCTGCAACGCCACCAGATCCGGCCGATTGTCCATCGCTTGGTCCAGCGCCTGCGCGTCGTTCACATCGACATCCGGTGCGGTCAAGCTGCCGGCCGCCTGTACGGGCTGTCCGCCGCCGATCAAGCGCCCGAGCAACTGATGGCGCTCCGCCAGCGTGCGGCGCGCGTCTTCTTCTTCAGTCAGGCGTTTCAAGTTCTCCAACTCGACCTTGCGGAACTCGACTTCGGAGATGTCGCCGCTGTGAAAGCGCCGCTGGTTGAGCGCGACGATTTTCTCATAGCGCTCCCGGTTCGCCGACGTGAACGCCAGCAGCCGCTCATCGTGCAGCGCGCCGTAGAATGCGTCCTTCACCGCCGAGCGCAGCTGCCGCCGCGTGTCGCGCTCCTGCTGCTTGGCGCCGGCGATGCCGGCCTCGGCATTCTCGATGCGCAAACGCCGCTTACCCCACAGCACGAGCGGCTGGTCGATGCGGGCGGTTGCGCCGAGCGTCTGCCCCACCGACAATCCCGGCGGCGTCGTGTGTCCCAGGGGAAAGTCGTCGGTATCCACGCTCAACGTCGGATTGGCATACAGCCGCGCCGCCAAGCGTTCGGCCTCCGCCTGCGCGATCTGCAACCGCGCCGCCAAGGTGTCGGGGTTTTGCGACTCCACAAGCTCCAGGGCTTGTGCGAGCGTGACGCGTTGCGGACCCGGCTCTTCGGCGGGGCAGGAGAAGGGAAAAGGCAACAGGGTAAAGAGGAAAGCCAGAAGGAAAGACACACAGAATCGTCTCACTGCTGGCTTTCCCCTTTTGCCTTTTCCCTTTGGCCTTTCTCCACTCATTCCTTTTCCTCCGCGCCACGCTCGGGCCGAAAGCCCTCGAGCCACATGTAGGCCGTCGGCAGCACCAGCACAGTCAGCAGCGTCGCCGACACCAGACCGCCGATGACCACGAGCGCCAGCGGGCGCTGCACTTCGGCGCCGATGGCGTGCGACACGGCCGCGGGCAGGAAACCGAAGATTGCAAGCAGGCCGGTCATGAGCACAGGACGCAGCCGCACGTGCGCGCCGCGCACGATGGCGTCGCGCAACCCCAGTCCCTGCGTGCGCAAATCGTTGAAGTACGTCACCAGCAACACGCCGTTGAGCACGGCGACACCGAAGAGCGAGATGAAGCCGACGCCGGCGGAGATGCTGAAGTGGGTGCCCGTGAGCAGCAGGGCGAAGATGCCGCCGATCAAGGCGAAGGGCACGTGCATCAGCACCAGCGCGGCGTCGCGCACCGAATTGAAGCTGCCGAACAGCAGGATGAAGATGATGAAGATGACGGCGGGCACGATCAGCTCGAGCCGACGCATGGCGCGCTGTTGATCTTCGAAGCGCCCGCTCCACAGCAGGTGATAGCCTTCCGGCAACTTGACCGCGGCGGCGACCTTCTGCTGCGCCTCCGCCACCATGCCGCCCATGTCACGTCCGCGCACGCTCCATTTCACCGCCACCCGCCGCTGGTTGTCCTCGCGCAAGATCTGCGCGAAGCCGGACGCGGTGTCGAGATGCGCCAGTTGTTGGAGCGGGATGCGCGCCCCGCCGGGACTGGGCACCAGCAGGTTGGCCAGCCGCTCGGGCGACGGCGCTCCGCCGGAGCCGCTGTCACCATAGATGAGCTTGACCACGAGCGGAAAGCGGCGCTCGCCCTCGAGAATGTCGGACACGCGTTTGCCCGCGGTCGCCGTTTCGATCGCGTCCTGCACGTCGGTCACCGTGATCCCGTACCGGTTCGCCTGCTCACGATCGATCGGGATGCGGAGCTGTGGCTGCCCGATCAGATGGTCGTAATCGAGGTCGTGCACGCCGCGGATTGTTCCAAGCACCTGCGTGATCGCCTGAGCGTTTTCCTGCAACACGTTGAGGTCGGGGCCGAAGACCTTGATCGACAGCTCACCCTTTACGCCCGAGATCGCCTCATCCACGTTGTCCTTGATCGGCTGCGAGAAGTTGAATGTCACACCCGGGTAGATGGCGAGCCGTTGGTTCATCGCGTCGATCAGCGCATCCTTGTCGTGCGTCGTGGTCCACTGCTCGCGCGGCTTGAGGCCAACATACAGCTCGACGTTGTCCGGACCGTTCGGGTCGGTGCCATCGTCTGGCGAGCCGAGCTGCGACACCACCGTATGCACCTCCGGGAACTTCAGGAGGATCTCACGCATCTGGTGCACGTAGCGCCCCGCCCCTTCCAACGACACGCCGATAGGCAGCTTTGCGCGCACCCAGATGTCTCCCTCGTCCAGCTCGGGCAGAAACTCGCTGCCGAGGAACGGCACCGCGGCGAAACTGACCAGCAAGAGCAGCAGTGCAACCGCCATGGTGATTCGCGGCCGCTCCAGCGTCCAATGCAAACTTGGAACGTAAAGCCGCCGCGCCCAGCGCAGAACGAGGCTGTCGTGCTCTTCCGTGACGCTGCGCAGCCCGAGTGAGCACAGTACCGGAATGGTCGTCAGCGTCAGCAGCAAGGCGCCCAGCAACGCGAAACAGATCGTCGCGGCCATAGGAATGAACATTTTGCCCTCGACGCGCTGGAAGAACAGGATCGGCAAGTACACCGTGATGATGATCAGGACCGAGAAGAAAATCGGCGAGCCGACCTCACGGGCGGCGGCGTACACCGCCGGCCGCGCGCGGCTGCCGCCGGTATGGTGCGCGGCCAGGTGGCGGTAGATGTTCTCCACCATCACCACGGCGCCGTCGACGATGATGCCGAAGTCGATGGCGCCGATGGACAGCAGGTTCGCCGAGATGCCACGCACGTCCATGCAAGTGAAGGCGAAGAGCAGCGAGAGGGGAATGGTGAGCGCCACGATCAGCGCGCTGCGCAGGTTGCCGAGGAACAGCATCAGGATGACGCAGACGAGTAACGCGCCCTTGATCAGGTTCTCCTCGACGGTGCGCACCGTCGCCTGCACCAGGTGGCTGCGATCGTAGTACGGCTGGATCGTGACGCCGGCAGGGAGGATGTCGCGCAGCTCGGCGAGCTTGGCTTTAACCCGCTCCAGCACCGCCGAGGCATTCTCGCCTTTGCGCATCAGGATGATGCCCTGGACGAGGTCGTCTTCGTGGTCGCGTCCGAGAATGCCGAGCCGGATGCCGTGGCCGATCGCCGCCTGGCCGATGTCCTTGATGCGTACCGGCGTGCCGTCGTGCGCCGCGACGACGACGTTGTCGATGTCGGCGGCCGAGCCGAGCAGGCCCAGGCCGCGCACCATGTAGGCGTAGTCGCCTTGCGGGATGTAGCTGCCGCCAGCGTTGGCATTGCTCGCGGACAGCGCATCGAACACCTGCTTGAAGGTGAGGTCGTACTGCGTGAGCTTGGCGGGATCGAGTTGGACTTGATACTGTTTGAGGCCGCCGCCCCAGCTCACCACGTCTACGACGCCCGGCACCTGACGAAAGTGCCGCTCCAGCACCCAATCCTGCAGCGCCTTGAGCTCGATCAGATTGAGCGTGTCGCTCTTGAGCGTGTAGCGCAGGATCTCACCGATCGAACCGCTCAACGGTCCGAGGTTCGGATCGACGTCGGGAGGCAGCGAGGCGAGGTGGATGCGTTCCAGCACTTGCTGCCGGGCGAAGTAATCGTCGGTGCCGTCCTGGAAAATCGCGGTTACCACCGAGAGGCCGAAGATGGAGGTCGAGCGCACCGCGGTCAGACGCGGTGTGCCGTTGATCTCGTTCTCAATCGGGATGGTGACAAACTTCTCGACCTCTTCCGCCGCATGACCGGGGAACAGCGTGATCACCTGAACCTGCACGTCGGATAGCTCCGGATACGCTTCGATCGGCAGGCGCGTGAAGGCGACCGTACCCCAGCCGATCAGCAGGACTGTGAGCGCCAGCACTACGAGCCGCTGCTCGAGAGAGAAGGCGATGAGGCGGTTAACCATTGCAGCGCACCCATGCTCGGAGCTTGTCAATCAAATCTGGTCAAAGTTTTCACGAAAGCTGCCCGAAGCGACCCAACGGGGAGCGGCCCGCCGGACGAACGCCGGGCGGAGCCCTTAGCTGTTTGCCTGTCGATCAGCCTCGGCTTTGAGCAGAATGGAACCCTCGGTCACCACACGGTCTTGCGCCGTCAACCCCGCCGTGATCGCGACCCGGTCTTCCGACCTGGCGCCCAGCGTGACCGGGCGTCGCTCGAAGCGATTCTCCTCCAGCGCCGCGAAGACGTAGGGCTGCTCCGAACCTTCGCCGTGAACGGCGGCGAGCGGAACGGTCAGCACGGTAGCGGTCCCTTCGGTGTGGATACTGGCGGTGACGAACATCTCCGGCTTGAGCAACAACCGCCGATTGTCGACGCTCAGGCGGACCTTCACCGTTCGCGTGTTGGGGTCGACCGTGTCACCGACGTAATCGATGCGTCCCTGGAATTGCTCCTGCGGCCACGCTGCGGCCTGCACGCCGACGTCCTCGCCGGCGTGAATCAAGGGCAAGTCTTTCTCGTAGATATCCGCGGTCACCCACAACTGGGTCAGATCCGCCACGACGTAGAGGCGCGGCGTCGGATCGCCGCCGACGATCTGTCCCAGCGTGAGATTCCGTTCCACCACGGTGCCGCTGATTGGCGCGCTCAGATTGAACTGCGAGCGCACGTGCAGCGCATCCAGCGGGCGATCGAGATCCGCCCCCGGGACGCCCAGGGAAAGCAAGCGTTCCCGCGTCCGCCGCAGATCGGTCTTCGCTTTCACGTACTCGTCCTCGGCCCTCTGCACCTCTTTGCGCGCCGTCGCCTTGGCGGCCCAAAGCTGCTGCGCCAACTCGTTGCTGCGTTGCGCCAGGATGAGATCGGCACGGGCCTTGATGAATTCCGACGAGGCGGAGCCCAGGTCTGGGCTGTCGATGACCGCCAGCACCTGCCCGGCTTCGACGTGGTCGCCAGGGCGGGCGCGGATGTCGACGACGCGCCCGACCAGCGGCGATGAGACGTAGCTCAGGCGCTCTTGATTGAACCCGGCCTTGCCGGAGGTACGTACAGTAATGCGTTCCGGCGCGGCGCTCACCAACTCGATCCGGACCTGGCCGCTCCCAAGCAGGTCCGCGCTGAGCCGCAGCTCGGCAGGCGACGGACTTCCGATGCCTTTCGCCCGGACCTCAGGGTCCCGGCAAGCCGGAAGCAACGCCAGCATGACGACCGCAGCTACACGTACGCTGTTCATGTTCGCCAGTAGTTCCCGACAAAACCCACCAAGCTAAGCAAGAAACGTTTCCTGCCGTAGATTTTTTTGAGCAGACCCAAACGCCCGGTTCTTCAGATAACGACCGGCTTGCAATCGTAACCGCTTTGTCTCGTTTACGCAACGGATGTCATTGCTGGCAGACATACACGCTCGGGTTTATGCATTCGTGATCTTTACGGCATGCACGAACGAGCGCGCTGTCGTGCAGCGTCCCTCGTCCTTGCATTCAGGACGAATCGGTGTTGAATCCCCAACCATGAATTGCTGGCGGCGCGCGAGATGACTACGAGTACGCCGACAGACACGAGCGTCGGTCTGACCGATCTCGAAGCTCGTCAGCGACTGCAAACGGATGGTTTCAACGAGTTACCTTCCGATCGTCACCCCGGCCTGCTCGGCAGCCTCTCCGACATCTTGCAGGAACCGATGTTCCTGCTGCTAGTCGCCTGCGGGACCATCTATGTGTTCCTCGGCGACCTCCAGGAAGCCCTCATCCTGCTCGGCTTTGTCTTCCTTGTCGCCGGCATCACGCTGTACCAGGAGCGCAAGACCGAGCGCGCCATTGCGGCGTTACGTGACCTCACCAGTCCGCGCGCACTGGTTATCCGCGATGGCGTGCGGCGGCGTATCGCCGGCCGCGAAGTGGTTCGCGGGGATGCCTTGGTGTTGTCCGAAGGTGACCGGGTCGCCGCCGATGGCGCCGTGGTCTCTTGCTTCAATCTCTCCACCGACGAGTCGCTGCTGACGGGAGAATCGGTGCCGGTGCGCAAGACGGTCTGGGACGGTGTCACGCCGATGGGCCGCCCGGGCGGCGATGGCCAACCGTTCGTGTTCGCCGGTACGCTGGTCACTCACGGCCAAGGCATAGCCGTGGTCCAACGCACCGCCACAAGGACCGAGATGGGCGCGATCGGTAAGGCTCTGCGGACGGTGGCACCCGAGCGCAGCGCGCTGCAGCGCGAAACCGGTCGGCTGGTGCGCTGGCTTGCCGGAATCGGTATCGGGCTGTGCACGCTGGTGGTGGTTGCCTACGGGCTGACCCGTGCCGACTGGCTCAACGGATTCCTCGCCGGCCTCACCCTGGCGATGGCCATCATGCCGAATGAGTTCCCCGCCGTGCTCGCGGTCTTCTTGGCGCTCGGTGCCTGGCGCATCGCGCAGCAGCGGGTGCTGACGCGGCGTGTCCCGGCGCTCGAGACCCTGGGCGCAGCCACCGTGCTCTGCGTCGACAAGACAGGGACGCTGACCCTAAACCAGATGTCGGTGCAGAAGCTCTGCGTCAGCGACATGGTCTACGATGTGCCTGCGGCGCCTTCGACACCATTGCCCGAGCCGTTTCACGAGCTGGTCGAATTCGGCGTGCTCGCCAGCCAGCGCGATCCGTTCGATCCGATGGAAAAGGCATTCCACCTCCTTGGCGAGCGCCGGCTCGCCGATACTGAGCACCTGCACCCCAACTGGATCCTCGTCCGCCAGTATCCGCTCTCGGACCAGTTGTTGGCGCTGTCGCACGTGTGGCGCTCCCCGGACGGACACGAGTACGTCATCGCCGCGAAGGGCGCACCGGAAGCGATCGCCGACCTCTGCCACTTGACCGCCGCAGAGCAGACGAAGCTGTACACGCGCGTCGAAGCGATGGCGGCTGAGGGTCTCCGTGTCCTCGGTGTGGCGCGGGCACGCTTTCAGCCGGAGTCACTGCCTGGGGAGCAGCACGACTTCGAGTTCGAGTGTATAGGTCTGGCTGGGCTCGCCGATCCCGTGCGCCCGACGGTGCCGGACGCGATCCAGGAGTGCTACGTCGCCGGCATCCGCGTGGTGATGATCACCGGCGATCATCCGCACACGGCGCAAAGCGTCGCGCGGCAGATCGGCCTGCGTGCGCCCGACGAGGTGCTCACCGGCGTGGAGCTCGACCAGCTGAGCGATGCCGAGCTGCGGCGGCGCGTCCACACCGCCAATGTCTTCGCCCGCGTGGTCCCGGAGCAAAAGCTGCGGCTGGTGCAGGCGCTGCAAGCGACCGGCGAGGTTGTGGCCATGACCGGCGACGGGGTCAACGACGCGCCGGCGCTCAAGGCGGCCGACATCGGGATCGCTATGGGGGGCCGCGGCACGGACGTGGCGCGTGAGGCGTCTGCGCTGGTGATTCTCGACGACGACTTCTCCTCGATCGTGCACGCCGTGCGCTTTGGCCGCCGAGTGTTCGACAATCTCAAGAATGCAATGGCATACATTCTCGCCATTCATGTCCCCATCGCTGGGATGTCGCTCGTCCCGGTGCTCTTTCGGCTGCCGCTGCTGCTCCTCCCGGTCCACATCGCGTTCCTGCACCTGATTATCGAGCCGGCATGCTCGGTGGTGTTCGAGGCGGAGCCGGAGGATCGATCCATCATGTGCCGCTCGCCGCGCCCGCCCCGGGAGCCGCTGTTCGGCGGGCGATTGGTGGTGCTGAGCCTGCTCCAGGGTGCCAGCGTCCTGCTCATCGTTCTCGCCGTGTTCCTCGTGAGCTTGCGCTGGGGACAACCGGAGGGTGTGGTTCGCGCCCTCACCTTTACGACGCTGATCACCGCCAATCTTGCTCTCATCTTCTCGAATCGGTCTTGGGACCATACCATCGTTGAGACACTGCAGTCGCCGAACCGGGCGCTGTGGTGGGTTGCCGGCAGCGCGGTGGTGCTGCTCGCGTGCGTCCTCTACATTCCGGCACTGCGCGGGCTGTTCCGCATGGCCGCGCTGCATGGGACAGACATCACCATGTGCCTGCTGGCCGGGCTACTGAGCATCGGGTGGTTCGAGGCCGTCAAGATCATAAACAACACCAAGGCTGACTGATGCGCTGTGTCTTCGGTCTTGCGCTTCTGTCACCTTGCCTAGACAGCTCCTCCTCGGCCATTCCCGGCTCTCAGTGTCTGGAGCAGCACGTATAAAACTTGCAGTGACCGCCCCTTCATGAGGAGCATCATCGCCAGCGAGCAGCTGGCCAAATGGGGATTCCGGCTCGGCTTCGCTTTAGTCGCCGTCTTGTCGGCCTTGATCTTACTGCGCAGCTGAGTGGCCCGCTTGCGCTTTTTCTGGATTGGACATCTAGGCCGCAACGACGCCGGACTTCTCGGCTACGAGCGGCAGCTCGACGGTGAACATGGCACCTTGGCCTAAGCCGTTGCTCTCGGCGCGGATGGTGCCACCGTGCAGTTCCACCAGATGACGCGCAATCGACAAACCCAGACCGAGGCCGCCGTCCCTTTTCGCGTCGGAACCATTGCCTTGGCGGAACCGCTCGAAGACATACGGCAGAAATTCCGGATCAATTCCCCGGCCCGTATCTCGGACAACGACTTGGGCATGCGATTCGGTGATCT
>JBEKBJ010000144.1:0-11550 GCA_050015455.1 Binatia bacterium
TTCAAGTGGGTGAAGACCGCGGACGAGATTCTGACGAAGATTGCCCGCTTCTGCGCTGACACCGTGGCTCGCCATGGCTAGTCGCTTATTACGCGAATTTAGGTTACGGCCGACTAGAACCCTTCTTAAGAACCCTTCTTAGCGTCCGGGCGGAGCCGGAAGCCTGTCCAGCGAAGATTAGGGGCGAGGTGTGGCGGTGTGGCGCGAAGCGGTTGTGCTGGCCAGCCGGTGCTGGTACACTGTGCCCGACTGATAGGTTAGCGCGCGAATCCCACCACGTTAGCTGCTTTTGGTGCACTTCCCGCTGACGGATTCAGGAGAACGGTGGCGGCACGCAGTGTGTCGTCGCCGGTGGCACGAGAGGTCGTGTCGAGGATGACAAAGAGCGGCCGCACAAGCGGCCTCGCAAGGAGTTCGCAGCATGGGGAAGAGACTATACGTCGGGAACCTCGGGTTCGACGTGACCGACAAGGATTTGGAGGAGCTGTTCGCGCAGGCAGGCACCTGTGAAACCGTGACCATCATCACCGACCGGTCCACGGGGCAATCGCGTGGCTTCGGCTTCGTGGAGATGGCGTCCAACGCCGACGCGCAAAAGGCGGTTCAGCAACTGGATGGTCACGAGTTCAAGGGCCGCGCCCTCAAGGTGAACGAAGCGCGCGAGCGCGAGGGCGGTGGCGGCGGCGGCGGTGGTGGCGGCCGGCGCGGCGGCGGCGGCGGCGGTGGCCGCGGCGGCTGGAATCGTCGCTAGAACGAGGGCCACTCGTCCACGGGGACGAGCGGAGCAAAAGCGGGCGCGGGGGGCCTTTCTCCCCGTAAGCCAATGAACGCTCGCTCCGAGCGCGGGGATCAGATCACTTCTTGATCCTTCAGTGTGGCGATTTGGTCCCAGCTGTACCCCAGCAGTTGGCTCAGGAGTTCCTCGGTATGCTGCCCGAACTGGGGCGCAGGCAGGCGCACCGCGCCCGGCGTCTCGCTCAAGCGCACCGGGATGCCGACCACCTGCGTCTTGCCGAATTGCGGGTGGTCGAAATCGAGGATGTAGTCGTTTGCCACCACCTGTGGATCGGCGGGGAGGTCATCGACGCTATTGACGATGGTGAAAATGAAATCGCCGCTGGCGCGCAGAATGCGCATCCACTCCGCGCGCGGTTTGGTGGCGAAGATCTCGTCGAGGATGTCGATAGCGGCGGCAGCGTTGGCGGCGCGGACGCGCAGGTTGCAGAAGCGTTCGTCTTGCGCCAGTTCGGCCCGGCCTAGGGCGCTGCAGAAATCAGCCCAGTAGCGATCCGGCTGCAACATACCGAGGCAAATCCATTTGTCGTCGCCACAGCGGTAGTGATTCCATAGCGGGTTGGCAGCGAACTTGCGCGGCACACGCGGAATCGCAAACCCCATCATCAGCCGTGCCGCAACGCTCAGCCCTTGCAGCATCAACATGCTGCCCAAGTGCGACGCATCAACCTCCTGGCCGACGCCGAAGCGCTCGCGGGCGACCACCGCGGCGAGCACGCCGTAGGCGAGCATGATCGCACCCATCTGATCGGCAATGCCGCCGGCGATCATGAGCGGCGGCATGTCGGGCTCGCCCGCCGCCAGCATGATGCCGGAACGCGCCAGGCCGAGCTGATCGAAGGACGGATCACCAGCTTCCGGTCCCTCCGGCCCGTAGCCGGTGGCGCTGGCGTAAATCAGCCGCGGGTTGTGCCGGCGCAGCGTGGCATAGTCGAGTCCGAGCCGTGCCGCCACGCCGAGGCGGAAGTTTTGCACGAAGACGTCGGACTTCGCTACCAGTTGATACACGATCTCACGTGCGGCAGGCTTCTTGAGGTCGAGCGTAAGACTCCGCTTGTTGCGGTTGTTGGCCTCGAAGTAGAAGTTCGGCCGGTCCTTCAGGTCGACACCGCTGATCTTGATCATGCCGCGGCCGGGATCGCCGCGCTCGCGCTCCTCGATCTTGATCACCTCCGCACCTAGATCCCCGAGCATGGCAGAGCACACGGGGCCTTGCTGCCAGATGGTCCAATCGATCACCCGCATCCCTTCGAGCGGCATGGGCATCACGGAATTCCTCCTTGCGCGTGACACTTTAGGGCGCCAGACGAGCCGAAGACAAGAGCGGAATGAGTCGCCTCCCTTTCCCGGAGCACCGTTTGCCGGCCCATAGGTTCAGCGCTGCAACGCGGCGTCAGCCGGTGCGGATCAACCGGATTAGGACTTCCTGCGACACCGTTGCAAGGTGCCGGCCGCTGCGGTCGAAGATGGATCCGACGGACAGGCCCCGCGTGCCCACGACCCCGCGACAGGTGAAGTCGTGCAGGTGCCACTCGTACGCCCGCATCGGATGGTGAAACCAGATCGCATGATCGAGGCTGGCGCTCCAGAACCTGCGCTCCGCAGCGTCGCGCGGCGGCCGATTCGGGTGGCGGGCGACCACGGCGTCGGTCGGCAGATCGTCGGAAAGGTAGGCCAACGCACAGGCGTTCAGGAGCGGATCATCGCCGATGTCTTCAGCGAGTCGCATCCAAGCGCCGACGCGACCCGGCGCGATGTCCTCGCTCAGGAGGCACCGCTCGATGAGTGGGCTCCACGTATTGCGGCCGAGTTCGTCAGGCGTCAGCACGTCCGGCATGTGCTCCGTCTGCGCCTCTGGACCCTCCTCGGGGAGGTGGAACGACGATGACATGTTGAGGATGGCACCGACGGACTGGCGTGCGACGACGCGTCGCGTGAGAAAGCTGCGGCCGTTACGGAGGCGGTCGACCTCGAGCCGGATCGGCTCCGCGGCATCGCCGCGACGGATGAAGTACGCGTGTAGCGAATGCACCTGGTAGGTCGGATCGACGGTTAGCGAGGCGGCGCGCAGCGCCTGTGCAACGATCTGTCCCCCGTAGAGTCCGCCCCACGGATAGCTTGGGCCCGTGGCCACGAACGTGTCTGGCCCGTGCGGCTCGAGCGCCATCATGCCCTGGAAGTCCAGGCCGCTCATCTTCGGCTCTCGTTTACGAGTTGTGGTGACGGCAACGGCTCGGCCACGCAGGGAGCAGCGGCCGACGGGAGTGGGGACAGGACGGTAACGTTCACGATTCGCATGGCGCAGATCGTAGCAAGCGCCGCCGTAACGGCAAGCCTGCTTAGAAGATGCGACCCCTGGGCTGCGTGTTCCGGTCTGCCATCAGCGAGCGTCACGCGAACGCAACCACACCTTCACCGCACCGTCGGCGCCGGTGGCGTCGGGAAGACGTTCGAAACGCTCAACCAACCCTGCTCCGTCCGCTTCGAGCCACTGAGGGATCACCTCGCGCAAAACCCCGCGCCCACCTGGGCTGCGGTGCCCCTTTCCATACACGACCCGCACAACCGGCTCGCCGCTCGTCCGCGCTTCCCTCAGAAAGCGCTCGGTTTCGGCAAGCGCGTCTGGCACGCCGAGGCCGTGGAGATCCAAGGTCGGCGTGATGCCGAGAAGCTCGCGAAGAATCCGGCGGAGAGCAGCGAATCGCATATCGTCTATCGCGGATATGCATCAGCAGACAAGCGGTCACCGAGCCCTGCCTGGAGGTGTTTATTGCGAACGGATGAAAAGCCGCTACACGCCGAGGATACGTACGCTCGGGCGTTCGCGCAGCCGCGCGATCCATGCCGCGACGTTTTCCAAGCGCGGATCCAACTCGATCCCGAGTTGTTCGAGCGCGAGCACCCGGGGCACGAAGGCGACATCCGCAAGGGAAAAATCTCCGACCAAGAATTCCTTGCCCGCGAGCACCGCTTCCAGCCGTCCTATCACACGGGTGACCTCACCCTGGTACTTCCGGACCCGCTCGGTGGATTGCTCACCCTCAGGCTTATGGAGTTCGGCCAGAATCATCCCAGCCGGCGGAGTGAACGAATTGTCAGCAAAATCTTCCAGCAAGCGCACCCGCGCCCGCCCGGCCGAGTCCTCAGGCATCATCATAGGGTTGGGATACTCTTCGTCCAAGTATTCATTGATGATGGTGGAGTCGTAGACCACGGTATCTTCGTCGACGAGCACCGGCACTTTGCCGTACGGGTTCAGCTTCAAAAACTCAGGTGATTTCTGCTCCCCTTTGTGCAAGTCCACATGAACGCGCTCGTATTCCAGGTCCTTTTCTGCCAAAACCACGCGCACTTTCTGACAGAAGGGGCAATCCGGATAGTCGTACAGTCTGATCATAGTGCCTTCCCCTTTTGGCCTTTAAGAACCCTCACAATGGCACGGTTCACCATCGCAGAAAACGGCGAGCGTGTCCACCGACGGGATCGTCTTTTGTTCGTTGACGGCTGCAGGTTGGGGGCTCGCAAGCGCCGCGAACGGATCAGGCAACGTGTTGCCAGGCGTGATAGGAGCTGCGCACCAAGGGGCCCGATTCCACATAGCGGAAGCCGAGGCGCAAGGCCTCTTGTCGGAGCGCGGCGAACTCGCTCGGAGCCAGATAACGGTCGACCGGCAGCTGTGAGCCCGAGGGGCGGAGATACTGTCCGAGGGTGAGGATGTTGCATCCGGTTGCGGCGATATCGGCGAAGACCGCGAGCAACTCGTCGCCTTCTTCGCCCAACCCCAGCATCAGGCCGGTCTTGGTGAGCAACTCGGGCCGGTACCGTTTCGCGTGACGCAAGAGCTCAAGGGAGCGCTCGTACTTAGACCCGGGCCGCACGCACTTGTACAGACGTGGTACGGTTTCCGTGTTGTGGTTGAGAACATCGATCGGCGCCGCAGCGACGGTCTCGACGGCGACCGGATCGCCCTTGAAGTCGGGGATGAGCACCTCGACCGCGCACTCGGGCACCCGCCGTTTTATGGCCTCCGCCGTGCGCGCAAAATGCCCCGCACCCCCGTCGGGCAAATCGTCTCGATCAACCGAGGTCACCACCACGTGACGCAAGCCGAGGCGGGCCACTGCTTCCGCCACCCGCAGCGGTTCGTACGGGTCCACCGCTTCCGGCCGGCCGTGCGCCACGGCACAAAAGGCGCAATTGCGCGTGCATACTTCGCCCAGCAACATGAAGGTCGCCGTCCGCTGGCCCCAACATTCACCGACGTTGGGGCAGTGGGCTTCCTCACACACTGTGTGTAGGTGCAAATCACGCACAAGTCGTTTGGTTTCGAAAAACGCCCCGCTCTGAGGCGCCTTCACTTTGATCCATTCCGGATGCCGGCGCGCGACGGTCATGCTCGGCACTCCAGGACCGACAGCGGCCGGGCATAACCGAACACGGAGCAGAATTCGTGCACAAAGGCGTTGCGAACCTCCCCCATCGGCGGCGTGAACCCCAGCTCGATTACCATCGAGGTCATGCGCACGTCGGGCATACGGCATGGGACGATACGAGCGAAGAAGCTCAGATCGGTCGACACGTTCAAGGCGACGCCGTGAAAGGTCGTCCAGCGACGCACGCCGACGCCGATCGAGGCGATCTTGGCCGTGCCGACCCAGACGCCGGTGAGGCCCTCACGGCGCCCGGCAGCGGCGCCGAAACCGCGGCACACACGAATCAGCACTTCCTCGAGTGCACGCACATATCGATGCACATCGCGCCCGCCGCGCCCCAACGTCAGCAGCGGATAAGCCACCAACTGCCCCGGCCCATGGAAGGTCACGCCGCCGCCGCGGCTGACGCGGAACGACGGAACGCCGAGGCCATGGTCGGCGCCGAGGAGGTCCGCACCATCGGCGCCGCGTCCCAATGTATAGACCGGCTCGTGTTCGAGCAGCAGCAGATAGTCGTCGGCGTCGCCGGCGATCTTGCGCGCCAGGATCTCCTCCTGCAGCGCCAGCGCCGTGGTGTAGGCACACCTGCCCAGCTCGCGTACGACCAATCGCATTACCTATCAGGCTAGTCCAAGGGGGCCGCGATCGCAATGTGAGCCAGGCCGCACCGTGCTCACGCGTCGAAACCGCGTCTGCACCCGACGTCGGTACCTGGCTGCGTCCGGTTCGGCACCCACACTCGGAAGATGGAGCCGCGGCCCAATTCGCTGTCTACCGAAATGACGCCGCCCAGCATGTCGAGTAGCCGGCGGACAATGTAGAGTCCCAACCCCACACCGCCTTGGCGGCGCTTCTTGGAGCCGTCGACCTGAAAAAACGGCTCAAAGATGATCGGCACCGCCTCCGGCGCAATACCGATGCCGGTATCGGCGATGCAGAATTCCAAGCCATCGTCGCGGCGGTAGACGTCAACCAGGACGCTGCCCTGCTCGGTGAACTTCAACGCGTTCACCACCAGATTCTTCAGCACCACCTTCAGCTTCAAGGGGTCGGTGCGCAGCGGCGGCAGCGAGGGCGACACGTGCCAAACCAAACTGAACCCGGGCTTCTCCTGCAACGGACGCGTCTCCACGTCGATTTCGTGGATTAGATCCTGTACCTGCATCTCAAGCACCTGCAGCGTCATCTGTCCCGCTTCCAGGCGGCTGAGATCCAGTATGTCGTTGATCAGCCCGAGCAGTTCGCGCGCGCTCTTCTCCATCCGGCCCAACGTGTCACCCTGTTCCGGGGTGAGAGCGCCGAAGGAATGCTCCAAGAGCAGATCAATATAGCCCAGGACGATGTTCAGGGGCGTGCGCAGCTCGTGCGACATGGTGGCAACGAACTCCGAGCTCAGCTTGCGGGCGCGCTCCAGCTCCTCGGCTAGGCGGGCCGCCTCCAGCGCCAATGACGCCAGCTGTCCGACACCGCGGGCAATTCTCACTTGCGGCGCCGTAAAGGATTCACGCCGGCCGCGATAGCCGGCAGATTGAAAGCCGATCATCTCGTCGCCACGTTGCAAGGCCACGTGAATGCTCATCGAAACACCGTAGCCGGCGGCTAGACGTGCCGCAGGGTCCGGTCCCAACAATGGAGCACTCACCTGCACCAGCCCTTCGCGCTCGAGCTGGTCGAAAAACGCGCCCATGGAATCCCGCGACAGCTTCACCCCCTGCGCGGCTTCCCGCTCTTCCGCCGTGGCGCCGTAGCACGCCGCCAGCACGTACGCCTTGCCCTCGGCATCCCAGAGCATGGTGGTACTGCAGTCGCAGCTCAGCACTTCGATAGTCAGCTGGCACAAACGCTCCACAAGCGATGGCGTATTCAACGACGGGATCAGTTCGCGGGCGACCTTGGCGAGGGCGGTATCAACCTGCGCTTGCTCCTGCCGCGCGCTCCAGATGCGCTGCTGGTGCTGCCGCTCCGCCAGCACCGCCATACCAGCAAGCTTGGCCATTCCTAGCAGCAGCCGCGCCGTGACCGCACTGAAGGCATCCGGAGTGTCGGGGTATTCTGCGGTGAGGACACCTAACGCCTGCTGCCCCTCGTCCAACAGTGGCGCCACGGCCAGCGACTGAACGCCGATAGAGGCCGCGGGCGCGTCGAACAGCCGCGAGTCTTGCGGCTTCGCGACCACGCAGTCCCGGGTCCGTACGGCTTCAGCGATGAGCCGGTCTTGCGCGGGCACTTTGTGCTCACGCATGGGCGCATCCGGCATCTCGCCGAAGGTGTAGCGCAGTTCGTAACACTCTCCCGCCAACAGAAAAATGCGGCTGCGGCAACACCCTGTGACCTCGGTGGCCGCGCGGCAGAGGCCGGTGAGACGCACGGCCAGCTCGGCGCCTGAGCTGAGATGCTGCGCAAGGCCCAGCAGTACGTCGGCAAGTTTGGCCTCGTCAAGCGCCATGGTTTGCTCTCCTCGCCCGTGCCGGAACGTGTCGCCAGCCTCCGTCGCACTCAACCGGGCACCTCACCGCCGCGCGCTGCAACATCGGATCACAATCTAACCCAGAAAGCCGCCGGAAGACAAAGAGGAAACGGCAGAGGGCGGTACTGGTCTTGCCGGCGAAGGCACATGCTGGTAGCTGCTCATGAATGCCTACCGCTGCATCGATGATTCACGAGCCTATGTCGCTCGGTGCGCTGGCGGCAGGTGTGCTCTCGGGCACAGCGATCAGCCGCGCGCAAGCGTTAGCCATCCTCAACGTGCCGGATGAGGATCTGCCTGAGCTACTGCACGCGGCCTTTCGTGTGCGCGAGCGTTACTGGGGGCGGCGTGTTAAGATCTGCTTGCTGCGCAACGCGCGCAGCGGCTTGTGCGCCGAGGATTGTCACTACTGCTCGCAGTCGGTCACCTCGGATGCGGCCATCGCGCGCTACCGGCTCGACTCGGTGTCGGAGCTGCTGGCGGGGGCGCGGCGAGCGGTGGCGTCCGGCGCCCGCCGTTACTGCATGGCTACCAGCGGTCGTGGCCCGAGCGCAGCCGATGTCGCCCGCTTCAGGGCGGCAGCCCGCGCCATCAAGGCGGAGTACCCCGACCTGGAACTGTGCGTTTCGCTCGGGCTCATGGGCGAGGAAACCGCCCGCCAACTCAAAGCCGCTGGGATCGCCTGGGTGAATCACAATCTGAACACCAGCCGCCGCTTCTACCCGGAGATCTGCACGACGCACAGCTACGAAGACCGGATCGCCACGGTGCGTGCGGTGCGTCGCGCCGGCCTGGCTACCTGCTGCGGCGGTATCCTCGGCATGGGTGAGACACAGGAAGATGTGATTGATCTCGCCTTCGCACTCCGCGGCCTGATGGTCGACGCTCTTCCCGTCAATTTTCTACACTCGATCAATGGAACCCCACTCGCGCAGCGACGTCGACTGCCGCCCGCCTCCTGCTTACGGGCGCTCTGTCTGTTCCGCTTCACCAATCCGGAAACCGAAATCCGCGTCGCCGGCGGGCGCGAGGTCACTCTCGGCTGGTTCCAGTCGTTGGCGCTGTATCCGGCCAACTCGATCTT
The DNA here is from genome assembly GCA_050015455.1 of Binatia bacterium. Lineage (GTDB taxonomy): Bacteria > Desulfobacterota > Binatia > HRBIN30 > HRBIN30 > JAGDMS01. Next base: position 8,780 of record JBEKBJ010000144.1, read on the forward strand.
TGTCGAAGGATATCTCACGACGCCTGGTCAAGCCGCCGCGGCAGCGCGGCGCATGGTGATCGATATGGGTTTCGAGGTAGAGAGCCTGACGGAGGAATAGGGCGTGCAAGCGTGGAGCGTGGAGCGTGAGGGCGTTCTTGCAGCGACGGCTGACACCCGGCTTGGCTGCACGCGGCGGCAAGTATTGCGAGCCGGCGCGGCAATGGCCGCGACGGCGGTCACCGGGACGTCCCCCGCGATCGGCGCCGCCGCAGCGGGCGAGCCGATCGAACCGTTGCCGTCGCGGCCGCCGGCGCGCGTCGCCGTGGTCGGTGTACCGCACGCAGGCCCGTTTGGCACACTCGCGCGTGCGATCCGCGAGGCCGCGCTGGCGGCCACGGACTTCTCCTGGCTGGGGCCGGGCCAGCGTGTCCTCCTGAAAGTCGTGTGCAACTCGCCCAACCCGTACCCGGCCGTCACGCATGCCGTGGCGGTCACGGTGATGGCGAACTTGCTGCGTGAGCGCGGCGCCACTGTGTACGTTGGTGACCAATCCGGGGTGCAATTCGTCCATCACACGCGCCAGCAGCAACGCGGGTCCACTCGCGCGTGCATGCGCAGCGCGGGTCTGGAACGGGCAGCGGTGGCGGGAAATGCAAGCGTCGTGTGCTTCGAAGAGGCCGGTTACGACGGGTACTTCAGCGCCGAGCCGCCGGCCGGGACTCACTTCAAGCACGAGATCTTCCTGCCCACGCGCGTACGCGAGGTCGATCACATCATCTATCTGCCGCGCGTGAGCAAACACGTGATCGCCGGATCGACCCTGGGGTTGAAGGCCGCGGTGGGATGGCTGCGGGAGGACAGCCGGCTCGAGCTCCACCGCCTTGCGGCGAGCTTCTTGGAGAAGTGCGCCGACATAAACGGCTGCCGCGAGATCCGCGAGCGCCTGCGGCTGGTGCTCTCCGTCGGCACGCAGGTGCAGACGTCATTCGGTCCCGACAGCGGCCACGTGGCCACACCCGACGTCGGGCTGGTCATTGCTTCAGAAAATCTGATCGACCACGACCTCGCCGCCTGCGCTTACCTGCTCGAGGCCAGCGAGCGGTCGACGCCTTGGCGGGCACGCGTGTTCGACCCGTATCCGCTCCTCTCCAGCTTGTTCAATCGCATTATGGTCTCGTACATCTGGGGCACGGCCAATTTCGTCGAGGTGCAGTCCTACGATCCACCGCGGTTGCAGTCGCCGTGGTCATGCCGGGTGCTGCGCCGCGGCTGCGAGATCTTCGGCCGGCCGCAGCGGTTGGCGGTCGAGAACGTGAACGGCTCGGTACCGCAGCCGCTGTTGGACGCGATCGTGAAGCGGGCCGCATTTCCGGCATAGGCTTTGCGGGACTCTCGTTGAGCTTCCGAGGCGTCTGCTCAGAAAACGGCGGGTGCACCCATCGTCATGGCCACCGCCCTGCGCCAGATCCTGCCGTGCGTTGTACAGATTGATCCAGCACCCGGCGCGGTAGGTCGATGTCTGGCCGCCATGGCGACACTCGGCGCCGTCTCAGAGTCGACCCGGCGGAACCAGAGTTTCGGTCATACTCTCGTGCACCCTAACGGGAGGGTGAGAGGCGCGGTCCGCCGCGTCCTTCTCGACCCGTTGGTTAGAGGTTCCCGTTATGAAAGAAGATAGGCCACAAGATGATTCCGCGGCATGGCTTATGTTGGTAGTTACTGGCACTCTTCATCAGCAATGTAATGTTATTTACCTAAGCGGCGCCAAGCCAAAATCAGTCCGCCAACCGCAAGCAAAGTGGCAATCACCCATTTCCATTCTCTTGCGCAAAAGGACGCGATAATTACCCAAACCCTAGCCAAGCAAGGGCGCTCAAAGTGTTCATCGGGGGAGCTGACTTGCCCCGGTCCGGGGAAGAGACTATCGAGAGTAGAGTCAACCCATCGCCCGCGCCACCAATCCCTGATTCGCCTCAACATTGTGATACCTCTAACGTCCGCGCTAACCGGCGCGCGGTTAGCCGTGCCTCAGAATAGATACAGGTCAGGGGATTCGTATGCAAGATCACTCTTCAGCAGCGTGCGTACGAAATAGGCCAGCACCGCACTCTTTTTGGCATCGGTCCACGTATCAAAATAGTCTGGTGACAAAACAAAATTCTCGCAGCTGTCCAAAATGAGACGAGAGAGTTCGTATCGCTGATGCGGACCATGTGACCCAAGGATTCGGTCGAGAAACGCACGGGCTTGGGATGCATCAGACCGAAGGTAGGAGAACAAGACTACGGTTTTCGGCCCGACCGGCAGGACATTGAGGTGGATGCGAAGAACGTCGTCTCTCACATGAATATGATCCACGGAGAAAAGTGCGCAAGCGGCAACGGTGGCTCGTTCAACGTCAAGAACGATGACGTCGTGGGTTATCAGTCCGAAATCTCTCTCAGCATGCGCGGCATCCAGGAGAGACTTGTAGTTGAAGGTCTCCCAAGAAACCATCATGCGGTCGACTGCAAATAGGCCCGCCGGACTCGGAGAGTCCTTCGGATCGAGCCCGCGCTCGACACGCTCGAGATAAGAACCTTGGACCTTTGCGGCACCTTCCATCGCGGCGTGCAATCCACGGTAAGCGGCACGATACGCAAGCAGGAAGAGGTGCTCTGAGTCCCCGAGGTTTATTGAGAGTTGCAAAAGTAATAGAAAGCTAGGACAAAAAAAGAGATGGCAGCTCTGAAGCAATAATGAAGCTCCGGAGCAGGGGTGGCGTGTGGCGGAGGCGGCGCAGTTCGTGG
>JBEKBJ010000145.1:0-11289 GCA_050015455.1 Binatia bacterium
TCCGTCTCCATGGCGTCATCCTCCGGCCCCCGCTTCCCGGCGGGAGCTGTTCTTGGATTAAGAAACCGGCCGGATGATGACGCCTTTTTCGCTTTTCCACCACACTCCGGACACTACCGAGCAAGAACGGTGAAACCTATTCTGGTGCGTCTGGGCTTCACAGTCGTAGAGAAACGAGTCAAAGCACGCTGAAGGAGTACACCGAACCACCCGTTCTAGTCGCCTTAGCCTGAGGCGTTCCGAGGCAGAAGATGATTTTCTTCGATATCGACGGAACCCTTGTTGATCACAAGGAGGCGGAACGAGTTGCCGCCTTTGCTTTTCAGCGGGCTCACGGGGAAGTGTTTCCTGAATTACCCGAGGACTTTGCCGCCCGATGGCACCTGGTGGGAGAGAAGCACCTCCGGCGGCACCTCGCTGGGGAGATCAGTTTCCAGGCACAGCGACGTGCCAGGCTCCGGGAATTGTTTTCCCATCATTCGGCACTTGCGGATGAAGAGGCCGATGCGGTCTTCGGAGAGTACCTGAAACGGTATGAGGAAAGCTGGCGTCTTTTTGCCGACGTCAGACCGTGCTTGGCCGAATTGAACGGGCACAAACTCGGCATTATCTCCAACGGTGACTCGAAACAGCAGCGACAGAAAATTGAGATGCTTGGCATTGCCGGACGTTTCTCCACAGTGGTCATCTCCGGGGACGTCGGTTCATCCAAGCCAGCCGTTGAGATATTTCTCACGGCCTGCCGAGCAGCCCGAGTGGACCCCGATCAGTGCTATTACGTTGGAGACGATGTGGAATCCGATGTCTATGGCAGCAGGAACGCGGGTCTGCACGCAATCTGGCTGAATCGTGACGCCGGTGTCGGGCCGCCGGATATACCAACGATTTCCAGCTTGGCGGAACTCAAGCGCAAGATTGCATAGCACAATGCGGCCGTGGGCTCCGGACGCGACGGCTCAGGATCCGTGATGCCGGCGCAGTCCCGATCCTCGCTCACGACCCGAGCGACCGCACCGCCGCCACCGCTCGCCGCCAACCTTGGTAGAGCGCTTCGCGTTGCTCAGGCGCCATGCGCGGCCTAAAGACCCGATCGGGCCTGCGCAGGCGCTCCAACTCTTCCTCCGACTTCCACAACCCCACACCGAGCCCGGCGAGCAAGGCCGCGCCCAAGGCAGTGGTCTCGATCACCTTCGGACGATCGACGGCCACTCCCAGAATGTCGGCCTGGAACTGCATGAGCAGGTTGTTCGCGGCGGCGCCGCCATCGACGCGCAACCCGGTAAGCGGCCGGCCGGACTCGGCGGCCATCGTATCAACCACATCGCGGGTTTGGTACGCCAGCGACTCCAGCGTGGCGCGAGCCACATGGGCGCGGGTCACACCGCGCGTCAGCCCGACCAAGGCGCCGCGCGCCGCCGCGTCCCAGTACGGCGCCCCGAGCCCCACGAATGCCGGAACGAGATAGACGCCCAGTGTCGAATCAACCTGGCGCGCCAGCGCCTCGGAATCCTTGGCGTGCTTGATCAATGCAAGGCCGTCGCGCAACCATTGCACGGCCGCCCCGGCGATGAAAATCGAGCCCTCAACGGCGTATGCGGGTTGTCCATTGGGCGCACACGCCATTGTGGTGAGCAGGCCGCGGCGCGACTCAACCGCCTGATCGCCGGTGTACATCAGTAAGAAGCAGCCGGTGCCGTACGTGTTCTTGACCAAACCGGGCCGGAAACACGCCTGCCCGAACAGCGCCGCTTGCTGGTCACCGGCGATGCCGGTGATCGGGACTTCGGCCCCGAACACCCGGGCGTCAGTAGCCGCGACTATACCCGCCGAAGGGACCAGGCGTGGCAACACCTCTGCCGGAACATGGAGGAGATGCAACAGCTCTTGATCCCAGGCGCGCTCGTGAATGTTGAACAGCAAGGTCCGTGAGGCGTTGGTGAAGTCGGTCGCGTGCACCTGGCCGCTGGTTAACTTCCAGATCAGCCAGCTATCGATGGTGCCGAAGGCGAGCCGTTGCGCCCGTTGTCGCGTGGTCTTCAGGTGATCGAATAGCCACTCGAGTTTCGTGCCCGAGAAGTACGGGTCCGTGACCAGGCCGGTTTTCGCTCGGATCAGGGCCTCTGCGCCTTCGGCGCGCAGCGCCTCGCAGCGCGGGGCGGTACGGCGGTCCTGCCACACGATGGCGCGGTGCACCGGCTTGCCCGTCTTCCGGTCCCACAGGACCGTGGTTTCACGCTGGTTGGTGATGCCTATCGCCGCCACATCTTTCGGCTTCAAGCGGGCGGCGCGCAAGGCTGCGCCGATCACCCGCTGGGTGACACGCCAGATTTCCTCGGGATCATGTTCGACCCAGCCGGGGCGCGGATAGTACTGGCGGAACTCGGAGTAACCGCGTCCGCGTACACGGCCGCTGGCGTCGAACACTATGCCGGTCGTGCCGGTGGTGCCTTGATCGATCGCGAGGATATGACTGGGCATCGTGAAACCTCCTCATCGTGGGTCGTGATTCCCACTTTTGCTCCCTCGAAGCAAATTCGTTGTGAGTCACGAGTCACAACTCACAAACGACGATTTCCATTGTTGCCGAGGCCCTGCCTGGCTAGAATGCGTGCCGATGAGGGTTCCACGCCTGCTGTTCGTGACCGGCAAGGGTGGTGTTGGGAAGACTACGGTTGCCGTGGCACTCGGCCAACACGCGGCCGAGCACGGGCACCGCACGTTGATCGTGGAGACGGCTACGGACGGGCGGCTGGCACATTTGTTCGGACAGCATGCGCTTGGGGCGGCGCCGCGGCGGTTGCGCCCCGGTCTCGATGCCGTGCGGGTGGACGCACGTGAGCTGGTCGAGGAGTACTTCTCGCGCTTGCTGCGCTTCCAGGTTTTGTCGAAGCGGCTGCTGGCGAGCACCGCCTTCAATGCGCTGACCGCCGCCGCGCCGGGCATCACCGAGTTCCTGCTGCTGGAAAAACTGCTGGGGTGGATCGAGCCGGGGTTGGGCCGCCGGCCTGGGTACGCACTGATCATCGTGGATGGTCCGGCGACCGGCCATGCGCTCAAGCTGCTGCGCACGCCGCGGTCGCTGGCCGCCATGGTGCCGGGTGGGCCACTGGGGAAAGCGGCGCGCCGGCTGCTGGCGTTGCTTGGTGACCACAAGCGCACCCAGGTGCTGCTGGTGAGCTTGCCTGAAGAGATGTCGGTGCGCGAGACGATCGAGGCGCAGCAGGTGTTGGAGAGCGACCTGGCATTGCGCGTCGCGCGCCCGGTGATGAACAGAGTATTCCCCCGCCATTTCAGCGCCGCGGAGGCGCAGGTCATCGAGCAGGACGGAGATCTGAACGGCACGCCTGCTCCTCCACTCCTGGCAGCGGCGCGCTTCGCCATCGCGTATCGCCGCGAGGCCGAACGCCATGTTGGCCATCTGCGCCGGGCGTTGAGGGTGAGCCCGATCGTGCTGCGCCAACTGTTTGCGCCAAGCGTGCACGCCGCGGACCTCGAGGCGTTCGGCCGCACCTTGGGGAGGGCCGTGCTCGGGGATGAAGCCGCAAGCGGAACGAGCACGAGCACGATTCACGAGCACGACCCACGACAGTAATGGCCGGCATCGAAGGTCTTCTTCGGAAGCGCTTGGTGGTCTGTGTCGGGGCTGGCGGGGTGGGCAAGACGACGACCGCGGCAGCGTTAGCGTTGGCGGGCGCGCTGCATGCGCGCCGCACCGCGGTCATCACGGTGGATCCGGCGCTGCGGCTGAAGGACGCGCTCGGGCTCGACGACTTGTCGATGGAGCCGCACGCGGTGGCGGTCAATCCCTCGGCTCACTTCGATGCGCTGGCGCTCGATACCAAGCGCGCCTTCGACGCTCTGATCGAGCGCTTCGCGCCCAGCCCTGCCGTGTCAGCCCGGATACTCGCCAACCGCCTCTACCAGGAGCTGTCCAACGAGCTGGCCGGCTCGGCGGAGTACATGGCGATGGAGAAACTGCACGAGTTGTTACATCTGCGCCGCTACCAAGTCCTCATCGTGGACACTCCTCCCAGCGCACACGCTCGTGATCTGCTGACGGCCCCCAGCCGCCTCACCAATCTGTTGGCTTCTCGTGCGGTCGGTTTCCTGCAGACCCCAGCGGCGCTGCTGGGTGAGCCCACGTCCACGTTCTCACGCGTGGCGCTGTCGGCTTTATTGAAAGTGTTGCAGCGCTGGACCGGCTTCGATCTGCTGCACGATTTGTCGGATTTCGCAGGCGCTTTCGAACACATGATCGAGGGGTTCCAGACGCGTGCGAAAGAGGTGGGCCGGCTGTTGCGGGCCCCGAGCACCGCGTTCGTGTTGGTGACCACGCCCGAGCCGCACACGATCGAGACCGCGATCAGCTTTCACCGCGAGTTAGTTGACGGGGGGTTCCCGGTGGCGGGTATCGTCGCCAATCGCGTGGTCGCGTTTCCGCGCCTGGACGAGCACGACAGCGCTGCCGGCAAGTGGGATGCGCGACTACAGGCAAAGCTGCTCCGTAACTACGGCGAGCTGCAGGCGCTGTCGCGGCGCGATCGGCGCGCGCTGCGCCGCGTGCAGGCGGAAACCGGAGCGCCGCTGCTCGCGGCGGTCCCCGCGGTGAGCGCGGCGCCAACCTCTCTGGCGGGTTTGGAACGCTTCGCGCGCCTGCTGGTGCCGATGTGAAAAACGGGCCAGCGCGGAAAGGTCAAGGCGGAAAGGCGGAACGGGTCCTTACCGGCGTTCAGCTTTCGACTTTCAGCTTTTGGATTTTCTTTCTTTCCTGCGCCGCCAGCAGCCGGTCGAGTTTCATGCTCAGGTTCACCACGCTGCCCTGGAGATGCTCGATCTTGAGGAGCAGCTTGTTGTAGTCGGCGCGCGACGGGAGGTTGAGCAGGTGCAGGATGGTTTCGGTGTTCTTGTCCATACGCCCCTTCGTTTTCGCCGCCCGCTCGACCATCTTCGAAACCCCGTCACCGAGGCTTCGCCCGCGCGCCAGATCGCGGAGCACCTGGCCGACGGTCTCCTCACCGCGCTCATACAGCCAACGCAAAATGTCGGGCTCGTCGCGGGACTTGGCAGGCATGGCGTTTCACTATAGTGAGGCAGGCGTGGAGCCGTCAATATCGTGATTCGTGCTCGTGAATCGTGCTCGTATGAAGAAATGATTGAAGGGACTCTCTTCTTTTTCCCGAGCACGACTCACGAGCACGAGTCACGTTCGCTTCGGAGCATGCCGTGTCGTGGGATGTGATCCTCGGGTACTTCACCGGCTTGCGGTGGTTGTCGCACCATATCGAGCCGGCGGTTCTGGTGCGCACGGCCATGCTGGTCCACACCTGTGACAGCATCATGTGCCGGGTGTTCGCCCACAACAGCGGTTACCCGAAGAAGCTGTGGACCATCCTTGGTTTCATCTTCGGCATTTGGGCGGTCGCAGTGATGATCGTGCTACCGGCGCGCCGGCGGGTGCGGCGCTCGTGATCTGAACTATACCTATTGGCCCCGCAGCGGCAAATTGAAGATGAAGGTCGCACCGCTACCACCGGCGCCGGACTCGGCGCGGTCGCCCGCCGTGTGCTGCGGTGAACTGACGCGCGATCGCCAGACGCAAACCGGGGCCGATTTGCAGATTACTTGCCTGAGTGGGGCGCACGGCAGTCCACCCAGGCGTTCAGCCGATGCGCGCCTGAATCTGCCGGTCCATGTCTTCCTGATACTTCTCGAAGTCGGCGTCCGCCAGAAGGGTGTAGAGCGTATCGATCGGTAGGCGCTTCGTCAGCGCTGAGCTGAAGTCCGGCAGCTTGCTCTTGTGCAGCTCCTGCCACTCGGCCGCTGTGGGCGCGTAGAACAGATCGCCGAAGCCGGCTTGGTCGAAGCGCTTGTAGAGTTGATCGCCGTGGCGCAGGCTCTGGTAGTCCTGACTCGACCGCAGCTCTTTCATGAACTGAATCAATTCCGGCTCGACGCGATAGAGACGGGCAATCCGTTCCTTGCCGAGCGCGCGCAACACCTCTTCGGCAACGCCGAGATTGTCTTCGTATGACGTTTCGAGCTGGCTGCGCACTTCGGCGGCGGGGATCTCCTTCTGCGCCATGTATCCTCGAATGGAGTCGCACGGCGCTGTGAAGACGTCGCAGCCGGCAACACGCACGAACGTCTGCCACTCGCGCACGCTGGCGACGATGAGCAGCGTCTTGATCCCCGCCTCACGGCGCAACCGGCGCAACGCGCGCTGCGCTTCGAGGTCCACGTGCTCGCCCAACGATGCGGCCTTCATCCCTTGGTTGAGACGGCCCATGAAGATGTTGGTCAAGGTGACGTTCGACAACAAGCCCGCCGCGACCGCTTGGCGCGCCGAGAACGTCGACGTGAAGTTCACCGGGATGCCTTCGCGCTCGAGATCGCGGGCGATCAGGAAGCAGTGCGGCGTCTGTGGCGTGAAGGGAACCTTGACGACAGCCGAAGGCACCATGCGGCGCAGCCAGCGGCCGACGCGCTTGGAGGCTTCGGCGTCGCGCCCGAGACCCATGTGCAGCTGCAGACTGACCTGCCACTGGCGCCCGGCGCCGAAAGCGCGCGCCATGTCGTTGCCGATGCGCCCGCAGATGATGGCGTAAATGAAGGCGGTGAGATTATCTACCCCGAGGTTCGGCTGCAGCGAACGTAAACCGCGTTCCCACGCGGCCGGGTCGCCGCTTTCGAGGTAGCGGGCGATGACCTTGTGCACCAGCGGCTGGTTGGCGGTGTTACCGTCGATTTCGCGGAAGATGTCGCTGTCTGCGGCCGAGATCAGCGGCGTCAATTCGTTCACGTCGGCGGTGTCGGCATAGATGTGTGCGGTGCCCGCTTTGTACACGGCGGCCAACAGCGGCGAAGAAATAAGTCGCGGCTGGGCAGCTTCTCCAGGCGGCTGCCCGTACGAGACGATCGCATCATCGAGACTGTTTGACATGACCCCGCTCCTCCCTGTGCTTCGTGCACTCTCTGACTGCTTGGTTCTCCCGGTAAGGTCAAGCCCCGTACTGCGGTTCGCAATCGGGGATTGCCCGTACGACGACCTCCAGCCCGGACTACGGCGCCGCGAACTTGCTGCCGGTGGCGCTGACGATGTCCATTACACGCAGGAAGATATCCTCGCGAATGTCGACGTACTCCTGAAACTGTGAGGTCAAGATGTAGGCAAAGATCTCGATGTGAAGTGACGGGCCGCCGAAGCCGGCAAACAGGGCGCGAGCGCCTTGGCGATCCACCTTCGGATGCGTGTGGAGCATCTGTTCGACCTCCGCCAGCACTTTGCGCAGCTGCGCCGGAGTGGTGTCGTAGTGCAGTCCCATGCTCGTGTGCAGCCAGATGCGGTCGCGCCGGGTCAGGTTCTCGAGCTGCATAGCCGCAAACTGGGCGTTGGGGATCGAGATCACGGTGCGGTCGAACGTGCGCACCCGCGTCGACCACAGCGAGATGTCCTCCACCGTACCTATCTTGTCGCCGAAGCGGCAGAGGTCGCCGACGCGCACCGGCTGATCGGCGATCAAGGCGACGCCGCCGAAGAAGTTCTTCACCGTCTCTTGCGCCGCCAAGGCAACCGCGAGGCCGCCAATCCCGAGGCCGGCGAGGATGCCGCCGACGTTGAAGCCGACATTCTGGAGGAAGGCGAGAGCGGCAATCGCGATCAGAAACACCTTGGCGGTGCGGCGGCCGAGCGGGAGCATGGCCACCGCTGCGGACTGGCCGCGGGCCACGAGCCGGTCCTCGACCTTCAACATCCCCATGTCGATGAGACGCAAGGCCAGCCACGTCAGCGCGGCGATCGCCAGCGCCTTGGCCGCGCCGTGGAAGAATGCCTGCACGGGCAGCGCCAGGCCGAGCAGGAGCGAGCCGAGGTAGAAGATCGTGACGGCGATCGCCAGGCGCACCGGGCCGATGATGAGTTGGTCGACCTTGCCCTCGAACCCGTTCCGCAACCGCCTCACTAAGGGCCGCGCCAGGCGCGTGATCAGTGCGGCGATGAGCCATGATGCGACGATCGCGATGACGGCCAGCAGCAAGAGGGCGATCCATTGCCACAGCTCCACTTCGAGAAAAGTTATGTCGAAGAGCGGCTCGGGCAGCCACTCGCCGAGCGGGCCGTAACCGAACTCCGCATAGAGGGTCGGAATCTTGGCAACGGTCGTCGGCGAAAACTTCCAGATGGGCACCCCATCCTCACGCGGCACCCGCTCGAGCGTGATGTCTACGGGTCCTTTGGCGGTGTGCATGGTGCCGACACGCTCGCGCCCGGCTGCCTGGCCGTGGGCGGCGTTGCCTTCCGGCGCGTCACTCAGCGAGTCGAGATCGATCCACAAGGTATGATCGATGACGACTTTCAAGTGACGCGCCAAAATCGAATCCTGGCGCGCGTGTTCCTGCGGCTTCAATCGCCTGAGGTCGAGGTACTCCGCGGCGCGTTCGTAGGCGCCGTCGCGACAAGCTGTGAGATAGCCGTTGACGGCGCTGCGCGGGGTGCCGCGCTCGAACTCATCGGCGGGGCCGGCGGGCGGAGTCGGCTTCGCAGCCACCGTTGCGTTCACCTCCTGCGCCGCGCAGGGCGGGGGCAGGACGGTCCAGGCGGCGTACGCTAGGAGGATGGCAGCGAGAAGGATCTCGTATTGCCGCTTTCGGGCCGACGGGCTCATCGCGTCTAACGGACCGTCACCACCACACGGCGGTCGCGTGGGCCGTCGAGTTCCACGAGCATGATGGCCTGCCAGGTCCCGAGCAGCAGCTTGCCATCACGCACCGGGATGACCTCGCCCGGTCCGAGGATCGCCGACTTGATGTGGGCGGCGGCGTTGTTGTCGACGCGATCGTGCCGCCACACGCCCTCCGGAATCAGTTTGCCGAGCGCGTCGAGGACGTCCTCGCACACGTTCGGGTCGTAGCTCTCGTTGATGACGATGGCAGCGGTGGCGTGGGTGACGTAGACGGAGCATATGCCTTCGGCCATCTTCGATTGCCGGACGATCTCCGCCACACGCTCGGTGATATCGAGCATCTCGTACTTGCGATGGCTGCGGATACGGAATTCGCTCTGCATGGGCTTCAGTATGCCTGTAAGCCGGTTCGCCAGTAAGCCGGTCCGTAGTTGAAGGCAATGTGGGCGCCTTCGCTGGAGAACTCGAGGGCGATGCCACGAGAGGCGCCGGTGATCAGTGCGATTTCGCCGTTAATTTTTCCCATGGTCGTGACTCGTGCTCGTGCATCGTGCTCTGCCGCCCAGCCACCCTATTTCATGCCGGTGCGCTCGGATGCTCGATCAATTGCAGTAGCACGCCGTGCGTGTGTTTCGGGCTGATGAAGCCGATCCTGCGATCGCCCACCTGCTGCACCGCGACCTTGATGCCCTTGCTTCCCAGCGGCTCGGCGACTTCGGTCAGATCTTCGACCTCGAGCGAGAGCAGGTAGATGCCCTCGCCGCGTTCGTCGAGAAACTTCTTCCCCGGGTTCTTGTCGCTGGTCGGCTGGAACAGCTCGAGCGAGGCGTTGCCGATGGTCAGGAAGGCGTTACGCATGCTGAGTTGCGGCACCTCGCCACGGCGTTCGACCGGCAGCCCGAAGTTCTCCGTAAAGGTCTTGACCGCGGCGTCGATGTCCTTCACCGCGATCGCCACATGATCGATCTTCCTCACAATGGACATCTGTTGCTTCCCCTATTCACGAGTCACGAATCCCCAGTCACGATCATGGCTGGGCGTACTCGATGAGCACGCCGTGGTTGGCGCGGGGATGTAGGAAGCAGATCATGCCCGCCAGCCCCTTGCGCGGCACCTGGTCGATCACCTCGATGCCTTTGGTCTTGGTGGCCGCGAGCTCGGCGGCGACGTCGTCGGTCTCGAAGCAGATGTGATGCAGGCCTTCGCCGCGGCGTTCGAGGAACTTGGCGACGCCACCGTTGGTGTTGATGGGCTCGAGCAATTCGATCTCGCTGTTGCCGATGGTGAGCAGGGCCGCTTTGACCCCTTGGTCCTCGACGACCGCGCTCTTGTGCACCGGCAGGCCGAGCGTGTCGCGATAAAACCCGAGGGCCTCGTCGAGGTTTCGCACGACGATAGCCACGTGATGGATTTTGCGCAGCATGGAAAGTCCTTCCCGTGTTGCTCATTCCTTATTGCATCGGTGCCGCTTCCACAAGGTGGTGCTCGGGTGAGCGGGTGATCGGGTGAGCGTGTGTGTGGGTGTGAGCGAGATCAGGCCGGCGGGGAGCTGACACGCGCCTACACGCTCACCCGCTCATTCGCACACCCGCGTACGCGCTGACCCGCTCACCCGCACACCAAAGCGTTGACACGGCGCCGTGATTTGCTTACTGTCTGGAGCGCTTGCCGACGCAGTTCTTGCGGGCGTAATTCAGCGGTAGAATGCCAGCTTCCCAAGCTGGACGTCGCCGGTTCGACCCCGGTCGCCCGCTCTTTGCCTAAATGCTGGATATTGCCCTTGATTTTTTCAGTCTCTCGTTCAGTGCGCCGGGAGGGAAGGATGAAGGTTCCCCCTGGGTTCCCCCTTTTGCTTTTCGTCGGCTGCCATTCTACCGCTGAATTACGCCCGCAAGAACTGCGCTGGCGCCTCAGCAGACGGTCCAGTTCCTCTGCAATCACTGTGGTCCCGCCATAGTGTTTCTCAATCATCTCCAGGCTCGTCCCCGTTTGGCGGCTCACAAACAGGGGCGATACCCCGAGCGACAGTAAGTACGTGATGTAGGTGTGCCGGGTGTTGTAGAACGAGCGCTGTCGGATTCGGAGTGATTCGAGCATCGGCTTCCACTCGCGCCGGTAGAAGTTGACTTCATCAATCGGTGCGCCTGTTGGGGTGATGAATACGAAGTCGTCTGGCGATGCTTCGATGGGCTGGTCCGACCGCAGCACCTCAAGCAGGTTGGCGTGGATGACTACGTCGCGCTTGCTCTTCCCAGTTTTCGGACGCCCATCTCGCCCCAGCACCCTACTCGCTCGGATTCGAATACGCCGAGCTGCGAGGTCCACGTGCTTGTAACGTAGCGCAATCGCTTCGCTGGGGCGCGCTCCGGTCCAGAACTGATGAAAAACGAACGGGTAGTAGTGGGGGCGATGGATACGAAAACCTTCGATGATCTGTTCTCGCTCGTTTTCGGTGTAGGGGTCGATATCACTGGGATCGCCGCCTAGGTTGAGCCTGTGGGTTCCGGAAATTGTGTCCGCTTTTTTCCGGAAATTCTGTCCGGTTTAGTAGCGTGATCGCTGTTTGAATCGGGCAAGTCAAGCGGCGGCAAGTGGCGAGTGCGGTAGGAGG
>JBEKBJ010000146.1:0-11233 GCA_050015455.1 Binatia bacterium
GCCCCTCCTACCGCACTCGCCACTTGCCGCCGCTTGACTTGCCCGATTCAAACAGCGATCACGCTACTAAATCGGACAGAATTTCCGGAAAAAAGCGGACAGAATTTCCGGAACCCACACGGCGGATGGAGTTTTGGCGAGGCACAGGGGCCACAAGGAAGATTTTGCCAGCTGTATGATGCTGAACTTGTCGATCTTTTGCTTGAGTCCTTGCCCAAGGCTGGCACACTCGACAAGGGTAACATACATCCCCGCATCGGCAGGATTTACGGCGCGATGACCGGAGATGTTGCTAATCGCCTTCAGCAAGAGTTTCCGGCGCATGCGCTGAGCCGCCGATTTTGCCCAGAGCTGTTCGCAAGGATGGGGTATTCAAGCTTCCTGCGCCAGCGCTCTCCGGAATTCAGTTTTCTAGGGACCGAGCCGCTCCGTGCGAGTCCGTCGGCGCGCCCTGCGGGACAATCGCCGATGGCTGCGGGGCCCGAATCAGGCGCTCTGCGTTAAAAGGTCACATCGTGTTTGCCTGCCCGGCGCGCGTCTGGGTCGCTGTCGGCGTTCGGGTGACGGTTCGGGGTGTCGGGGTCAACAAGAGATTAGCTCTGCCATCTGAGTTTAAACCCCCTCCCGGTAACGATGTCCCCGCTCACCCTCTGGACCTGACCGGACTCGGGCAGGACTGCTTTCATGGGGCAAGCTTCCAGGATGTCCTTGCGGATGTCCACGCCCGGCATGACCTCGATCAGCTCCATCCCGCGTCGGGTCAGGTGGAAGATCCCCACGTTGGTGCAGTAATAGGCATCTTTACCCAGCTTGAGCGTCTGCTCACCCGAGCAGGTGATCTCGTCCACCTTTTCCATAAACTTGTGGGGACCGGGCTTGACGATCACGAGGCTGCCGTCCTGGATTTCCATCTGGGCGTTAGCCATCCAAGTACCCACGAAAATAATCTTCTTGGCCCCTGAAACCAGGTCGGGAAGACCGCCACCACCCACGTAATTGATCGGTCCCTCGCCGCGCTTGCTGACGTTGATGTTGCCGCGGGAATCTGCCTGGAGCAGGCCGAGAATCGTCACGTCCAGCTTCTCCTGACATAGGTGGAAAAGCTGGGCAGAACTAATGATCCGCTTGGGGTTGATCGCGGCCCCGAAGAATATGCCCATGGCTGGAAGCCCTCCGACCGCGCCGGTCTCGACCAGAAACGTCACGTCCTTAAGCAGTCCGCCCTCGTAGATCAGCCGGCAGACCTCTTCGGGCAGGCCAACGCCCATGTTGACATAGGAGCCCGGCCTAGCGATCTTCGAGAACAGGTTGGCAGCCATCCGCGCCAGGGCGTTGTCGACCTCACTGCGCACCGGGGTTATCTTGAGAACCCGGTTTGCAAACTTGAGCTTCTCCACCGCCTCGTCGACGTCCACCTGGGCCCCTTCCACGAACATCTCCCAGTAACGGCGCTGGGGGATCGAGCCGGTCTGCTCATTGGCGGGATTGACCACAATTGCGTCCACCTTGTCTGCCCGTACCCTGATGTTCTTCTCGTCCTTAGGAATCACCTCGGCCACTGCGACCAGAACCTTGCCCCCGTTGGCCTTGGCGGCCATCGCCGACTCGTAGGCTTCGGTAAAGGTAGACATGTTCTTGAAATAGATGTTCCCTTCCTCATCCGCGTAACTGGCCACAAAAAGCGCAATATTGACCTTGGGGAGCCGGTAGCGGAGCTTGTCCCCTTCTACAGTGATCAGGCTTGCGCCCGCTCCCTTGACCACTGGAGAACCGCGATCCACCCTAGGATCAAGCGTGGTGCCTACTCCGGTGTCGGTCACGATGGAGTCTTCTCCCCTAGCTTGCGCTTCGAGCAGGAAGCTTTCCTCACCCTGGGGCATCCGGTGGACTTCCAATTTGCCCTCCTGAGCAAGGCGCAGCTGGGCCTTGGAGGTCTCCAGGTGTCCACCAATCCAGCATCTGAGGATGCCCTCGATCCCGATCTCTTCCATGGTTCCCGGCACCCGCCCCCGGCTGCCCTGCGCGCCGAGGGTGATCCAGGTTAGGTCCCGCGGGTGCCCGCTCTCCAGAAACGACTCCTTGATCGCCCAGAAGAAAACCGAACAGCGTGCATTTGCGGCCATGCCGCTAGAGAAACAGCAATCGCGGTCGCGGATGAGCTTGATCGCCTCGGCTGCGGACATAAACTTCGGATTCTTGAGGCCCGCGCGTCTGTAATGGCTGTCGTGTCTGTTCCAGGTCAATCTCCAACGTAGAATGTGAAGCAGAAGGCCCGCCTTAGTCGTGAGGTTCATCTTCTCTCCTTCCTCGGTTGATCGATTGCTCGGTCAATTGGCACCGACGGCTGCGCCAGGGAGGAAGATGATGATGGTGGTCATTGTAGTTCTCCCCGAAGAGCTTCTCCGCATCGGTCACTATGACGCTGAATCGCCAAAGGCACAAATGATGTAGGTCAGTGCCGACGTAGACCAGGGCGGTGGCGTCGGGCTGGTCGGCGGTCTGTGGGGGCAATGGGTTGGTTTGGGGCATCTGCTAGTCAGAAAGTTCATTTCGGGTGCTGCGAGTGACGCCGTTGCCGCACACCACCCCGGGGACGCGATGCTCCGACGATTTCCACGACGTTGGTCCCACGCTCGGGGTTCATTAGCGCCTCGATTCGGGAGCCTATGACGTTGGCTGCCTGCTTCAGAGGATCAGCGGCGAGGTGCGCGTAGCGTGCCGTCGTCTGCGGCTGGGTGTGGCCGAGCAGCGCACCAATTATTGGCAAGCTCAAACCAGCAGCGGCCGCGATGCTGGCGTTTGTGTGCCGAAGATCGTGCAGGCGTACGTCCGGTAGCCCGGCGCGCATACGGATGCGACGCCAGGGCTTTTCCAGGTTCACGATGTGTTTTTCCTTGCCGCGCCCGAGGAACACCCACGGAGTGTCGTCGGACATGATTTCCGACAGCACCTTCAGGGCACCGGGATTGAGTTGAACGTCCTTCGCGCCGGTCTTGGAGTCGGGCAGATGTAGACATCCACGGTCCCAGTCGATGTATTCCTTGCGCAGCGTGAGCACTTCCGACAGCCTCGCGCCGGTGAAGAGTAGGAACCGAATGGCAGGCACCACGCTGGGCAACTCGACCGCCTCACGCTCCACCTCGGTGAGCGCCTTCGCCAGCTCGCATAATTCGGCACTGGACAAAAACCGTTGGCGCTTCTGTTCCTTGTACCGCTCGACATGGCGGCACGGATTGCTGCCATCGAGTCGGATGCCCCAGCGTTCCGCGAGATTCATCATCTTCGAGAGCAACGCGAGCACACGGTTGCCGTGATAGGGGCGATCCCGTAACGTGTGATGCAGCTTCACTACGTCGGCACGCCCTATGTCTGCAACCTTGCGTCCGCCGAGTGCGGGCAAGATGTAGTCACGTAACATCTGCCGGTCGTTGCGCACTGAGCCCGGCTTCTTGCGCACCAGCGCATGGTGCTCGATGTATCGGTCGCATAGGTCGGCAATCGTCTCGGCCTGTCGCGCTTGCTGGCGCTGCTCGGCTGGATCTGCCCCTTGGTCCACGCTGGCGAGCAGCTTCCGAGCTTCGCTGCGCGCCTGGTCGGCAGTGAGTCTTCCAGACACCCCAACTGTCAGCCGCCGCGTGCGACCTTTGGCGCGGTACTGGATGACAAACGACTTGATGCCCGACGGCTTCACGCGCAGCCCGAAGCCGGGCAATTCGGCATCCCAATAGATAACGTCCCTCTCGCTCGGTTTGGTCGCCTTGACGGTCCTGTTCGTCAGTTTAGCCATTGTCCCTCCCGGTGTTCACTGGTGCCCGGGGAAGCAAGGGGAAGCAAAATCGAGCACAATCTGGCGAAATCCGCCAAGAGATAATACGCATGAGATGCCTGGAAACCAAGGCTTAGAGCGCACCCACGAGCGATCCAGAAGAATGGGGAGAACTACTGGGTTTCAGACTTCGAATCTGTAGGTCGGGTGTTCCAATCACCCCGGGGCGCGCTTCTTCAAACTCTTGTGGCACAAGGCTTCCAGGGGGCATACGGCGCCGCGCGGCACAATGGCGCCGGTTGTTCACGGAAGCAGCACAGAAGCATTCGAACGAAAGTCACAGCCAGCCCAGGATTCACCCGGCCCGGCCTCGCTGGACGATCTGCCGCACCGTTTCCGGCGCCCACGGCTTGCCGGTGCGGGTCGGGCACCCTTCGGCCCCTGCAGCCCAGAAGGCCCGTTCCTCCCCGCGGTACTGTTCCGTTCTCGTTTGGTGCTTGGCGTGCCGCTTGGCAGCAGCCGCCCGGCCAACCTTCGCGCGCCGCTGATTAGGAGCAAGCAGGATGCGCTTCGTCAACGCGTCGCGGCCGCGCGGCGGGAACGGCAGCAAGCGCGCGTCAAGCGGATCGTCCAAATGGTGCGAGAGGGTCGGAAGCAGCTCCACCTCTCGCGACGCATCGTGCGGCAATTTTGCCTTTCCCAGGATCGCTTGCATCCGGCGCTGAAAGCGGATCAGCCATTCTCGCTCGCTGTAAACCTTCAGGTGGCTGCCTTTGTTGGCACCGGTTGACATGCGGCACCTCCACGTCAGTCACACCGCAGGTTCAGCTTCTCGGACACCCGTCTAGGGCGTTTTTCACCGCCCTGAGGATCTCGTCGATGGTGACCTGACCATTGCCGTTGCAGTCGCTAACACACACGGAGACCTGTTGAATGGAAAACACGCCGTGTTGCGTCGCCGCGTAGAGCGTGCTCGGCGTGCTCGGATCAATGGCCAGCGCGCTGACCTAGAGGGCATAGCCGCTCAGGCCGATGTTGACCGCGCTCCAGCTGCGGCCGCGTAGACGTTCTGTCGAACGGGTTCACGGCCGCCGGCGCCGGACGTGCACGAGTGCGGTAGGGCGTGAGTACCAGAGCCGTCAAGTATCGTGACGCGATACATCAGCTGAAACGACCGCGTAAAACGCCTCAGGACCGACGCAGACGACTTTCCGAGGGGGCAGGTAGCCACAAACACGCAAGGGGTTTTCGGCAGCAGTGCCCCGCGCCCCCCCGCAGCTCAGGGGCCTTGCCGCCACCGCGGGCGAGTGTGGGCCGGGGGCGCGGTGATTCGCTTCTACGCTTCGAGCTAATACAGGCTCTGTGCGCTTCCCCGAGCTGCTTGCTCGTCTGTTCCAGGGTGTATCTGATCTCTCGCAAGTCAGTGTAAATTGCACGCCGCTCGTTCAAGTAACCATCTATTTCTTCCTCCAATTGCCTCCTGGCTTCCCAGTCGTCACGAGTCAATGGGAGCTGCGAACGGAGCTCCTGGATCCTGGAATTGACTCCTTCTATGCGGGACGCCTTTTGCTTGTGATCGAGTCGTAGCGTAGCCAACTTCTCCCGATAGGTGCTTTCCAACTCGCAAGCATCGTCAGCATGAACGACGTAGGCAATGCCAAGGATCAAAAGCACGAGAACCCGGCCGAGGTTCCGCCACATGATCGACTCCTGGTTACGGAAACGAAGCATTGGCCTTTGCCAACCTCAACCCCGCCTTGGCCAGCTGGTGATTTTATTAGAGGAGCGCCACGCGCTCGCGGGGTTCGTACCAGACCGGTGCGGTGAGCAAAGCGGTTGGGTTGTCGAGCGTCACAGCGTCGGCTGTGGTGAACAGGAACAGGCCGCGCACCTTCGGCGGGCGTGAGGCCGCGCGTCACGCCTTCGGCGCGTTGGAAGCGGCGGCGTTTGTCAGGGACGCCGGTCGCGGAGTTGGTGTAGCATTGGGTGCGGAGTTCGGGGGCTCGTTGTCGTGGCTCCTGGGGGCTCCTGGCGCTTCGCCGTGAGGTGTTTCGGTGCCGTTGACGGATTTTGCCCTTGCGCGCACCATTCCAGCGCCGAGCGCAGGTTGACGACTCCTCTAGCCTCGGTACGGCGGACGGTGAACGTCTGTTTAGGCCTCGGTCGCTTTGCGGCGGTCGAGGACTCTTTTATTTTTCAGGGGTCAGCGGTGCCACTTGCCTGATACTGGCTGAATGCGGAGGCAGTCGGTGGACGACCAACCTTCGATGATTCCGTTCCTCGTCACCACCGTGACCTCGCAACCTAGATTCCACGTGTACGCGACTCGGCCGTCGTTGAGTGTCATCGATGCACGCGGAACGCCAGCACGAACAACGAACTCATCGACAGGTGCCCCGACCCATGAGTCTGCGGCGCGTCCGAGTGTGGTTTTGCAACCGCAGACGAGAGAAACGAAGACCGTCAGTGCAATTGATGTGGGTGCACGCTTCATGGTTGACGCCGCTTCGCCGCGGTGATGTTCTTGTGCACACGGGCGGTGCCGGTGGCCGTCGCCGGCCGGCAGCTCGGCCGCAAGCATGGGGCGCGACGGCTTGGGCGGGGCGAGCGCTACCGCCGCGGTCGCGCCGCGGTGGCGTTGTCACACCAGTCACGGGCGCTGGCGGTCGCCACCATCTGTGAGGTGTCGATCACCTCTGGGGCGATCGGCGCAGCTCAAACCGCTTTGATTGCGTGTAACGACATGCGGGGTAGCCGCTGCACCCCCGGAATGGACCCCTGCGCCCTCGAACTAATCGAAGGGGACGACGTCCGGCTCGGAAAGGTGTTTTCTGAGGAGGTCATGGAGTTCATTGAGTTCAATTATTCGAATGGGCTTGCCCTGAATCCAGCGGCGAGCTTGGTCGGAGACCCTTCCGGTGGTGACAACGATCGCAGAGGCCGCGGCGCTGGCAACCATGGTGCCGAAGAGATCACGTAGTATCGGTTCGCCTACTGAACCTTTGACGCGTTTGCATTGGAGGACGGCGAGCTTGCCGTCCTTTCGCCGCGGTGATCATGAGGCCGCGACGAACAGCACGCCAAGCGTGCGAGCCACCACGGGGCGACATCTGAGCATTGGACCCTTCAGTGTCAAAAGATTCGCAAGCAAAATATGTCACTCCAACCGAGACAGGTAGTTTTTGACTAACATAAGAGCTCACTCTCCACTGGCTCACGGTTGGTACGGCTTCTGCTGCGACTACGCGGCATGTAGCCGGTCCTGTAGATGGCGCGGCACCGGCTTTGCGGGAGCGGTAGCGACAAGGCTATGATTTCTGTCATATCTGTCTGTGTCATAAGCTGCGTGGGCTCGTTGCTCGGCCTGCGGCTGGGCTATTGGATCAGCGATGGCGCGTGCGGCGCTGGGCGTGTCAGAAGGCACAGGAGCCGCGATCAGCGAACATCTCTGCCGTTTCGGTCGGCGCCACGTTTGCCAGCATAAGGCATCCGCCGGTCTAAGGTGGGTCTCAGGGGTAACGACGCCTCCGCCGCGCGGACCGCTCCCGCCGGGCTTTCCGATGCTTCTTGCCACGCATGGGCGTCCCGTCTTCCATAGGCTTGCTGTCAAAGGACTGACACCGGTGCGGAAATCGAGGCTTGCGGCTGATGCACTGCGCTCGGGCACGGCCATGGCTTGCACATCGGTGGTCGCCTTGGAGGAAATCGAGGATGCTGCTCGAAACCGCGCTGTTGTTTGAGGTCTTGCTACTAGCGATCGCCTCGGGCATCGCTGCCGGGCTGATCTTGCGCGCACAGGTGCCTGTCGGCTGGCTGATGTGTGCCGGCATGGCCGGTGTTGCACTTGAGCCAGCGCTGCACACTAACCTTGGACCGCATCTGTTCAACCACTCGCTACTCGCCTCGATCGCGGTAGCGGCCTTTGTGATTGTAGTTGGGCGCGCCGCCAACGCTATCGTGCAGACATGGCACCACCAGTTTCGCCGCGGCTGATCTCCTGAATCTTTGCGAACGGTGCTCGGTCCGTCACCCGGGGCGGAGCGCAGGCTCCTTGTCTAGGGCAGGCAGCTTGGCGCGTGTTAAGGGTGGTCAGTTCTGTCAGTTGCCTTTCCCCGCTTTCCTCGCTCTCTCGCAGCAGCCCGGCCGCGGTGCGGGAGAAGTTGCAGCGGGACAGCGAAGAGGACGGCTACTCACGCCGAGCAGCAGCGCCCGAAGCATGCTGGCGGCTGGGGGTTTCCTTCACTCGGCCGGGTGTTTCGAGCGCCCGGCGGACGTGCTCGTGCGCTCGTCTACTGAGTTCGATGCGACGGGGCAGCCGGGAGAAGCCATGAAGCGTCCGGCTGAGGTCGAGGTAGGCGCGATGAACGCAGGCGGCGAGGTCATCCGCGTCGGGGCCAAGATACACGCGCAGTAAGAAGTCCCACTGGTCGGCGCGCGTCGGAACCGGAAAGCCTACTGTATTCGGCACACAGTCACTCCTGGTTTTCAGAGACGCTTGAACGGCTGCGGTACGATCGCGCTGCGGGACGCCTTTTCAAGCGCAGCGAGCAGCCCCATGAAGCCGCGCGCGGAGCCGGTGCGGCGCGGCGATGCGGGCTCCAAGCGCCCCCGCGTACCGTCTCATTTCCGTTTGGAGGTTGATCCACCCCTCAGCCGGCAGCCCGCTCGCGCAGGGGCCGGCGGGCTAACAGGCTGTTGAAAAAGGGCCTGAACACCCTTCGACAAGCTCAGGGTGAGCGGAAAAACGCAATGAAATTGGGGAGGGGATCCGCTCATGCTGAGCTTGTCGAAGCATGGGGCGGGGTTTTTCAACGGGCTGCTAAGGCATCCACAGCGCCGGTTTCTAGCGTAGGTTCCACAACCGCTGTGGTGTCGGCCGGGTTGCGTCCGGTGCCGCCCGCGCGCCGGCTTGCCGGGTTCTGCCAGCGCATGCGGAAGGCCTCACCGGTGCGCCACGTCGCGCGCTAGCGTCGACTGCGGCGCGGCTGGGCGTGGGCCTATGCCGCCGGGCGTTCGGCGGTCTGAGCCCGTTTCCCGTTCGTGCCGGCTCGTTGGGGTGACCGCCACTTGCCGACGTGGGCACAGTCCGGGCACAGCACGTGCGGAAGTGCTTGAGCCGCAAGGGCTGGTGAAGCGGGCCGCTGGCTATGTAATCAGCGGAGTGCCCCTGGATTCCCACCTACACTGTTAGTGAGTCTGAGCGGCCGGACGATCCTCGGCTTAAAAGTGATACGCCATTCCTGTCAGGAAATGGTGCGTCCCCAGGTCGGTCTCCACCCGCACCCCTTGGCCGTGGAAGGTGTGATCAACGTGCGTGTAGCGATACTCCACGAGCCACCCGACGTGCGACGTAAGCAACCAGCTCGCTCCGGCGCGAACGTCGAGCCCAAAATCTGTGCTCGTGTCGGAGAAGCCCGGGGCCGAGACATCTATAATGAAGAGGCCCGGTCCCACACCGATGTATGGCTGCAGCCGTCCGTTCGGAAACTCATTGCTTGCCAACACGGGCGCACGCGCCATCGCCAAATGGGGACAGTGGAACCACCGTCACGTCTAACCGGGAGACGTCCGGCAAATCGAGTGAGCCGATGTCCGGCTGATAATACGAAACGCTTCCAGCCACTCCGAGAAGCGGTGCCCCCTCGAACCAGTAACCGATCCTGCCGCCCACGCTGACTGAGGTCGCGAAGTGGCCTCTCGCTACGACCCTGTTTCCACCGCTTAGTTCATTGACATTCGCGTCCTGCGTAATGGCGCCACCGAGGCTGATATCGGCAAATCCCTCGGCCCAGAGCATCCTCGAACCTGCCAGGAGGACTCCGATCACCAGACTCACCCCGACCGCACTGCCCGTTCGCATCATTGCTCGTCCCTTCGAGAGGTGTCCACGCGTCTCGATCATTCAAAGAGTAACGCTTTCCAACCAACAACCGTCACCGATGCCATCAGACCATTCGACGGCCAACGCAACTAAAATGCCGTGAAGCCACCGCCCACGGCACGCTCCTCTGGACGCCTGTGTGGTCGTGAATCCGAGACGTGTGCAACTCTGTGAAGACCGACAACGAAGATGCGGCGCTTCGTCCGTCCCGGTGGACTGACTCAGCTGTCCAAGAGGGGCGTCGACGCGCGGTACTGTCCGGGTTTGCGCCCGAGTGTCTGGATTTGAGCGGGCGGGTGTCCTAGTTCGGACAGTACCACGCCTAGGTCACCCAGCAAGCTCCGGAGCGTCGACACCAGTGCTTGCCGGTCCCGCACCGCCGGCAGCACGGCTTTCACCTTCCGGTTGATCAACGTCGGTTGCGTGAGCAGCCACGCGTCAACCGAGTCGAGGATGAGCTTCGTCTTGACCGCCTCTTCCACCAGCGCCAGCTCTTGCGTCGAGACGGCCTCGATGCCGCCCAGGTCGGTGAGCAGCTCCTCAAAAATTTGCCGCACGGTTATTCGAGCACCTTCATCACGATCGAGAAAGTTCCCTGGGGGGCTATCCCCCCCTTCCCCGGTGGGGGTTCATTTCGGTGTAAGTACTGGTGTCAGTTGGCGATCGGAAACGGTCGAAATCGGTCGAAGCTGGTCGAAACATCGCAACGCGATAAATCCAGCAATCGGCATAGGGGTCAGCGGATCGTCCGCTGATCCCCTGCCACACCACCGGACAAGCGGGTCCGCATCCGGCGGTTCGGAAAGTTGAGGTTAGCGCGCAAGTCGCGGGACTCCCATGCGGTCGTAGTAGCTCGTGGGCAGTGCGGTGTTCAGCAGCTTGGCCGAATTCACCCACCAGCGGCGCGAATTCGCGGCCAACTGCCGGGCCGCGTCGGCGCTCGCCCCCAGCCGCCGCATCTCCCGGTAGATCGTCGTGCCTCGCTTCCATTGCTTGAGCTGAATCATCCGCAGCCGGTGCCGAATCCACTCATCGAGGTCCCGGAAAATGCCCGGCGTCTCGGCCAGGCGGAAATACTGCTTCCATCCCGGCAGGTAGCTGCGCAACTCCGTGAACACCGCTGGCAGACTTCGGCCACCATTGCGAGTGGTGATACCCCGCACCCGCTCTTTCATTGCTGCAAGGGCCTGTGGCGCCACGCGCCGCCGTACCACTCGCCCCGCGGCTACCCAGAAACTGTAGCCCAGAAACTTGCGCTGCCACGGTCGCGCTACCGCACTCTTCGCCGCGTTGATGCGCAGCCGCAGCTGTGCGTAGAGATGCTGCAAGGCTTGCAGCACCCGCTCGCCGGCCCGCCACGACCGCACGTACACGTTACAGTCGTCGGCGTACCGGACAAACGCCAGCCCGCGCCGCTCCAGCTCCTTATCCACTTCGTCGAGGAGCACGTTCGCCAACAGCGGTGAGAGGACGCCCCCAACACAAACGATAACCCGGCGTCGGATCTCGTCCCGAGACGGGAATGGAATGGCGGATTACGATTCTTTCGGGGCCGACCAGCACTTCCTTCACCAGTAGGCGAACGA
>JBEKBJ010000147.1:0-12021 GCA_050015455.1 Binatia bacterium
AGTACGCGCCTTAAGAACCCTAAATAAAAACACTAAGAAGAATCGCAGGAAGATCTCCGTCTAACCGAGCGGACATCTATAACTGCTAATGACCCGGACTTGTGTAAGTGCCAACAACAATCATAAACCTATTGGTTGATCAATAAGTAATTTACTGGTACGCTGGCGTTCCGGTGGGTGGGCCTAGTGCCTTGGGCACACCGCGCAGGAGCAGGCAATGGCAGGCATCCCGGGGAAGAACGTCATCGATCGGGCCGATGGCGACGGAGTCCCTAGGTCATTTCCCGATGAGCGAGGATCCGGATCGTTTCCGCAGCTACATGCTCCCCATTTTTGAGCAGATCCGCAGTCGAGGCGGCTGATGCGCACCGTTACCAGACCTCGCCGCACCCAAGCCGAGCGCACCGCGCGGGCGAATCGACACTTGCTCCGCGCGGCGATGCGGCTCATCGCGCGCCAGGGTTATACCCGGACGACGCTGGCGCAGGTGGGCAAGGCAGCGGGCTATACCGGCGGCCTGGTGAGCCATCACTTTGGGTCCAAGCAAGGGCTACTGCGCGAACTGGTCGAGCAGGCGGCGGGCCGCTTTTATCAGGATCAGGTGCAGCCGGTCATCGAGGGCAAGTCGGCCATCGACGCGCTCTGTGCGACGGTCGACACGTACCTCAACGAGCTGGTGATCCGCGAGGAGCGTATGCGCGCACTCTACGTCTTGATGGGCGAGGCCCTCGGGCCGGTGACCGAAATCAATCCCGTCTTCGTCGAGCTCAACCGCAGCTTCCGCAGCGCCGCCTGCAGTCGGATCAAAGCGGGGATCGATGCCGGCGAGATCCGGCCCGATGTCGACCCGGACACCGAAGCGGCCGCCTTCATCGGCATGCTGCGCGGCGTCGCCATGCAGTGGGTCGTGGACCCCGGCTGCTTTGACATTGAGGCGGTGCGCGAGAGCATGAAGAAGGCGCTGCGCCGCCAGTTGGCAGCACCGGAGAAGAACGATGGCAGCGAATGAGCCTGCGAGTGTGACGCGCGCGCTCGTCGAAGCGGTGCGCGGCATCCGGTACGACGACATTCCTGATGAAGCTCGTGAAGTCGCATGTCACTGCACCCTCGATTTTCTCGGCACGGCGCTTGCCGGATCGCACGAGGCGCTCACGGATATCCTGGTTAGCGAGATCGTGCGCAGCGAAGCAGCGCGCGAGGCGCGTCTCATCGGCCGCCCAGAGCGCGCGAGCCGCCTCACCGCTGCGTTGGTGAACGGCGCCGCGGGACACGCGCTCGACTTCGACGATACGCATACGACCATGGCCGGCCACCCCAGCGTGCCGGTGCTGCCCGCGTTGCTCGCGCTCGGCGAAGCCGAGCGGGTTGATGGCCGCGCGTTGATGACCGCGCTGGTCGCCGGTATCGAGCTCGAGTGCCGTCTCGGCGCGCTGCTCGGTTTCGGGCACTACGTCGCCGGCTTCCATTCCACCGGCACGGTCGGCACGTTCGGAGCGGCCGCCGCGTGCGCTCACCTGCTCGGCCTAGACGAGGACGCGTGGTCGCGCGCGCTGGGGCTTGCCGGTACGCAGGCCGCCGGTCTCAGGTGCAGCTTCGGGACGATGGCGAAGCCGCTGCATGCTGGGCGCGCCGCCTCGGCCGGCCTGCTGGCGGCTCTACTCGCACGCCGCGGTTTCACGGCCCAGTCTCAGATCCTCGAAGCGTCACAAGGCTTCGCCGCCACGCATGCTGGTGCCGAGCCGTCGATTGCAACACTCGATCCCTACGCTGGCCGATTCCTGATCCGCGAGACGCTCTTCAAGTACCACGCTGCCTGCTACCTGACACACGCTGCAATCGAGGCGGCGGCACAGTTGCGAAAGCAGGGCCACACCGACGCTGACGCGATCGGCGCCGTCGAGGTCCATGTGTCACCCGTGGTGCTCGGTGTCTGCAACATCGAGGCGCCGACGACAGGGCTCGAAGGCAAGTTCAGCCTGCGCGCCACCACGGCACTGGCCCTACTCGGCGAGGACACTAGCGACCTGGCAACGTACAGCGATGCGAAAATGCGAGAGCCGCGTCTGATCGCGCTGCGCGATCGAGTGCGTGTCGTGCCCACGGAGGAGTCGCCACCGACGCAGGCACGCGTGGTAGTCGAGACCCAGGGCCGCCACGCTGAGGCTGCAGCAGATACGGGCATACCGGCCGCGGATCTAGCCCTGCAACGTGATAAGCTGCGGCGCAAGTTCCTCGCGCTCGCGACGCCCGTGCTCGGCGTGGCTGCGGCCAACCGTCTCGCCGATGCGGCGTTGTCGGTGCACAAGCTGACCTCGGTCGAAGACCTGCTGCACCTGGCATCCACTGGTTGAGGGGACGAGCAATCGGAGGCGTCTCTATGCATCGTTGGAAGATCGGCAACGTCAACATTACCTGCGTCGTCGATGACGTGAACAGCTGGATCGGTCAGTTCATCCTGCCGCAGGCCACGCCCGAGGCGGTGCGCTCGACCCCGTGGCTAGCGCCGTTTCTGGATCCCGAAGGACAACTCGTCACCAGTATCCACACTTTCATTGTAGAATCGTGCGGCCGGCGCATTCTGGTGGACACCTGTCTTGGGAATGGCAAAGAGCGGCCGATCGTTCCGGATTGGCACATGCGCGACACGCCATTTCTGGCTGACCTTGCAAACGCGGGAGCGCCGCGCGAGTCGATCGACATCGTTCTCTGCACGCATTTGCACGTCGATCACGTAGGTTGGAACACGATGCGCGTCAACGACCGCTGGGTGCCCACGTTTCCGAACTCGCGTTACCTCTTCCCGCGCGCCGAGTGGCAGTACTGGAAGGATCAACCGGAGGACTTCGGTCCGGTGATCACCGACTCGGTGCGCCCGATCGTGGATGCCGGGTTGGCGGATCTCGTCGAGGCGGACCACGAGATCACGGACGAGGTGCGGCTGGAGCCGACACCAGGACACACGCCGGGGCACGTCAGCGTTTGCATTCGGTCAGCCGGGGAAGAAGCGGTGATTACAGGGGACGTGATGCACCACCCGTGTCAGATCGTGCATCCCGAGTGGTCGACGGTGCTCGACCATGACCCCGACCAGAGTGTGCGGACGCGGCGCGCGTTCCTGGAGCGCTGCACGTACGCACCGGTGCTCGTCATCGGCTCACATTTCACGCAAATGGCTGGGCGCATCGTGCGCGAGGACGACGCCTACCGTTTCGAGCACTGAGGCACGACACGACAGGAGGATGATCGCATGAACAGCGAACGGAGGATCCGGGTGCTCGTTGCCAAGCCGGGCCTGGACGGGCACGACCGCGGCGCGCGTGTGGTCGCCTATGGCTTGCGCGATGCCGGCTTCGAAGTGATCTACACCGGCCTGCGTCAGACACCGGAGCAGATTGCCACGGCCGCAATGCAGGAGGATGTCGACGTGGTCGGCCTCTCGATCCTGTCGGGCGCTCATCTGGGGCTCACGCGCAAGGTGATCGAGCAATTGCACAAGCAGGGCGTGACGGACATCCCGATCCTGGTGGGTGGTCTCATCCCGGAGAGTGACAAGCCGGCGCTCAAGGAAATGGGCGTCGCCGAGGTGTTTACCGCCGGCACACCCATCTCGTCGATCGCCTCGTTCATCAGGTCACACGTGGCGCCCGCGTGAGCTTGCAAGCAGCACGGAGGAGAGCGGCATGAAACGGCAGGATGATCTCGAAGCCATCGCACGCGCCGAGGAACAATGGAAGCACGACGTCCTCGAGCCGCGCGTGAAGCGCTTTCAGCTGGAGAAGAGCCCAACACGCTTCTACACGCCAACCGCGACGCGCGACTTCGATTTTCTCGAGAAGGTGGGGTTCCCCGGCCAGTACCCCTTCACGGCCGGCAATAATCCCTTCGACTTCTGGCGAGCCTACGCCGAGGCCGGCGCCAAGATGGGCATGCGGCCGGAATACGGCGGCAGCGGCGCCGCGGGCCGCTACAGCGGTTACGGCACCGCCGAGGACTACCGCGATTACCTGCTCCGCATGCAGTCCCTCGGCAGCCGTGGCGGACCAAACGTCGCCTTCGATCTGGTCACGCAATGCGGCTACGATTCGGACAGCCCCTTTGCCGCCGGTGAGGTCGGCCGGGTCGGTGTTGCCGTCGATTCCTTCCGCGACTTCCAGGTGATCTACGAAGCCTTCACCGGTGATCGCGACATCGACCGCGTACCCTCCAATTTCACCATCAACGCGCCGGCAGCGGTGATCATCGCGATGTACGCAGCTCTGGCCGAGAAGCGCGGCATCGCGCCGGCACAGCTGCGCGGCACGCCGCAGAACGACATCTTGAAGGAGTTCATCGCTCGCGGCACCTATATCTACCCACCGCGGCCATCGATGCGCCTGTTCCGCGACACGCTCGTCTTCTGCCGCAAGCATATGCCGAAGCTAAACGTGACCAGCATCGGCGGCTACCACATCCGGGAGGCAGGCGCGACGCGCGTGCAAGACCTCGCCTTCTCCCTCGCCAACGGCATCGCTTACCTGCAGGCCGGCGTGGATGCGGGTCTGGACATCGACGATTTCGCGCCGATGTTCACCTTCAACGCCTTCGGCGGGAGCATGGAGATCTATCATGAGATCGCGTTGCAGCGCGCGGCGCGGCGGATGTGGGCGCGGACCCTGAAAGAACGCTTCGGCGCCAAGGATGCGCGCAGTATGATGATTCGCCAGCCCATCACGGCACACATCGGCTGCACCAGCACGACCCTGCAGCGCCCGCTCAACAATCTGGCGCGGGCGGTCGTGGGTGGCATCGCCTCCGGCATGTGCGGCGGCCTGCCGGCCGCCTATCCGCCGTTCGACGAGCCGCTCGGCCTTGGACACAGTTTGGAATCGATCCAGCTGCAGATGGATGCAACGCGCATCTTGATCTTCGAGGCGAAAGTTGCCGACGTGGTCGACCCATGGGCCGGCTCCTACTTCATGGAGTCGTTGACCGACGAAACCGAGGCGGCTGCGCAGGCGGAGCTCGACAAGATCGAAGCCATGGGCGGCGCCGTCGCGGCCATCGAGAACAGCTACATGCCGCGCGCGGTGGCCCTAAGCGCCTACCAGCGGCAGAGGCGGATCGAGAACCAGGAGGATTTCATGGTCGGCGTGAATTGCTTCATGGGAGACAACGAACTGGACGTCTCGGTGCAGCGGGTGGTCGACGAGCTGTACGACGCGGCCCACATGGCAACTGCGGAGGAACGGCAGCTCGCGAAGCTGGCGCAGTTGCGGCGCGAGCGCAACGGCAAGGCGGTCGCCGAGGGGCTGGCCGCGCTGGAGATGCATGCCAAGGACGAGGCCGTGAATCTGATGCCCGACCTCATCGAGTGCGTGAAGAGCGAGGCGACGCTGCAAGAGATTTGCGACGTTCTACGCGGCGTCTTCGGTGAGGCCGAGCCGGTGAAAGTCTGAGCTAGCAACCCCGATGACGATGCCAGCACGGACCTGGAACGATCTTGTGGGCGCGGCGCGGCGAACCGCAGCAATTAATCTGAAAGACTGAACAGGAGCGAACGCATGGACGAGCCGAGCGAGTTACTGACCGAACGCCGCGGACACATCGGTGTGCTGCGCTTCAACCGACCGGAACGGCGCAACGCCTTGTCACCGCAGGTGCTCGTCCTGGTGTACGAGGCGCTCGAGGCATGGGCCCGAGAGGACGAGATCCGCACCGTCGTGATCACCGGCGCCGGCGACAAGGCGTTCTCTTCGGGATACGACATTCTCGCCATCCCGACCGACGTGAGCCCGGCGATGGCAGAACAGCTGCGGGAGCACAACCCGCTCGAGCTGGCTCTCGGCAGCGTTAAGCAGTTTCCATATCCGACGATCGCCATGGTTAACGGACAATGCTTCGGCGCCGGGCTGAACCTCGCGCTCTGCTGCGACATTCGCGTAGGGGCGGACGACATTGCGGTCGGCATGCCCGCCGCCCGGCTCGGCGTCGTCTATCCCTGCGACGGCCTCGCGCAGTTCGTACAGGTGCTCGGCATGGCGCGGGCACGCGAGGTGTTTTTCACCGGCCGCACGTACCGTAGGGCGGAGGCGCTGGTGATGGGACTGATCGACCACCTCGTGCCCCGCGCTGACCTGGAAGCGACGACGTTCGCGCTGGCGGAGGAGATCGCCGGGAACGCGCCGCTCGCGCTGCGTGGGATCAAGCGCACGCTGAACCTGATCGAGGCAACCACATTGCTCTCATCGGACGCGCGCCGCGAAGCCGAGGCGTTGATGGCCGCCGCCTTCCAAAGTGAGGATATGAAAGAGGCGCAGCTGGCATTCATCGAGAAGCGTACGCCTCGCTTCAGCGGCCGATAGCGTCGCGCGGTGCATGCCGTGCATCGCAGCGTGCCGAGAAGGGCTTGATCGGCCACGACGATCACGGCAAGGCTGTGGACAACGGAAGGGAGAACGATGACGAAACGGCTGCTGGCCATTATGTTGTTGATCGAGTGCAGTGCTTGCGTGCGCAGTCAGTACGTCCCCATGCGCCCGGTGACCATCGCGGTGCCGACGACCGACTCTGGTCAGGCGTGTGGGCGCGAGTGTATGCAGACGACGCAGGTTTGCGAGAAAGGTTGCCGGCCGAGCTACCAGGCGAACGTTCTGACCGAGGCCCCGACCTCGCAAGTCAGAGAGGCCGTCGAGCAGTGCAAGGATCACTGTGCAGACCAGCGGGACGCGTGCCTGGGAACGTGCAAATAGCTGCATGTGCATCGTGTGACCCTTCAAGCGGGTGGTGTCGCTGCGCTCAAGCATCGGCTAATGGCTTTGAGCCCTCCGGGTTCACGCCGGCCGCGCTACGCTATGGTGCTTCTCATCCCGAAGGGATCACAGAGGCTAACCGGTGGTTGAGGCCGCAGGCCGACACCACCGGTCCCAAACACCCGGTGGCACGCACCCAGCTGATCGCTGATGGATGACAGATGAGCGCTGACGGCTTGTGCACGGGCGTGAGCAGCCGAGCGCGAGCGCTGAAGCGCCACGGGTGCCGCGCTCGAAAACGGGTGGGCGGACAGGTATGATCGGCCAGGTTAGAGGAACGGGGAGGTGCGCCATGGAACCAGCCGTCGTCGTTCGTGGAAAACTGAATGATCCGAGCCACATCGAGCTCGACAAGCCGCTATCTGGGATTCGCGGCGCGGTCGAGGTGACCGTTCGACCGGTGCAGGAGGCGGCTGTGGGATCGCCGGAGGCGGTCCTGCAGGCCATGCGCGCGCTGCCGGATCTCGAACCAGGTGACGTCGACGAACTGGAGCGCATGATCGAGGCAGGCAAACTGCCGACGCGCTCCGAGGGGTTATTCGACGTCGGGCCGCGTGGAACGGGGGAATGATCTTCCTCCTCGATTCGACCGCATTCTCTGACCTCATGCGCAAGGACCCGCGGGTTGAGGCGCAGCTTGCCGCGCTCAGCGCCGACGACCAAGTGGTGATCTGCCCGATCGTGCGGGGCGAGATCCTCTACGGGCTCGCGCGTCTGCCGCCGGGCCGCCGGCGCGAGGGTCTGACGAAGCAGACCGTGTCGCTCTTCGGCACCATTAGCCCAACTTCCCTCTTTTCGGGACCGGAATGACGTGAAATCAGCAACTTAGGCTATTTTTCAGTCACTACATTCTTTTCGCGACTGCGATTCCGATTCGTCATCATTGGCATATTATATGCCCGTATGTCAATATGTGAATGAGAAAATTTAGTCACTACATTACAGAATATCTCTTGCGATGCTTGAAATCATTGGAGAATTCTGGCGACGGCCCCCGATTTCACGAAAAACCCCGCGAAGTTGGGTTAGCAGGCTGCTGAAAAACCCCACCCCATGCTTCGACAGGCTCAGCATGAGCGGATCCCCTCCCCGATTTCATTGGAATTTTCCGCTCACCCTGAGCTTGTCGAAGGGTGCCAAAACCATTTTTCAGCATCCTGTTAGAGCTTGAGAAATTTCCTCCGGAGTTGCCAGCAACGATGGTGTTCGTGACAGCCGGCCTCCGGGCTGGCGACACGATGGCGGATCGGCAGATTCGCCAACCTCGCGGCGCTGGCTGACCGACGGTGATATCACCGCGGTGAGCTCACATGTGCGTCGCGCTGGGAAGAGCTTGGTCAGGCCGTCACACGATGTGCGTGGCGAAGATCTAGGCCGATCCGAGCCTTTGCACATACGCATCGCGCCGGAAATGGCTTCGTCGGGCCGCCGCGGGATCCAAGACGAAAAATTTCACGCTGAACTGAGGCCTCGCAGATCTCGGGTGCTGAGATTTTGGTCTTGTCGGCGCGTTTTTCGATCCAGATCGCGCCGGAACAAGTGGGATCATGCCGTCGCAAAGAATGTCTTCGAGAAACGTCCCGACTAGCATGCAAGCCGGGTTTGCTCGCTAACCCCGGTGGCGTAGCGCGTCAACCAACAGGGCAAAGGCCGCCGAGGACTGTCGTCGGCTTGGGTAGTAGAGGTGGTAGCCTGAAAACGGAGGGCACCAGTCCTCAAGCACCCGCTTGAGACGACCCTTGGCGACATGGGGCTGCGCCAGGTCCTCCGGCACATAGGCCAAGCCGAATCCGCCCAGCGCCGCATTGAGCATCTGGGCCATGCCGTTGAAGACGAGCTGGCCATCAACTCGCACCTTCAGTTCGCGGTTGCCTTTTTCAAACTCCCACGCGTACAACCCGCCATAGGTCGGCAGGCGCAGATTGATGCAGTTATGGTCGGTCAGGTCGTGTGGCTTCTTTGGTGGTGATCGCTTCACGAAATACGATGGAGCGCCGACGACGGCCATACGCATGTCCGGCCCGATACGCGCTGCGATCATGTCCTTCGCCACTTGCTCGCCGAGTCGCACGCCAGCGTCATAACGCTGGGCAACGATGTCGGTCAGGCCGTAGTCGATGACGATCTCGACCTTGATGTCCGGATACTCCAGCAGGAGTCTCGCAAGTTTCGGCCAGAGGATCGTGTCGGCCGCATAGTCGGTCGTCGTGATCCGAATGGTGCCGGCGGGCTTCTCCCGGAGCTCGCTGAGGGCTTCCAGCTCGGCCTCGATCTCCTCAAAGCGATGGCCCACAGTCACGAGCAGGCGTTCGCCCGCCTCAGTCGTCGAGACGCTCCGCGTGGTGCGAGTCAGCAGCCGAAGGCCGAGTCTCGCCTCCAGCCCTTTAATGGTGTGGCTCAATGCTGATTGGGAAACCCCAAGCTTTACAGCCGCCCTGGTGAAGCTCCGTTCTCGCGCGACAGCGAGGAAAGCGAGGAGGTCATTGACGTCTTGGCGCACCATTGATGAATCCCTCTCATATGCCCATGCGAATTCTGCCATCTAATCACATGGAGCCGCAGTTGCTACCTTGTCTGAGTGACCGACGCGACGCCTGAAAGGAGAAACAATGCAGAAGCGCAAACTTGGAAAGAGCAACTTGGAAGTGTCGGCCATCGGGCTGGGCTGCATGGGAATGAGCTTTGGCTACGGTCCGGCTGCAGACAAACAGGAAATGATCTCACTGATTCGGTCGGCGGTCGAGCGCGGCGTCACGTTCTTCGACACCGCCGAAGTCTACGGCCCGTTCACGAACGAAGAACTCGTGGGCGAGGCCCTCTCTCCCTTCCGTGGGCGAGTGGTCATCGCCACCAAGTTCGGGTTCAAACTTGATCCCAACGGCGGACCCCAGTGGGTCGGCCTGGACAGTCGGCCAGAGCACATCAAGCAGGTCGCCGAGGGCTCGCTCAAGCGACTCAAGGTCGAGGCAATCGACCTGTTCTATCAACACCGTGTTGATCCGGACGTGCCGATCGAAGACGTGGCGGGAGCGGTGAAGGACCTGATTCGGGAAGGCAAGGTCAAGCACCTCGGCCTTTCTGAAGCAGGAGTGCAAACGATCCGTCGTGCACACGCAGTCCAGCCGGTCACCACAGTCCAGAGCGAGTACTCGCTGTGGACGAGAGGCCCTGAAGCGGAAGTGCTGCCGACCCTCGAAGAGCTCGGAATCGGCTTCGTCCCCTACAGCCCTCTGGGAAAGGGCTTCCTCGCGGGAAAGATCAACGAAAGCACCGCGTTCGACCGTTCCGACTTCCGCAACATCCTCCCTCGCTTTACACCGGAGGCTCGGAAAGCGAACCAAGCCCTGGTCGATCTGCTCGGCAAGATCGGGGAACGGAAGAAGGCGACGCCTGGTCAGATCGCGCTCGCTTGGCTGCTGGCCCAGAAGCCGTGGATCGTTCCCATCCCGGGCACCACGAAGCTCCACCGCCTCGACGAGAACATCGGGGCGGCTGCCGTCGAACTGACGTACGACGATCTCCGCGAGATCGACAGCGCCGCCTCACAGATCACGGTGCACGGGGCTCGGTACCCGGAGGAGCTGATGAAGATGACCGGTCGCTGACCGGCACGCGCAGGGAAAGGCGATGAACCCACCATTGTCCGAGTGGCAGAGCTTTTACGTCATCGTTGGATCGTCCGGCGCGGCGCTTATTGGAATCCAATTTGTCGTGATGACGCTCATCGCCAACATGCGCGAGCGCCCCACGGCCGACTCGCTCAGCGCCTTTGGGACGCCGACCGTGGTGCATTTAGCCGGCGCCTTGCTTGTCTCCGCCACCATGAGCGCTCCTTGGCCTTCGCTCTTCCCCCCGTCGGTCGCGCTCGTGATATGCGGTCTCGGCGGGCTTGCGTACGGCACAGTCGTGATTCACCGCGCCCGTCGGTAAACGTTCTACAAACCGCTTTGGGAAGACTGGGTTTGGCACGCGCTGTTGCCGTGCAGCATCTACGCCGCCCTCGCACTAACCGCACTGTTTCTGCGCGCAACTACCCAACTCGCATTATTCGTCATAGGAGCTGCAGCGCTCGGCCTGCTGCTGGTCGGAATCCATAACGCCTGGGACACCGTGACACACGTCCTTGTAGGCAGCTCCCACCTCGATGCGACAAATGATAGCAAAGGAAGCGAAATTGGACATCCAGAGAAGTGGCTCACAACCGTCTGGTAAAGGGCCCCGCCGAGTATTTCACCGGCACGGTAACGCATCGATCCTCTGTTCCAAACAGCCGATCCGGCACGCGTGGTCGGCGCCAGTCTCACGTTCGAGCCCGAATGAGCACGCCGACCGTCCTGCGCTTGCGCGCGACCGGGGAAGACATTCATTCCGTGCCGGGCACTAACCCCCCCGCGGCCCCCCGGTGGAAAAGCTCGGTTGGCCCCCGGGGGGCCAATTGGCGCCACAACACGCCACACGGCGCAACACTGGCGACGAAATTCCTCAATCATTTCGAGCGGCGCCTTGGGTTCAAGTCCCCACCCTTGCACTTGCCGAACCAGCCCTCAAACGCATCCGCTCAACCAGCCGGGCCGGGGCCAGCAGTTACGCACAACTGGGGCTTAGAACTCGCCCCATCCTGCAGTCGCGACGCTCAGCGGTACCTGCCACGGCGACTTCTCGCTGCGGTCCCGAAGATTTGCCGGGCGAACTCCTCGTCCCAGCCGCTGCCGAGTTGGTGCGCGGCCTCTCGGCCGAATCCGCGGAGCTGGTACTTGGCCTCGCGCGGGAAGCCGCGCAGCTGATGCTTGAACTCGCGGCGCAGCTGGTCTATGCTACCATTGTGTACTTTAGCCATTGTGTTGCTCCTCTTTCGAGTGTCGTTTTCCCCATCGAGGTTGTTGCGGACACATGTCTCTCTATGAGCGCGGCGGCTTTCGTCGTGGTCTACGCGTCGAGTGAACGTCAGGCCCATTTCGCCCATTCGCCGACCCCGACATCTCCACGTTTTCGCCAGCACGACTGACTGTCTGGGCACCGGCGACGGTCGCCGGTCTTTCATTCCGATGTGGGGGTTTGCGGGATTTTTCGGGAATGGGTGACGATGGCGCAATTGATGGATTTATGCTGGAATCTTCTAGTCGGCCGTAACCTAAATTCGCGTAATAAGCGACTAGCCATGGCGAGCCACGGTGTCAGCGCAGAAGCGGGCAATCTTCGTCAGAATCTCGTCCGCGGTCTTCACCCACTTGAA
>JBEKBJ010000148.1:0-11848 GCA_050015455.1 Binatia bacterium
ATCATCGACGCGATCAAGGAGAGCCGGAAAATCTTCCAGCGGATGAACAGCTATGCGATCTACCGCATCGCGGAAACGCTGCGCGTGCTGTTGTTCATGACGCTGGCGATCCTGGTGTTCAACTTTTATCCATTGACCGCAGTGATGATCGTGATGCTGGCGTTGCTCAACGACGGGGCGATCCTATCAATTGCGTATGACAACGTTCATTACAAGGACAAGCCCGAGGCCTGGAACATGCGCATGGTGCTGGGGGTCGCCACGGTGCTGGGCGTCATCGGGGTCGTCTCCGCCTTCGGCTTGTTCTATCTCGGTGAGCGCGTCTTTTATCTCGACCGTGCGCACATCCAGACGCTGATGTATTTGAAGCTGTCCGTGGCGGGACATCTGACGATTTTCCTGACGCGCACGCGCGGCCCGTTCTGGTCCACACGCCCCGCGCGGATTCTATGGGTAGCGGTGCTCGGCACGCAAATCGTGGCGACGTTGATAGCGGTTTATGGGCTGTTTATGACACCCCTCGGCTGGGGTTGGGCACTGTTCGTCTGGGGCTATGCTCTGGCTTGGTTCCTCGTCAATGACCGCGTGAAACTGGTCGCGTATCGGGTGTTCGATCCAACTGCCGCGCCCCTATTGGCCAAGAAACCGGTCGATCTTACACCGCGGATCGCCAAGCGTGCCTATGAACTGTACGAGCAACGAGGCCGCCAGGACGGTCGAGCAGTTCAGGACTGGGGGCAGGCGGAGCGCGAGATTCGGAAAGATGAGCCCCATAAATAAACAGACTTGAACAACGCGGCGGGCATTGCTGAAAGAATGAAGATGAAAATCAATTCAAAGGATTTCCGTGTGCGGCCCGGAGAAAAGGTCAAACTCAGGGAGTGGCCGACGAGTCGCTGAAACTGAGCTATACCGAATCGAGCAAGGAGCGCCGCGCGGAACTGCGAACGATCCGGCCCTGTTCGACCTCTCTCAGGACCGCAGCCTGCCCCCTCGCTTTTCGATCATTGCGGTGGACCGCGTCGACCTCAGTGACGACAGACTGCGGCGACGCCTCCACGACGGGGTCAAGAAGTTCTCTCGCCGCGGAAACGTGAAGGCTGGCGAATGGAGCGAGTTCGCTTGCACCGGCGGGGTGAGTGAAGTTGGGCTAGACACCGCCGGGATTGTGCGCAAGATGGAATCAGGAGCCTGTTGGAGAAAGTCAATGCCCGCGCTTCTGAGCGAAAGCCGTCAGGTGAAACCCTTTCACTTCATGTCGAGTCTCAACCTCACTTTGCTCACCGCCCGCCGCGCCCGCGATCTGGCGGAGTTGCTGGAGCACATCCGCGTCGTCTCAGGCTCGGTGATCTACTACCACACCCACCATTTCCTTGCGCAGCACCAGTATCTGTCGCCGGAGCCGCCGAACGATTTCGCCTACTGGGTCACCCACGGGTTGCAGGAAGACCGCCTTGGCGAGCAGCTGGCAGCAATCGATCTGGTCCAGTTTCGCACCATCCGCGCGCTGCGCGAACGCATCATCGAAGTCATCGAGACCTACCTGAACGAATGCAAGCAGCTGCGGACGGCGCCGGAAGGCGAGGAGTTTCACTTCCGCGAGGCGGTGTCATTCGTCATCTCCACAAAGCATGTCGCCCACGACCTGCGGGAGTTCGCCGACTGCATGGAGCGGATCGGCTTCGGTTCGCTGTCATTTCATTTCTTTGAGGCCCGCTTGCACCTGGAGCGGGGCGAAAACGACTTTTCCGAATGGTGCGAGTCGCTCGGCGAGCAGGAACTGGCCATGGCGATCGCTCGACTCGACCCGTACACCTACACGTTGGACGGGCTGCGCAAAGAAGTCGTGCGTCTGGTCCGCCAGCGCCTCCGGGAAATGGACGCATGAGCATGCTGGAAGGCTACGAGCAGTTCGTCGGTAGGGGCACCCTCGATGAGCTGCGGCTGCTGGGCCGTTGCCTCGACGGCCAGCGCATCGTCACGGTCAACTCCACCGCGGTGGGCGGGGGCGTCGCAGAGATCCTCAGCCGCGTGGTGCCGCTGTCACACGAGCTGGGTGTCGACATCCGTTGGGACGTGATCAAGGGCGGTGAGGATTTCTTCGCGGTAACGAAGCGGATGCACAACGCCCTGCACGGCAGGACGGAGACCTTCAGCGCGCACGACTACGAGGTATTTCGCGAGACGACGCGGAGCAACCTCGCCGACATGGACCTGGATGCGGACATCGTCTTCATCCACGATCCACAGCCCGCCGGGCTCATCGCGGCGCGCGCCGCGGACCAGCGCCGCTGGGTGTGGCGGTGCCACATCGACCTCTCGGCGCCCCAACCCGATGTGTGGCAGTTCCTTGCCGACTACGTGAGACGCTACGACGCGCTGGTGTTCTCGGCGCCGCAGTTCGCTGCCGACCTCCCCCTGGCGCAGGCGATGGTCACGCCATCCATCGACCCGCTGAGCGACAAAAACCGGGAACTCACGGAAAGTGAGATCAATCAGGTGTTCGACCGCCTACAGATCCCGCGCGACAAGCCCATCATCACCCAGGTTTCGCGGTTCGACCGGCTCAAGGACCCGGTCGGCGTCATTGCCGCCTTCCGTCTGGCGAAGAAGTACAACGACTGCCGGTTGGTGCTTGCCGGTGGCGGGGCGACCGACGATCCTGAAGGGGCGGCAGTGCTCGCCGCGGTGCACGAAGCTGCCAATGACGACCCGGACATCCACGTGCTCGAGCTCCCGCCCACCGCCAACATTGAAATCAATGCGATCCAGCGCGGCTCGACGCTGGTGCTGCAGAAGTCGCTGAAGGAGGGCTTTGGTCTGACGGTCAGCGAAGCGCTGTGGAAAGCCAAGCCGGTGATCGCCGGCGCGGTGGGCGGGATTCCGCTGCAGATCACGCACCGCTACAGCGGTATTCTCGCGCACACGATCGAAGGCACCGCATTCTGGATCAAACAGCTGCTCAACGCCCCGGACTTCGCCCGCCGGCTGGGCAAGAACGGCCGCGAACACGTGCGCACGAAGTTCTTGCTGACCCGACACCTGCGCGACTATCTCCTGCTCTTCCTCTTTCTCGAACATCGAAACGAACGCATCATCCGGCTGAGCTGACGCGTGCGCGCGCTACAGTGATCGGACCCAACGGGAACCGGAGCATGACGGCGGTGTGGTTGCGGGAGGTTGAAGACGCGGTGCTGCAGCGCATTGCGGCGGCAGAGCGCGTATTCTGTTCCCTCGACTACGATGGGACTCTATCACCGCTGGCACCCACTCCGGACGCCGCCACGCCCCTGGCCGGCACGGCGGCACGCCTGCAGGCGCTGGCCGCGCTGCCGGGCACGCAGGTGGCGCTCGTGAGCGGTCGCACTATCGCTGACCTGCGGCGATATCTCGACGTGCCGGGCATCTACTATGTAGGCGTCCACGGACTGCAGATTCAGTTTCCGAGTGGCGTCACGCAGCTGTCTGAGCGCGCAGCCGTCGTGCGTTCGATTTTGCCGGCGATCAAGCGTAAAATCGAGCGTGCGCTGGCTGACCGGCCGGGGATCTTGATCGAAGACAAAGAGATGGCGCTGGCGTGTCACTACCGTCTCGCTTCGCGCGGCGACGCCGCCATCGCTAGGCAGACCGTAGCGACGATGGCGCGGAGCTATCAACTTCATGGCGTGCTCACCGTGACGCATGGTCACGAGGTAGTCGAGATCCGGCCAGCCTTCGCCAACAAAGGCACGGCCGTATGCCAACTGCTGGCTGCCCACGCCAGCTCCGCGTTGGCGGTATACATCGGAGATGACCAGACGGACGAGGATGCGTTTGCGCTGCTCCCGGAAGAATCGATCACGATCCGAGTTGGGCCGGCATCGGCCCCCACCGCTGCCCGCTACCGCATCCCCGAGCCCGATGATGTCCTGCGCTTCCTCGGGGCGATGACGGACTCCCGGCGCAGCCACTGAATATGCGGATACCGTTGTGGCGCTCACGCGTTGGCCTTGCAGATAAAGATCATGTAGTGATCGTTGGGGGAGACAGTTGAAGCCATGGGGTATCGATTGCCTGCACGTTCCCGCCCGCAGTCGCTCGGCGAAGAGATCGCCAACAGCATCAGTCATGGTGTCGGTGCCGTGGCGGCGCTCGGTGCCGCCCCAATCCTGATCTTGGCCGCCCGCCGTCGTGGCGATGTGCAGGACGTCATTGCCGCCGCGGTGTTCGCTGCCAGCATGCTGCTGCTCTATCTGACCTCCACGCTCTACCACGCCCTGCCGATGAACACGGCCAAGCGCGTGTTTCGCGTGCTCGACCACGGCGCCATCTACCTGCTGATCGCCGGCACGTACACGCCGTTCACGCTGGGTGTACTGCGCGGCGCGTGGGGCTGGACGTTGTTCGGGTTGGTCTGGAGCCTCGGCATCCTCGGCATCGTACTGAAGGCGGTCGTTGGCATTCGCTATCCGCGGGTCTCCACCACCTTCTACATCGCGATGGGATGGCTTTGCCTAGTCGCCGTGCGGCCCTTGTGGCTGCACGTTCCGCTGTCTGGCCTTCTCTGGTTGATAGCCGGGGGCGTTGCATACACCGCGGGTGTTGCCTTCTACGCCGTGAACCGCCGTTACAGCCACTTCGTCTGGCATCTGTTTGTGCTGGCCGGAACCAGCTGCCATTTCTTCGCGGCGCTCTGGTACGCCGCGTGAACATGGGTCGCTTTGCTGAGGCTGTCTCTCCCTGAGCTGAGAAACCTGGATCGCATGCTTCGCAAGGCGGGAGGGTCGACACATGGCTTATGAAGGCTACAGCGGATTGAAGGTCACCGTCGATCGCGGTGTGGCGTTCGTCACGATCGACAATCCTCCCATCAACCTGCTCGACATCCCGCTGATCACCGATCTCGATGGCGCCGGCCGCGAGTTGGAAGCGGATCCGGCGGTGAAGGTGGTGGTGCTGCAGAGCGCCAATCCCGATTTCTTCGTCGCCCACGCCGACATCACGCTCATCCAGCAATTGCCGGCTGAAGTGCTGCCGCGCGAGGAAAAGCTCGGGCTGTTCCATGCCATGGTCGACCGTTTCCGCACCATGCCCAAGGCCACCATCGCCAAGATCGAAGGCCGCTGCCGCGGCGGGGGCAGCGAATTGGTGCTCTCCTGTGACATGCGCTTCGCCGCCCTTGACAAAGCGGTGCTAGGCCAGCCCGAGGTCGGCGTCGGCATCATTCCCGGCGGCAGCGGTTCGGTGCGCCTGCCGCGTCTGCTGGGGCGCGGCCGGGCCCTCGAAATCATTCTCGGCTGCGGCGACTTCGGCGCCGAGATGGCCGAGCGTTACGGCTACGTGAACCGGGCGCTGCCGCCCGAGGACATCACCGCCTTTGTCAACACCCTTGCCTATCGCATCGCGATGTTTCCCGCCGAAGCCATCGCGCTGGCGAAGGAAGCGGTTGCCATGGCGGATACCGGTATCGAGGATGCGCTGGTCCGCGAGGAGCAGATTTTCCTCCGCTCGGCGCATACCGATGGGGCACGCCAGCGCATGGCGGCGGCGATGGCGAGCGGCATGCAGACGTCAGCCGTGGAGAAGCTCTGCTTCGACGACATCTTGGCACTAATGGCCGGGGTGTGAGCGGGCCAGGACGTGCCCGCACGCGATTGACTCGTTCGCAGGCGCCGTCCACAACCGAGCCATGAAGATCGTGGTGACCGGGCTCATCGGGAGCTACCCGCTCGGTGGCGTCGGCTGGGACTATCTCGCCTACGTCAGCGGCTCCCTCCGCCTCGGGCATGGGATCTTTTGCCTCGCACATCTGCCGGGAGGAGGAAAATGAAGCCCTTGCGCCTCATCGTGCTCGGCACTGTCGCATCTGA
Source organism: Binatia bacterium (assembly GCA_050015455.1). Taxonomy (GTDB): domain Bacteria; phylum Desulfobacterota; class Binatia; order HRBIN30; family HRBIN30; genus JAGDMS01. The sequence goes on from JBEKBJ010000148.1 coordinate 5,850, forward strand.
TCCTTACGCCGGGATGGCATGGATGCACATGCAGATCGCCGCCGGCCTTCAACGTCTTGGCCATCATGTCTACTACTTCGAGACGACGTCCGCATGGCCATACGACCCTGTCCGACAAGCACGCGTCTGTGACTCGGAGTACGCCGTTCCGTACCTGGCGCGGGTGGCCGAAAGCTTTGCGCTGGGAGGCCGATGGGCATACCGGCGCAGCTACTCCGACAAGGAATGGTTCGGTTTGCAGCGCGCCGAGGCGGAAGAGTTGCTGGCGCACGCAGACGCCCTCCTGAACGTGGCCGGAGCAACGCGTGTCGCCGAGGAAGAACTCAAGGTCGGGCGGCTGGTCTATTTCGGCACCGACCCCGTCTATCACGAAATCATGTTCGCGAATGGGGACTACCAAACGCGTAGGCTGCTCGAGGAGCACTCCGATTTCGTCACCTATGGCGAGAACATCGGAGACCCCGATTGCCCAATCCCACCACTGCCGGGTCTCCTTGTGAAGACACGTCAGCCCGTGTTGCTTGATCTCTGGGAGAATGGCCCACCCGGGAAGAAGGAGTTCACCACCGTCGGCAACTGGAAGCAGACCGGGCACGATATCGCGTACAACGGCGAGACCTATTATTGGAGCAAGCATCATGAGTTCCTCAAGTTTATCGACCTGCCGCAGCGCATCGACCAGCCAATCGAGTTGGCCCTTGGGCTATCCAGCCTCAACCCGGACGACTACGCCATGTTGGTAGGGAACGGCTGGCGTCTTACCGACGCCCATGCTTTCACCACCGACCCCTGGCGTTACCGGGATTACGTGCGGGCGTCCCGGGGCGAATTCACGGTTGCCAAGGACCAGAACGTTCGGCTTTGCAGTGGGTGGTTCAGCGAGCGTAGCGCCTGCTACTTGGCCGCAGGCCGTCCGGTCATCACCCAGGACACGGGCTTCGGTAAGGTCTTGCCTACAGGGGAAGGACTCTTCGCGTTCAACGATATCGGAGAGATCGTGGCAGCTTTCGGCGCCATCAACTCCGACTACCAACGGCATAGCCGCGCCGCCCGAGCCGTCGCCGAGGAATTCTTCAAGGCAGAAACCGTCCTGGCGAAGCTCCTCACAGATTTGGGGTACTGACATGCGTAGTTCACGGTCTGTGATTGTCCTCGCCACGTACCTCGTTCGCTGCCCGCTCGGTGGGTACGCATGGCAGGTGGCGCACTACCTCTTGGGGCTTCGGGCGCTTGGCCACGACGTATGGTTCTACGAGGATACCGGACACTACGCACCAGCCTACAACCCCGTCACTGATGCACTCAGTCCGACGTATGACTACGGCCTCGCGGCCACTGCTGAGTTCTTCGACCGGATTGGCTTCGGTGACCGCTGGGCCTTCGTTGACGTTCAGCGTAACGTCGAGCACGGCCCCGGCGCAGGGCACGTCGACGTTTTGCTCCGAGAGGCCGACCTCCTCATCAATCTTGCCGGCGTGAATCACATCCCAATTGAGCGACGCGGTGGACGGCCTGCCATCTACATCGACCTCGACCCGGGCTACACCCAATTGACGCTAGCGAGCGGAGCCACGGCCCTGCAAGCAACCCTCGCCGAGCACCAACACCATTTTACCTTCGGCGAAAACATCGGCACGGCCCGCTCACCTATCCCCACGGGCGGTTACACCTGGCACCCCACTCGTCAGCCGGTAGTGGTCGAACTCTGGGCAAACGCCGGTTCGGCGAGACCGGTTTACACGACGGTAGGTCAATGGAATTCGCAAGAACGAGATGTCACTTATGAAGGCCGCACGTTCCAGTGGCGGAAACGCTCAGAGTGGCTCCGTTGTCTTGATCTTCCAACCAGGAGCGGAGAGCGGTTCGAGGTTGCGATGGACGTCTGGCGCGTGCCCGGAGATACGGAGTTGCTCACCAGCCACGGATGGCAGGTCGTCAATCCGCTTTCGGTCTCTACCGATTTCTGGAAGTACCGCGACTACCTGCGAAGCTCACACGGCGAGTTTACGGTAGCCAAGGAGATGAACATTCGCCTGCGTAGCGGCTGGTTCAGCGACCGTGCTGCGTGCTACCTGGCGGCTGGCCGACCCGTGGTGGAGCAGGATACGGGTTTCGGTGACGTGCTTCCCATCGGCCCCGGCGTGCACGCGTTCCGCACGGTCGCAGAAGCCTGCGAAGCTGTGCGCGCAATCGAAGCCGACTATCAGAGCGCGAGTGCTCACGCTACCGAGGTGGCCCAGGAATACTTCGCAGCCCCGCGGGTGCTTAGCGCGTTGCTCCGAACAGTGGGGCTCTTCTAGGTGAAGATGCCGAAAACGCCGTTCGATCTGTTGAAGCGCTCGAGGTTCAAAGCTAATCTCTTGCCGCTATTCATGAAGCGCCGATCATTGCTCGGATTGTCCGCCATTCTAGGAATCCTAAGCCTGTCGCTCGCTGCAGCGATGGCGCCGAAGTTCACGCCCCTCGAGGTGAGCACGGGGCAGCGACTGATGGTGGTGGCGCCACATCCGGACGACGAGACCCTGGCAGCGGGAGGTCTGATGCAACGTGTGCTTGAGCGCGGTGGGAGCGTCTTGGTGGTCCTAGTCACTGCTGGAGACGGATACCGCCAGGCGGTCATGGACGAAACGGGGAAGCCGCAGCCGAGTCCGTCGCAGTACATCGCTTATGGAAAGCGCCGGCTGCGTGAAGCCCATGCCACCCTTCACCAGCTCGGCCAGCGACACCTGCGCCTGCAGTTCCTCGGCTTCCCCGACGGCGGACTGGACCGGCTGTTGCACGCCCACTGGCAGCGTAGCCATCCTGAACGCTCCCAAACGACCGGAGCATCTGATCCCCCGTACGCCAACGCCCTGGAGCCGGACGTCCCGTATGACGGGAGCGATCTGCGTCGTGAGCTGGTCCACCTTCTCAGAGAAACCGACCCCACCATTGTGGCACTACCCGATCCACTCGACGAACACCCGGACCACCGCGCCACCGGCATTTTCACGCTACTTGCGCTGAACGATTGGCTCGGTGAGACCAGCACGCCGAAAGCGGCCAAGCGGCCTCTCGCGATGCCGCAGCTGCTGACGTACCTGATCCACTGGGAAAACTGGCCGCCCGACTCGAATGCGAAGACGGCCGTGCGCGACACCAGCAACGCATCTCTGGAGTTGCCGCAGGACTTGCCGCTGCGGGGGCTGGCGCGTACCGCCCTGACGCTCACCGATAAGGAGGCTGAAACAAAGCGGGTTGCGCTGGCGCAGTACGTCAGCCAACAGAAAGAAATGGCGCCCTTCCTGGCGGCCTTCGTTCGCCGCACCGAACCTTTCACGGTAGTTTCGGAAGCCGAGCTCCGGCGGGTCGGTGAGATGACAACATTGCCGGGAGATGCAAAGGGAACCCGAACGGCGCCATAGCAGCCCCGCACGGGGTCGCTTGCAGAAGGGACGATCCGGACGCGCCAGCGGCGGTGGCCGGCCAACAGCAGCGGGCGGCATTACCGAAGACGCCGGGGTGTAAGCGATGGCCCGACGCGTTATGGTTGCCGGTGCCATCGCGCACCACCCGCTGGGCGGCGCAGGTAACACCTGGGCGTTTCTCCAGTACGTCCTCGGCTTCCGCCGGCTCGGTTTTGACACGTACTACGTCGAGCACATCGACCCGACAGAATGCATCGACGATGACTGGCGGCCGACTCCCTTTAACACGTCCGCCAACGCACGTTTCTTTCGCACGGTGATGGAACGCTTCGATCTGCTCGATCACGCCGCGCTATTCGAGCAGGACGGTGTGAACTTCGTCGGGCTGAGCCGAAATGAGGTCGAGAAGCTTGCGCCTGACACTGATCTTTTCATCAACGGCTCCGGTCGTTTCCACCTCGCCTCCGTGCTCGGCGCCGTGCGGCGCCGGCTGTACCTCGACCTCGATCCGGGGTTCGTGCAGATCTGGCAGGAACAGTACGGCGTAGACATGAACCTGCGTGGACACGACGTTCATGTCACCGTCGGGCTGAATCTGGGCGCACCCGACTGCCCGCTGCCGACCTGCGGCATCCGGTGGCAGACAACGCTGCCGCCGGTCGTGTTGGGCGAGTGGTCACACACTGCTCTACCCGGCAGCGCCTATACCACCGTCGGTGATTGGCGCGGATACAGTCCGGTGGAATGGCACGGCGTTTGGTATGGGCAAAAGGCGGAGGAGTTCTTGCGCATCATTGAGCTACCGCGCCGCGTCCCCGTGCCGCTCGAGCTGTGCCTGGCCATCCATCCGAACGAGCCGGACTACAATAAACTGGAAGAAAACGGCTGGCGGCTGTCGTCGCCGCGCCGCCACTGCGCCACCCCCGATGCCTACCGGGCCTACATCAGCGGCTCACGCGGCGAGTACACGGTGGTGAAGCACGGCTATGCCGCAGGCCGCACCGGATGGTTCAGCGACCGCAGCGCCTGTTATTTGGCTGCCGGGCGTCCGGTCATCGTGCAAGACACCGGGGCCGGCCGTTACATTCCTACCGGCAGAGGGCTACTCACGTTTAGTGATCTCGACGGCGCCGTCGCCGCCCTCACTGGCGTTGAATCCGACTACGCCACACACGCCGCCGCGGCGCACGCATTGGCCCGCGAGTACTTCGATTCGGATCGAGTCCTCTCCCGATTGCTGCGTCTGGTGGGACTGTGAGGTGCGGAGACAAGATCATGCTCGCGGGCTATCTGGTGCGCTGTCCGCTGGGCGGGTACGCGTGGCAGGCGTTGCACTACCTGGTTGGCATGCGCGCTCTCGGGTTCGATCCGTACTCCTACGAGGGCACGGCCTTCGCAAGGCCCGATTGACAGCCCCCTCTCGACTGCGCTCACGAATCCGGGCAAGATACTTTCTAATGAGCAGGGCGCGCAAGAAGTGAAGGACGGTACCTCCAACCGCAGCGGGCAGAGTCGGGAGGCGGAAAGGAGGGATAGCGAAGCGACAGCTTCCGTTGTTGCGATCGTCTCTGAGAACAGGTTGGTTCGAACAGACAGACAAGCGTCGAGAAGGAGGTTGTGATGAAGCAGATTGTCCTGGGAGCTGCAGTGGTGTTCGTTCTCTCCAACGCCGTCTGGGCGGTGGAAGGCAAGGACGTGTTCGAGAAGAAGTGCAAGGTCTGCCACAGCATCGCCGGCGTGGGTGGACCGATGGCGAAGACTGGCGGACCGCTCGACGGCGTGGGCTCGAAGCACGACGAGGCGTGGCTCAAGGAGTACATCAAGGATCCGAAGTCCAAGAACCCACAATCCAAGATGCCCAAGGCCACCCTCAGCGAGGAAGAACTCAACGCAGTGGCCGCGTACGCCGCCTCGCTGAAGAAGTAGGCGTTCCCGGAATCGAGCAGCTGGCGGGAAGACCGAGGCGCCCGCCGGCGGCCGCGTCAGGCCTGCGCGAACGCCCGGGTCAGGTGTGGAGCATCGGCGTCCTGCTGCGCCTGACCCTGACGCCGAGCAGGACAGAGGGCACAGCGCAAGCAGTAGAACTGGCCTTCGTTATCGGCCTCACGGCACGCCGTCTGGGTGGCAAGATCACACCCGGCGCAGCACGTGTGCTCACCCGAGTGCACCAACCACCGCTGATTATCGAGGAGTATCTGCACCTCTCGCTTCGAACTTGCGAGACGCTCAACGTACTCCATGATGGTATGTCGATCACCAGGGCCATGGTCGGGGAGAAACACTCCTCCACCCAAGTACGATACGTGTGCAACGGCTGCCATACGAACTCCTCTGGGCAGATTCGGCGATTTCAAGCAACGGTGTGACACTCTTAGCCGGCTCTATCTCGGGGTCAATTGGGGACTTTCCCCAACGGGCTGGGCTAAACCCCGAAAACCGCCGCCCCGCCTCCGCATCTTTTGAGCGCCACGTTGTAACCCCTCAGTCTCCGCAGGGGTGAGGTGCGGCGTGCCCTATAGCTGCTGCTCTTGCCAGGGAGGCGAGTGGTTGCGGAAGAGCAGCTTGTAAGGGTTTGCCGCCGGCTGGCGTGCG
>JBEKBJ010000149.1:0-11093 GCA_050015455.1 Binatia bacterium
TAAACCTCGGCGGTGTCGAAGAACGTGATGCCGCAATCCACGGCGGCCCGCAGAAGAGCGGTCATCTCGTGCGTGTCCTTGGGCGGGCCGTAGGAAAAGCTCATTCCCATGCAGCCCAGGCCTAGGGCCGAAACCTCCAGGTTGCTCTTTCCAAGTTTGCGCTTCTGCATTGTGTGAACTCCTGTCTTTGAGTTAAAGGTCGGAGCGATTCTATTCCGCATTTGTGCCGCCGAACTATCAGATTACCCGCCCCTATACCAAAAGGCGGCGCGTCGCCTTCCGTTCACGAAGGCGCCGCATCGGGCTCCGGCAGCTCTCAAGAGGTATACTTCATAAACTGTAAGCCTGTGAGCAACAAGGTTGAACCACACGAATCTGCACCTTAACGTCTCGCCGGAAGAGCGGATCAGTCGGTTGTGGCGAGGCTCCTCCAACCAAACCTATCGAAAAATCCCAGGACTGCGTCGCCGTGACGGGATTCCTGCTCGGCCCGCATTGAACACTCGCTTCTTTTCTGGGCTTCCGGTGTGCCGTTGGCGCCTTTGTAGGGGGGAGGCGACAGCCGCGGCCGGGTCTTCGATTTCCATCGGATTCCATCGAGCTTGCTTTTGACTTGACGCCCACTGTGTGTCATGTTCTTGGTGTTCGGCGGGCGCACGCGAAGACCTAGCGAAGAGGGAGGGAGCGATGAGCGTGACGACACGTGCACAACTCGCGATGGGACTGGCAACACTGGGCCTGGTCGCGCTTGGCGGGTCGCACCGTGCACGGGCGGCCGGCGTGGTCAGCACTTGCGATGAAGGGCATCTGAACACCGCTCTCTCTGGCGGTGGACTCGTTACCTTCACCTGCGGCCCCGCCACGATTACCGTGACCGCCACCAGGACGATTCAGGCCGACACCACCGTTGATGGCGGTGGCGTGATCACGATCAGCGGTGGCAACACCGTCGGCGTGTTCTCAGTGAACTCGGGGGTGAAGTTCACGGTCCAGAACCTGACTATTGCCGACGGCTCGGTCAACAATAAGGGCGGCGGCATCTACAACGACGGCACGCTCACCGTAACCAACAGCACCTTCTCCGGGAACGGCGCGATTTACGGCGGAGGGATCTACAACGACGACACGCTCGCCGTCACGAACAGCACCTTCTCCGGCAACAGCGCGGACTACGGCGGCGGCATTTACAACGACTACATGGCCACCGTCACCAACAGCACCTTCTCCGACAATAGCGCGAACAGCTACGGCGGCGCCATCTACAACGACGACACGCTCGCCGTCACCAACTGTACCTTCACGGGCAATAGCGCTCCCGACGGCGCCTCCGGCGGCGCCATTTACAACGACGACACGCTCACCGTCACCAACAGCACCTTCACGGGCAATAGCGCTCCCGACGGCGGCTCCGGCGGCGGCATTTACAACGACGACACGCTCACCGTCACCAACTGTACCTTCACGGGCAATAGCGCGTACAGCGGCGGCGCCATCTACAACGACGACACGGCCACCGTCACCAACACCATCATTGCCGGCAACTCCAGGGTGAATTGCGTCGATGGTGGCAGCATCACCGATGGCGGTCACAACATCGATGGCGGCCCGACGTGCGGGTTCAGGGGCACCGGCTGCGCCGACACCAGCGGCACGTCCTTCTGCAACACGGACCCCGAGCTCGATCCTGCTGGACTGGCGAACAACGGTGGGCCGACGCAGACGATCGCCTTGTGTACGGGACCCGGCACGCCGGCCTCGTGCGCGGGGAGAAGCCCTGCGATCGACGCCGGCGACAACACGACCTGCTCGAACCCGCTGGTCAGCGGCGTGGATCAGCGCGGCTTCACACGCTTCCCTCCTGGTGATCCGGTGTGTGACATCGGTGCATTCGAGGTGCAGCCTTCTAAGGCACCGTCAGCGGCGCCGGCCCCGGCGTTGTCTCCTGCAGGGTTGGTGGCACTCGGCTTGTTGCTCAGTGCGCTGGGCAGCCGCGCGGTGCACCGACGCGCCTGAATATAGCTTCTGCTGCGCCGTCGGCGATTGCCATACACTGCGACACGAAAACCGCGCGGTTTTGCAGTCCGAGGTGCGCCCCTACTCAGCTCAGGCGGCTGCTTGTGCGGCTGGGTCCTGGCACAGCCGCTTCCACTCGCGTGGGGTCAGCTCCAGCACGAGCCGTGCGGGATGTGTCGTGGCTTTATTGCCCTTGGCGTTGGCCATTGGGTGACGATCCTCCGGAATTTGCTGATGTCGGCCGGTGAGTGGCGGTGGTGGCTGCGGGCGATTGTCCAGCAGGTCTTTGAGCCACTGGTGCCGGTGGCCGAGCTGCTTTTGGCTCAGGTTTTCGGCCGCCGGCGATCTCTCGGCGGACTGGGGTCTTCTTGTCACTCGTCATTCGATCCCCCTCGTGTGCTGGATGCTGGTGTTGATGAACGCGGTGATTGCCCCGGCTGTGCCGGGCGCTGTGGGGGCGGCGGTGGTGGTCGCATCGTGCGGGGTTCTGGATTGCGACCGCCTTTATCGATACCTTCACGGAGTGGTTGGCGTGGCCCCGGTGGGGGTGGGGGTTGGTGGGACATTTGTGGTTCCTCCTTGTAGGGTCCAGGTGAACTCTAACGTTAGTTCGCCCAGCGGTCGAGAGAGATAGAGCGCATCGGTCTTGTAGAGTTCCTCGCCGGTGCTGTTGCGGAAGACCTGAACGTCACGAAGCAGGAGCTCGTTCGGGGTGCATGAGTCGGAGAAGGCGTGCACCCATCCTTGGTACATCAGATCGTTTTTGATGTCGCGCACGGTCACCCATTCGGTAACGTTGGAATTGAAAACAAAGGCCCACACGTCGAGATCACCAAATTTCTCAGTTACCTTGATCGCCGCGGCAATCCTGTGCAGCCATTTGTGGTTGAGGATAAAAGAGACGTCGGCGGCGACGGGCACGGCCAAAAGCGACACCCAAAAAATCTCAGCGAGCGAATCGTAGACGGCGGCTGGATCTTTGGTGGCCAGTACCTTTACGAAGGATACATCCGGGGGCCATCGCCAATGCAAACCAGCGGTGATGAGCGCGTAGATGAGATAGCACACGAGGCCGAGGACGAACGAGTACAGCGGGAATCGAAATGACGACCACTCGCGGGTCGGGACAAGCTGTTCGACGAATAAGGCGCAAATAACGCCGGGGAACAGGAGTAAGGTGAGAGTGACGGACAGCTCGGACACGGGCCGCAGGATAACGCACCACCGGCGCGTAATGCAAAGGCGTTACTAGGCGGTGGTCATCCCCGAAGACCTTACCAAGCCGAGGGCCTCCCTACTCCAGTTCGTCGATGGCATCGGCCAGACTCTGCTTGTCGGGCTTGACGTATCGCCAGATGTAGCGGTCGCTACGGTGGCCGGAGGCTTCCTTCGCGTAGTGGACGCCTTTCTCTTCGGCGAGCTTGCGGAGGAACGTGTGCCGGAGCACGTGCGGCGAGACATCAATACGCTCGCCGTCGTGGCGGTGTGCGTTTGCTTGCGCTGCCACCCGTTGCAGCACTTCAAACATTTGCGAGCGGCTGAGCGGTTTGCCGGTGCGCGTGGTGAAGATGAAGCCGCTCTGAGCAGCGCCGACATTGAGCCAGTCTTCGAGCACCTGCCGGGCTTGGCTTTGCACCGGGACGAATTCGCGGATCCGCCCGCCTTTGATGAGCACGTTCTGAAATCCGCGGCCGGCGTACTGGTCCCTTTTCAATCCCAGCAGCTCCGAGACGCGGAGTCCCGATCCCAAGAGCGTGGCGATCGCGGCGTGGTCGCGGAGTCCTTGGTTCGTGCCGCGGCCTGGACGGACGCGGAGTGTTTGTGCAGCAGAGAGTAACCGCAGTTCGTCGGCCCGGCTCAAACCCTTCCATTCGGGTTCCGGCTCTTGCGGCGGCTTGATGCCGTCGACCGGACAGCCGAGCGGGAACGGGTGTACCTTCTGGTGAATCCACCGGGCGAAGTGACGGACACTGGCGTAGGTGCGCACAATCGTGGCCTGCGCCGGCCGGTTGCGCGCGAGCTGCTTCAGAAACTCGCGCGTGACGGACGTGTACCACTCGCCGGGATAATCGTGGTGGTACAGGGCTTCATAGAAGGCGATGAAGCGCGCCAGGTCGCGGCGTTTGGCCTCGATCTTCGCCTTTGCCTGACCAGCGACGTGCGTGGTGAAGTACAGGCGGGCAAGGGCGCGAAGGCTGCCGGCGGAGCTTTTGAGAAGCGCCGGGACGTTATGTTCGAGATTATTCGTTGGTACGAGTGCCCGTTTGTCCATGCCACAGCCGCCCACCACCCCCGTTATTCCGAACATAAGGGCGATTAGGTTCGGAATTCATGGTACCATGCGGCAGACGAAAGTAAAGCGAAGAAGTGTCAATGAGCGTGCAAAATTGACCCCCGGTCGGCTCATCCGCTCTGCATCCGAGCTTATCGGCAACGTACACGCGCGCGGTTCGGGAAGGCGCCGGCGCGGCCGTCCTCACTTGAACAGCTCAACAGGGTCGTTCTAAACAGAGGACATGCGAGGCCGCGGGATTGATAAGGTCGTTACTCCTAAGGCGATCGAAGCTGTTGCGTGCCAGCTGAACTCGGTCCTCTCACAGCTGCTTCGGGAGTTGCCCGCGCCCGCAAACAATGCGGACCGCGAACGGCGGCTTTCGGTTCTTCACGAGACGGCGCGACTGACAACCCGGGCAGCGCTGGTGGTCCTGAGAGAGTTTCACCCCGAACACTACCGCTCCATCATCGATGCCGCCGCTCGGTATGGGCGTGATCTCCTAAGAGGCCGCCCCGCCGCATTCGTCCCGCGGCCGCGTCCCCGGTCGGCGCTTCCGAGTGAATGGTTGTTCTTGCCGATGCTCTTGGGCAGTTACCAAACGATCTGCCACGAGTTGAAGGTACGATTTCCCAAGGCGCCGAAGAGATCGACGAACCGCAAATTGATCGACGACTCTGAACGGTATGGAGAGGCACAGCGTATCGGCACGTTACGGCGGTTTGATACGGAAAGGAACAAGATCGAAGCCATTCAAGACACGGCCCGAACCCTTGCGGCATTAGCGCGTGAAGGACGAAAGAGGCTCGTGCTGGACTACAAGGTAACGGAGTACAAGGCCCGGCGATGGGTCAGGACGATTCGAACTCCGTCAACGATTGCTGCCGCTCTGTTAGGCGATTATCTGAATGCGGTCGCGCGGAATGCTCCAAACATCCTCGCCCGCTTCGGAGTCGATCCCCCTCGGGATCCTGCTCTGAAGCCGATCTTCACGGTGCGCCGGATGCGCACCCTGCTGGCTGCCGCTCGCAGCAACGATCGAGAGCTAGATAAGCTCAGACGCATTCTCGACGGGGAACAGTCAAGCCCCCCATTTTGAGTGTTGGCTGGCAGGCGCTCATCGCGTCTCCCCTCTAACTCCACACGCTACCGATAGTTTTTGCGTCGCGGCAGTGCCAGCTTCAGAGGTCGCTCAAGCTGGCCCTGGGATTTTGGGGGCCCGTGGTAATCCCTCAGCGGAGACGAAGTTGAGGGAGATCTCATGGAATTGATCGATGCACGCCACGCGGCGAAAATTCTCGCGGTGAGCGTTGCCCGCGTGTACGAGCTTGCGCGGACTCACATGTTGCCGGACGGGGTTGTCGTTCATCTGGGACGACAGATCCGCATAAACTCGGAAGGATTGGAAGACTGGATCAAAGGCGGTGGCCAAGCGCTCGCCGGCGGCTGGCGTCGCGAGGCCGAACAGCATGAACTGCCTCCTGCAATGACCCTTTCACCTCGACGGCGCAGAGCAGGGTGACCGATGGAGACTAAGCCTACGGAAATGGACGTCCCCGGCGCCGACCGAGACAACGAAGGGCAAGGCATCTTAGAGGAGAAGCTTCGCATGCTGCACCACGTCCTTTCTCTGTTGCAGCAGGTGAGCCGACGACCGGAGAAGACCGAGGCAGTGCGAAGCGAGGAGAGTAGCAGCGCAAGTAACTGATTTCACGACTGTTCTAATGACGCATCCTAAATAGTGTTCTACAGAACGTGGTATAGGATGCGTCATGAGAACAGCGAATGCGGACGGTGAGGGAAATCTCGATATTCACACCCAAGTGGAACGATTCCTGGTCGCGCTCGCGATCCGGATAGTTCGAAAAAGGAGGACGGGGAATGAACCTACAACGGCCACGCGAAGTGAAGGCGAGCCACCTTGCAAGACGCGCAAAGGTCTATATTCGGCAGAGCACAGAGATTCAGGTCAAAGAGAACAGGGGCAGCACCGACTACCAGCGCAGCCAGGCCAGCTACCCCAGGGAATGGGGCTGGCCGGACGAAGCGATTGAGGTCATTGAGGACGACCTGGGTCTGAGCGGGGCGACGACGGTCAACCGTTCAGGCTACCTGCGGATGGTGGGCGAAGTGCGCGCCGGACTTGTCGGTGCGATCTTTGTGTCGGACCTCTCTCGATTAGGACGAGATGCGGAAGAGTGGTTCGCACTGCTGAATCTGTGCGTCAACCACGACGTCCTCATCGTCGCCGACGGCAAAGTGCACAACTTCCAGGATCGCGGCGATCTTCTCCTCGCTCGCATCGGTGCCGTGATGGCAGAGCACGACAATCTTACACGGCGGGAAACCCTGGAGCGCGGTCGGATTGCGAAGGCTTCAAAAGGACACACGGTCAGCCAACCGCCTGCCGGCTACGTTCGGGAAAAGAAGGAAGGCCAGTGGCTGCTCGACCCTGAGGCGAGGGTCCGAACGACGGTTCAGGCCGTCTTCGCCCAATTCTTCAAGCAACGGTCGCTCAACCGCACCGTTGTCGCTCTCAACAGGTTGGGGATTCAGTTGCCACGACGCACCCGTTGCGGGGCCCTGAGATGGATACGGCCCAACACCGGCCTGCTGCAACACATGCTGAAGAACCCATCCTATCGGGGGGAGTATCACTATGGTCGACTTCGGATCGACCGGGCCCGAGGCCGCACCCCAATGGGGCGTTGGCGAATCCGGCGCGCGGCGGTAGAGGAAGTCATCGTCGTCCGCAATCACCATGACGCCTATGTCACCCCTACTCAGTGGGACGAGATCCAGTCGATCTTGAAGCTGAATGGTCCGTCGGAAGTGCGTCGCAATTTGGGACCTGGAAGTGCACTCCTGCAGGGCATTGTGAGGTGCGCCCTTCATCGCGACCGCGCCATGGCGAGCGTGTATCAACGGCAACGTCGCGATGGTGGCCGCAACCACAGCTACTATTGCCAAGGCGACTATTGGGTGGGCGGACCGCAGTGCGGCAGGATTCCTGGCCTACCGCTCGATCGTGCTGTCGTTCAGGCGATCCTTGAGCGGCTCAGTGTGCCGCGGCTTGAAACAATTCGCGAGGAATGGCGGCGCGCCAGAGCGGACGAACGGACCGAGCAACATCGGTGTCAGCTAGAGCTCAACCGCGCGCGCCAGGCAGCGAGTGATCTCGAGTATCGGTACATGTCCGTTGATCCGGCGAACCGTCTCGTTGCGGCGGGCTTGGAGACGAAACTGGAGCAGGCCCAACGCGATCTGAAGCGTCTGGAAAAAGCGGCGGAATCAGGAACCTCTCCCATGGCCATCTTCGACGAGAACGCCTTCGCAGAATTGGTGGCGTTGTGCCGGGATCTGTCGCCGCTGTGGCACGCGGCCTCGACCCTCAATCCGGACCGCAAGCAAATCATTCGGAGCGTGGTGAGCGTGGTGAAGGTCGAGGGGCGCACCCTCGAGAAGATCTACCTCCGCATTGTCTGGGCGGACCGTGTGCCCGACACGCGGATCGAGGTTGCGCTGAACCGTCACGCCCATCAAATTGCCAGGCGCCTTTCCGCCGAAGGAATCCAGCCGGCGGAAATTGCGTGTCAGCTGAATGGAATGGGCATTCTGACCAAGCACGATCGGCCCTGGACGGAACAGTCAATCGGGCAGGTGCTCTGGCGAATGAAAAAGAAAACGCAGATGCAACGCGAGGAGCCCGACACGACCCCGCAGCAGTCCGCCACGACCGACGACAAAGACAAGGGACGTACGGTCGGCGGGGGAGCTGGCGATAAGTCGGTTCGATTGCTCACCGACAGAGCGAACTCGCCCCCGAATTGTTTTTGAAAAGCTCGTGGAAGCGTGGCGAGCCGACGCGCACAATTTGTCCTTCCGCAAGCGAGGCGAACTCAAGGGTAGCGCGTGATGCGTGAACTACAGGCAAGGGCCGAAGGCCGTGACCGTCCGGTAGTGCAATCAATGGTGCCGGCCCTTGGGAGCACTCCAGCGATCACAAAAGTCCAGTGCGTGCGTCTGTCACAATTCACGGCGCGAGTCGGTCACACCGCCGCACCATCACGAAGAATTCGCTCCAGATCGAAAAAGCGTGCGCCATCCAAACCCAAGTACCGCTCCTGGTGACATGTAAGGATGAGCACCTGCAATCGTTGCGCAGCTTCTTCCAGTATCCGCATCACACGGGCAAGGCGTCCGGCGTCGGTCGCAACTAGCACGTCGTCCAGAACCACGAGTTGACGTTCGCCTTTGGCGAGCACGTCGGCCAAAGCGAGTCGTGTAGCGAGGTAGATCTGCTCGCGCTCACCGCCTGACATGCTTTCGATCGACACCGGCCCATTCGCAATTCCCGGCATCATCTGCGTCGGCTCGAACGCTTCCCCGAGCTGGACACGGCCCAGCCGACTGCCAGCGATCCGCTGGAGCGTGCGAGTTGCCGCAGCTTCCACCGGACCCGCCACGGCGGCGAGCGCTTCACTTCGAGTCTGCTCCACCGTTGTCCGCAGCAGGCGGATGGCGGCCAGCCGCAGCTCGTCGCTGGCAACCTCGCGGCTCAAGCGGGCAACTTCCTCCTCCGCCCGAGCAAGGGCCGAATACGGGCCCTGCGCTGAAGCGTGCATGAGCCGGCCCTCTTCGCTCTTTTCCTGTTCGAGCGCTTTGGTCGCTGTATCGTCAGCGGCCTGCAGTTGCTTCTCTAGCGTGGTCACCGCGGTGCCCGGATCGTCGCCAAACTCGGCGAGCTTCGCCTCAATCTCTTCGAGACCTGCCTTCGCAGCATCCCAGGCAAGAACGATTCCTCTCAGCTCACTCTCGCGTTCCACCTCAGACTTGCCGTCGTTGGTCAGCTCAGCGAGCTTGGCGGCCAACGATCGCTCACGTCGGTCGGTCTCTTCAATGCGCACCTCAAGCGTGCCTCGCTGTTGGCTGGCAGCATTCAAGGCGGCCTGCGCAGCGTCGCGAGCGGCCTCGGCCGCGTCGAGAGAAGCGAGGAACGCTCGCTTGTCCGCATCGGCCGCGGCTCTGAGCGCCTCCGCATCGGGAGGTGCGTCGCGCCAGTCCGGATAGTCCGCGACAATCCGCGAGATCGCCGCCGCGAGAGTGGCGTGTTCCGCTTCGATCTGCTCGACCGTTTCCTCAGCCAGCAGGGTGTCGATCTGTGTTTGCGCGGCCGCGACTCGTTCGTCCAGCTGCGTCGCCTTGTCCTGCAATGCATCCAGCGCATCAAGGTCCGCGGTGCCAAATGTCTCGGTCAGAGCTTTCAGCTTCTGCCCCGCCTTCTCCCGTTCGGCGCGGATCTCAGCGATCGAACTGGCAGGCCCGCGGGCGCGGAGGCGGGCGATGCCGGGCAAATCGACAACGACCTCGGGTGATCCTTTCACTTGGGCGGGCACCCCCGCTGAGAGCGATCGCTCTCCGGGTTCTTCACCAGACACGATAACGAGTGCAACGGATTCCTCGGGAACGATCTCCAGCGTGATCAGCGCGGCTTCGAGGCGCACCTGCGCGTCATCGTGGCCCTTCATTGCCTTCCGGATCGCGCGCAGCGTCTTCGCATCGGGCGCGATTAGGCGGCTGCGCTCCAGCTTGTGCTGCGCAAGAGTTTCGGACGCCTCGGCAATTCGGCGCAACCGATCATCGAGGGCCGATGCCCGGCGCAGCTCGTCGAGATAGCGGCCCGCAAGCTCGGCGCGCTGCCGCGCTGCTTCATTCGCGTCGCGTGTCTTGCGAACATCTTCGAGAGCCGTCTGCGTCCGCGCGGCTTCTATCTCGTGCTGCTCGACCTCGCGAACCCACGGCGGCAGCTCGGAGCGGAGCTGGGCGAGGGCTTGCCGCACGTCAACCAGCTCCTTCGCCGCGGTCTTGATCGCCTCGATTCGCTGCTTCAGCTCGCGGTGCTGAGCCTCGGCCGCCTTCACCCGCTCCACGCGTTGCGCCTTATCGGAGATGAGCCCCCTGTATCAACGGGCTTGCGCCTTTACGTAGCCTCCGGGAGTCGTTTGGGGAATGGCCAGAATCTTCCCGACGCCGTTGCCGGAGGCGGTATTGAAAGACCCGCGCCGGACGGCGGAACGCAAGATGTACGTGGAACTGGACAAGCAGCTGCCCCAAGACGTTCAGGTCTTCTATGGGGTCGCGTGGCTGGCTCGAAAACGTGAAGGCGATGCCAGGGACAGCGAGGCAGACTTCGTCCTCGTCGAACCGAACCGCGGCATGCTGGTCATCGAGGTCAAAGGCGGGCGCATCGCCCGCGACGGCGTCACGGGCACCTGGACCAGCAACCAGATACCGATCGACGACCCCATCGCACAGGCCCGCAACAACCGACACGCGCTCATCGATAAGATCCGCTCCCTGCCGCGGTGGGGGAACCGCTGGGTGCGCATTGGACACGCGGTCGCCTTCCCCGACTGCGCGGCGCCCGCCCGAGACCTCACGCCCGACCTGCCGCAGGAGATTGCCATCTGCAACGAAGACTTGCCGTGGCTCGACAAAAAGGTGGGCGGCATCTTCGACTACTGGCGCGCGGAACTGGGCGGCCCGGCCGCCCTTGACGCGGTAGCCCAGAAGATCCTCCGCGACGCGCTGGCCCCGACCTTCGACCTGCGACAGCCGTTGGGCAGCCTCCTCAACGAGGAGGATCGGCAGATTCTCCGCCTCACTGAGCAGGAGTTCGGCCTGCTCGACGCCCTTATTGAGGATTGCATAAGTAATAGAAAGATCGTCCGCGGTGGTGTATACTGCGTGCATGCGACCACAGGGGACGGCGGCGGAGTTGGAGCGGCGGCGGCGGCGAGCGATACGG
>JBEKBJ010000150.1:0-11078 GCA_050015455.1 Binatia bacterium
TTTCAAGTGGGTGAAGACCGCGGACGAGATTCTGACGAAGATTGCCCGCTTCTGCGCTGACACCGTGGCTCGCCATGGCTAGTCGCTTATTACGCGAATTTAGGTTACGGCCGACTAGGTCTGCGTCATGCCAGGAGCTTTGTTCTCATCGCGGTGAGCATTTTGCTGATTTCGGTGATCAAGGCAAACGCTGGCGCGGTTTCCACTTCGCTCAAATATCCCAGGCGAATGGAAAGAAACAGGTACGTCTCAACTTCCATCAGCGAACCCTTCGCAATGGCTAGAAAGTTGGCGTAATCCCGGCGCGTGCCCCTCGCGTTGCCTTCGGCGATGTTCGCGGGCACCGAAGCAACCGCCCGCGTCACCGGACGCTACTTCTTCTTCGTTTGCGCCAGGTCGGATGCGGCGATCGCTTTCACCGCCTTGGATGACTTTAGGTTGGAGAGAATTTTTGCTGCTTTCGATGCGACTTTAGCGGACGTCTGTTTGGTGTTCGGCATCTCTCCTCCCTTATCAGCCCGTTGAAAAAGGCTTTCCGCTCGCCCTTCGACAGGCTCAGGGTGAGCGGAAAGCCTTGCGCCGCAAGCGTTCTCCCGCTCATGCTGAGCTCGTCGAAGCATGAGCGCGGTCTTTTTCAACGGGCTGTTATGGTTGTCGATCGCTTCCGCCGGTGTGGAGATAACATTGCGCTGACAAGCCAAAACTGGAAGGCGCCAGTGAAGATCGGCTGGGATCCGGCTCATGTCCAGCCGATAGGCATCACGGCCGCGCAAGCCAAGAAGGGTAAACGGCCCGCCTAGAGGTCCTAGCAGGCCGAGGGACTGCTCAGAAAAGCGCCCCCATCCCTTCGACAAGCTCAGGGCAGGCTCTGACCTTCCCCCGTTGCCGGAAGTGGCAACAGGGGAAGGAACCCAACACGTGCCGGGTTTATTTTCATGGTACGGCCGTGGGAGAACGCGGTGCACGGCCTTGCGGAATCCGAATGGCGTCGACAAGTCTAAACTTTCAGCACACGCGATCTCGGAAGGTTTGTACCAGCGTGAACTTTTGGGATTTTGGATCTGCGACGTAAAATTCAGAGTGAAACTCTCCAAATTTTGATCTGCGAGGGCAAAGTACAGAGTGAACTTTTCCATTTTAGATCTCCGACGGCATGATCACGGCCTGTTCCGGCGCGATCTAGATCAAAAAAGGCGCCCACAAGCGTAAACTTTCAGCGCGCGCGATCTCGGAAGGCTTGTACCAGGACGAACTTTTGGGGATTTGGATCTGCGATGTAAAGTTCAGAGTGAAACTTTCCGAATTTGGATCTGCGAGGCCAAAGTTCACGGTGAACTTTTCAAATTTGGAACTGCGGGAGGTGCGTTCGACGTGAATTTCTCAAATTTGGATGTGCGACGGCATGATCCCACTTGTTCCGGCGCGGTCTAGATCGAAAAAGGCGCCGACAAGCCTAAAACTTCGGCACGCGAGATCTGCGAGGGCTCAGCGCATTTAGGCGAACAACCGCCGGCTGGCAATATCCGCCCCTTCGCGCAGGGCTTTCAGCTTTTCCCACACCACCTCTTCAGCCACCTCGCCGAGGCCTGCTGCGGTGTCGAAACCACAGTCAGTGCCGGCCAAAACGCGGCGCGGGTCGCCGATTGCCTCGGCGGCGCGCTCGATGCGGTCGGCCACAACTTCCGGATGCTCGACGTAGTTCGTCGTCGGATCGATCACGCCGGCCACCAGGAGCATGCCGGGCGGCAGCGGATGGCGCGTGAAGCACCGATGCTCATGCGCGTGGCGCGGGTTGGCCATGGAGAGCACCAAAGCCCCGACCTGCGCCTGATAGAGCCGGGGCAGAACCTCCTCGAGTGGCACGTCGAACGTGTGCGGTCCTTCGTAGTTCCCCCAGCACACGTGCATGCGGATGCGGTCGCGACGGATGCGCACTACGGCGCGGTTGATTGCCGCGATGTTGAGATCCACGAACGAGAGGAACTCGTCGAGCTGCCGCTCCGCAAACGAGGTGTGCCGTTCCATCGCCAGGTCGGGACAATCGATCTGCAGCACGAGCCCCCGCGCAGCGATGTACTCGTATTCGGTCTTGAGCGCGTCGGCGACCGCGAACACGTAGTCCTCGTAGCGTGGGTAGTACTCGTTCAGCATGGCTGATGCGACGATGCCGGGTGACGCGGCCGTCATGAACGCTTCGGTGAAACGCGGGCCCTGTTCACCGGCGATGCGGAGGAAATCGGCACACTCTTTCTCGAGCGCCGACCGATCGATGTAACGGACCTCGCCGACAGCCATCGGCGCGTTCATCAGACTGACCATGGTACGCGAGAACTCGGGCAGCTTCAGTTCGAGAAAGCTCGCGTAGTGAATGATGTCCTTCATGATTGGCCGGTTGCTTTGCCCGCCGAAGCCGCTGAGCCGGTGTTGGACGTAGGTGAAGAAGCTCTCGCGCGCTTGCTCGCCGTTGTTGCCGATGTCGATTCCGGCTGCGAGCTGTGCGGCGATGACGCGGCGAGTCGACTGCTCGACCAGATTGCCCAAGGCTGCGGCGTCCACCGGCTCTTTGCGGCTCAGGCGCACCTGCATGGCCACCAGCTCCTTCGGGCGCGGCAGACTCCCGGCATGCGTGGTCAAGATACGCGTTTCGCTTCGCTGCATATATCTGTCCTCTTCTCCTCAGCCGGCGCGCTGCTCGGGCGCTGTGCGGGCAACGGTTTCAGCCCACGGTTTCACCCAGGGCAGCAGCGCAAAGGCGGGCAACGCCAGGAGGAACGTCACACCGAAATACGCGGCGTACCCCAAGTGCGTTGTACCCCAGCCGCTGAACGCCCCGGCCAGCGAGCGGGTGAATCCGAAAATGGCGGACAGCAGCGCGTACTCGGTGGCTGCGCGCCGCTTGTCACAGACGTGCATGAGGAACGCGAGGAACGCCGCGGTCGCCAAGCCGGCACCGAAACTCTCGCACAGTGAGGCGGCATAGATGCCGGGGCGCCCTAGATCAAAATAGGCCACCGCGGTGTAGCCGAGATGTGCAGACGCCTGAATCAGGCCGAGAATCCACAACGCACGAAAGATCCCCCAGCGTGTGGTCAGCCCACCGCCAGCGAGCGCGCCCACGATGCTGGCGCCCACGCCCAGCGTGGTGGAGATCAAGCCGATTTCCTCAACCGTCAGGCCACGATCGACCCAGAACGGCTTGATCATCGGCCCCATGCTGCTCTCGCCCAGCTTGTACGTCAGCACGAACAAAAACACTATCGGCGCGCCGGGCCGCTGCAGCCAACGTAGGAGCGGCGTGAACCAGTTCTGCTGCGGATCTGCCGGCGGCACGTGCACCGCTGGGCTGTGCCTTGCGAGCACGGCCACGCCGGCCAGAATCACCGCTCCCAGGAGAAACGACGCCGACCACCCGAGACGGCCGGCGACAATCACCAGTCCCCCGCCGCTGGCGACGAGCGCAATACGGTAGGCAGATACCCGGACGCCATTGGCGATGCCTTCCTCGCCGGGGGCGAGCAGACCGATAGTGTAGGCATCGATGGCGATGTCCTGCGTCGCCGACGCGGTGGTGAGCAACATCAACAGCACCCAAAGCCACATCGTCGGCGCTGACGGATTGAAGAGCGGCAGCGTTACCATGACCAGCGCTAGAATCGCCAGACAGGACACGAACCACTGCTGGCGTGTGCCGAATCGGTCCACCAACGGCGCCCAAAGGACCTTGAGCGTCCACGGCGCCCCGAGCAGGCTCATCAGGCCGATCTCGGTCAGTGAGACGCCGTGCAGGCGGAAATAGACGGGAAGATTATCGATGGCAATGCCGAACGGAAACCCTTCGGCGAAATACAGCACGCTGACCCAGAACAGCTTGCGCCGCAGATCCATCCACCCCACCGGCAACTCGGCTCCTTGTACACGGGCCGCAAGACCGTGGAAAGCGGATCAGCATCAGGTTCACCGACCGGGTTTCCGTTGGCATACTCGTCAATCCAGCGTGAGGCGGAAGGTCGCGCTGCCGCCGCTCGACGCCGTACTGCTGATCATGAAATAGTACGTCCTCCCCGCAACCGCTGCCAACGTGACCTGCGACTGCACCACGAACCACGAAGCGTTGTCGTTACACCCTCCGGGAATCGCACTCAGGCTGCCGCATGATCCGGTGTATACCGACAGCACCGTGTCGTAGCTGCTGCCGTATGTGTTGGCGACGATGGTGCCGCTCCGTGGCGCCGTGTACCGGTACCACAGCGTGTGCGTCCTCGCGTTGACGTTGCACGCTGGGATCGGGTCGGTGGGATCCGCCGTCGCGGCGGTGGCGTTTACGGTGCTGACGAACGGGCTCACGGTGACTACGATCGCACCGTTGCAGGCGTTGTTTGCAGGTGCCGACACGCTGGCCGTCCGCGTCGGCGTCGGCACGACGCGCGTCGTCGGCGTGCGCGTCGGCGTGCCTGTGCGGGTAGCGGTGGGCCGAGGTGTCGCGGTCCGGGTCCAGGTCCGCGTCGGCGTCGCGGTCGGGATCGCGACCCGAGTTGGCGTGCGGGTTGGTGGTGGCAACGTCCACGTCGCTGTCGGGGTGCTGGTGCGAACCGGCGTGGGCGTCGCGGTCGGCGCGGCTGGGCCGGTCTGCGGGTAGATGAAGCTGACGCCATTAATGTCGTCGGTTTCCACGGTGGCGCAACGGCCGTCGAAGTGCGCAAGGTAGTACATGGTCGCGTTTTTCAGAACCGGGTTCGGCTCGTCTGGGTTGTTCGACGAGTGCCCCAGACCGATGGTGTGGCCGATCTCGTGCGTCGCCACTTCGGCGAGGTTGCACTGGGTCCAGAAAGAGCATGCGCCCCAGCCGTTGTTGAAGGTGACTTTGCCGACCGTGATCTGCCCGAAGGTCGTGCCATTGACGACGGTGGTTCCAGGGCCGCCGCAGTAGCCGCCCATGGCGAGCACGCCGCTGCAGCCGCTGGGATCCGTAATCTCGTTGTACGGATCGTTGAACACTATACGGTTCATGTCGCACGGCCCGAAGGGCGCCGGGCTCGTGAGACCCCCATCTTGGAGAACGAGATCCGAGGTGGGGACGTTGGTCCAGGCAGCGAGGGCCCCATCGACCGCGGACCGCGAACTCGCAAGCCCCAAGGTGGCGTCGCCGGTGGAGTCGACATAGTACGTGACCGGCTGGCCGCTGTCAGGCTGAAACCAGCGGCACGGGGGGTTGCTTAGAAAGGTATACGCGCTCTGGAACCGCGTTGCCGGGTTGCTCAACTCCTCGGGGACGAGACGCAGCGGGGATGCTGTCTCCTGTGCCTGACGTTCGGCATGCGCTTGTTGGCGCAGGCGTCGCAAAAAGGGAAGGAAGCGCTCGCTTTGGCGCGGCGTCTCGGCGATCTCGCCGGTCGTCGGCGTCAATATTGACGCGCCGTATCCGAAGTCCCGCACCGCTCTTGTGTGACCTCTGGCATCCACGTTGAGCGTAAACTTGCCCATGGCCAAGCTGTTGGTTTGCAGGGTGCCATCGCGGTTGCGCGACAAAAAGAGCAGGGCGCGCTCGCCAACCGAGAATTCAGGCGTACCGAAGATCACCTGCCGCCGGTCCCCCACCGTGCCACCCGGCTCACGCAGAACGAGGGGATCCAGACCGAGCGACCCCTTGATGATGCGCTCAGGTTGCACGTTTACGTAGGTGAAAATGGCGCCGTCGGGATCAGCGGCGCCGGACTCGATACCGGTGATCGTGCCTACGATCACCGCGGCCGATGAGCGCAGCAACGTCTGCTCGCTCATGAGCACGAAGGTGGTACTGCGTGCCGTTGCCGGCAACAGAAGGACAACCCCAGCGACCAGAAGGGTGTCTCGTACAAACTGGTGTACGCGCATCATCTACGGTGGCTCCCTAAATGATCGGACAGCAGATCGTGTACCATCGCGGCAAGCATGCTCGCGGCGGTGCCATCACTTTCGGCCAAGTACGCGAATCGCCAAGGATTTGCCGAATTCGGCGACTTGGTCGCATTGTACCTGCACCTGCCCTATCGGGCAGTGTCGAAGATGCGTACGAACTCGACTGTATCGCCGGCATTGATGCCGTGGCGGGCGCAGAACCCGCCGTTCACCTCGAGCACGTACTGGGATGGAACCCCAACACCGCGCGAGTCAGTGGTGAAAGGCCGCGCCTCCGGGACGATGCCGACGATGCGCCGTTGCTTGTCGATGAAGACCATGTCCAGCGGCAATATCGTATTCTTCATCCAGAACTGCTGGTCGGACTCCTTGGGAAACACGAACAGCATGCCTGCGTTGGCAGCCAGGTCGCGGCGATACATCAGGCCGCGGGCGAGTGTGTCGGGCGTGTTGGCGATCTCCACCTGAACAGTGACCGGCCCGCGAGCCGAATGGATCACGACCTCGGGTCGCTGCGAGCACGCCGCCAGCAGGGCGCAGCTGACAGACAGCACGGCTCCCAGCTGCCATAAGGCATGTCGCAAGCGGCCCAAACTGTCTTGCAATGCCGGCGGTTTTCTTTTAGGAGTGCGCCGGGCCGCGGACTGCCGGCTCCTGTTGGAGGGAGCGTAATGAGTACGTTGATTTTCATACTGCTGATAATTGTCGCACTGGGATATTTCGGCCGCACGATGCACGGGCGTATCGGTGTGCTGCTCAAGGTAGAGCCGGCCGACCGCTTCGATCGCATTCCGGAGCGCATCAAGGCGCTGCTGATCTACGCGCTCGCCCAGAAGAAGTTCATTCAACGCGAGCCGCGGCCGGACACCGTTCTGAGCGAGCAGGCCGCCGGCTGGATGCACTTCTTCATCTTCTGGGGCTTCTGCATTCTCGGCATCGAAGCCCTTACCATGTTCGGCCGTGGTTTCAGCGACGACTTCCACCTGCCGCTGCTCAGCCCCCATCTGCTCGGCGGCCCGTACCTTCTCCTCAAAGACATCATGGCGGTGGCGGTGCTGGTTGCGATCAGCATGGCGCTGTACCGCTGGGGCGTGTCGCATCCGGCCCGTTTGTATGGCTTCAAGCCCGCCGAAGAGAAGGTGGCCGGCCACTCGCATTGGGAAGCCTACCTGATCCTGGTCTTCATTGGCCTCATCATGATCGGGGGACTGCTGTACGACGGCGGGCGCATGGTCTTCGACTCCGCAAACCCGAGCGTGCGAGCCGAGATGCCCTGGCAGCCTGTCAGCCGCATCGTCGCGCTGCTTCTCGGCGGCCCGCGCTCGGCGAGGTTCTTCAGCAACGCGGGCTGGTGGGTGCACAACTGCGTCATCCTGGTGTTCCTGAACCTGCTGCCGCTCTCGAAGCACTTTCACATCATCACCTCACTGCCGAACTCCTTTTTCGTCAAGACCGAGCCGCGCGGCGCCCTCAGCAAGATGGACTTGGAGACCGGCACCCGCTTCGGCACATCTTATATCAATCAGTTCACGTGGAAGCAGGTCCTCGACATGTACTCCTGCACCGAGTGCGGCCGTTGCGCCTCGCACTGTCCTGCCACCATGACCGGCAAGGAGCTTGCCCCGCGCCAGATGCTCTTGGACCTGCGTGACTATGTGTACGAGCATGAAGCTGATTTCCTGGCGCTGGCGCCAGCCGCCGGGGAGGGCGCCGAGCCACCGACCGTGGGCGAGAACATCGTCGGTGAGCGGCTCATCCACGATGAAGTGCTTTGGGCCTGCACCACCTGCCGCGCCTGCGAGGAGGCCTGCCCGGTGATGATCGAGTATGTCGACAAGATCGTCGACATGCGCCGGCACCTGACGCAGGAAGAGGCGCGCTTCCCGGTCGAGCTGACCCGGACCTTCAAGGGCATGGAAAACCAGGGCAACCCCTGGGGCCTCGATGCCGGGCAACGTGCCGCCTGGGCCGAGGGGCTGGACGTCCCCTTGATGGCCGATCACCCCGATGCCGAGTACCTGTATTACGTCGGTTGTGCCGGGGCCTTCGACGACCGCAACAAACGTACGACCATCGCCTTGACCAAGATTCTCAAGAAGGCGGGGGTCAATTTCGCTATCCTCGGCGCCGAAGAGCTGTGCAACGGGGAAACGGCGCGCCGCCTCGGCAACGAGTACCTCTTCCAGAGCATGGCACAGGCCTGCATCGAGGTGTTCAAAAGCTACAATGTGAAGAAGATCTTGACAAACTGTCCGCACTGCTTCAACACCATTAAAAACGAGTTCCCGCAGTTCGGCGGCCACTATGAGGTGATCCACGCCACGGAGTTCGTCAAGCGGCTCATCGCGGCCGGCAAGATCCAGTTCAAGGCCAACGGCTCGCGGACGGTCACGTTCCACGACTCCTGTTATCTAGGCCGTTACAACGATATCTTCGATGCGCCACGGGACATTTTGCAGCTGATCCCGGGAGTCCGCTTGCGCGAGATGGAACGCAACCGCAAGTTCGGCATGTGCTGCGGCGCCGGCGGTGGCCGCATGTGGGTGGACGAAGAGCCGAGCAAGCGCGTCAACACCAAGCGTGTTGAGCAGGCGCTCGAGACCAATCCCGACGCCGTGGCGGTGGCGTGTCCCTACTGCATGACCATGATCGACGACGGCCTCAAGTCGAAGGACATGGAAGAGAAGGTGAAGACGCTCGACGTCATGGAGCTGGTCGCCGAAGCGATGGTGTGAATGGGAGTGCGGCGGTGAGCCGGTGCGGAATTCTAGATACCGGCTCACTGGCACACTGGCGCACCGGCTCACCTGCCCCCTACACCGGGCAGGAGTCTCGGCTGGTTGCTATGCATCCCCGGCATGGCGCTGGACACGCCGCCCGCTGCCGGCAAATAGCACTCCCGCACGTAGTCGCGCACCATGCGATCGGCGTTGAAGTACGCCGCCAAAGTTACAACCGCGCGTTTCATCCGCGCCACCCACGCATGCGGCACCGTGCCGCTGTCGCGATGATAGTAGAGCGGGACGACCTTGTTCTCCAGGACATCGTACAGCGAAGCCGCATCGCGCGCATCCTGGACCGCCGCATCAGCGGGCACATGCTCCTCACCGATGGCGAAGCCGTTCTCGCCGTCGTAGGCCTCCGCCCACCACCCGTCGAGCACCGACAAGTTCAATCCGCCGTTGAGGACGACCTTTTGGCCGCTGGTGCCGCACGCTTCGAGCGGCCGTCGTGGGGTGTTGAGCCAGACGTCACAGCCCTGCACGAGGTGGCGGGCGACGCCGAAATCGTAGTCCTCGACGAATATGATCCGCTGCCGAAAACGCGCGTCGCGGCTCAACGTGACCACATGCTGGAGCAAGCGTTTGGCGTGATCGTCGCGCGGGTGGGCCTTTCCCGCCATGATGATCTGCAGCCCGCGCCCAGCCTCGTTGACAAGCGCTGCCAGCCGGTTTGGATCGCTCAACAGTAACCCCGCGCGTTTATACTCCGCCATGCGCCGCGCAAAGCACAGCGTCAGCACGTTGACGTCGAGCGCCGGTGCCGCGGGCGAGCGACCGGTGCCCGCCCCCCGGAGGATCGTGCCGCGCATGACGTAGTTCAGCATGCGACGTTTCCCCACCCGGTGCGCTTCCCAGAACTCAGCATCCGGGATCGCCTCCATCTTGTCCCAGATCTCCGGGTTACACATCTGCTGTTGCCAGTCCGGGCCGAGGTGGCGCGTGTACAGGTTCAGCATCGGCGGCGCAAGCCAAGACTTCGTGTGCACACCGTTGGTGATGTGCCCAATCGGCACCTCAGCTTCAGGCCGGCCCGGCCATAAACTCTGCCACATCTGTCGGGTGGTGCGCCCGTGCAGTGCAGAGACCGCATTGGCGTAACGAGAGGACTTGAGCCCGACCACCGTCATACAAAAGCGCTCGGACGGATCGTGTGGGTTGACGCGTCCGAGCCCGAGGAACTCCTCCGGTGAGATGTCGGCCTCACGCTGCATCCAGCCGAGATGCTGCAGCACCAGCTCCGGTGCGAAGCGGTCATGGCCCGCTGCCACCGGCGTGTGGGTGGTAAACACGCTGCGCAGCGCCACCTCACGGTGGGCCGTCGCAAAGGCAACACCGTCCGCAACTTTCCACTGCCGCGCCAGCTCAAGCGCTGCGAGCACGCTGTGCCCCTCATTCATGTGCAGCACCCCGGGTTGCATGTTCAGAGCGTTCAGCATGCGCATGCCGCCGATGCCGAGAATGATCTCCTGCAGCAGCCGTTCGCGCTCGTCGCCGCCATAAAGGTGGGCCGTCAGCGCGCGGTTTGCGGGTGAGTTGCCCTCGATGTCGGAATCGAGCAGCACCAGCGTAGCGCGGCCAACCTCGGCACGCCAGGCGCCCAGCAGCAAACGGTCTCCATCGAGGGGAATCTCAACGACCACCGGGCGACCGTAACGCCCCATGGCGCGACGCAGCGGCAGGGTGCGTAGGTCCACCTGGCCGTAGCTCTCCTCCTGCCATCCGGTCGCGTCAAGTCGCTGGTGGAAATAGCCGTGGGCGTAGAAGATGCCGATCCCGACCAGCGGCACGCCGAGATCCGAGGCGCTTTTCAGGTGGTCGCCGACCAGCACCCCGAGTCCGCCGGAATACATCGGCATCGACTCGTGCAGAGCGAATTCAGCGGCGACGTACGCTACCGGCGAACGCTGCAAGATGCCGAAACTGCTGCCTGCAAGCGTGCGGCCCTCCCGCAGGTATTCGTCGAGCTGACGAAAGGCGCTGTTGATGCGGCTCTCTAGTGCAATCTCATCGGCGCGTTGCTCGATACGCTCGTGGGGTAACACCGTGAGAAAGGCTATCGGGTTGTGATTTTGCTGCCGCCACAGCACCGGATCGAGATCGCGAAAGATAGCGACCACGTCGGGTTGCCAGGTCCACCAGAGATTCCAGGCAAGCTGATACAGCTGCCCTGCCAACGATCGCGGGCTCTCCACAGTATAACATTATTACCCCAGGCCCGTGTCGGTTGGGAAGCCCCGTGAAAGCTGAGG
This sequence comes from Binatia bacterium, assembly GCA_050015455.1. GTDB lineage: Bacteria > Desulfobacterota > Binatia > HRBIN30 > HRBIN30 > JAGDMS01. The sequence continues at coordinate 10,928 of JBEKBJ010000150.1, forward strand.
GCTGAAAGCTGAGGGCTGAAAGCTGTCCCGGGTCACTGCTGTCCGGTTAATACGGGAACAAACTCAGCTGGTTGCTGACCTCGTGTGGCGTGCTCATAGCGTCGAATCGCTGGAAGAGGCTTGAAATGGGAATTTTCTCGAAGAGCGTGAG
>JBEKBJ010000151.1:0-10982 GCA_050015455.1 Binatia bacterium
TTCACCAAAGCGGCCGAGGAGAAGAACGCGGAAAACGTCTTCTTCATCGACGACCCCGCCGTTGCAACGGTCTATACGCAGAATTGGAAGGATCACGCCGCACATTCAGCGGCCGCGGACCAGCTCGAACACCGAAGCCCCGCACCGGTCGGCCGCGCACAATCACCATCGGCCGCGGTGCTCGGGAACCGCAAGAGTCATATTTATCACTGGCCGGGGTGTCCAAGCTTTGGGCGGATCGCGCCCCGGAATCGAGTTGAGTTTCCGAACGCGCAAGCCGCGCGGGCCGCGGGCTATCGACCAGCGCAGAATTGTCCCTAGAAAGGATATGCTCATGAAAGCCGCGCAAAGGTCGAAAAGAGAAGGCTGATAGGGGGAGAGGCATGCTTGTAAAGTGTCCCGACTGCGGAACCGAGGTTTCCGACCAGGCGCTCGCGTGCGTGAAGTGCGGGCGACCGATGGAGGCGGCGCAAAGAACGCCGTTGCCGCCACCACCGAGGCCAAAAGGGCGTTCCAAGTGGCGACTTGGGTGCGGAGGTTTGTTAGGGCTCCTTGTTGTTGTTGTTGTCTTGGCGATTATTGGCCATCAAGCCCAAGAGCATCCGACAGAGCATGCGACCGCGACCTCAGGTGCACCGGTCGAGCGAGTCGGCGCTGAAAAGTTGGCCGAGCAATTTAGGGAGAATGAAGTGCTGGCAGAGAAAAACTGGAAGGGCAAAACGATCGACGTCGCGGGGGAGGTTAAGGACATCGGCGTTGACATCATTGGCAACCCGTACGTGGTGCTGAACGGCCGGGAGTTCGTCGACGTGCAGTGCACGGGCAACAAGAAGGCGCGCGACGCGATGGCTCAACTGCGCAAGGGCCAATTCCTCACCGTACGCGGCGTCTGCAATGGCAAAATGATGAACGTACAACTCGGGGACTGCACGCTCCCACCGCCTCCGACCCCCGATCCAAGTATGGCCGCATTCGAAGAGTGCAGGGCAAACATGGATGGTCCGCCCCTCAATTCGGCAGTTGCAGCGTGCATGAAGCGCCACAACTGGACGTGGAAAGAAGGGGCCTGGTGGGGTCCGCCGGAATGATCCCTTGGCGTGGCTGGCGCCGCTACCGGCAGTCCTGGCCGCCGAAGACATTTCGTTCGCAGGTCACGGTACGGCCGTCGGGCATGCGGTAGTCGAAACCGCCGAAGATGTTCGGCACCGCTTCGACCGTCTCACCGCTGGGTAGCTGGAAGTCCTGGCCGCCGAAGATGTTGGACTGCGAGCGGATCGTCTCGCGTGGGCCGTGAATATCCTGGCCGCCAAGGATGTTCGGTTCCGACCGAGACCGGGAGCCATTTGGCTGTGTGATATCGGACCCGCCGAAGATGTTGGGAACGGACTCGATCGTCTTGCCGTTCGGCTGCCGGTAATCCTGGCCGCCGAAGATGTTGGGCGACGACGTGACACCGGGTTGCGCCACAAAGGGCGGCGGCGATTGCGGGGTGCTGCTGGCCGGCTTGGAGCTACCCGATTCCGCGCGGGCGGGAGCAGCGAGCGCACACAGCAGCACAAGCAGTGCCCAGCGCATGGCGGGGTTACCGTAGCACGCCGGCAGCGTCGTGTGATAGACAGACGCTGAACCGCGGCTAGGGCTGTACACCCGAAAAGCTGGCACCGTCCCGGCCTGCCGCGGCGTGACTCGACGGAGCACCAAGACGGAGGTGCAGGCTGGCAAAGGTTTGGCACAACACACCGACGGAGGCAGTCTGGGTTGCGGTCCGCCGCGCCTGGGACGAATTCCAGGCGGATATAGAGAGGGCAAGAGATCCCGAGCAGCGCCGCAAGCTGGCGGATCGAATCAACGAGCTGGAAGGGGACACATCAGCAGACGCGCAGAAATTACGCGATTACATACGAAGCGTGATCAGCGCAGCAGAATTCCCCCCGCAGCCTGACCCACATGAGAAGATTGCCGAGCTGCGGCGACAGATCGCCCACGAAATCGAAAAGCTGTCACACGACACGTCGCCCAGCGTGCGACGACTGCGTACATGGCTGGAACTTCAGCTTGAGAGCGATGCCCGTGTGCGTGCGCGATTGGAGCAACGAGAATTGGACATGCCGCACAAAGGCGGCAAGGCACGGAAACGCGTGCCTGGCATCTGGCAGCGCGTGCTCGAAATGGTGAAAGCTGACCCCAAGATCACCGCTACTGCAGCGTGGGAATCCTTTCCCCAGGACAGACCCGGTGGGCATGAAGCCGAAGGCCTAATTTACCGCTGCTCCGGCAAGAACAGGAAGGGCAAACTGGTTGAGCTGCTCGTTGAGGTGAACGACCGCACCGGCAAAGAGCGCGGCGTCGCGAAAGTCGCGTTTCGGCGCTACGTCACTGAAGCGAAAAAGGAGATGCGCAGTAAGTCAGCTACTGCGCATGCACGTGTAGTAGCATCACGCGCATGCGCGATACGCGAAATGACAGAGAGTATCTCACCCCGGCCGACGTCGGGCGGATCGCCGGCGTCACGCCGGGCGCGGTGCGGGCGCTGACCGCACGCGGGCGCCTGCCCGTGGCCGCCGTGACAGTAGGCGGGGTGCACCTCTACAGCCGCGAGACGGCGGAGGGGTACGCGGCCAAGCGCGCGGCACGACGACGAGGCGGTGGCGGGGTGGCGGATGCCGACCGCGAGCGCAGCTGAAGGCACACCGATGACGGCGGCGGAGATCGCCGACGCCCTGGGCGGACACCAGAATGGCGACAGCTGGTCCGCCCGCTGCCCGGCACACGACGACCATGATCCCTCGCTATCCCTGACGGACCACAACGGCCGCGTACTAGTGCGCTGCTTCGCGGGCTGCTCGCAGACTGCTGTTATCGCCGCGTTGCGGGAACGCGGGCTCTGGCCAGCCACTCGCCAACAGCGCAAGAGTCGTGTCGTAGCGCGATACGACTACACGGACGAGTCCGGTGCCCTGCTCTTCCAGGTCGAGCGTCTCGAACCGAAGTCATTCCGACAACGTCGGCCCGACAAAGGCGGCTGGCTGTACAAGCTCGACGGCGTGCGGCGCGTCCTGTACCGCCTACCCGAGCTGCTGGCCACACCAGCCGACGCATTGGTGTTCATCGTCGAGGGGGAGAAGGACGTCGACGCGCTGCATGCGGTGGGGCTCACCGCCACTTGCAACCCCGGCGGCGCCGGCAAGTGGCGGGCCGAGTACGACGAGCATCTGCGCAATCGGCACGTGGTGGTGATTCCTGATGCAGATGAAACCGGCCGGCGACACGCTGACGACGTCGTGCTCCACCTGCTGCCGATTGCTGCGTCGGTGCGATGCCTGGAGCTGCCGCGATGAAGGATGTGAGCGAATGGCTGGCCGCGGGGCACACGGCCGGTGAGCTGGTAGCAGTTGCGTCTCAGGCTGCGATCATCACTCAGCAGCCATCCAAGAAGGCCGGAGTCACACGCCGTGACGGGCTCGTCTTCACGCGGATCGGTGAGCTACTCGCTGAGCCGGAGCCACAGCACGAGTGGCTAGTTGACGGGCTGCTCCCCGCTGGTGGCTTCGTCGTGCTGGTCGGCAAGCCGAAAACTGGGAAGAGCACGCTGGCTCGGACTCTCTGCAGGGCTGTTGCTGAAGGTCAACCCTTTCTCGGCCGCACGGTGCAGCAGGGGCGCGTCTTGTACCTGGCGCTGGAAGAGAAGCGCTCGCAGGTCAAGGGCCACTTCAAGGCGCTCGGCGCCGCATCTGACGCACCCCTCGGCGTGTTCGTCGGCGCATCCCCGGTCGACGGCCTAGCGCAGCTGGCCGCGGCGCTCGAACACGAGACGGCGGCACTGGTAGCGATCGACCCGCTGTTCCGGTTCGTTCGTCCGCGTGACGGCAACGACTACGCCGCGATGACAGCGGCACTGGACCCGGTGCTTGCCCTGGCGCACAGGTCCGGGGCGTGCGTATTGGTGACGCACCACGCACCGAAGGGTGAACGGGCCGACGTTGACGCACCGATCGGCTCGACCGCAATCGCCGGTTCGGCAGACGTGGTGCTGGTGCTCAAGCGCAGCGATCGCTACCGCACGCTGTCCAGTGTCCAGCGCGTGGGCGAAGACCTGCCCGAAACCGTGGTCGAGCTGGATCCTGAGACGCGCGCTGTGCGTACCGCGGGCACGCGGCAAGAGGCGGACGTGTCTGGCGTCAAGAGCGCAATCGTCGAGTACCTCTCCGGCCTCAATGACCCGGTGGATGAGCCGATGATCAACCAGCACGTGGAGGGACGTAACGCAGCCAAGCGCGAGGCGCTCCGGGCGCTCGTTGCCGTTGGCTCCCTAGACCGCAGCGGGAGCGGCAAGCGAGGCGACCCATACCGCTACACGCTTTCTCGTACTCTCGTACCCGCTATATGTGGGGGACAAGAAAACGAGAAACCAAAATCGCTGGGAAACCCGCGCCAATCCTCACTCTATTCTTGTCCCCGTGATTCGTCGATTTCGGAAGACGGTGGGGACAAGAATCCAGCTGCGCCGGAACACAAATCCACACGGGAGTTGTTCGAAGTATGACCGCCGCGGCGCTGCTTGCCGAGCTACGCCGCCTCGGCGCTTTCCTGACTGTCGTGGGCGACAAGCTTCGCGTCGAGGCGCCGGTGGGCACAATCACGCCGGAGATCCGCGAGACACTGGCCCGGTTCAAGCCCGCTTTGCTGGCGATCCTGAACGACCTGGGTGAACCGGGAACCTGCGAGCATGTTGCCGACGACCCGGAGCTTGCCGAGTGGTACCGCGAGAACCCGCACCTGACCTGTGCCCGGTGCTTCTTTGCCGGACGGCCGCTGAGGGCGATGCTGCAATGACCGACTCCAAGCGCTGGTTCGAGCTGGAGTGCCGGCACTGCGGACAGCGGTTCATCGACATGGCGAAGCTGCTGTTTCACCGCTGTCCTGGCCAAGGCCAACAGCAGATCTCCGGCAAGCGAAGGCGTCGGGGGGAAGGGTACGACGGCATGAGCCGGCTACTTTCGTTGACGAAAGAGGTGCGGGAGCTGTAGGCCATGGGGCACGTGTCGCCGATCACGCCGGTTGCGGTTCCAAGCCTCGACGAGTTGGCCGCAGAGCCGGACCGGGCAAGTGCATTGCCACCGGTTGCCCTTCAAGGCTTGCTCTGCCGTTGTCTGACGGCGCAAACGGCGCTCATGGGTGCACTATTTGCTGCATCTGGACACACAACCGAGGTGCCCAGGGACCCGGCGCCGGATGCACTCCTCGACGTGACCGAAGCGGCGAAGCGGCTCGCTACCACCAAAGACTGGTTGTATCGGCACGCCGCTGGCTTGCCTTTCACGGTCCGCCAAGGCCGCTTGCTGCGCTTCAGTAGCCAGGGCATTGACCGCTACATCCGCGAGCGCAGCGGGGTTTGACACTCTAGCGCATATATGTCAGTATGTTATCCATGAAAACCAAGAAGCAGCAAGAGGCCCCTCAACGTACCACGATGTATCTCGACCGGGCGCTGCACAAGCGTCTCAAATACCTCGCGGTTGATCGCGGCACGACGGTCACCGCGATCATTACCGAGGCGCTGATACAGTACCTCGAACGCGAACAATCGATGAAAGGAGAACGCAAGCGATGACTGAGGAGAAGACTGTGGAGGCGCGCCCACAGCGCGCATACGGCGACGGCCGCGTGTTCTACCGCGCGAACCGCGGTGTGTGGTGCATCGCGTACTACAAGGACGGGAAGGAAATCCGCGAAACCGTCGGCACCGATGAGGACGCCGCACGCAAGCTGCTCAAGCGCAAGGTGAAGGTGAAGGAACGCGAGGACTTCGTCACGCCGCACGAGCAACGCATCACCGTGGCAGAACTGCTCGATGTGCGTGGAACCTACCTCACGAACAAGGGCGCGAAGTCGGATTCCTGGCGCTCGCACATTGCCGTGATTCGCAAGCACTTCGGCACGGACCGGGCCGCGACCGTGACGTCCGACCGCCTTGAACGCTTCGTGGCTGAGGAACGGGCCACCGGCAAGGCACCAGCAACCGTCAAGAACGAGCTGGTAGAGCTGCGGGCCGCGTACCGCTTGGCAGTCAAGCAGAAGCGAATCAAGCCGCAGATGGTGCCCTACTTCCCGATGCCGACGGTCAGCAATACCCGCAAAGGATTCTTCGAGCCGGAAGACTTCGAGTCCTTCGTTCAGCAGCTACCCGCCGACTACGCCGACACGACAAGCTTCGCCTACGCCACCGGGTGGCGCAGGGGCGAGATAGTGACCCTCAAATGGGACCAAATAGACCGCACGGCGCACGAAGTCCGACTCTACGACTCCAAGAACGGTGAGCCGCGCACCCTGGCACTCGACGGCGAAGCCTGGGCTATCATCGAGCGGCGCTGGCAAGCCCGCGCCTATACGCCGGGATCGCGCCGCCAACCTGGCGATGGGCAGGTGCATCTGAGCGAATACGTCTTCCATCGCAAGGGGCGGCCTATCGGCGATTTCCGCAAGCGGTGGGATAAGGCGCTCAAAAAGGCCGGACTGCCGACCGACAAGGCGCACCGCAAACTCTTTCATGACTTCCGGCGCTCGGGTGTCCGGGACATGATCCGGGCCGGGGTGCCGCAATCGGTTGCCATGTCCATCAGCGGACACAAGACCGTGAGCACCTTCCTGCGTTACAACATCACCGACGGCAAGGACCAACGCGACGCCCTGCGGCGCACCGCCGAGCTGCGTCGGCAACGTGTCGCATCCGCCCCCAAAGTGACCGCCCTTCGATGAGCAGCCGCCCCAAAGATACGGACCAAACACGGACCAGATGCCAAGGGGCCGCAACCCCGTGGCTGCAACCCCTTGATTTTTCAGCTCCCCGGGCCGGACTCGAACCAGCGACCAATCGGTTAACAGCCGACCGCTCTACCGACTGAGCTACCGGGGATCGTGCGGCAACGTCGTCAACTAGCAATTGCACGACGAGCCTCGTTCCGTAGCACACGTACCCCGCAGCTTCAAGATTATCCGCCCGCCAGGGCCGCATCGATTTCACGCCGCACGCCATCGTGTACCTCACGCCAGCGCGCTGAGTCGAGCGCGTGGCGTGCCGGCGCGCCTCCGACTCTGCCCAGCGCCCAGGCCGCGTGCGCCCGCACCAGCGGCGCAGGATCACGTGTCAGCGCGGCGACGAGTGCGGCGGCCGCGGCAGGGTCACGCGTATTGCCCAACGCGACCGCTACATTTCGCGCCAAGCCGACGCGCCCGGCGCGCCGAACCGCGCTGTTCCGAAAGCGGGCCCGAAACTCATCTTCGCTCAGGGCCAACAACTCCAGAAGATACGGCGCCAGCTCCTCGGTGCCGCGCATGATGTGGCGGCGGGCAAAATGCTCGTTCCACGGACAGACTTGCTGACACACGTCGCAGCCGAAAACCCAGTTGCCGAGCTTCGGGCGCAGATCGGTCGGAATGGCGCCGCCGTGCTCGATGGTCAAATAGGAGATGCACCGGCGCGCATCCAGCCGGTACCCCGGTGCCAGCGCCTGCGTGGGGCACAGGTCCAAACACCGCGTGCACGTGCCGCACCGGTTCGGTTGCGGCGCATCCGGTTCCAGCCCCAGATCGGTCAAGACTTCGCCGAGAAAGAACCACGAGCCCTCTTCCGTGTGGATAATGTTGGTGTTTTTGCCGAACCAACCCACGCCACCGCTCGCCGCCCACTCGCGTTCGAGCAGCGGGCCGGTGTCGACGTAGGCTCGTGCCACCACACCCTGGCGGAGAGCGCACACCTCGCCCGCGAGCGCCCGCAGCTTCGGCCCGATGATTGCGTGGTAGTCGTCGCCCAAGGCGTATGCGGCGATGCGCCCACGCCATTGCGCCCGCCAGCCCGCCGGCGGCAACACCGGCGGCGGATAGCGATAACCAACAGTGATAACAGTCCGCGCATCGGGCACAACCAGACCCGGGTCGAGGCGCTTCGCCAAGCCGCGCCCGATGTAGTGCATGCCGGCGGAGTTGCCGGCTGACAGCCACTCACGCACGAACTCTCCACGCGGCAGGGGCTCGACACGCGCAAAGCCGCACAACGTAAAGCCAAGGTGATGCGCCGCCGTACGCATGCGCGCTTTCAGCTGATCCATCCTCTCAAAGGCTAACACGCCAGCGGGCGTTCGAGAACGCGCGGCACGAATCGACGAAGTCGTCCCCGCCCGAGATGAAGACTGCGCCCGGTTGATCTGCCGCGCTAGGGTCTCGGGTGATCACCCGGTACCCGCGCTGGCGGCAAGTGGAACCCCAAGGCCCCGTGGTGTATGAAACGCTGATGATGACGGGCCTGGTACCGCCCACGGAGTGGCATGCCATCCTCCGACTGATTGTCGCGGCGCTGGCGGGCGCCGCCATTGGATGGAATCGGCAAATGAAAGGAAAGCCGGCGGGGTTGCGCACGCACATGCTCGTGAGCGTCGGGGCTGCGCTGTTCGGGCTGATCCCGTTGCTGGTGGCGCGGTCCGAAGCCGCCGCAACCCTCGGACGGGTGATTCAAGGAGTAGCCACAGGGATCGGCTTCTTGGGAGCGGGGGAGATCATCCATCAAATCAGGCGGAAGCCTGAGCAGCCGCTGGTGTATGGGCTCACCTCAGCGGCGGCGATTTGGCTGACCGCGGCGATCGGTATGGCGGCAGCGTGCGGACTATGGGTGATTACCGCGTTGACGGTAGTGCTGGCGCTGGCGATTCTGAGTGGCGCGGGGCGGCTTGAAGAGCGGTTTCCGCCGTATCGGCAAGGCTGAGCACGGCTTACTCCATTCGGCAGCTTGCCGCGAGCACCGCGTTCCAGGAGGAAACATGACACCGCCGATTCGCAATCTGAAGATGCTCGACCTCTCTCGACAGCTGCCCGGACCATTCTGTTCTTTCATGCTGGCGGATCTCGGGGTCGACGTATTGGTGGTGGCTTCGCCGACCGACGTGATGGGCCTCGGCCTTCCGCTGCTCCAGCGCAACAAGCGCAGCATGACTCTGAACCTCAAATCGCCGGAGGGAAAGCAGGTCTTCGAGCGCCTGGCGCAGGAGGCCGATATCATCCTTGAAGGTTTTCGCCCCGGCGTCACCGAACGCCTCGGCATCGACTACGCCAGCATGAGCAAGCTGAACCCGCGATTGGTCTACTGCTCGATCTCCGGGTACGGGCAGGATGGACCGTACCGCGATAAGGTCGGGCATGACATCAACTACCTCGGCTATGCCGGCGTGCTCGGAGTCTCCGGCCGTGCCGGCGGCCCGCCGATCCCTATGCCGGTGCAGGTCGCGGACATCGGCGGCGGCGGGTTGATGGCCGCGGTGGGCATTCTCGCCGCTATCCTCGCGCGCCAGCACACAGGCCGCGGACAGTTCGTTGACATCTCGATGATGGATGGCAGCATCGTCTGGAACGTCTTCCACACGCTGATGTATCTGGTCACCGGCGGTCAGCAGCCGCAGCGCGGACAGACGCGGCTGACCGGCTACAACCCTTGCTACGCGATCTACGAAACCAAGGACGGCAAGTACGTTACCGTCGGCGCGCTCGAAGAGCATTTCTGGCGGAACCTGTGCGTCGCACTCGGAGTCGAAGAGTTCATCCCGGACCAATTCACGGAAGGACCGCGGCGCGAGGAGATGTTCCGAATCATCCGTGAGAAATTCCGCCACAAGACGCAGGCCGAGTGGCTGCAGCAGTTGGACACCATCGACATCTGCTTCGGACCGGTGAACACGATCGGGGAGACCTTTGCCGATCCCCAGGTGCAGGCGCGCGGCATGGTGCGCGACATCGGCGGCATGAAAGTGATTGCGTCGCCGCTGAAGTTTTCTGACACCCCGCCGGTTCCCCCAACTGCACCGCCCGAGTTCGGCCAGCACACGGATGAGGTGCTCCGCGATCTCGGCTACTCCGCCGAACGGATTCAGGCGCTGCGGTCCGGAGGAGTGATCTAGACCCAATGCCAGTCGGTCAAGGCCCAAGCCGGCCCGGCGAATGAATTCGCAGCTACAAGAGCGCCAAGTCGCCCTGCGGCGACTCCCCAACTGCTGGCCGAAACAGCCGAAGAATCGGTGAGTCCGCGCAGGCGGACTTCGCGCATCACGTAGGCGCGGTTTCAACCGCCAGCCGCTTGTGAGTCTTGCCAACCTCAACTGACTGGCATTGGGGCTAGGCAGCGGCTATCTCAATCAGGCTTGAGCGCTGGGACGCTGCTTGAAGCTGCTGTACCAACGCGCCACGTTGGTGCACCCCGGGTCGATCTGCACCTGGGCGAACTCAGCAAAATTCAGAGCCGCGAGCAGGGTGCAATCGGCAATGCTGGGTCTCTCGCCGGCAACAAACGGGTGGCTACCAATGCGGCGGTCGATGACTTTCAGAAAGGTCGCTAGCTGATTGCGGGCGTTCTCGGCCGTGTCGGCCGACTGCTTGAGACGGTTGGCCATGAACGGATGGGTGTTTTGGAAGATCGTCGCCACGCGTAGGAACACGCCAAGGTCGGCGATGCGTTCCAGCTCGCGCACCCGCGCACGCTCCAGCGGCGCGGTACCGATCATCGGCGGCTTTGGATGAAGCTCCTCGAAGTACTCCATGATGGCGAGGGATTCGGTGAGATAAGAGCCATCGTCGAGTTCCAACACCGGCAGGGTACCGAACGGGTTCTTCTTCAAGAACCCCGGCGTCCGGTTTTCTCCAGTCACGATGTTGACCTGTTCCGTCGGCACGGTGATCCCCTTCTCCGCCAGGTACACCCGCACTTTCTTCGGATTCGGCGCTCCAGCAAAATCGTACAGCTTCATAGTCGTACTCCTCCTGCGCTGGTTGTCCTGCGCTGGTTGGAACTCCACAAGGATACGCGCCGGCTAACTCCAGTCAACGCTAGTCGGCCGTAACCTAAATGCGCGTAATAAGCGACTAGCCATGGCGAGCCACGGTGTCAGCGCAGAAGCGGGCAATCTTCGTCAGAATCTCGTCCGCGGTCTTCACCCACTTGAAAG
>JBEKBJ010000152.1:0-10976 GCA_050015455.1 Binatia bacterium
GTGCTTCTGCGTATCATGCAGCTTTGTGGACACTGCTGTGTACCACGCGCACCGGGGGAGGCTCCCCAGGTTTTCATCTCGCTCCCTTCGCTACCCACGGGACACATGGTAACTCGAAGCCCGCCCGCTTAGTTTATCGACGCTCTCGACCGGTGCCTGCGGGCCGGTGCCGGCCGCGGCCGTGTCCGTAATTTTCCCTCAGTGTTCGCTCTGTCCTGCCCTTGACAATTTCCGTCTCATCGCAGGATAACTCACCGTCACGCCTGAACTCTGCGGGGCTAAGGGAGGGGCACCATGAGAGTGATGACTATCGGCTTGACCGCCGTTGTTGCGGTTACCGTCGCACTCCCACTTCTGCCTGCGTTCACGCCCAGGGCGGCCCTGGCGTGTGGCGTCGTCGGGACGGGCACGCCGGGCAGTTGCACCGAAGCGGCATTGGACGCGGCGCTGGGGTGTGGCGCACCAAGTGGTTCACCGCCCGTGAGCAATTGCACCGGCAGCGGCACCGTCACCTTCAACTGCGGGGGCGCCGCCACATTTATCCTCACCAGCGGCAAGACCATCAGCACCGACACCACCATCGATGGCGGGAGTCTGATCACGATCAGCGGCGAGAAGAGTATAGGTATCTTCGACGTGAACGCTAGCGTGAGCTTCACGCTCCAGAACCTCACCATCACCAAGGCCAGCGCGCGCACCGGCGCCATCTACAACGGTCGCGGAAGCCTGACAATTACCAACTGCACTTTCACTGGCAATGCCCCGGGCGGCAGCATCTCCAATGCGGGAACCGCGACGATCACCAACAGCACTTTCAGTGGCAATTCCAGGTACGGTTGGGCCGGCGACTACAACAACGATGGCGCTGCCATCGCCAACGGTGACTTTGCCGGCGGCGAAACCCTAACGATCACCAACAGCACTTTCTCCGGCAATTACGCGACCTATGGCGGCGCCATTAGAAATCTCAACGCCACGGTGACGATCACCAACAGTACCTTCTCCGGCAATAGCGCGGCCTACGCCAGCGACATCCTCAACGACTCGGGTACGGTCACTGTCACCAATACGATCATCGCCAGCTCTGGCGACAGTTGCGAAGGCAGTGTTACAGATGGCGGCCACAACATCGACGACGGTACGTCGTGTGGCTTTACGGGAACGGGCTGCGCGAATACGACCGGCAGCTCGTTCTGTAACACGAACCCTGTTCTCGACCCCACCGGGCTCCAGAACAACGGCGGGCCGACGCAAACCATCGCGCTCCAAGCGGGCAGCCCGGCGATCAACGCCGGCAATGAGAGCGTCTGTGCCGCGTCACCGGTGAACAATCTCGATCAGCGCGGCTTTGGCCGACCCGGCACGGGTGTAACAAACTGCTCCATCGGCGCATTTGAGTTCAACTCTCCCGCGATCCCCACTCTTTCTAACTGGGGCATCATCGGCTTTTCGAGCCTGGCGTTTGCTTTCGTACTCTGGGCCGGAGGCCGAAGCCGCTGGCGGTCACCATGGAACGCAGACTGCTGATACCTGTTGCGCTCTAGAGAGGTTCGCACTCATGGTGAGGCGATACCACTCAGCACCGATCTTTCTGGCAACCATGGTGGTCGGCGGTAGCCTCTTGCTGAGCGCAAGCGCGCAAGCGGACGTGCTCACCGGCTGGACCGTGCTGCTCACGAAAACCAGTGCCGCCGCGCTCAACCTACTCGGCTTCTCGGTCAAATGGGATGCGCAGACGCTTTCGACTACTGCCGGCTCGTTCACGGTAGCCATCGGTAACGGTTGCAACGGTGCGTGGGCGCACTTGATCTTTCTGGCTAGCGTACTAGCGTACCCAGCCACTTGGAAGGAGAAGCTCCTTGGCTTGGCCGTTGGTCAGCCAGTACTGGTCGTGCTGAATGTGGTGCGGGTCGTCAGCCTGTTCCTCATCGGGGTCTACGCTCCGACGATCTTCCGCGCCGCGCATGTGTACGTCTGGCAGTTCCTGATCATCGGTTTCGCGATGTTGATTCTCTTCATTTGGGCTGACCAATTTGTCCGCAGACCGGCTTAGCCCTTTCTGGTTCGGCGTCCGTTTCTTGCTGATCCTGCTTGGCGCGATGGCGCTGTGGCGCGTCATCGATGCGCCATACGGCCGCCTGGTCGCGGCTGGCGGCATCCAGGTTCTCCATCTGATCGAGTCGCCACACGTGACCGATACGGTGCACGTGGTGGGTGGATATGCGCTGGTGTCGCGCACGGAGGCGTACAAGGACGTGGCAGACCAGTGGCTCGAACTGCGCACGCATCACCACAACGTTCCCTTGCTGGTGGCGCTGATCCTTGCTGGTCCCGGCATCGCCCGTTCCCGGCGCGTGCGATCCCTGCTGATCGGGCTATCGCTTCTCAGTCTGACGCACGTTCTGGACTTCGTGCTGGCCGTCCATTGGCACTACGCATTCCACAATGTAGGCCCGTACCGGGTCACCGATTTGAAGTACCTGAACCGGGGGCTGTGGGAGAGCCTGGATAATCCGGTGCAGGTCGCCAAGCTCCTCATCCTGGATTTCGGAACGTTCTACCGTGAGGTAGGCCGGCTGCTCATGCCGATCTTGCTCTGGATGATCCTGTGCCGGGACACGTTCACCGTGATCCGGCCAACTGTGCCCCAACACGACGAGTAACACCACCCGCGCTCGCCTGTTGATCGATTGATTTCCCGCGCGACAAGGCGAAAATGGTTGCCCCAGCCTCCCAAAGTTTGCTGGTCACGTCCCAAGGCAGCTGGTGTGGCGTCCATCTGGGGAATATCGGCTTAATAACAGAGAGAGACATGACGAAGATCATTGCCTTGCCGCTACCGCTCCAGCAAAGCTGCCGACGCACCATCGACAGGACCGGCTACGTTCGCGGCTCGCACGGGGAGCACGACGGCTCTGGCTCACTGAACGTGCGCACCTCCACTCTCAACCGCCCACGCCGTTGCGCGTGAGCTAGAGGAGGTTTCTCATGAAGCGGCTGAAGAGCCTGGGTGAGAGTAGGATTGTTATGAGGCAGTTTCCTCGCGTGGCAAGTCTCCTGGCGGCAGCCCTGCTATCTGGGTCCGCCGCCGCCGACACGATAGCCACCGCGACGACTCCCGGTCCCGGTGTCGTACAGTACAGCTCCGCAAGCTCAGCGTACTGCGCCCTACAGACCTTCGACAACCATCCCTACACCGTGAACGGAACCACGATCAACTTCGGGGACGCGAGCAACAGCTACTACGTCGGCAGCATTCTCTGCACCGACGGTACCGTTTCCCAGCTGCCGTGGAAACCAGGTCAGCCCGGGCTGGGGCTGTTCTCGGGCGACTACATCTCAGTGCCCGATAGCAGCTTATTCGGTTACGTATACCAGGCCGATTTCCGGAGTGAGAACAACACCGTTCACTTTGCGTCGAAAAGCATGACGCTCTCGCCCGGCACTGTCAGCGCAGCGCTGGCAGCAGCACTCCCGGGCTGGACGTACGTCCTCGATGGGCTCGTCACTCTCTCGGGGACGTTGCCCGCGACCAATCTACCAGGCTGCCCACTGGCGGGTCCGGTAGACGTGTACAGCGGTCCGGCAGGGTACAACGTCTTCCCCCCGCCTCAGGTCACGAATGCGGGCACAAACGTCACACTAAGTTTTAACGTCTCGGCCTTCAGCCCCCTGACCGGCACGACCGTCACCGTGCTAGTCGACGTGACGTTCGCGGCAGTGACCGGGAGTGGAACCACGCAGGTGACCGCGGCCTCGTACGCACCCGGCACTCTCCCATCAAATTTTTCCCTCAGCGGCGGCGGCTACCAGGCGGAGTTTTTCGATGTGAGCACCACGGCGGCAGTAACAGGACCAATTACCGTCTGCCAGCACTACAACGACGTTGACAACGACGGCATAGTCGATGGTACCAGCGTGTCCGAAACCGATCTGCGGATCATGCATGGCGAAGGGGACCCGGTCGTTTTTGTCGATCGCACGTCGAGCCTCGACGCAACGAACAACATTATCTGCGGCCAGGTGTCGAGCCTCTCGCCCTTCGTGGTCGCGGTGTTCAACTCGCCGATGGTCACGCCAACCATGCCGCCTGCGGCCATCCCGACCCTTTCTGGCTGGGGCGTCATCACCTTCTCATGCCTGGCGCTTGTCTTCGTCCTGTGGGCGCGCGGACGCCGCCGCCCGCTGCGGGCTGCGATCCGGCGCGGCCCCATCGATTCCGACTGCGGCTGAGGTCGAAGCGCTGGTCAGTGCTGAGTGGTGTGCGACGTGAGAGTGCCTGGTGGCTCGCCTGGGGCTGTTGGGCAGCTGCTGACCGGGCTGCCCCAGGCTCGTGGATGGCCGCCCCCTTCGGGGCTGAGGTCATCCGGATTGACGGCGAACTGCCAGGAACCCCAGTGGGGCGAGCCCCAACGGGGCGGCAATACGTGAGCCAGGGGCAACGCCCCTGGTGTGCTTCGAGTTTGATCTTTTGGATCTCGCCTGTAAACTCCTCCCATGTCGCTCGACCCGCAAGTGCAGGCGTTCTTGGATCAGATGGCAGCGATGAACCTGCCACCGTTGAACACGATGTCGGTGGAACAAGCGCGCCAGGTCGCGGCCGCTCTCAGTGAGATGCACGGGGCGCCCGAGCCGGTCGCCAGTGTAGATAACCTCGTCATCCCGGCTCCGGCCTGCGAGATTCCCATCCGTGTCTACACCCCTGAGCAAAGCGGCCCGTTGCCCGTGTTGGTGTATTGCCACGGTGGCGGATGGGTGCTGGGCGATCTGGAAAGCCACGACCCTGTCTGCCGCGCGCTGGCCAACGCCGCGGGTTGCCTGGTGGCCTCCGTCGAGTACCGCCTAGCTCCCGAGCACAAGTTCCCCGCTGCGGCCGAGGATGCTTATGCGGCGACGCGGTGGGTGGCGGAGAACGCCGGTCAAATCGGCGGCGACCCGCAGCGCATCGCCATCGGCGGCGACAGCGCCGGGGGCAATCTGGCGGCCGCGGTGGCGCTGATGGCGCGGGACCGCGGCGGGCCGCAACTCATCTTCCAGCTGCTCATCTACCCGGCAACCGACAGCGCCTGCGAGACCGTCTCCTGTCAAGAGAACTGCGAGGGATACTTTCTCACGCTCGATATGCTGCGCTGGTTTTGGAATCACTATCTCGGCACTGACGCCGATCGTCGCAATCCGTATGCGGCGCCGCTGCGGGCGCGCGATCTGCGTGGCCTGCCGCCCGCCCTGGTGCTCACCGCGGAGTTCGATCCGCTGCGCGACGAGGGCGAGGCCTACGCCGCGCGCCTGCGCGCCGCCGGCGTGCAGGTGCAGCGCAAGCGCTATGACGGCATGATCCACGGCTTCTTCAGCATGGGCTCACTGCTTGATCAGGCACAAGTGGCGATGGACGAGGTCGCCGCCGGTCTGCAAGCTGCCTTTTCGTCTCCGGCCCGCCCAGGCACCGGCAACCCGCTGAAGAAGCTGTTCGATTCCATCCGGCCGTCACGCTGAGGCTACGGTGAGAGGAGCACGGCTCGCACGCCAACTGCTTGCTGGCGCCGGGGCTTTGCTGCTGAGCAGCGCTGCCCCGCAGGCTTTGGCTGAGCCGGCCGGCACCGCGCCCGCGGGAGCATCGATGCAGATCACGAAGGAAAACTACCACGGCTGGCCCAATACCTACCGCTTGAGCAACGGGCTGATCGAAGCGCGCGTGCTAACCGATGTCGGGCCGCGCGTCATCGACCTGCGCGTCGCGGGCGGCACGAATCTCTTTCACCTCGGTGAGGGGCTCGGCGGACGAGACGAAGCCACATACATGTTCCGCGGCGGCTGGCGCCTGTGGATCGCGCCGGAGCGCACCGAGACCACCTATGCGCTCGACAACACCGGCTGTGAGGCGGAGATCGCCGGTGAGGCAGCACTGCGCGTCACCGCAGCATCGCAACCACGGGCAGGCATTCAGAAGAGCATCGAGGTGAGCCTGAGCGCAGCTGAGCCGCGCCTGCGGCTGCTGTCGCGCCTCAAGAACGTCTCCGATCGGCCACTCACGTACGCCGCGTGGAGCTTGCCGATGCTGCGGCCCGGTGGGCGCGCCTTCGTGCCACTCGACGTCGGCTCCTTCACGGCCTTCGACGCCACGCGCAGCCTGCTGCTGTGGAGCTACGCGAAGTTCAGCGATCCACGATATCACTTCGGCGACCGGCTGATTCAGATCGACAGCGCCAAAGTGCCGGCGCCGCCGGCGGGCCAGTCCGGCCGGCGTGACGACGAGAGTAAGATCGGCGTCGACTCGGCGCAGGGCTGGGCCGCGTACCTGCTGGACGGCACGCTGTTCCTCAAACGCTTTCCGCACCCGGTCGGCGAGTACCCGGACGGCGGCGCCAGCATCGAGGTCTACTCCAACCACGATCTCCTCGAGCTCGAACACCTCGGGCCGCTCACCACCATCACGCCTGGTGAGGAGATCGTGTTCCCGGAGGACTGGTGGCTATTCACCGGCGTGGCCTTGGGCGACACCGAAACCGAGGCGTTGAATCGGTTGCAGGAGTACGTAGCCGAGGCGCGGTTCCCGTAGCGGTTCGTTGAAAGAGACCGCGCTCATGCTTCGACGAGCTCAGCATGAGCGGAGAAGGGCCTGGGTCGCAAGGTTCTCCGCTCACCCTGAGCCTGTCGAAGGGCGAGCGGAAGGCATAGTCGAGGTGAGGGCTTTCCTGAGCCGTCTTGCGCAGGGGCTCGGCCTCAGGTAGGCGTCGCCAGCGATGTTCGAAGCCAGGCCAGCGCACGGCGAGCGGCCTGAGCCGACGAGGCTCAAGGAAGTTGCTCTGCTGTTCCTACAGCTTGGGACCACGGCGTTTGGCGGGCCGGCGGCGTACATTGCCATGATGCAGGACGAGGTGGTGCGCCGGCGCCACTGGCTCACAGACGCCGAGTTCCTCGATCGGCTCAGCGCGTCGAACCTCATCCCGGGGCCGACCGCAACCGAGCTGGCGGTGCACATCGGCTACCGGCAGGCGGGCGTGGCCGGTTTGCTGCTGGCGGGCACGTGCTTCATTGTTCCTGCCGCCCTGATCTCGCTGCTTTTTGCCTGGGCCTACGTCCGCTTCGGCATGCTTCCTCAAGTCGCCGGGCTGCTCTATGGCGTCAAACCGGTGATCATCGCCGTCGTGGTCGAGGCGCTGTGGAAGCTTGGGCGTGTAGCGGTGAAAACACCGTTTCTCGGAGCGGTTGCCGTGGTGGCGGTGGCCGCGAGTGCGACGGGTATAAACCCGCTCGTCGTCCTCTTCGGTGCGGGAATCGTGGTGGTGGCAGCTCACGTGATCACCAAGCGCGCGTCCGCCATGCCTTCCTTCTTGGCCGCCGTTACACCCGGTTCGTTGGCAAGCACAGCGACAACGGCGGCCGCCGCCGTCATGGTGGCACCGTTCAGCCTCACGGCGCTCTTCCTCTTCTTCCTCAAGATCGGCGCGGTGGTTTTCGGCAGCGGTTACGTCCTGCTCGCTTTCTTAGAAACGGACCTGGTACACCACTGGCACTGGTTGACCCATAAGCAGTTGCTCGACGCCGTCGCGGTCGGCCAGGTCACGCCTGGTCCCGTGTTCAGCACCGCCACCTTCATCGGCTATGTGCTCGGTGGAGTCACAGGCGCCGTTGTTGCGACCGTCGGCATCTTCCTGCCGGCATTCGTCCTAGTGGCGATGAGCGGCCCCATCATACCTCGCGTGCGCCGTTCCGCCGTGGCTGGCGCCTTTCTCGACGGCGTCAACGTCGGCTCGCTGGCGCTCATGGCGGCGGTAACCTGCATCTTGGCGCGGGCGGCGATTGTGGACATCACCAGCGTTGTGCTGGCTGTGGCGGGCGCGTTCCTGCTGCTGCGGTTTCGTGTGAACTCAGCCTGGTTGGTCCTCGGCGGCGCGCTGATTGGCCTCGCCATCACCAGCGCGCTGGGGAGATGAGGTTCAGCAAGATGCTGAAAGAAGGGTTTGGCACCCTTCGACAAGCTCAGGGTGAGCGGAAGAAATCCAATAAGATCTGACGGAATCACCGCTCATGCTGAGAGCCCGACCAGTCCTACGGACTGGGGTGTTGGGCCACTGAACACGATGTGGTATGCGCCGCTGCGTTTGTCGTTGGTGCGCAGCGTGGCAGTAACAGCGTGTGGTGCCGTCGGTGCCCGTTGCTGAGATTTGTTCTGGGCCGCAGCTGCGGTGTTGTGTGGTGAGAGCCGGTGCGCTTCGCCGGGCGTCGGCCCCAAGCCAAGCGCGCGGTCATCCCGTTTGGTAGCGTTAGGAACCGTAAATAAATAAGGGTAGCAAGTAGGCTATGGCGATTGAGGCCGAATCGTATAATTCCAGTCCCCATGAAACGTGCTGCGCTCCAAGTTCACGCGTTTCATTTCTTCATCCGTCACCTTGCGGCCCGTCGGATACTGTCGCCGGTCCAGTCGGCAGGTCACTGTCAAACCCTTGGCCGTAGTCGTGCGCGCAATCAATTGCACAATCGTCTCGTAGTCGCGCAACGGTTCGCCGCGCCAGTTCGAGGAGATGAATGAGAACAGCCGATGTTCGATCTTGTTCCATTTGCTCGTCCCCGGCGGGAAATGACACACGGCGATGGCAAGCCCCGTTTCATCCGCCAGCTTCTGCAATTCCAGTTTCCAGAGTCGCAACCGGGCGCCATTGCTGCCGCCGCCATCGGCCGTGATGAGCAGGTCCCGCGTCTGGCGATACAGCTTGCGGCCTTCGGCGCGCCACCACCCGCGAATGGACGCGACGGCGAACGCCCCGGTGTCGTGGTTGGTCCCCACATTCACGAATCTGGTGTTCCGCTCCACGTCATACACGCCATAGGGGTACGCGCGGGGCACGTCGGGACTGGGAAAATCGTGACCGTTCACTTTGACGGGCTTCTTCGCGGGTAGCCATTGCTGGCCGCTGTTGTCGTAGTTTCCCAGCAGTTCCTTCTTCTTGGTGTCCACGGAAATGACGGGCGTTCCCTTGGCCAAAGCCCGCTTCACTTGCGTGTTGATATGGCGGAATTGGGCGTCACGATCGGGATGGTCCTCGCCCTCTTCCGTTTTGCGGTTGCTTTGCAGGCTGTAGCCCTGCCCGTTCAGGAGTTGCGCGACCTTCACGTGACTGATCGGGTGTTTCTGCCGGGTCAATTGGGCGGCCACGGTCCGCGTGCTTTTGCAAATCCAGCGCAGCGGGGATTCCGGATCGCCGCGCGTTTCCGGATCGATCAGACGTTCCAGTGCGGCCAGCAAACGCGGATCGTGAACGACGATGGTCTTTCGTCCCGCCCCAGGCCGCCGGACACGTCCCGGCGGTGGCGCCGTCCCATCGGCGATTTCCTGCAGGCCTTTGGCGATAGCTTTGCGCGACAGGCCGCAGGCACGACGCACTTGTGAGATGCCGCCATAACCCAAGCTCTGGGCCTCACTGGCCGCCATGAGACGCCGCGTCCGCTCATCCAAGAGCGCCCAGACGGAGGCGAATTTCCGCTGGAGTTTGGTGGAAGTTCTCATGCTCAGGAATCATACTCACTCCCGGCCAAACTTGCTACCCTTATTTATTACCGTCGCCTTAGCGTCTCCAGCTCGCCCAGGCGCGCCCACGACGACGCCAGTTTGATCGGGAGAGGAGGAGCACCGATGTTGCGGACTATCAACCCCAATGTCGCCGGGATCGATGTCGGCAGTGAGCAATTGTTTGTAGCGCTCGTCGACGGCCCGGTGCGGGTCTTCGACACCTTCACCGAGTCGTTGCACGCGTTGCGCGATCACCTGTTGGCCGCTGGGGTGCGCAGCGTGGCCCTCGAAGCCACCGGCGTGTACTGGCTCGCCCTCTACGAAGTGCTTGAGGGAGCGGGCATCGAGGTGTGCGTGGTCAATGGCGCGCACGTAAAGAGCTTGCCAGGGCGTAAATCGGATGTCGCCGATTGCCAGTGGTTGGCGGAGCTCCACAGCCACGGGTTGCTGCGCACGGGGTTTGTGCCCCCGGCGCAGATTCGTCGGCTGCGGGACTACCAGCGACTGCGCCAGGACCATATCCAGATGGGCAGCGCGCACATCCAGCACATGCAGAAGGCCCTGGACCGCATGAACATCAAGATCCATGAAGTCCTCAGTGACCTCACGGGGATGAGTGGCCTGCGCATGATCCGAGGGATACTGAAAGGCGTGCGCAGTCCGCAGCTGCTGCTGGAGCTGTGCGATGTCCAAGTGGTCCGACGTAAGCGCGAGCGGTTGCTCAAGGCGTTGCATGGCAGCTGGCATCCCGAGCAGCTGTTCGCGCTGCGTCAGGCGCTGGAGGGCTGGGAGTTCTACCAGCGGCAAATCGCCGACTGTGATCGACAGATTGCCGCCGCGTTGGAAGAGCTCGCGGCGGCCGTCCCCCCAGCGTCTGCGGCCAGCGGCAGCGGCACGCCCAAGCGCATCCATCATAACGCGCCCGACATTCCGGACCTCCATCGCTTGCGGCTGCGCCTCACGGGCGGTCAGGACTTGACCGGCTTGCCGACGCTGACCGACTACAGTGTGCTGCAACTGCTCAGTGAAGTCGGCACCGACATGAGTCGCTGGCCGACGACGAAGCACTTTACGGCCTGGTTGGGCTTGGCGCCCAGTCGCCGCCAAAGCGGCAAGCGGCGGCGGCGCGAGAAGCGGTTTCGGGGCCGCGCCGGGCAGATCTTTTGCGTCATCGCGCGAGTCCTGGCACGCAGCAAGCACTTGGCGCTCGGCGGCTTTTACCGGCGGTTGCGTGCCACCCGCGGCGCCCAGGTCGCCAACATCGCCGCCGCACGCAAATTGGCCGTCCTCTTCTACAACGCGCTGCGCTACGGACTGGACTACGTCGAGCAAGGCCTGCAAGAGTATGAAGCCGCCTACCGACAACAATGCCTCCGCCGACTCCAACGCAATGCGCGGCAATTCGGACTCACACTGGTACCCGCCACCGCTTCGAACGTCTAGGTTCATTGGTAGCCTGTCGAAGCAT
>JBEKBJ010000153.1:0-10936 GCA_050015455.1 Binatia bacterium
CGGCCGTGCACCGACGTTTTCAAACGCCTCCTCCTTCTCTGCTCTCATCTCCGGTCTCCTTTCGAAGACCGGACAGAATTTCCGGAATTCTTCCGGTCAGAATTTCCGGAACCGGCACTAGTGCTGCCGATTCATCGGGCAAGGCGACCCGATGCGCTCAACAAACGAGCGCTACGGCATGTCTCGCGCGAGTTCGTGGGCTTCGGCATCGCCCCGGCTGCCGATACCATTCTTAACGATGAGCCTCATTCGCAGACACTAGTCTTTAGTGACAAGCTATTGGCCAAGCAGCGCCTCGAATTTCCATTCGCGTGGCCACCCTCTCTGGTCAATGCAGATGGATCATGCCGAGGCCGCGCAGAAGTGACTCTTGGCTATACCCCACCGATTGATCCCGGCCACAGAGAAGAGGCGATTCGCGTGCAACTCGAAGCCTTTCTGCACCAAGAGAAACTGGACGGCACCGACACCGCTGGTGAAGCTGCTTGGATCAGCCGACTGGACCACGACGCTGCCGATGTCGCCCAAGCAATAAGTAAGAGCGAGAGCTATCTGATCAAAACCGGCCTGAAGTGGTCTCCGATCAAGCGTTACCAGCTCTTGATGCCAGAAGGGCGAGGCAATACTTCAAACTGGAAGCTCTCCCTTGAGAGCCTGGTCCGAGGCGGGGTAGCATTCCCGGCTGATGGCATCACCTTTACGTTGGTGCTAACGGTCTCCGACCCAGAGAGTGTCGCGAGTGTGCGCGAAGAAATGCGCCAGCACCTTCAGAGCCGGGGTTTCGTGCTAGCGGATATAACGGTTGCCCATCAAGTGCGGGCACGCTCGAAATAGCGACCTATTTCTTTCCCCACCGCGTCCGCGCTGCCTTCTTCGCGATTTCTGCCCGCCGCTTCTTGCTGAGCTTCTCAGCTCGCGCCTTCCCGCCGCTCGCGCCGCCAAGGCGCCCTAGCTCGACAGCCGCTGGATTCTTCCCGTCTTCGACCCGATCCTCAAGCTGCCCCGTGGCAATGTCGCCAATGAGCTTGGCGAGCTGGATAGGGTCGCGCGGGCGCTTGCGGTGGATGATGGCCATAAAGCGTCATCACTTCAGCCGTCGATAATTTCCCTGATCGTCGATGAACTCAACTACCCCTTCGTCCCGAAGATGCTGGAGTATCTGCCGCAACTTGTCGCGCACATGGGCGTTGTTCGGATACAGCCCCACAAAATACGTTTCAAGCTCGTAAATGTCATTCAGGGTAAATCGCTGTCCGACTTTGAAGTTGCGTCGGATCTCCGATCTCAGCTCCGAATCCCAGCCCATCAGCCGGTAGGATGGCATATGGGCGACGAGCTTCCAAGGGCGCTGGAAAATCAAACTGACCCACTACCGACGTCCGAGATTCTCGGTCGAGGGAGAACGCAGCGCCTTTCCCTGGAAAGCTGGGCATGATTTAGTGCCTCGATGCTTGCGCCTGTGATGGGAGGTGGCGGGGGCCGTTGGGCTGCGATTGTGCTCTGCGGCTTTGCCTACTTCGCGATGGCCCGCAACGCGGCCAGCGCCGATACGACCCTGATCCCGCTGCCGGAAATCATCGTCGACCCGAATGAGGGGACCACCGTGGGGATCCTGCCGGTGATGCTGATCGCGAGCGAAACCAAGAGCATCAGCACCATCATCGCTCCCGACGTGCGCTACAACGACACCTTCGGCCTTTACCCCACGTTCCGTTTTTTCGACTACCCCGACCCCAAGCAGAAGTACTTCGTCATGGGCGGCAAAGGTACGCTGCGGGGCGAGTACGCGGAGGCAGACTATCAGGGATTCGATCTCCTCGACGGGTGGCTGAACCTGTCGAGCAACGTTCGGCACGAGCAGGACCCATTCGAGCGCTTCTTCGGCTTCGGCAATCACACCCCGGACTCCAATGAGAGCAACTACACCTCGAGCACGGAACGCGGCTCCCTGCTCACCGGCCTCAACTTTTACGGCTCGTTCGAGGGATTTTGGCAGACGCGCGTCAGCGAGGTACGCACCGGGCGCGGCGGCGTGACGCACCTGCCGCAGGTACGTGATCCCTCCTCAGGCTTTTCACAAGTCAACGGCGTTACCGGCGCCACTACTGTGGCGCAGAAATTCGGCTTGGCGTTCGACAATCGTGATTCGTACGACATTCCCACCCAGGGCATGTACGCCAACAGCACCATCGAGGTCGTCGACAAGGCCCTCGGCAGCTCCGACTCCTTCATCAAGTACGGCTTCGAGGGGAAGGCGTTCTTACCCCTGCGCCCGGACAAGAAGTTAATCGTGGCGTTGCACGCGGCGCTGGATTATCTGCAGCACGGCAACAACGCTCCATTCTACGAGAAGAACGCTGTCGGCGGCATCCACAGCCTGCGCGCTTACGGCAGCGGTCGGTTCCGGGATAACAACAACTTCGTTTTGCAGGGTGAGCTCCGGACCAACGTGTATGAGCGGGAGATTTTCGGCGTGCGGGCGCACCTCGAGGTGACCCCGTTCGTCGATCTCGCCAAGGTGTTCAACACCTCGCGCGAGTTTCCGCTGGAAGATTTGCACCCGGTTGGCGGTCTCGGTTTTCGCGCCGTCGTCGTTCCACAGGTCGTAGCCTACGTCGACTTCGGGAGTTCGGGCGGCGCGCCCGCCGTGTTCACGGGGATTGATTACCCCTTTTAGGTCGACTCCGGCGCTGGTGAGGGGCCCTTATCCTGGCCCGCCGCTGCGTGTCTGCGGCCGCCACGGCGGCGCCGGCGGCGCCGGCGGCGCTTCGGTCCTTGCGGCCGCGCGATCGGCTGCCAGAAGGTCGACGGCCGCTGCGGCGCGCCACGACAGATGTCGCACAGCCCACACGGCTCGCCCGCCTCTTCGCCGAAGTACTTGCGCAGGAAGATGGCGCGACACTCGGGGCTGTCCGCGTACTCACGCAGCCGATCGAGGCGGCGCCCATCCTGCGTGCGTATGGTCACAAAACGCCCGGCGAGGCTGCGTGCCTGTTCCTCGAATTCCGTCGCCGGCACAGTGATGTGGGTGCCGTCATCATCGAGGGTCACCAGGCCAGCCTCTTCGAGCACGGCAAGCAGGGCCTTGGTCTGCCGCTCACCGAGCTGCGCCGCCAGGGTCAGCGCTTCGTGACTGGGCACGCGGCCTTCCGCCGCCCAGGCCGTGAGCGCGGAGGACAGGCGATAGAGCTGGTCTGGCCGCACCCGACTGGTTTGCAGCAAGGCTTCGTGGATCTCGCGATCCTTCGGATCGTAGAGCAGGACGCAGTCCGCGCGGCGCCCGTCGCGCCCGGCACGGCCCGCCTCCTGAACGTACTGCTCCAGTGACGCGGGTGCCTGGTAGTGCACGATGTAGCGGATGTCCGGCTTGTCGATGCCGAGACCGAAGGCGCTGGTGGCCACCATGATGGTGCGCCGGCCCGGGCGCATGTACCACTCTTGCTCGGCATTGCGATCTTTGGCCCCCATCCGCCCGTGATACCGATGCACCGGCATGCGCAGCAGACGCAACGCACCATACAGCTCGTCCACCGCTTTGGTGGTGGCGCAGTAGATGATGCCGGGACGCCGCAGCCGTTTGATGAAACGCGTCAGGGCGCGGATGCGGTCGTGGCCTGAGATCTGCAAGACCTCGAAGGCGAGGTTGGCCCGATGGGGCGAGCCGGCGACCACCTCGGGCTGGCGCATGCCGAGGTAGCGGATGATGTCTTCGCGCACCGCCTGGGTGGCCGTCGCGGTCAGCGCCAAAGTCGGCGGCGAGCCCAGCTCGCGCAGCCGTTCTCCGAGGCGGAGGTACGCCGGCCGGAAGTCGTGGCCCCACTCCGAAATGCAATGCGCCTCATCCACCGCAGCCAGCGAGATGCCGGCTGTACGCAAGGCTGCACCGAGCTCGTTGCTTGCCAGCGTCTCCGGCGTGGTCATCACCAGCAACGAGCCACCCGCTGCGACCCGCTGCAGCGCCTCACGCCGTGCGACACCGCGCACTGTCCCGTCGATGCGTTCCACCGGAATATGCCGGGCCAGCAGCTTCTCGTGCTGATCGCGGATCAGGGCCAACAACGGTGAGACCAGCACAACCGGCTGCGGCAGCACCATTGAGGGGACCTGGTAGCATACTGACTTGCCGAAGCCGGTGGGTAGCACCACGAGCGCATCGTGCCCTTGTAGGGAAGCGGCGACGGCGCGTTCCTGTTCCGGGTAGAGTTGCTGGATCCCGAGGCGCAACGCGGCCGCTCGGCAACAGCGGAGCGAATCCGCCAAACCTTCGGGTGCTCTCTCTTCTGCCGCTCCAACGGCATCCACTTGGTCGTTCAGCCCCATGATCTCACGACCGGCGCCGGACCCTGCGCACTTCCCTTCCGGCACGGATACACCATGCCACGAAATACCGGGTGAGTGCGAACACTCAGCCCCCTCCACATCCCACCTTCTTCATACCCTACGGCCACACAGGTCGTCCAGGCCAGGGCCGGACAACCCCAAGCGTCACAGGCCGCCCAGCGGCCGGTCGAATTTCACTTCGCGCATGGTGACAAGAGCGAACACCGCCAGCGTATCCTCCGGGTCGAAGAAGCAAGTCTCGACAAACATCGTCCGGCCGTGCTTTTTCACCAACCGGCTTTCGATGACGAACTCGGGACCGACGAGCGGCTCGAAGTAGTCGACCCGCATGTTTGTCGTCGCCAGCCACGACCGCGAACGCGGGTCGCGGCGCTCCTCACCAGCCCATACCGTGAACAGTCCCACCAGATCCACGTAGGTTGGGGTGAAGCCACCGAATATCTGGCCCCGCGGGTTTTTCAGGTGCGCGGGCACATGCGCCCGGAGGCGCAGGAAACCTTGGCGTTCCTGTAGGACGCGCCACTCGTAGGCCTGGAGAAAATCGCCGGCCGGGTGACCTTTGCCGATCAGACGGCCGGGCTCACGGACAAGCCAGGCGCGGATGAAAGGCGGGGCGTCCTGCGTGAGATCGCTCATCCACTTTGTTCCATACGAAGCCGCGCGCCCCGCGTCAAACGGCGCCCGCGTACGCTTTCACCCCCTTGCCACCACATGACATCCTGCGTGCCCGGCTGCGCCTGGCGCACTCCAGGTTCGACCGCCGCGCTCACCATTCCGAGAGCTGCGTAAGCGCACGCCTGCATCGTCGGATGATCTTGACTAGCGGGAAGATGAATGTTCAAAGTCTGGCGACGCAGGCACGCACCAATGTCCAATGCGATCCTTGCCAAAAAGCTGATGGTGGCGATTCCGCTGTTTTCGCTTGCGGGCTGCGTGGCCTATCAAAGCGCGCTACGAACGGTCAAAGGAGCCGGCATCGGCGCCGTCGTCGTTCAGCGAGGGGTGACATGCCCGGCTTTCTCGAGGTGCGCGATAACCTCATCGGCGAGCTCGTCGGGGTCTTTCAAATCGCCGTGGAGCACAATCTCGGGCTTGAGAGGAGTCTCGTAAGGGGCCGAGACGCCGGTGAACTCCTTCACCTCTCCCGCCCGGGCCTTCTTGTACATTCCCTTGGGATCACGCACCTCGCAAACGTCGATAGGCGTATCCATGAAGATCTCAACGAACTCCTCGGGCTTGAGCAACGCACGGTTTTTGTCCCGGTCTTTTCGGTAGGGGGAGATGAATGCGGTGATCGCAATCATACCCGCATCGGCGAAGAGCTTCGCCACCTCGCCGATCCTGCGGATGTTCTCCTCGCGGTCTTCAGGGGAGAAACCGAGGTTCTTGTTCAAACCGTGGCGGATGTTGTCCCCATCGAGGACAAAGGAGTGACAGCCGCGCTGGTGGAGCTTCCCATCGAGCACATTGGCGACGGTACTCTTGCCGGAGGAAGGAAGCCCTGTGAACCACACAACGATTCCGTGGTGGCCCATGAGCTTCTCGCGTTCTTGCTTCGGGACGTGATGCTCGTGCCAAGTGATGTTGGTTGCGCGTATTTCGGTCATCTTGCGTTCCTCGTGACGGACCGGCCCGGGCCTACAGTCCCACTCGCATAGTACCGTCGGAACGTATAGTAGGAATTCTCGAAATGCAAAGGAAAGATATCAGAATTCCAACCCTCAACGGAGCTTATTTATAATATGAATTCGATTCCCGCCTCCGGCCTTCGCGGTCGTGACGCCCACGGACGACTCCTTGCCTTCAGTACCTGGCTCATGCTGGCCGCCGCCGTGAGTCCGACTGGTGTCGCAGCCATGCCCGTCACGTTCAACGCCGAGATCAGCCTCAAGGAGACTTACGACAGCAACGTTTACATCCAGGACAACGATCCAACTCCGGCGAATGTCGCTGCTGCCCAAGCGGCCGGACTGCGTCCAGTGGAGGCGAACAAAGGATCCTTCGTGACTTCGGTCCTGCCGCGAATTGGCCTCGACTACAAGCCATGCGTCGCCTTCGGCCTGTCCGTCACCTACGCCCCGGACGCTGTCTTCTACCATTCAGCGCACTCGGAAGATTACGTGACCCATCGCGGCATGATCGACTTCGGCGGCAAGGTGGGGGACGCCTCCTGGGAGCTGACGAATACGGCTACCTACATCGACGGCAGCAGGGAAGGGCCGACCTTTGCGCGGCCGGACGACATCCCCGCGATTGGCGGCATCCCGTTGCGCGACCGGCGCGCGGCATTCATCTTCCGCAACAGCTTCAGGTGGACCGAGCCGGTGGGCGACTGGTTCTTCCGTCCCGTCGCGACAAGCTACATTCACGATTTCGAGACCCGCCAGCTACTCATACCAGCCGCGACACGGGCCCAGTACACTTATGAAAACTACATCTCTCGCCAGGACATCAGCGGCGGCTTGGATGTGGGCTACAGGGTGGTCGAAGGCCTGCACCTAGTGGTCGGTTACCGCTACGGCCGGCAAGATCAGTTCAAAGGCTTCGACCCCACAGGCAACCATGTGGATAGCCCCTACGACAACTCTTACAGCCGCATCCTGGTGGGCGTGGAGGGCAGTCCGGCTAGCTGGCTGAAGTTGGCGGCGGTATTCGGGCCGGACTTCCGCACGTGGGACGACTCGGCGCGGCTGCGGCAAATGTATCCCGCATTCCACCAAAACAAGCTCCTGTACTACTGGGACGCTTCCGCCACTTTGCTGCCCACCGAGAACGACACCGTGACGCTGAAATCGGTGCGTTACGAGCAGCCAGCGTTCTCCAGCTTCAGCATGTATGAAGACATCAAGACGGACCTGACCTGGCGACGTCAATTCAGCGGTCAGGTGACCGCCAGCGCCGGCTTCACGCTTTACATCGGCGACTGGCAGGCGCCGGTGAACCGCGACGATTGGATTTACACGCCCAACGCCTCACTGAAGTACGCCTTCACGAAAAACCTCAGCGCCGAAATCGCCTACTCCTACGACTGGGTGGACAGCAAAGTGTCCGCGAGCGTCGAGCCGCTAACCAACAGCCACGAGTTTACTCGTCACTTGGCTACGCTCGGAGTCAAATACGCCCTGTAGACGGCTACAAGGTTGTCCGCTTGATGCCGACACGCCCCGAGCGCCGACCCGGGCGGTAGCGTCGTCGAGGACTCACGTCTGCGATCGAAGCCAGGCGACCCGACCTCCTCGGCTCACGGGACGAACTCGACCTGGCTGACGACGGCCTGCAGACGTTGGAGGACGCCGACGGAGCGCTCGCAGTAATTCTTGGCGACGGCGCTCATGACGTGAAACCCGACGTGTGGGTTCGCGTCCAGCAACTCTCTGAACGACCGCGCTTCGATGACCTGAATCTCCGACAGCTCGACGCAGGTGGCCGTGACCGTGTAACGCTCGGAGCCTGCCAGAGCGGCGAGACCCAGAAAGTCCCCGGGCTCGGCCTTGGAGAATGCCAAGCCGGCCTCCTGCCCTTGGCTCGGAAGGCGCAGTAGCACCCGACCCTTGAGCAGGATGAACAGATGACTCGCCGGCGCGCCACACCGATAGACGATGTCGCCCCGTTCGTACTTCTTTACGGAGGAGAAACGGCTTACGTTGTGTACCTCTTCTGGGGTGAGCGAAGCAAACAGATCCTGTCCCTTGACGATAGTTCCGACGCTCATTGCTACCCTCCTCTCCCGCAACCGCGGACGGCCTGGCGAACGCTATGAATATACGACGCGTGCAAGGGACCGGTCAAGCGCCGGCGGCCCGCCGGGGCAGCCCGCTGTCCCGCACGGCAGGCAATTGTGCGCTTCGGCACGCGCCCATGAGATCATTTAAGCCAGTTTAAAGGAGGCTGTCGCCGAGTCTTGACCAAGGCAGGTATGGGAGTATGGTCGGCCCGAAGCACGCTCCATGGCACGTTCCGCGTCGTGCCGTAAGAAAGGAGGAGGGCCGATGCACGAACTACTGCAGGATCCCACCACGCGTCTCTATGTGCTGTGCGCCGCCATTCTCGTGCTCAAGATGGCATTCACGGGATCGGCCACGGGTATCCTCCGCCTGCGGCGTGGCGCTTACATCACGCCGGAGGACTACGCCTTCATGGGGAAGGCGGCGGCGCCTCCCGATGAGGCCGTCGAACGCTTGCGGCGGGTGCACCAGAACGACCTCGAGAACATCCTGCCGTTCCTGATCATCGGCTTCCTCTACACCCTCAGCGGGCCAGCCTTCGGTCTCGCGGCCGCGCTGTTCGTGACGTTCACGGTGGCGCGGCTCCTGCACACCGCCACATATATGGCGGAGATGCAGCCCTGGCGATCGATCTTCTACGAGGTCGGCCAGATCTCGCTAGTGGTGACGACGATTCTCCTTCTGGTGAATGTTCTCGGCAGGTGACGCGGTGAGGAGCAGAGAGCAGTGAAGATCACCATCATTTTCCCTGCCCGCGGGCTCGAAGTCACCAGGGCTTCGGTTTCGGTCATGCCGCCGTCGCTGACCCTCCTGGCTGCCCTCACGCCCCCAGAACATGACGTGCGCCTAGTGGACATGTTCTGCGGCGACCAGGTCGATTACGAGTCGCCTGCCGATGTGGTGGCCATTACAGTCCGAACACCGCTGGCCAATGCCGCTTACGGGATTGCCGACACGTTCCTGCAGCAAGGGAAGAAGGTCATCCTGGGAGGACCGCACGTCTTCGCCCTCCCCGAAGAAGCCAGAAACCACGCAACTTCAGTAGCGATCGGTGAGGGGGAGAAGCTCTGGCCGCTCATCCTCAAAGATGCGGAGCAGGACACGCTGAAAAACTATTACGTCTCCGGCCCGTATCCGACAACGAACCTCGCAGGTACCGTGCACCACGAAAAGGAACGGCCGTGCCTCGAAGGCCTGCCCATGATGCGGCGCGACCTGCTGCCCAGAGAGCGCTACTTCATGGACTCCATTTTCACCACCCGCGGCTGTCCCAACCACTGCTGCTTTTGTCCGGTTACCGACATCTTCGGCGGCAAGGTCAGACACCGGGCCATCGACGGCGTAGTGGCGGAGGTCGCCACGCTGGGCCCGCGATACTTCAACGTAGACGACAGTGTGTTCGGCCATCCCCAGTTGGTCGATCGGCCGCAAGAGAACCAGTACTACCTCGATCTCTATAAAGAGCTGGCCGGCCTCAAGCCCATCCGCTTCTGGACCGGGGCGGGGGGCCTGGCCGCGATCAATTACAAGGACGGCCGTAAGATTCTGGAGCTTGCGGCTGAGAGTGGACTGAGCGCCGTCGCTGCTGGCCTCGAGTCGATTTCCGCCGAAGGCCAGAAACAGTCCGGAGCGTGGAGGAAGCTGCACTACGCCTCGGCGGATACTTTCGACCTCAAGCAGATGAAGGACAACGTCAAGACCATTCAAGGGCTGGGCATCGCCGTCCTGGGATTCTTTGTCATTGGGTGGGACCAAGACACTCCGGATACGTACCGCAGGACTCTCGACTTCTGCGATGAATGCAACATTGTCCCTTTCATATTCACACTGATGCCGACGCCCGGCAGCCAGGTTTACAAGGATTATCTCGAGCAGGGTCGGATATACACCGACCGGCCCTGGGAGCATTACGGCAGCTACGTCGTCTTCAAACATCCGACCATGTCGGACGAAGAAATGATGCGTGGCAATGCCGAGGTGATGACTGAAGGCTACACCATGGGGAGGATACTGAAGCGGACCCTCGTGGCTCTCAAAAACCGTCCCTCATTCGATTTTGCCAAGTCTTTGTTCTTCACCCAACTGGGGCTGCGAAAGTCTTATCGCGAGCTGTACGGACAGATTCTCGGTTCAGTCGATGCCGGAGAGAACGCAACACCCTGACTGCGTGGAAGCCAGCTCCGGGGCGGCCGGAAACGCACGTTGGTGACTCGTATGGCTGCTACAGATTGCCCGCCGCGCCCGGAGGTTTAGCATGGCGTGCTCACGACCTAGCCCTTCCTGCAGCCAGCGCGATCTGGTGGCCTCCCGCGCCGCCCCCTGGCTTTGGTGCTTGCCTGCCTCGCTCCTGCTCGCCGGCCTGTTCTGGGGCGCCGCCCGGCCTCCGCTTTGGAGCGTCGCCTTTCTAGTAGCTGGCACCGCTTGCGTGGCGAACGCCGCCCGCTGTGGTCGGGCGCATTGCTACGTCACGGGGCCGCTCTATCTCAGTCTTTCCGGTATCTCCGCCCTCATTGGGGTCGGGGTCATCTCGTGGAGCTGGTGGTGGGTTGGAGCCGCCGCGCTCCTCGGCACGTTTCTGGCCTGCGTCCCCGAGTTATTCGGCAAACGTTACATCCACAGCTCGTCCTCGCCGTGAACGGTGCAGGTGCAAACGAGCTTTTTTAGTTTAACATTCCGGACGCCTCGGTCCGCCGCTCTTCCCCTCTGCCATGGCGGTCTTTGTCAACCGGCGCGTAGTCACAGCCATTTCCACTTCCGAGTTTTGTCGATGAAGGCCGTTGTCGCGAATAACCCATGCAGCGGACGCACGGGGGCGGGGACGGCGCGGCCACAACAGCCAGGCGCCGCGGTGGGGTGGTCTTCTCTCTTTC
>JBEKBJ010000154.1:0-10708 GCA_050015455.1 Binatia bacterium
CATGGGCAAGCCTACTAGCTTGTCCTAACCTAATTGTCAAGGCCCTCAGGACCCACCTGCCGGGTTTTTGAAACTTCTTTCCGCCCCTACGACTTTTCGGCCTAGCATCGGATCAGGGAGAATCCACGGGCATGTCACCGCTGCTTGGAAAACGGCTCGGCGCTGACTTGCTCAGCTCGCTACTGCCTTCGCATTACGCAAAAAGGGTGGTAATTGGCCGGATGATTCGGGGTCACCGACACCCCCAGCACACGAAGACGGCACAGCGAGGATTGCATGAAGGCTAATGGAGATCAGGTAGCTCTCATTACCGGTGCAGCCAGCGGCATCGGTCGTGCCACCGCCGACCGTTTGCGGCGGCTTGGGTTCATCCTAGCGCTATCCGATATCGCTGAAGAGCGGCTCCGGGCTACGGAGCGGGAGCTCGCCGCGCGCGGGGCCACGGTGCTGGCGGTTGTGGCCGATGTCTCCGAAGCGGCGGCCTGCCGGCGGGTCGCGGCAGCAGTTGATGACCGCTTCGGGCGGATCGATGTGTTGGTGAATTCCGCCGGACTAGTTCGCCCCGGCACCGCGGAGGCCGTCAGCGATGCAGACATCGAGCTGGAACTCCGGGTCAATCTGCTCGGGACCATCAACATCACGCGCGCCGTCCTGCCCATCATGCGTCGGCATAACCGAGGTCACATAGTCAACATCGCCTCGATCGCGGCGTTCACGCCGGTGCCCGGCGAAGCCGTCTACTGCGCCAGCAAGTACGGCGTGCGCGGATACTCGCTGTCAGTGGCCCTTGAGCTGCGCCACTCACCCATCCATGTCTCCCTCATTCATCCCGACTCGGTCGAAACGCCGATGATCGCCTACGAAGCTACGCATGGTGGAGCCCCACTCGGTTTCTCTGGCACGATGTTGAAACCCGAGGACGTCACCGACGCGATAGTGCGGGCACTGCGCACGGGAAAGCGTGAGATCACGGTCCCGCGCAGCCGCGGCCGGCTGATCACGGTCGGCGAACTGTTCCCCTGGCTGCGAGACATCGTGATCTACCGTTTGGAACGCGCGGGCGAACGCGAACTGGCGCGCCGGCAAGCCGCCGAGAAATCGTCCCACCCTGAGGACCGCTAGCGGAAAAGTTGGTTGGTCACGAAAGTATAGGTTCCTGCGGCTCACGCCACACGGGCGCGTTCGCTGAGTTCTTGCGCCCCAGCTCCCAGGATGCCCGTGGCTGGTACACGCTGGCCGAGGCCAGGTCGGGAACCCGCCACGTCTGGTCCGCATGGGCGTGCTCGGCGTTGCAGCGTGGATCGCCGCAGTGGACCTGCGTAACCGCGACGCGGTCGCCGTCTTCGAGCCTGACCACGCGTCCGTAGCGCGGATACGGCGCGTAGGCCGGATGCATCACCAAGTCACCGACCTTGACCAACATGGCCACTTAGCTACGACGCTAGCGCCAAGTAATCAAGGCCGGAGCCGCGGGTTAGGGATCGCGGGCCACGAATCACTGCCGGTAGCGCTCTCGCACCCAGGCGATCGCCTGCTCGCGGGTGTGCAGCGTGCCCTCGAGTTGGGCCTCGGTGACGGCTTCGAGGATCTGGCCGAAGCGCGGGTTCGGCTCGAAGCCGAGTTCGAGCAGGTCGCGGCCACGCAGCAGCGGTGCCGGCTGAATCGCCTCGGCGCCGAGTTCGCGCAGCTTCTGGCGGCAGAAGTTGTAGTAGGTCAGGTTCTCGTTCGATGCCATGGTGTCGAGCCGCGCCAACTCCAACAGCTCCTCGATGTGGGCGGCGGCAAGGAACCGTTTCAAGGTGCTCAAGCGCATCTGCGGCGCATGTAGGAGGCGCAAATGATCGCGTACCAGAAGCGCGACCCGCTCCCAGGTTTCACGGCTGCGGCGCAGCCGCTGGCAGATGGCGACGGCCATCTGGGCGCCGACGTGGCAGTGCCCGTAAAAGGTGATATACTGCTCGCTGCGTTGGGTACAGCGCGGCTTGGCGATGTCGTGCAACAACGCGCCCAGCGCCAGCGTCTCCGCCGGGTGTTCCAGCTGCTCGAGCAAGCGCAGCGTGTGCACGAAGACGTCGCCCTCGGGGTGGTAGTCGGGCGATTGCTCCACGCCTTTCAGCGCCGCCACTTCCGGCAGAATCGGCGGCAGCAAGCCGCTGCGGTCCAGCAACTCGAAGCCCCGCCGCGCGCTGCCTGATTCACCATCAGTGAGAATACGCACCACCTCGTCACCGATGCGTTCCCAAGCGATGTCGGTAATCGACGAAGCGGCCGCCGTGATGGCGGCGAAGGTGGGCGGATCGATGTGAAAACCGAGGCGCGCGGCGAGGCGCACCGCGCGCAGCATTCGGAGCCGGTCCTCGCTGATGCGGCAGGCCGGGTCGCCGATGGCACGGATGATGCCGGCTCGCAGATCGGCTTGCCCGCCGACGTAGTCGATGACGGTGTCGGCGAGCGGATCGAGGAACATGCCGTTGATGGTGAAGTCGCGGCGGCGCGCGTCTTCTTCCGCCGACCCGAAATGCACACTGCTGGGATGACGACCGTTCACATACGCGGCATCGGAACGAAAGGTCGCCACCTCCACCGGCTCACCGTCGACGACGACGATGACGACGCCGAACTGCACGCCCACCGGAATGGTGCGGGCGAACAGCTGCTGCAGGAGCGCCGCCGGGGCATTGGTCGCGATGTCGTAATCTTGCGGCTCGCGGCCGAGCAATCGATCACGCACGCAGCCGCCGGCGAAGTACGCGATATAGCCGGCCTCGTGCAGACGTTGAGCGATCGACCGGGCCGCCGCCTCCTTGGGGCTCATCGCCCTCATGCTCGCAAGGCGAGCCGAAGCCGTCAAGAATGACGAGTGGTTGGGCGCGCCGACCCGCGCCCGCTCCGATCCTCGAATGGAAATCCACATGGACACGTGGGCTCTCCGGGAGTATCAACTGAGGGGAGGGGATGCGACGCGGTTGCAATTTCGCCTTACTGTGTTAAGTCGGTGGCCTGGTCAATCGACCTGCCTTGCTCATGGTGACGAGGACGGGGTGTAGCTCAGACTGGTAGAGCGCACGGTTCGGGACCGTGAGGTCGCTGGTTCAAGTCCAGTCACCCCGACCATCTTCTCCGGAAAGTGCAATGGCAAACCGGGAATGTGAAATGGCAAACCGGGAACCGGTCCGTGGGGGACAGGCGGACGTTCTTCATCGGTTGGTGGGTTTGAAATTCCCGCTTTTCCATTCCCGGTTTGTCATTCCTGTTCTGGTTGCACTTTCCTTCGGCTTCGCGTGGGCTCAAGCCAACACCGCCGTTGTTGCCGGCGCCGAGCATGTGTTCATCCGCCGCGGTCCAGGGACCGAGTTTCCACCATTCGCCACCTTGACCGAAGGCAGCAGTGTCGAGGTCCAAGAAATGCACGGGGAATGGGCGCGGGTGCTCACAGCCAGCGGGCAATCGGGATATGTTAAGAGCAATTTCCTCGCGTTACCTGGGGAGCATCGCGCCCCGCCGGCCGCCACTCCTCCACGTGCGGTACCGCCGGTGGCCGCGCCGGCCCGTTGTGAAGCGGCAGCAGTCCGTCAACTGACGGAAGAGAACAAGAGCCTGACGGCTCAGATCGGGCAGCTGCAAGAGGATTTGGCCGCCTCGAAAGCTCGGGCCGAGGCCACGCCCGTCAGCGTCCCCACGACCGCGCCCGCGGGCCTGGATGCCGAAAAGCTGCATTCCGATGTGGCGCACCTGACTGCCGCGGTGGAGCACCTGAAAAAACGACTCGATGTCGAGCCCCCTTCGGTCAACGTCTCGCCGCTGCCGAATCTGCCAGCGGACGGTCCGGTACGAGTCGTGACGTCAACCACCATTCTGCTTGCGGCAATCGGGCTCTGTGTGGGTTGGCTTCTGGGCAATGCGTTTGGGCGGCGACAGGAGCGTGGCCGGCGCCCCCGCGTGCGGCTGTGACGAGGCGCCAAGCGAAACAGCCATCTCCCTGACAGAGCCACTACCGATCTGTCCGTCCGAGGTTCTCACTTTTGGGGATTCCCCAATGACATATAACATGTCGATGAGTGACTTCGGTAAGAGCGCTCGTCTTGTTTCTCGTCATTCCCGCAGTCGTCAGGCGGTCTATTGCGCATGGCGTGGATGCCCGCCAAAGGATTGCGGGCATGACGGATTAAAGGATTACGGACATGACGGATTATTGGAACGTGAGGTCCATAAAGGGAACCCCGGAAGCGTGAGCACGTGATTGCCCGATTGCCATGTTGATTGGGGATCGTTCTCTCAGATGCTGGCGGTGTGCTTGATCGCAGCTGCATACCTGTGCGGGTCGCTCCCGACGGGGGTGTGGTTAGGACGTCTGGCTGGAGTTGATGTCCGGCGCGCCGGCAGCGGCAACATCGGCGCGACCAACGTGGCGCGGACGGCTGGCCTGCGCCCCGCGCTGTTGACGCTTACCGGCGACATCGCCAAGGGGTTTGTCCCAGCGGCGATTGCGCGCGTGTTGCTGGCTGATGCGCGGCTGATCGCGCTGGTGGCGCTGGCCGCCTTTTTCGGTCACATTTTTTCCGTGTTCCTTCTCTTCTCCGGCGGCAAGGGTGTTGCCACCGGCTTCGGCGTGTTCCTGGCGCTGGCGCCGGGCGCCGCACTCCTTGCTGGTCTGGTCTTCGCAGCGGTGGCAGTGGCGACGCGGTACGTCTCGCTGGCATCGGTCCTCGCGGCGGCCAGCTTGCCGGTTGCAACTGTCGCTTTGGGTACCACACCATCAGTGCGGATCGCGGCACTTATCATCTGTGCGGCCATCGTCTTTCGTCATCGCGATAACCTGTCGCGACTGCGCCGAGGCGTCGAGCCGAGATTTCAGCGAAAGCTGTTAGCGAGCGGGTGCGCCAGCAAGCGGGTGAGGCGGCGAGGCTGCTTCAGTCACCGGCGCACCGGCGAAGCCTCTGCCTAACAAATCGGCGATGCACATCTTCCGGGCAGCAGTGCTGTCTGTCGCGGAGGCCGTTCCGTGATTGGTCGGCCGCCTGGCGAAGTTGCGCTCGGGTGGCATCGCCGTTGCTGTAATGGACTTGATTTTCGATGTCGCCGGGCAGGGCAAAACTGACGTGTGCGCACACCCTTGCGTGGGGTACAGGCTCCGAATCTTCGGGGGGGAGGTAAATGATGCGCGGAATGAGGACGGGACTGGTTTCGCTTGCCAGAGTTGGTGTCGCGTTGCTGCTCACGGCAGGAACGGCTGTGGCGGAGGAAGCTCCAAAAGTCGATACGGGAGACACGGCATGGATGCTCACCTCTGCCGCCCTAGTGCTGATGATGACGGCGCCGGGGCTGGCGTTGTTTTACGGTGGTCTGGTACGCAGCAAGAATGGCCTCGCCACCATCATGCAAAGCTTCGTGATGATGGCCCTGATCAGCGTGCAGTGGGTGCTGTGGGGCTACACGCTCGCATTCGGTCCGGACCACGGCCACGTCATCGGCGGATTGAATTGGCTCGGGCTCAACGGAGTCGGCGGCGCCCCGAATGCCGATTATGCGCCCACCATTCCGCATCAGTGTTTCATGATCTACCAGTGCATGTTTGCCATCATCACGCCGGCTCTGATCACCGGCGCCTTCGCCGAGCGCATGAAGTTCAGCGCTTTCCTGCTGTTCAGCCTGCTCTGGGCGACATTGATCTACGATCCGCTGGCGCATTGGGTCTGGGGCAAGGGTGGTTGGATCGGCGCGAACGGCGGCATGGGTGCGTTGGACTTCGCCGGCGGCACGGTGGTCCACATCAGCGCCGGGGTCTCCGCCTTGGCGGCGGCCCTGGTGATGGGAAAACGGCTGGGGTATCCGCGCGAGCCGATGCCGCCGCATAACCTGCCGTTCTCGGTCGTAGGGGCCGCCATGCTCTGGGTCGGCTGGTTCGGTTTCAACGCCGGCAGCGCTCTCAGCAGCGGGGCGCTGGCGACCAGCGCCTTCGTTGCTACCAACACGGCCACCGCAGCGGCGGTGCTGTCATGGATGTGGGCCGAATGGGCCGCCAGGGGTAAGCCGACGGTGCTCGGTGCAGCCAGCGGCGCGGTGGCGGGGTTGGTGGCCATCACGCCTGCATCCGGTTTCGTCGGCCCAATGTCGGCGATTGTGGTCGGCGGCGTTGCTGGCGTGGTCTGCTTCGCTGCGTGTAACCTCAAGCCTCGCCTCGGCTACGACGATTCGCTCGATGTCGTGGGCGTCCACTGCGTCGGGGGAGTGATCGGCGCGCTCCTGACCGGCCTGTTCGCCTCCAAGGCTGTCAACCCCGCCGGTGCCGACGGGCTCTTCTTCGGCAATCCCGCGCAGCTTGGCATTCAGGCGGTCGCCGTCATCGTGACCCTGGTGTTCTGTTTCGTGGGCGCCTTGGTCCTCTTGAAAGTCGTGGACGCAGTCGTGGGCTTGCGCGTCTACGAGGAGGACGAGGTCGTCGGCCTCGATCTGTCGCAGCACGGCGAGACGGCGTACACGCTGTGATGAAGTCGCTTTACAGCGCCCGGAGACTGGCATAGTAATCAAGGACAATTTTCTGGAAAGGTGGCACATGAAGAAGGTCGAAGCCATAATCAAACCGTTCAAGCTCGACGAGGTGAAGGAAGCCCTGAGCAGCGTCGGGATTCAGGGAATCACGGTGAGCGAAGTGAAAGGTTTTGGACGCCAAAAAGGGCATACCGAACTGTATCGCGGCGCCGAGTACGTCGTCGATTTCCTGCCCAAGGTGAAGCTTGAGATCATCGTGAAAGATGAGCTGATAAGCCAGGTGGTCGAAGCCATCTCCAAGTCGGCCAAGACCGGCCGCATCGGCGACGGCAAGATCTTCGTCATCCCGATCGAAGAGGTCGTTCGCATCCGCACCGGCGAGCGAGGAGCTGATGCCATCTAAGAAGACCAGCCGCAAAGCATCGAAGAGCAGTACAGGCAAGAACCCATCAACGAAAAGAGGGAGGATCGAGGGTATGAACGCCAAAGAAGCCGTCAAGTTCATGAGGGAGCAGAAGGCGGTCGCAGTGGATCTGAAGTTCAACGACTTTCTCGGCATCTGGCAGCACTTCACCGTGCCGCCGAGCGAGTTGGACGAAGCGGTGTTCGAAGAAGGCCTGGGGTTCGACGGCTCCTCCATCCGCGGCTGGCAGCCCATCCACGCCAGCGACATGCTGGTGGTGCCCGACCCCACCACCACGGTGATGGACCCGTTCACGGCCGAGCCGACGCTGTCGCTGATCTGCAACATCGTCGACCCGATCACCAAGGAGGACTACTCGCGCGACCCACGCAACATCGCGCGCAAGGCGGAGGCCTACCTGCAGTCGACCGGCATCGGCGATGTGGCCTACTTCGGGCCCGAGCCCGAGTTCTTCATCCTCGACGACGTGCGTTACGACCAGAACCAGCACGCCGGCTACTACTTTGTGGACTCGGTTGAAGGGCAATGGAACACCGGGCGGGAGGAAGGGCCCAACCTGGGCTACAAGCCGCGCTACAAGGAGGGGTATTTCCCGGTGCCGCCAACCGACAGTTTGCAGGACCTCCGCACCGAGATGGTGCGCACGCTGGAGCAGGTGGGCTACCGGGTGGAGAAGCACCACCACGAAGTGGCCACGGCGGGGCAGGCGGAGATCGACTTTCGCTTTTTGCCGTTGGTGAAGATGGCCGATGCGCTGATGTGGTTGAAGTACGTGTGCAAGAACGTGGCGTGCCGCCACGGCAAGACGGTGACCTTCATGCCGAAGCCGATCTTTTTGGACAACGGCAGCGGCATGCACGTGCACCAGAGCATCTGGAAGGGGGAGAAGCCGCTGTTTGCGGGCAACGGCTACGGGGGGATGAGTGAGTTGGCGATGCACTACATTGGGGGGATCTTGAAGCATGCGCCGGCGTTGGCGGCCTTCACCAGCCCGACCACCAACGGCTACCGGCGCTTGGTGCCGGGCTTCGAGGCGCCGGTGAACCTGGCGTATTCGAGCCGCAACCGCAGCGCGGCGGTGCGCATTCCGATGTACAGCCCGAGCCCGAAGGCCAAGCGCATCGAGGTGCGCTTCCCCGATCCGAGCTGCAACGGGTATCTGGCGTTTTCGGCGATGTTGATGGCGGGGTTGGACGGCATCCAGAAGCGGCTCAACCCGGGCGACCCGCTCGACAAGGACATCTACGCGCTGACGCCGGAGGAGCTGAAGGACGTGCCGAATATGCCCGGCAGCCTCGATGAGGCGCTGAACAACCTGCAGAAGGATCACGAGTTTCTGCTGCAGGGGGACGTGTTCACCGAGGACGTCATCGAGACCTGGATCGACTACAAGATGGCGAACGAGGTCAACGCCATCCGGTTACGCCCGCACCCCTACGAGTTCGCCTTGTACTTCGACGCCTGAGCCCGTTTCGCATACGGAGCACATTGAGGAGCCGGTCGGCGAAAGGCCGGCTCTTCTATTTCTCCGGTGGGCTTTGTACCTCGGCGAGAACGAGGTCGGCGGCGAGTCCTGGCTCCTCAACGACATCGATGCGTCGGTGCCGCTCTATCTGCACATCCAGGCCGTTTGCGAAGCCGTGCTCGGCAGCCGCCAGGGAATTGGGGTCCTCGAACAGCTTGTGATTGGTCCTCATCAGCTCCGGTTTCAAGGACCTGATGGATATGGCGACAGACCGAGAGCAGAGATCTCAATAAGAGAACCTAACCGCCAAGGTGGGAGGCGGTGTGCCCTGCGGTTTATGTGCACGGGAGGTGGGTAGCCGCGAAGGCTTCAGGCGCCCTCCAGCCAACCAAACGGACTATCGATCACGCCGAGCGAAAACTCAGCGCGAGCCTTTCCTCTTGAACAGCCCCTTCAACTTGAGCGCTGCCGCGTCGAGCCCCGTATTGAGCAAGGCCACCACGACCTCGGTTTTCGACGTGTTGAAGTCCTTCGCGAGGTTGGCGATCGCCTCGCTGAGGTGAGCGGGGATCTTCACGTTCATGAGTCGACTACTTGTGACCGGCCGCTTTTTCAGATCAGTGATGCGCAGCCCTGATCGCGAAGATTGGCCGCCCGACCGCAGAGTATTAGTATCTTGCAAAGCTGGCCTCCTGCTTGCGCGGTTATAAAGGAAGGTCGTCCCGGTATCAATAAGCGCAGGCAGTTTTCTATCCGACGCGGAAACCGGCGTCAAGCGAAAACGGACAGCCACGGACAGCCGGCCGCTACTTCAACGGCGGGATGCTGATAGGTGGAGCAGAAGAGGATGGAAGTGTGCGGCTTCTTCTTCAGAGCAGCTTCAAATTATTTAACGCGGCTCCGAGCACGAACAGCCAGAACCCGACTACCAACATAGGCGCCCTCCTCTTTCTCTTCTGCGTTGCCGGTGGCGGTTTGTAGAGCCACCCCGGGCTGTCACGGATGCGCCATTGTTAGCCCCAGAATACGCACGCGTCATGATAGAATTGTCCCCTAGGCGATCTGGGGTTTACCCGAGAGGCAACGCGGCAGGACGGCCGAATCAGTTGTCGCTGGCTTCGAAGAACAAGGTGCCGCCCTTCGATGCGCCGGCCGCTGCTACTGATTACTGCGGCTCTGTTGAGGAGTGCCCGTGCGCTTCTCGCGTAATGGAGCCGCCACCTCTAGCGCGAAGCGGCGGACCACGTCGCGGTCAAACGGGGGCTCTAGCGACAGAATGAAGTGCTGAACGCCCGCTTTGGCGAGCGCCGCGATCCGGTCGCGCATCTCCGTCGCTCTGAGCTGCTGCGGACGCACGTTGGTCG
This sequence comes from Binatia bacterium, assembly GCA_050015455.1. Lineage (GTDB taxonomy): Bacteria > Desulfobacterota > Binatia > HRBIN30 > HRBIN30 > JAGDMS01. The sequence goes on from JBEKBJ010000154.1 coordinate 9,743, forward strand.
ATTTCTCCACCTCAGCGGGGTTGCGTCCAACCTGGCGACAGATGGCGTCGAACTGCGCGCAGATGCGTTGTGTCGACTGCGGGTCGCCGTCTTGGACGAAGAAGTTCCAGATATCGGCGTGACGCGCCGCGAGCGGCTGGATCACCTTCGGCCCCATGCCGCCGATTAAAATCGGCGGGTGCGGTTGCTGCACGCTCTTCGGTGCGAAGGGCGCGTCCTTGAGCTGATAGTACTTGCCGGCAAAGGTGCTCTTGGGCTGCGTGAACAGTTGCTTCACCACCTGGACCGATTCGACCAGGCGCCGTGCCCGCCGCCCGGCCGTGTAGAACGGGATACCGTAGGCCGTGTGATCCGCCTCAAACCACCCGGCACCCATGCCCAGGATCAACCGCCCGCCACTGACGTGGTCTACGGTAGCCGCCATTTTGGCGAGCACAGCGGGATAGCGGTAGGTGTTACCGGTGACGAGAACACCAACCCGCACGCGCTGCGTGTGCGAGGCGAGCGCCGAGAGCAGCGTCCAGCCCTCGAAACACGGACCCGACTGTTCGCCCTGGATCGGGATGAAATGATCGAAGACGAAGGCGGTATCGAGCCCGAGGGTGTCGGCGTCTTGCCATATCTGCAGGATGTCTTTGAAGCTAGTGCGTTCGGGGTGCGTTTGCACTCCGAACCGCAACGTACTCGCCGGTGGCGTCGCTGCCGCAACCATCCGTGGCATCGCCAATCGACCCACAGCCGTCGTGGCGGTCGCAGCAAGGCCAAGGCACTGGAGGAAACTGCGTCGGGACAAAACAGGGACCATAGACACCTCCTTCGGCTCACTGCTCAGCGTACCGCTGATTTGCTGCTGCCGGTTCCGGAAATTCTGACCGGAAGAATTCCGGAAATTCTGTCCGGTCTTCGAAAGGAGACCGGAGATGAGAGCAGAGAAGGAGGAGGCGTTTGAAAACGTCGGTGCACGGC
>JBEKBJ010000155.1:0-10593 GCA_050015455.1 Binatia bacterium
GTGCCGGGGCGCCGGGTGAAAACCGATCGCCTGGACGTGCGGTCGATGGGGCGCAAGCGCGAGCAGGGGCAGCTCAAGGGGATCTACGTGCCGCGGCGGGCGGAACACGAGCGCCGGCAACTCTCGCGCACCTACGCTCAGGCGCTCAAGGAGTGCAAGCGGGCGCGGGTGCGGGTGCGCAGTCTGCTGCAGGAGCAGGGACGTATCGGGCCGGCGCCACGGGCGGGGTGGACCGTCTACCAGCAGTGGCTGGCGGCCCAGGAGCTGGCGGCGCCAGTGCGGCTGTGTGTGCGGGAGCTGCTGCAGATACGTCAAGCGGCGCGGGCGAGCGGCCGCCGCTTGAAAACCGCGATTCTCGAGCTGGCCGCCGCGCCGGAATATGCTCCGGTGGTGGCCGCGCTGGAGCAGCAGCCCGGCATGGGCGCGTTCACCGCGATCCGCCTGGTCCTGGAGCTCGGCGACATCACGCGCTTTGCCACCGTCGGCGCCATCGTCAACTACTTGGGATTCACGCCGAGCCAATACAGCTCGGGCGAGCTGGATCAGCGGGGCCACATCTGCAAAGCGGGCCCGGGCTATCTGCGCGCCTGGCTGCTGCAGTGTACCTGGGCAGCGATGCGCGGCAAAAACGCCGACCTGGAGTTGAAACAATGCTTCGAACGCCTGGCGGTGCGCGTAGGCCGCAAGCGGGCCATCGTGGCGGTGGCGCGGCGCTTGGCGGTGCGCCTGCGGGCCCGCTGGCTGGAGGCTTTGGCAGCCGCAGTGCCGGTGGCGGCCTGAGCGGGCACAGGGATGCGTGTGGCACCCCACCCCGCCGCGGTGCCTGGCTCTTGGGGGGCCGCACCGCCCCCACCCCTGAAGCTCGCGCGCATGCTCAGGGCGCAGCCCCGCGGCCGTACGCACAGGAGGTGATGCGCTCTGGCGGCGTAGTCTTCTGTCTGCGAGGAGCAGCGACGGTGCGCGGTCCCCGTTTCGAGTGCCTGCGGCGGCCGTCTTGGTTCCGCGTGCGGCGCGGAACGTCTTCGAGTTTGGCAGCGCTCGATTCCCCGACGGGGACGAACAATAACTTGGTGACCGCCCCTGTGAGGGTGCGCACGAATAGGAGACTTGCCCGTTGTGGAGACTCAAGCGCATGAAGCCGCGCGCCGGAGCGAGGGACTTGACAAATCGGACCATAGGAGACGGCCGCGAAGAAAACGCGGCCTCCTCAGGGTGGGCGGTATTTCTTGATGCGACAATCATTCCCCGCTCATCCTGAGGAGGCGCCTCCTGAGCAAGCGCGGAGCGTCGTGTCGAAGGGTTTTCAGGCGCCGTCTCGAAGGATGCAATCTTGGCATGACGCCGCTTATCTCACTGGCATTGGGCGCGAGCAGGTGTTCCGCCCATTCTGACGGGGAGCAGTCGATGCCGAAGACCGTTGACCACGACGAGTATCGCAAAGAGCTGCTGCAGAAGTGCTTCGACCTGTTCGGGCGCATGGGGTTCAGCAACGTCACCATGCGCCAGATCGCCGAGGAGATCGGTGTATCGACCGGCACCCTGTACCACTACTTTCCCACCAAGGTGAGCATCCTGGAGCAGATGTTTGCCTGGGCGGTGGAGCAGGACATCCAAGCGTTCAGCCCGCAGCTGAGCCCTGACCTGCCGCTGGCCGAGCGGCTAGCGAGATTATCCGAGTTCTATGTGGCCAGCGGGAGCTTCCATCAAAACTTGCTGCTCCTGGCCCTGGACCTGTTCCGCCACAGCCCCGGCGGCAGCGAAAAGGCATTTCGTGAATTCGTTGACCCCTTCAAGGAGGCCATCTCGAAAAGCCTCGGCACGGACCCCAAGCTCTCGGAAGTCATTTGCACCTACCTGGTAGGCTTCTCGCTGCATGCGATGCTCACCCCGCGGCATTTTTCCTTTGCCGAACACGGCCGGTTCATGCCGGATGTGCTGCGGGTGCTGATCACTGGTGGTGACTCTCACGGCGAGTCACACCTTTCGAGACGGTCCCAAAAGAAGGGACCTCCTCAGGGTGAGCGGAAATTGTCTTTGGAGAATAACAAAAGAACCGCTCGCCCTGAGGAGCGAAGCATCTCGAAGGGCGCCCGCTGGAGAGAATCGACAGTCTCCTGCAAGGGACGGCGTCGCGCGCGAGCGGCGACTGACGCCCGGACCGCTCACCGGCATCGTCACCCGACCAGAAACAGGGTGCGGCCATGACCTCCCCGGCGGCAAGTGCTCTTGCCGCTGCGACGCCCACGGCGGCGCACGGGGCAACCGCTGAGGACGGTACCCATCTCGTGCGCGCCCTCCTGGAGACGAACGAGGTCAGGCAGGCGCTCACCGCGGCGCTGCCCGAGGTGCTGAGAGCGTGGGCCGGCGATAGCAGATTGCGAGTGCTCGCCGCGAATGCCCTCGCCAGAGTCCTCAGCAGAGGTTTCACGGCGTCCAGAAACGGACGCGACGAGACATCGTTGCAGACCATGTTGCGGCAGCCGCAACAGGCACGTCAGGTTGCGGCGCAGCTTCCGAAGCTGATCAATGGCCTCCTCAATACCTCGACGGCGGTGAGCGAAGGCGTGGCGCTCCTGCCACCCGAGGAGAAGGCCCGCGTCCTTGGCGAGGTCGTCGAGAAACTGGATCAGGCCCTGGCCGGCAAGCTGCTGACCAGTGTCGTACGCTTTCTCAACGAGGCGCGGGCGGCCGACCCTGTTGCCCTGGCGGAACGGCTTCGTCCCGGGTTCCGCGCCTGGGCCGGCAATGTCGACTTCGGCGAGCTCAAGACGACCGTCGACTCCATGGCCGAAAACACAGCGACGTTCGTCGGCATGCTGAACGAGGAGATGTGGCAGTACCCGACGAAGATGGTGTGTCTCCTCTCGATGCTGCCTGCCGTCGTGAACGCCACCATCCAGGCGCTGACCGCGAGCCTCGGACCCATGAACCGCCTGGCGCCCGATCTGCTGGCAGACGTGCTGCTGTCCCTGCTGCGCGACCTTAAGGCGGAGGAGGTAGGACGACTCGTCAACGCGGCGTGCGAAATCTTCAGGCGGGCGCACACCGGCAGTGTGCTGATCGGCGAGAACGGAAGACCTCAGATGCCGGCCGACCTCTCCGCGCTGGTGGGTGACGCGCTGCGGTCGGTCGACATCGAGCTGCTGCTGAAGACGCGCGCGCTACTCGCCGACACGGGGGAGTCGACGCAAAGCGCGCTCCTGGCGCTCCTGGAAGCACAGCCCGCGCTGGTGCGGGAGATGGTCGCCGGCCGCTTCCGCCGGCGTGCGTCACGGTTCAGGCGGCTGGCGCGGGCGACCGATGTACTCGAACGGGCATTGACCGACGAGGATATCGCGGCCGCGGTGACGAGCGGCCTCGGCGAGATCGATGCGCAGGAACTCGCCGACACGCTGAATCGCCTGGTCGCGATCGCGAATCGGGTCCACGACGCGTCGCCGGACGCGCTACGCGTGGTGCTCACGCAGATCATCGGCGGGCTCGACGAACGCGAGGCAGGTGAAACAGTCCGCTGGGGTGTTGCGGGCCTCGTCGCCGCGCTGAAGCCTGTGGCCCGCGAGGTCTTGCCGCTGGTCATCAAAGGCCTCGCGGACCTCCTCGCCTCGGACGCGGACGGCGACGGGGAATTGCACGCCGCGGTCGACGCCCTGCGTGCGGCCCTCAGCCCGAAGGAGCCGACACCATGATGCCGGAGTGGGTGGAAGCGGCCGTCGTGCTCGAAAACCGCTTCGTCAAAGAATGGAAAGCGGCGGGGAAGAAGATCGTCGGCTACACCTGTTCGTACCTGCCGGACGAGGTGTTTCACGCCGCCGGCATTCTCCCTTTCAGGCTGCGCGGGTACGGTACCGAGGAGTGCAGCATCGGCGACACGTACTTCGGGCCGTTCATCTGCAGCCTGCCCAAGTGCATGCTCCAACTCGCTGGGGAAGGCCGGCTGCGTTTCCTCGACGGCGCCATCATCACGCCGGGCTGCGATTCTATGCGCCGGCTGGACGAGTGCTGGCGCAAAGCGGGAGATGATCACGAAGGCATCGTCCCCGGGTTCTTCTTCCACTTCGGCGTGCCGCACAAGTTCTCCGACTACACGGTGCACTGGTTCACCGACGAGATCCGTCGACTGATCGCGGCAGTCGAAGCGCACTTCGGCGTGGCCATCACCGACGAGGGGCTCCGCGAATCGATCCGGATCTACAACCGCGGCCGCGCGCTGCTCCAGCAGTTCGACCGGTTTCGGACCGCTCCGCATCCCCCGATCACTGGCGCCGAGGCGCTGGCCGTCATCCTGGCCGGGACGGCCATGGCCCGCGACGCGTACAATTCGTGCCTCGAAGCCTTTCTCGACGAGTTGACTGATAGCGCCGAAACGCGGACTGACCGGATCCGCCTGATGCTTGTCGGCAGCGCGAACGACGACGTCGAGCTGGTCCGCGTGATCGAGGGCAACCGGGCGCTGGTGGTGGCGGACAACCTCTGCTTCAGTGCCCGCTTCCACCTGGACCCGGTGGCAGAGGACGGCGACCTGGTGGAAGCGCTGGCGCGGCGCTATCTGCGGAAAAACGAATGCCCGCGCATGTACGGGCAGTACCGCGAGCGCCTCGACCTCCTGCGGGCGAAGATTCACAGCGCGCGCGTCGACGGCGTGGTCTTACAGAACATCCGCTTCTGCGATCTGCACGGGGCGGAGAACGGTCTCTTCGAGCGCGCCCTCGAGGCCGAGGGGACGCCGTGCCTGCGCCTGGAGCGGGAGTACGGCCCGCTGGTGGAAAAGGGACGCTTGAAGATGCGCGTCGATGCCTTCCTCGAACGGATCGGGCAGCAGCACGGAGCGGCCGCATGAGGCAAGCAACCAGAGAGTACCACTTCGACTGGATGCTGTGGTCGGCCTTCGACACGGCCGCCAAGTTGAGCCGCGGGTCCGAGAAGGAATACCGCACGACCTTGAAGTACATCCCGTACTTTCGCGGCATCGTCGACGCGATGTTCCAATCGGGCGAGCCGGGCCAGCGCTTCATCGAGCTGTGCGCGAAATATTTCGGGAACTTCGTGACGGCCCGCGAGCGGGGGCGGAAGACCGCCATGACCACCTTCTGCTTTTCCCCTACCATTCTATACGCACTCGATGTCGCGCCGGTGTGCCTCGAATTGCTGTCAGCCATCATGGCGATGACCTACCGCCGGGGCACCGGGGAGTTCCTCGACTACTGCAACGAGGTGGGCTTCACCGAGACGTCCTGCTCGTCGCAGCGCGGTGCGCTCGGCGGATTCCTCGCCGGCCTCGGCAGCGAAATCGACATGGTCGTGACCGATACCCCCGGCGTGTGCGACACCAACGCCAACGCCTTTTCCTTTGCGGCGGCGTATATGCAGAAGCCGTTCTTCCAGCTTGATTTTCCACCGGTACTCGTCGACCCGCGGACCGACACCTACCAGCGCGAGGACTACAAGGCGTTGATCCGGTTTCTCGAAGAGCACACGGGCAGGAAGCTCGACATCGACCGGCTCCGGCAGGTCCTGATGGAAGTCGAGGCGCAGGACGCGCTGATCGCGGAACTGGAGGACCTGGCGCGGCTCGTGCCCAATCCCTTGCCGGTGTCGTTCGGCCTGCTGACCTATGCCGGGCGGTTCCTGTTCGGTGGCATGCCGGAGTGCACCCGCCTGCTCGAGTCGATGGTCGAGCAGGCCCGCGGCAACGCGGCAAAGGGTATATCCGGGTTGAAGAGCGGTGTGGAAAAGATCCGCGTCTTCTTCTGTTATATCGATCACTACACGCAGGACCTGCGGCTCTGGCAGATGCTCGACGAGCTGGGCATCGGGTATGCCGGGAACATTCTCAGCCGGCACTGGGCGTCGACAGCCCCGTACGTGCGCATCCTCGACAAGGCGGACGCGGCGTATACCGTCGACACGACAAGCCTCGACGCGATGCTCGACTCGCTCGCGGCGCTGAACTCGCGCATGCCAATGGTTAAGCAGATCCGCGGTCCCTACGACGCACCGAACATGTGGCTCGATGATACGCTGGCGCTGGCCAAGCTCTACAGCGCGGACTGCATCGTCTACAACGGCACGCCGGGCTGCCGGAACACCTGGGGCATGGTGAAGCTGCTCGCGCGCGACACAGAGAAGGCCGGCTTTCCCACGCACATCATTAACGCGGACGCCTTCGACGACCGGGTCCAATCGTGGGAAGCGACGCGGGAACGGCTTGAGGAGTTTCTGACGGTCCGGAGGTTGCTGCCATGATCGTGGCCGGTTGCGACGTCGGCTCGCTCACGTCGAAGGCGGTGGTCATGCGCGACGGGCGCATCCTCGGACGCGCCGTCATCAAGTCGAAGGCCAAGCCGTGGGAGTCCGCCGAGTCGGTGATGCAGATGGCGCTGGCGGCGGCCGGGCTCGGCCTGAGCGACGTGCGCTCCTGCGTCGGCACGGGATACGGCCGTGACAAGATTCCCTTCGTGCACGAGACCGTGTCGGAGATCGGCTGCCACGGCAAAGGGGCGCGGTGGCTGGTGCCGTCGGTGCGAACGGTCATCGATATCGGTGGGCAGGATTGCAAGGCGATGCGCTTGGACAAAGACGGGAATATCGAGAAGTTCATTGCCAACGACAAGTGCGCCTCGGGAACGGGACGGTTTCTCGAAGTAATGGCCAAGGCGCTCGGCGTCGAGCTCGGCGAGCTCGGTGACCTCTCGGCGCGCGCGAAACATCCGGTGACCCTTGCCAACGCCTGCACCGTCTGGGCACAGGCCGACGTGATCAGGCACCTGCACGACGGCGTGCCCGTGGAGGACATCGTGGCCGGCATCAACAACGCGATGGCGGTGCGCACGGCTACGCTCGTGCGCAATATCGGCACCGAGCCCGATGTCTGTATGACCGGCGGCGTCGCCAAGAACGGCGGCGTGCTGGCGAGCCTCGAACGGTTGCTGTCGCTCCGGCTGAAACGCATCAGGCGGGAGGACCCGCAGATCACGGGCGCCATCGGCGCCGCCCTGTTCGCCGCCGAGCACGCCAACGGAGGGTCCCGATGATCGTGGCTGGCTGTGACGTCGGATCCCTCACCGCGAAGGCGGTGCTCATGAACGAGGGGACGATCATCGGCTCGGGGATCACGCGCACCGGGCCGGTGCCCGAGGCATCCGCCAATGCGGCGATGCAGCTCGCCCTCGACCAGGCGGGCGTGACGCTTGACGCCGTCGCGCATTGCGTCGGGACGGGCTACGGTCGGCGTAAGATCACGTTCGGTGACACGGTCGAGTCCGAAATCGCCTGCCATGCGCGCGGCGCCGTGTGGCAGGTCGCCTCGGTACGGACGGTCATCGACATCGGCGGGCAAGACGCGAAAGCGATCAGGCTCGATGAGCGTGGAAACGTCGTGCAATATCAGTATAACGACAAGTGCGCCGCCGGGACCGGGCGCTTTCTCGAGGTGATCGCCGACGCCCTGGGGATCGAACTGGATGCGCTGGGACCCTTGTCCGAGCGGGGGACGGAACACCTGACGCTCTCGAACCAGTGTGTCGTGTTCGCCGAAACGGAAATCCTGTCGCTGGTCAATGAGGGCAAGGAAACGGCGGACATTGTGCGCGCGATGCATCAGGCGGTGGCCCGCCGGGTGGTGGCCATGGCACGCAGTATCGGTGTGGCCGGCGACGTCGCCATGACCGGCGGGGTCGCGAAGAACTCCGGCATGTTCGAGGCCCTGCGCGAGGCGTTGGGGATGCCCCTGGTGCAGGTTCCGCAGCCGCAGCTCAACGGGGCCATCGGTGCCGCGCTGGTCGCGGCGGATGCAGCCGGCCGCAGCGCCGGGGAGTCCGTGGCGGCGGCGCATGCCTGACGCGGTCCCGGCCACGCAGCTCTTCAACGAGCGCATTCGGGAGCTGCGCGCCTACGTCGACGCGGTACGCGCGCGCAACGTTGTCCGGGTGGTGCGGTCCGCGGAGGTGCCCGCCTGGCCGCCGGGCAAGAAGGGCAATGTCGTCCTGCAGGCCGACACCGCCGTCGAACTGGGAAGTCCGCAAGACGAGTCGGTCGCCTTTCACGTGTGGACCGCGGACCTCGGCCTGGTTCGCGACGGATGCATCACGCTCGCTGGGCCCGACATCGGTGAGAGCGTGGGCCGGCATCTGCCGTTCGGCAAGGCCGTGCTTCTGGGAGTGGAGGATGTCTGCGAGGAGAACTGCATCGAGCGGTACCGGGAGCTGGGGTTGAGGCGTTACGACCTGAATCTCGCGGGCTACATGCTGCGCGCCCCGTCCCAAGTCGGGCGAGAATGGAGCCGGGTCAGCCGCCAGGCGGTCGACGGCGGGGTCACGCTGGCGACGCTGGGCGGCGCGCTCATCCGCCTGTACAAAAGCCTGCCCTACGTCACGTCCGCCGAGGTGCTCCTCGTGACCTCCTCACCCGCCGACGTGCGCGAGCTGGGCATCATTGCGGAGCGAGCGTCGCGGCAGATCGCCGCGTTGAACAAGATGACGACCGAGCTGGTGCGCGAGTGCGAAGCCTGTGACTACAACGATGTCTGCAGCCAGGTGGACGACTTCCGCGTGAGCCGCCGTGCACTGCAGGAAGGGGAACGTCGCGTGTGACGTTACCAGAGTAGGGAGTCCTGAGGCGGGCGGGCCAAGTCGGAGGGCAGATAATGAAAGACGATAGATAATGAGTGAGTCGGCATATCTCAAGATTGCGGAGAACGTCGATGCAGGTCCAATGACCGCGCCCAAGGCGAACGGCGACTTTTCACCAGCGTTCATCCGGTTTCTCAAACTGCTTTACACCCCCGGCGAAGCCGAGATCGTTCAGTACCTCAAGATGCCCGTAGCAACCGCAACAAGCTTGGCGGAAGTAGCCGAGTCCATGCTGAGCGCGGACGACATCGCGCGCGCCGCAGGCAAAGGCTCTACGGAAGTGACGGATGTGCTCGACGCCCTGGCGCGCAAGGGGAGCGTGATAGGGTTCGGCGGGAATTACGGGCTGCCGCTGATGCACATTCTGGTGAATCAGCTTCAGTTCACGAAGGAGATCGGACCGGATGATGTCGAGGCCGGCCAGCTGTATCAACAGTTTTTCATCAAGGACGGCTTCTACAAGTACTACGAGAACTCGGAGAAGGGCACCCGGGTCGTGCGCGTGATTCCGGTGCAGCGTACGGTCAGACCCGGCCAGCAGATCCTCGAGACCGAGGAGGCGCACAAGATCATCGACGCGGTCAGCAACCTCTCCCTGGTTCCCTGTCCCTGCCGCACCAGAACCAAAAAGCTCGGCATCCGGGAATGCAAGAACGATACGCCGGTCGGCTTCTGCATCATGATGGAGACCTCGGCGCTGTACTTCCAGAGCATCGGGGTCGGGAGAAAAGTGACGGTCGAGGAGGCCAAGAAGTACTTCGACGAGATGCAGGACCTGGGGTTGGTGGGCACCACCGAGAATTTCGAAGAGGCCGGGCACACCGTGATCTGTCTGTGCTGCCAGTGTTGCTGCTCGCAGTTGCGCGGCCGCACGCGCTGGGACAATCCGCAGGCGGTAGCGCCATCGAACTTCGTCGCCGAGTCGACCGACGAGTGCATCATGTGCGGCCACTGTGTGGACCGCTGCTTCTTCGGCGCCATTGCCCTCGACGAAGATCAGGAGAAGTCTGTCGTCGACGCGGAAAAGTGCATGGGCTGCGGTGTGTGTACGATCACGTGCGAGCAGGAAGCGCTGCGGCTGAAGCGGGTCGAACGGGAGAAGCCCTTCCCTTCCGCGAGCAAGCTGCTCGGGACGATCGCCGCCGAGAACCAGGAAGGCCGCAAGCGAATGAGGGCAACTATATCATAGGTCCGGGATCTGGTACCGTAGGCCCAGGCGTGGAGATGGAAACTGCGGTGGCAGACCTTCTGGATCGACTCACCATCAATCCCGACCAGTGCGGTGGCCGACCGTGTATCCGCGGGATGCGAATCCGTGTCATCGACGTGCTCGGGCTCTTGGCGGCCGGCCAGAGCCGGGAGGAAATCCTCCGCGACTATCCGTACCTCGAACCGGATGACATCGATGCTTGTGTGACCTACGCTGCTCGACGCCTGGACCACCCAACCCTCGCTGCCTAGATGCCCCAAGCACCGGCGGGTGTGCGACAGATTTGTAGGTCTTGTAGTTCGAGTCTACCCACTCACCCTGAGGCCCTCGAAGGTGAGCGCCGCGGTTTCATCGCTGCGGCCTGGCTGCGTCTATGGTCGGCGCATCAACCTGTATCTGCGCGACCGTGCCGTTACGCGGAAGAGGTTGGCTGTTCAGTGGAAGCCGGCAGCATGAGCTACACCGAAGGTGTTGTATATATCATAGCCTGGGGTTGCCTTCTTTTGGCTACCCTAGGCTGCCAGCGCGGCCCACATCAGCCCTGGGTAGCCGCTGAAGAGACGCGGCAACCCGGGGCTATGTTGCGCAACGCCTTCGGCGTAGGGCTGTGTCCAGCAACGCGGGCACCCCCGCCTACCGCGTGCCGGTTCCGGAAATTCTGACCGGAAGAATTCCGGAAATTCTGTCCGGTCTTCGAAAGGAGACCGGAGATGAGAGCAGAGAAGGAGGAGGCGTTTGAAAACGTCGGTGCACGGC
>JBEKBJ010000156.1:0-10491 GCA_050015455.1 Binatia bacterium
TACGCGCCTTAAGAACCCTAAATAAAAACACTAAGAAGAATCGCAGGAAGATCTCCGTCTAACCGAGCGGACATCTATAACTGCTAATGACCCGGACTTGTGTAAGTGCCAACAACAGCACCAACAGCACCGCACGGATCGACCGCAGGGGTCGCCGCGGGGGTGCCATGAAGATCACACGTTGAAGCGGACGTGCACGATGTCACCATCCTGGACGACGTAATCCTTGCCTTCGAGGCGCAGCTTGCCGGCCTCACGGCACTTGGCGTCGCTGCCGTAGCGAACGAAATCGTCGTAATGCACCACCTCGGCGCGGATGAATCCGCGCTCCATGTCGCTGTGGACCTTGCCGGCCGCCTTCACCGCCGAGGTCCCGCGCGCGATGGTCCACGCACGCACCTCCTCCTCACTGCAGGTCAGGAAGCTGATTTGGTCTAGGAGTTCGTAGGCGGCGGTGATGAAGCGGTCGCGCGCCGGCGCCGGCAAACCGATGTCCTCCAAAAACGCCTGGCGGTCCTCGGCTTCGAGGGCGGCGATCTCCATCTCGATCTTGCCCGATAAGACGAGCCCTTTCACGTCCTCGGATGCAAGCCATTCGGCGACGCCAACCCGCAGGGGCGCGAGCACCTCGGCCTCGCTCACGTTCAACAGCACCATGAACTGTCGCCGTGACAGGAAGCCGAACCCACCAAGCGCGTTGGCCTCTTCCGGCGTCCACGGCATGCGCCGCAACGGCCGCTCCTCGTCCAGTGTCGCCTTACAGCGATCGAGCAGCGCCCGCTCCCGCTCCTTGCCTTTCTCTTTCCTCAGGCGCTCTAGCCGCTTCTCGATCAGAACCAAGTCGGCAAGCACCAACTCGCTCTTGAAGTTGCCCAGGTCGCGCACCGGATCGGGGGGCGCGCCGGTCGCGTCGTCGGGGAAGCCGCGGATTACCTGGACCAGCGCATCGGTTTCACGCATCTGCGTCAGCGTCGTCACTTCCAGCGCGCTGCCTCCGGCGGCTTCGGACGCGGGCGGGAAATCCACGAACACGATCTCCGCATAGGTCGTCTTGCGCGGATGGAAGATGACGCTCAGCCGGTCCACGCGCGGGTCAGGGACCTTGATCGCGCCGAGATGCACCTTTCCCGGTTCGGTGAAGCCGCCGACGGTGGCGTGCTGTCCGGTGAGGGCGTTGAAGATGGTAGTCTTGCCGCTGCGCGGGAAGCCTGCGATGCCGACTTTCATCCGTCCGTGCGTATGCGGGTCAGCCGCTGAGCCCGTCAACAGGGGCGAGCGGCGCGTCCTTGTTCGCCCGCAGCCCTGCGCACCCGCTCACTCCGTACCCAGCACCCTTCTGCGAATCTTGAGCCGCAACGCGTTCAGGCGGATGAACCCATCGGCGTCTGATTGCTGATACACCGAGTCCTCCTCGAAGGTGACGATGTCGGTCCGGTACAGCGAGTGCGCGGACTTGCGGCCCGCGACGATGACGTTGCCCTTGTAGAGTTTCAGTCTCGCTGTGCCATTCACCGGCCGCTGCGCCTCGTCGATGGCGGCCTGCAGCATGAGTCGCTCGGGGGAGAACCAGTAGCCATAATACACCATCTCCGCGTAGCGCGGTATCAGTCCGTCACGCAGGTGCAGCACCTCGCGGTCGAGCGTCAGCGATTCCACAGCGCGGTGCGCGACGTGCAGGATAGTGCCGCCTGGCGTCTCATACACCCCCCGCGACTTCATGCCGACGTAGCGGTTCTCCACCAAGTCGACTCTACCGATGCCGTGGCGCCCGCCAATCTGGTTCAGTCGCGCCAGTAGAGTCGCCGGCGAAAGTCGCTCGCCGTTCACCGCCACCGCATCGCCGCGTTCGAACTCGACCTCGATGTATTCGGGCTTGTCCGGGGCTTTCTCCGGCGCCACCGTCAGGACGAACATGTCCTCGTACGGCTCCCGCCACGGATCTTCGAGGATGCCGCCCTCGAAACTGACGTGCAGCAGGTTGCGGTCCGAGCTGTAGGGTTTCTCCGCCGTCACCGGTATCGGAATGCGCTTGCTTTCCGCGTAGGCGACGAGCTTGGAGCGCGAACCCAAGTCCCAGATGCGCCACGGCGCGATGACGCGGATGTCCGGCTGCAGGGCGTAGTAGGTCACCTCGAACCGCACCTGATCGTTACCTTTACCGGTGGCCCCGTGAGAGACGGCGTCGGCCCCTTCCGCTCGGGCAATCTCGACCTGGCGTTTGGCGATCAGCGGACGGGCAATCGAAGTCCCGAGCAGGTAGTAGCCCTCGTACACAGCGTTGGCGCGCAGTATCGGAAACACGAAGTCGCGCATGAACTCCTCGCGCACGTCCTCGATGTACACCCTGCTGGCGCCGCCGGATTTGGCCTTGCCCTCCACCTGCGTCAGCTCCTCCCCCTGCCCCAAGTCGGCACAGAAGGCGATGACCTCGGCACCATAGGTGTCGATGAGCCAGCTGAGAATCACGGAGGTGTCCAGTCCACCAGAGTACGCCAGTACGATCTTCTTGGGTTTATCTGTCATGATATCTCCAAAGGTGAGCCGGTGGGTTCTCTTTGAACCGGCGCACTCATCTCATCTGTGTTTCTTCATCTTCTCGTGCAGCCACACCATGATCGCCTTTTGCGTGTGCAGCCGGTTTTCCGCCTGCTCGAACACGACGGACTGGGGCCCGTCAATGACCTCGGCGGTGATCTCCTCGCCGCGGTGCGCCGGCAAGCAGTGCATCACCACCGCCTTGGCGGCGGCGCGCTGCAGGAGGTCGGCGTTGATCTGGTAGGCAGCGAAATCGCGGCGCCGCTTCTCTGCTTCGCGCTCCTGCCCCATGCTGGTCCACACGTCGGTGTAGAGCACATCCGCACCTTGCGCCGCAGCCGCAGCGTCATGGGTGATGGTCACGCGGCCGCCCGCCGCGCGCGCGGCCTGCAGCGTGGCCGCGTCGGGTTCATAACCGGGCGGCGACGCCAGGATTAAGTCGAAGTTCAGTGTGGCAGCCGCGTCGATCCACGAGTTGGCGACGTTGTTGGCGTCACCGACAAAGGCGATACGCATGCCGTCGAGGCGGCCGCGATGCTCGATGAGGGTAAAGCAGTCGGCCAGCACCTGACAGGGATGGAACAGATCGGAGAGCCCGTTAATCACCGGCACCCCGGCATGCCGCGCCAGCTCAACCAAGGTCGCATGCGCGAAGGTGCGCGCCATGATCAGGTCGACCCAGCGTTCCAGGTTGCGCGCGATGTCCGGCACCGATTCACGCTGGCCGAGTTGAATGTCCCTATGTGTAAGATTCACCGCCGTGCCGCCGAGCTGATTCATACCTATCTCGAAGGTCACCCGTGTCCGCAGGCTCGGTTTTTCGAAGATCATGGCCAACGATCTTCCGGCCAGCAGCGGCGCTTGTTTGCCGTCTTTGAGATCGCGCTTCATCCGTGCCGCCAGATGGAGAATCTCCTCCAGCTCGGGCCGGGTGAAGTCAGCCAGACTCAAAAAGTCCCTTTTCATTGGCCCAGAACGCGCGCCGTGATCTCGACCGCGCGGTCGATTTGGTCCTTCGTCACGATCAACGGGGGTGAGAAGCGCAGCGTTCTCTCCATAGTGCAGTTGATCAGAAGGCCGGCGGCGCGACAGGCCTCCACCACCGGCGCGCCGGGACCGTCGAGCTCGGCGCCGACGAGCAGCCCTCTTCCGCGCACGTCTTTGATACGTGGTAGGCTCCTGCGCAGCTCACGCAGCCGGGTGCGCAGGTGCTCGCCTTGCGCGCTGCAGTTGGCCAGCACGCCTTCCTCGCTCATCACGCGCATCACCGCTACCGCTGCCGCACACGTGAGCGGGTTGCCGCCGAACGTCGACGCATGGGCGCCGGCGGTGAAGCTCCCGGCGAGGCGCTCGGTAGCAAGCATCGCCCCGATCGGCACGCCCGCCCCGAGGCCTTTCGCCAGCGTCATGATGTCGGGCGTGATGCCGCTCTGCTCGTAGGCGAACAGCGTGCCCAAGCGACCCATTCCGGTCTGCACCTCGTCCAGGATGAGCAACAGATCGTGCTTGTCGCACAGCTCGCGCACGCGGCGCAGGTACTCCGGATGCGGCACGACGATGCCGCCCTCGCCCAGCAAGGGTTCGAGCATCACGGCAATGGTACGCGGCGAGATGGCCGCCGCGAGCGCGTCGATGTCGTTGTAGGCAAAGTAGCGGAAGCCTTCCGGCAACGGCTGGAAGCCACGGCGGACTTTTTCTTGCCCGGTCGCCGTGATGGTCGCGATCGTACGTCCGTGGAACGACCCCAAAGCGGTGAGGATCTCGAAGCGACCGTCGCCGTGCTCGGATCCATACTTGCGCGCCAACTTGATGGCCGCCTCGTTGGCCTCGGCGCCGCTGTTGCAGAGGAAGACGCGGTCGGCGAACGAGTGTGTGCACAGCAGCTCGGCCAACAGCGCTTGCGGCTCGCTGTGGTGCAGGTTGGAGACGTGCAGAATCTTGCTGGCCTGCTCGGCGATCGCCTGCGTGACGCGCGGGTGCGCGTGGCCGAGGTTCGCCACCACCGTGCTGGCGAAGAAGTCGAGGTACTCCTTGCCGTCCGCGTCCCATACGCGACAGCCCTGCCCCCGCACCAAGGCGACAGGGGCGCGGGGATAGACCGGGAACAGGTAGCGGTCGTTCAGCGCAATGATCTCGTCGTTGGTCATGGCGGAAGACAGTCGATAGGTTGATAGCCGATAGTCAACGGTCAGTGAAGTCCCCGCTTCGTCCCTCTCGCCGCGTCTAAGCCTTCGACCGGAGACTTTGGAGCTTGGACCTGTTGGGTTGCGCTTTCGTCGTCGCCCCGCGGACGACTTCGGTGCCGACACCTTCTTTGGTCAAGATTTCCAGCAGCACGGCGTGCCGCACGCGACCGTCGATGATGTGTGTCTTGTTAACCCCGCCCCGCAGAGCCTTGATGCAGCATTCCACTTTCGGGATCATGCCCGCGGAAATGACGCCGTCCCGGATGAGTTGCAAGGCATGCTCGAGGTCGAGAGTGGGGAGTACGTTGCCGCTGCTGTCGCGGATGCCTTCGACGTCCGTCAGCAGGATCAGCTTCTCCGCGTGCAGGGCCTCGGCCATCTCCCCGGCGACCGAGTCGGCGTTGATGTTGTACGTCTCGCCCCGCTCCCCGACACCGATCGGCGCGATGATCGCAATGAAATCGCTGCGCTCGAGGGATTCGATGACGATCGGATTGATCCCCCGCACCTCACCCACCATGCCGATGTCCAGCTTCTCCGCGCCGCCTTCTCCGGCAGGCACAGTCAATTTCTTGGCCACAATGAGCTCGCCGTCCTTGCCCGAGAGGCCAACGGCGCGGCCGCCGTGATGGTTGATGGCGTTGACGATCTCTTTATTGATCTTCCCCACCAACACCATTTCGACGACGTCCATCGTCTGCTGGTCGGTGACGCGCATGCCGCGCACGAACTGCGACTCGATCCCGAGCTGTTTCAGCAGCTGGCCGATCTGCGGCCCGCCGCCGTGGACGATGACCGGATTGATACCGACGTACTTGAGCAGGACCATGTCCTGCGCGAAGTTCTCCTTCAGCTCCTCGTCGACCATGGCGTGGCCGCCGTACTTGATGACCATGGTCTTCCCCGAGTAGCGCCGGATGTACGGCAGGGCGTCGAGGAGGACCTCGGCCTTGGCGATAGGCTTCTCCATCAGCTCGGTTTCGCCTCGCGTCGATCGTCGATAGTCAATAGTCGATGGTGTCCGGATACCTGCATGTCGGCCCTAAGTTCTCACTATCAACTATCAACTGTCGACCGTAGTTTCAAAGGATGTAGCGGGACAGGTCTTCGTCCTTGACGATGTCGCTCAGCTTGGCGCGCACGTGCTCCGCGTCGATCACGAATTCGCGACCTGCCATCTCCGGCGCATCGAACGACAGCGGCTCCAGCAAGCGCTCCATCACCGTGTGCAGCCGGCGGGCGCCGATGTTCTCGGTGTTCTGGTTCACCTGCGCGGCGATGGCAGCGATTTCGGCGATGGCGTCGTCGGTGAAGCGCAGGGCCACGCCTTCGGTTTCCATCAGGGCGACGTACTGCTTGATGAGCGCGTTCTGCGGCTCGGTGAGAATGCGGATGAAGTCCTCGCGCGTGAGCGCCTCCAGCTCGACACGAATGGGGAAGCGCCCCTGGAACTCGGGGATCAGGTCAGACGGCTTCGACATGTGGAAAGCGCCCGAGGCGATGAAGAGGATGTGGTCCGTCCGCACCATGCCGTACTTCGTGCTGACCGTGCTGCCCTCGACGATGGGCAATAAGTCGCGCTGCACGCCTTGGCGCGAGACGTCCGGCCCGACGACGCTCTCGCGGCCGGCGATCTTGTCGATCTCGTCGATGAAGATGATGCCTGACTGCTCGACGCGGCGAATGGCCTCCTTGGTGACCATCTCCATATCCACCAGCTTGCCGGCCTCCTCTTGCGTGAGGGCATCGAGCGCCTCGGGAATACGCACCCGTTGCTTCTTCGTCTTCTTGGGCATCAGGTTCGAGAAGAGGTCCTTGAGGTGGAACTCCATCTCTTCCATACCTTGCGGCGTGAACACCTCGATCATCGGGATCGCCGCCTTGGTGATTTCCAGCTCCACCATGCGGTCGTCGAGCTTGCCCTCGCGCAGCATGCGCCGCAGCTTGTCGCGCGTGGCAGCGCTGGATTCTTCCGGCTCACCCACTGCGACCTGCTCACCGATCCCCTGCACCCGGCGCTCGGCCACGCGCACCGGCGGCAGCAACAGGTCGAGCACGCGCTCTTCGGCCAGCCCGCGGGCGCGCAGCGTTACCTTCTCCTGCTCCTCGTCCTTCACCATCTTGATGGCGAGGTCGGCGATGTCGCGGATCATCGACTCGACATCGCGGCCGACGTAGCCGACCTCGGTGAACTTCGAGGCTTCCACCTTCAGGAACGGCGCTTGCGCCAGTTTGGCCAGGCGGCGCGAGATCTCCGTCTTGCCCACGCCGGTGGGACCGATCATGATGATGTTCTTCGGCGCGATCTCGTCGCGCAGCTCCTCCGGGACCTGCAGGCGCCGCCAGCGATTGCGCATGGCCACCGCCACCGCGCGCTTGGCGGCCCGCTGCCCGACAATGTAGCGGTCGAGCTCCGAAACGATCTCCCGAGGCGTCATCTGACTCATCGAATTAACTAGGTATCACGCCGTGGCCGTGATGCAACTCACGCGTCGTGCTCGTGAATCGTGCTCGTGCAACGGCTCAAGACCAGACGAACACGACTCGCGAACGCGCGCACGGCCGTTTCCTACAGCTCCTCGATCACCAAGTTATCGTTGGTGTAGACGCAGATGGACGCCGCTTCCTTCATCGCCTCTTCGGCGATGGTACGGGCGTCGAGCTGGGTGTGCTTCATGAGTGCGCGCGCGGCCGCCAACGCGTAGTTGCCACCCGAGCCGATGGCGATGGCGTTGTCGTCGGGCTCGATGATGTCGCCGCTGCCCGAGAGGACCAAGAGCGCGTCGCGATCGGCCGCGATGAGCAAGGCCTCGAGCCGGCGCAGAACGCGGTCGGTGCGCCAGTCCTTCGCCAGCTCGACGGCGGCACGGCGCAGGTTGCCGCCGTGCTGCTCGAGTTGCTTCTCGAACTTGTCGAACAGCGTGAAGGCATCGGCGCTGGTGCCGGCGAACCCGGCGATGACTTTCCCATTGTAGATGCGGCGCACCTTACGGGCGCCGCGCTTCATCACCGTGGCGCCCATGCTCACCTGCCCGTCGCCGGCCACCACCACCTTGCCCTGGTGGCGGAGGGCGAGGATCGTCGTGCTGCGGAGCCGCGTGTGCACACTCATCCCTTGGCCCCGGCAGAAGATGAAAAACCGGAAACCGGAAACCGCAAATCCAAAACCGGCCAGCCGCACAGGAGCTGATCTTCGTTGCGCGGTTCCCGGTTTGTGATTTCCGGTTTCCGGTTTCTCATTTCTTTTCCTATCGCCTCACGCCCGTGGGTGCGCCTTGTCGTACACGCTCATCAGCTGATCGAGGTTGACATGTGTGTACTTCTGCGTCGTCGACAGGCTGGCATGTCCCAGCAGCTCCTGGATGGCGCGCAGATCGGCGCCCGCGTTCAGCAGATGAGTGGCGAAGCTGTGCCGCAGCGCGTGCGGGCTCGCCTTGGTCGCCAGGCCGGTCGCCATAACATAGTGCTCCACCATCCGCGCCACGCTGCGCGTTGTCAACCGGCCGCCGCGACGGTTGAGGTAGACGGCTTTCTCGTGACGCAGCCGCCGTGGGCACAGGTCGCTCAGCCGCTCGCGGTAGGCCGCCAGCGCCGCCAAGGCTTTGCGGCCGATGGGCGCCAGGCGCTCCTTGCCACCCTTGCCACGGACACGCACCAGTTCGAGTGAGCTGTCGATATCGGCCCAGTCCAACCCGACCAGTTCGCTGACGCGCAGGCCACACGAATAGAGGACCTCGAGCAGGGCGCGGTCCCGCAGCCCGGCCGGCGTGTCCTTCGGCGGCGCCTCCAACAAGCGGAACATGTCATCGACCGTGAGATGCACGGGAAGCTGTTGCTCTTTTCTGGGCGTTACGATCCCGGCGGTCGGGTCACGACTGATGGCGCCGCGGCGCAGCAGGTAGCGGAAGAAGCCTTTGGCCGCGGACAGCTTGCGGCCGACGGAGCTCTTGCGGTTACGGCGCAGCCGCGCGGCCAGGTACGTGCGTATGGCCGTTTGATCGACGCGCTCCGGCACGGCCTCGTCGCCGCTGTCGCTCAGCGCCAAGCGGTGCTCAAGGAGAAAGGCGCGCAGTTGCCGCAGGTCGCTGACGTAGTTGCGCACAGTGTGGGGAGAGGCGTTCTCCTCGACCAGCAGGCTGCGTCCGAACTCGGCGATCCGCGTCAACATGGCTTCCGCTGTCAGGGGCCGCTATGGTATCAACCGTTTGATGCAGCAGCAAGGAAGCGAGCGTGTCTGCCACCGTTGCGGCCACGACATCGCCACCGTCGAACGTGTCGGGCGGCGCGATGCCTGCCTGCACTGCGGTACCGACTTGCATTGCTGCCTGAACTGCAGCTTTTACGAGCCCGGCTATCACAACCAGTGTCGCGAGCCGCAGGCGGAGCGACAAGTCGACAAGCAGGTCGGCAATTTCTGCGAGTACTTCAGCTTCCGGACCGGGCGCCCGGCTAGGGCGGGCAAGGGTGACCACACCCGTGCCCGCTTGGATGCCCTGTTCGCCAAGAAGAAATGAGCGCGGTTGGCGCGGTCTTCTTCCCTCTTCGTGCGCGAGCACAACCGGGTAGCGCGTCACTGATGCTCGCCGCCCGGCTTTGACAAGGATACCATCCTTGCTGTATCAAGGATCACATGGCGAAGGTCACAAGCAAGCTCCAGGTGACCGTTCCAAAGATCATCGCGGAGCAGTACGGGATTCGGCCCGGGGACGACATTGAATGGATCCCGGCCGGCGACGCGGTTCGTGTCCGCAAGGCGGCGCCGCAGGCGCAGAAGCGGGCTGCAAACGCAATCGCCAGGCAGCTGGAACTTTTCGACCTGGCGACGCAGCGCCAACAAGCGCGCCAGGCCAAAGCGAAGAGGAAGCCTCCACGCGTACGCGACCGAGGCTGGCGGCGGGAAGACCTGTACGACCGTGGCGGCACTCGTTGATACCAACGTCCTCGTCTATCGCTTCGACCCGCGATTCCCCGACAAGCAACGCACCGCAACCGAGCTGCTGCGCAGGGGGATCGCCGACAACACGCTGCGGGTGCCGCATCAGGCCATAGTGGAATTCGTTGCGGCCGTCAGCCGCCCGTTGCTCCACGGCGAACCACTCCTGCCGGCTCACGAGGCACGACGCGAAGCGGAGGAAATCCTGAGCCAGTTCGACATCCTCTACCCGAACGACGTTCTCGTGCGGACCGCGGTGCGTGGGGCCGCGGCCTACCAGCTTTCGTGGTTCGACGCGCACCTATGGGCTTACGCAGAGCACTACGGTCTGAACGAGATCTTGAGCGAGGACTTCGCCGACGGACGCCTCTACGGCACGGTGCGCATCGTCAACCCATTTCGCCATCAGTGACTGCGAACAGGTTGCGACCTCACCGATCGAAGTCTGTTACGCCAGGCCGCAAGGGACGGAGTTGGCGCTGGGCGCACCTATGATGCCGTGATCACGCGCTGTGCGCTCCGTGCCGGAGCCTCGGTCCTGCTGACGTTCAACGCACCGCACTTCTTGCTACTCGCTACGGCCGGGCTGGCGGTTGTGGTCCCTGGCGTTCAGGCGGCTTCATCCTAACCGGGTCGCCCTCTCGGCTCTCGACTATTTCCCTTTGAACTCCGGCTCGCGCTCGGCTTGTCACGCCTCGCGGCCGGCGGCGCGCACCGCGCGCTAGTCGGTCGTAACAGAAAATAATTGAAGAAATAAACAGGTTGACCGTCTCCCCCATAAAGGCAATGGGAGGAGACAGCATGGCGAAACTCGGTCGGCCGAAAAGTCCGCTCATA
>JBEKBJ010000157.1:0-10609 GCA_050015455.1 Binatia bacterium
CGGCCGTGCACCGACGTTTTCAAACGCCTCCTCCTTCTCTGCTCTCATCTCCGGTCTCCTTTCGAAGACCGGACAGAATTTCCGGAATTCTTCCGGTCAGAATTTCCGGAACCGGCAGAAGGCCGAGACTGACTCTCGGAAAATATCTAGGAGCCTATCAGCTCGTCGCCGGTGAGGCTGTTCTCCTTGGCTTACGCTTTCGGCACTCGCCGCTGAGCATGGTCAAGCTCATCTGCAAAGAGGGTAGAGAGTCAGACCTTACGGAATTCCTCAGAAGCCAAGCCTTGGAGATAGCAACGGAGTTCGGCCAGCAGGACGTCAGCTTTCACGAGGTTGCTATGTACCGAGAACACAAAAGGATCGTGCATCGAAATTTGCCCGATCCCGAGATGCTTGACACGTGGCAGACAGAAATTGACATCAAAGCTGCCCTCCAAAACTTGGGCGGCTGTTTCGCTCTCTTCCTTGCGCTAGGACTGTTCCAGTCAGACTGGATTAAACAAGTCTACCTGGGCTTCATGCCCGGCGAAGATCGCCTCCAAGAAGACACCCGGCGACTAGAAGAATTGGTCAGAGCTTGGGTATCCGAATTGCAGCCCAGTCTTCTCGGAGAACTCTTCCCCCTCTCGGTTTCACCGCGCTAACGCGACTCCCAGCAGCACGGAGCGCCTAACGATCCCTCAACGCGGTCGTCAGCCGCCCGAACGCTATCTCGGACGACACCAGTAGCGATACGCCTCAATCCACTCCCACCCATCCGGTGGCGGCGAAGGCAGTGGAAGGTTCAGAACCGGAATCGCCTGACGCTCGCGCCCATGGCGGCAGATCGCCAGGATCTCGTTCGCCTCGTTGAGGTCGATGCGCTCGACGGTGACAGTGATGCCGAGGACCTCGGTCTCGAACGGGAGCACCAAGTTACCCTCGATCATCGTGAACAGCCCCATGAGCTGCTCGTCTTCGTTGTAGCAGTCGACAATCGCCTCCTCGATCAACTCATCAAGCCGTGCCTTATTCAGGCGCGGGGCCGATCGACGAGAGGACTTCTCTCTGGTCTTTGCCATGGGCGCTCCTCCAATGCGGGTGTAGGCGCGGGCGCGTCTGGCCATGGGACACGCGCCTGTGACGGGATGCAATGAGTGGCTCAGAATTCCGTGAACTCCCGACGCCGCAACCCTTCGAGATCAAGGGCTCCGCTCTTGGGGTCCAACTTGATTTCCCACTGCTCCATGGTCCGGGCGCCGATCAGGACATCAATCTCGTGGCCGTCGGCGCGGTCGATGTCGTCGATGGGCACGGCGTCGCTCATGAAATCCAATCCTTCGATCTTGCCGTGGATGAGACATAATTCCTGGATTTGGATAGTCTTCCCGCCCAGGGCCACTCGGGGTGGAACGGGCATTGCCGCCCGTGGGGCGCCGGTTGCCAGGGACGACCGGACGTACGAATAGGTGGCTCCCGTGTCGAAGAGCGCTTCGGCAGGCTGACCTTCGATTTCGATGGTCTTGATGATTCGCGACACCGCTCTAACCTCCCTTCTCATTGTAGCTCAATGAATTGTGCGTGGCAGGCGTTGCCCCGCGGGGTAAGCATCCTCCGTTCGGGATCGTGCTGGTGTTGGTGGTGGTGTTGGTAATCTTGTAATTGCACAAGTGCACGATTACTCCGAGATCTTCCACCGAGCGAGCCGCCGGCGCGGGCTGGTCCCGCACACGAGCACGCACACGAGCACGACATCATGTGTCCCGCACACGAACACGACATCCGGGTCGTGCTGGTGTTCGTGCTAGCGTTGGTAATTTCACAATTGCACGATTGCTCCTGCTCTTCGACGTCGAGGCGGGGCCTACGAGAGCGCCTGGGCCAATCGCGTGAGCATCTTTCCGACGCGGTTATAGCCGTCACGTAACTCGCGCGAACGTTCCGCCGTAATGTGCCCGAGATCGGTTGCGAGGAGCACGTGGTAACTGGCCTCGGCCGCCGAGCCTTTGGCGATACCGACGAATTGCCGATACTCGGCGCGATTCAGGCGCCCGGCACCTTCCGCGAGATTGGCCGGTACAGAGGCTGCGGCACGGCGGATCTGGGCCGTTAGCCCGAACCTCTCGTCTCCGGGAAACGAACGGGTAAGCTCGTATATGCGCAGGACCAGCGCGTGAGCCAGTTGGAACACCTCAAGATCTTCCACCGAGCGAGCCGCCGACGCGGTCCGATCCCGCACCTCAGGATGGCCTGGGTGCGATTGCCCTTTGCTCATAACGCCCTCCGTTCGGGGTCGTGCTGGTGTTGGTGGTGGTGTTGGTAATCTTGTAATTGCACAAGTGCACGATTGCTCCGAGATGTTCCACCGAGCGAGCGGCCGGCGCGGTCTGGCTGCGGACACCAGCACGAGCACGAACACGAGCACGACATCAGTGGAACGACCGGTCCAAGCTCCGGTACTGGATCGCCTCGGCCACCAGCGCCGCGGTGATCTCCGGCACGCCGTCCAGGTCGGCGATGGTGCGCGACACCTTGAGGATGCGGGTGTAGGCGCGGGCGCTGAGGCCGAGCTTGGTCATCGCCGTCTCGCGTTTTATGGGATTCCCGCCGGCGCGCCTGACGGGAGCCACACGCGGAATGTTGAGCCGCGGCCCAGCTCGCTCTCCACGCGAATCGTCCCACCGAGGAGGTCGAGATAGCGGCGCACGATGTACAGGCCCAACCCCACCCCGCCACGGCGGCTTGTTGCCCCGCTTTCGGCCTGGCGAAAGGGTTCAAAGATGATCGGCAGGACGTCCGGGCTGATGCCGATGCCTGTATCCGCCACGGCGATTTCCGCGCCGCCGTCGCAGGCGCGGGCACGGACTGTGACCTGACCGTGTTCGGTGAATTTCACTGCATTGGCGAGCAAATTCTTGACCACCACCTTGAGCTTTGCTCGATCGGTGTGCAGCCGTGGCAGTTCCGCCGGAACATCCCACACCACGGATACGGTTGGTGTCTGGGGCAGGCTCGTGGTTTCCCCCGCGATCTCGCGGCTCAGCTCGCCCAGATCGATCTCTTGGACATCCAACAGCCCTTTTCCGGCTTCGAGGCGACCGACGTCGAGCGTGGCAGTGATGAGTGCGAGCAACTCCCCAGCGCTTTTCTGTGTCCGTCGCAGGGTGTCCACTTGATCGGGGCCCATCGGGCCAAAGACCTCCCCCAGCAGGAGATCGTGGTAACCTATGATGATACTCAGGGGCGTGCGCAGCTCGTGCGACATGGTGGACATGAAGTCCGACTTCAAACGGCTGGCGCGCTCCAGCTCCTCGATCAGCCGCACATTTTCCAACGCCAGCGACACCAGCTGGCCAATGCCGCGCGCGATGCGCTCGTGGCGCTCTCCGAACACCCCCTCGCGGCCGCGGTAGTTGGCGGTCTGAAACCCGACCAGCTCACCACCGCGGCGCAGCGGCACCATCAGGCTTACGGTCAAGCCGTAGGCACGAGCCCACACCTTGGCTTCCGAGTCGGGCAGGTCCGCGACCTTGAAATTGAAAACCCCGTTGCGCTCCATGCCGTCGAGCTGCGTCGCTAGCGCGGACCGGCCGAGCTTCACCAGGCGCATCATGTCCCACTGCTCGGGCGAGTCGCCGTAGCGAGCGACGGGAACGAAGGCCTCGTCCGACGCGTGCCAGAGCCATGTGCGGCTGTGGTCGCAGCCCAGCGCCTCGGTGGTCAGCTGACACAGTCGGTCGAGGAGCGCGGGGCTGCTGAGCGAAGAGATGAGCTCCTGCCCGATGCGCGCCAAGGCGACGGCGACGGCGGTTTCTTCCTCCTGCGCGCGATAGAGGTCTGCGGCCTCGATGGCGACACTCACCTGTTGCGCGATGCCCTCGAACAACCGCACCTGACGCGGGTCGAAGCGGCGGCCACTCTCAGAGTTGTGCGCCGCCAGCGCACCCATCCTTCGGCCGCGCACCACGAGCGGAACCACTAACACGGCCGTGATTCCGAAGTGGGTGAACATCTCCAGCGGCACCAAGCTCTGGTCGGCGATGTCGTTGATGAGCACCGCTTCCCCGGCAAGCAGCCGCTCGCTCACGGGCTGGCCGGAATGGAATTCCAGTGCCACGCCATCGGGCACGAGCCGCGACGGGACGCCGTGCCAGGCCAGGGCCCGGTACGTATTGCGGGACACGTCCCAGTAGTAGGTAACGATGCGGTCACAGGGCAGCAGGGTAGCGACGCGCTGGTGCACGCGGTTGAGAATCTCCTTGAGATCGACCACCCCAGCGATGTCCTTGGCGATCTCGAAGAGCGCCGCTTGTTCGGCTTCGGCCCGCTTGCGCTCCCGGATATCGCGGGCGATGAGGACGGTGCCCACCCGGTTGCGGCCGCGGTCCTGCAGAGGGGAGAGCGAGATGCTCACGGCGACCGGTTCGCCGCCCTTGGTCTGGAATACCATCTCTTCGTTGCGAGCCGTGCCCGGCGAGAGCAGCTGGCGAAGGTGCTCGACGCCGCCCGAATCCGCGCCCGCCAAACACTCGATCCGCTCCCCGAGCAGCTCCTGCTCCGTGTAACCTAAGGTCGCGCACAGCGCCTGATTGACGACGCGGATCCTGCCGTCCGCGTCACAGACCGCGAGCGGATCGGCCATGGTGGCGAGGATCTCGTTGGCGGCGAAGGCCGGAGCAATGTCGACCAAGCGGTACCGCTGGGTGACGCGGGCCGTCAAGGCGAGACAGACGAAAACCGGCAAGTACCCGAAGGCATAGAGCGGCACGCCGTAACACGGCAGATAGTCCAGGCCGCCTAGATAGGCGATGCCGAACGCCATGAACAGGGCGCGCAGCCTGAGCTTACGCGTGCCGGGCGCTGCTTTGCGGTACTCGACCCAGTAATCGCGCCGGTTGGCGAGCGCAAGCCCAAAGAAGAATGCCAAGAAAAGAATGCCCAGCCAGCCGTAGCGCGGATAGTATCCCCACCAGTAGCGGTAGACGCCGGCGACCAGCACATCGCTGTACAGGGCGGCCGCCGAGAAGAATGCGGACAGCAGCAAGCCGGCCCAAATGAGCCTCTTGCGCCGCGCGTAGATGCCCATCACGACCACCGAAAACAGGTAGATGGTCGACGGAATGAAGGGAATGCCGAGAAAATGGAATCTTGCCCACCATATTGCGACCGCTTCGTTGGTGGCGCAATACATCGCCGTGAGCCCAAAGAGCCACACGCTCGTGGCGAGCAGGATAAAGAGAAACGCCACGCTGACGCGCGAAGCGCGCTCACGGATGAGCACCGCCACACCGACCAGCAGGAGCGCCAGGGCCGTCACCGCCGGCGGAAGAGCGTAGACGTTGAAGCTGTAAGTAGGTGTCATTTACGGACTGATCTGCTCAGTCATCCCCCCCTCGCAGCGGGCGTCGAGGATCAGCCGGAGGCACAGTCGCTTTTCTGCGCACTTACGCCGAGTCACGTCACGGCAGAATCACCACATACCGATGAATTTTGCAAACACCCGCAGCCGCAGACCTTCTCCCGCTTCGTCGGGCGCCGGTGACCACGACCTCAATGGAACGAGCGGTCGAGGCTGCGGTACTGGATGGCTTCGGCGACATGGGCGGTGGTGATGTCGGCCTGGGCATCGAGATCGGCGATGGTGCGCGACACCTTGAGGATGCGGGTGTAGGCGCCGGCGCTAAGGCCGTGCGACAGACGCCTGCGATGGGATTCAACGAATCGCTCAGAATTCCGTAAACTCCCGACGCCGCAACCCACTTGGCCGCCACTACGCTGCGTGCTTTCACCACACCAGCCGTGCCGGCGCACGCGATCAGTCACCCAGACGCATTTTCGTTCCGACGAGTCGCGGGCGGGGTCGAAAAGAATTTTCGCGTCAACCCAACTTTGGAAGTTGGGCTAAGTCACAAGTGCCTCCACAAATGCACTTCTACCACGATGGCGATCCGTCGCGAAGCACAGGAAGCCGGCGGATCTTTCGCGACCCGCGCACGCCCGTTCGGGCGTGTGTTCACTAGTGGTGAACTCGGAATACTCGTTCCTGCTTGCCTGCCGGGCCTGAATGTCGTTGACGACCGGGAAGAAACGTGGTAGCGAATTTGATGGTCGACAAATAAATAAAAACGCCCCAATCCCAAGACGTAAGGAGGAGACGATGGCAACGATAACGCCCGAAAAGGTAAAGACGCTGCTGGCGCAGGAAGAAGAGCGCTTCGTTAGAGAACGGCCGAAGTCCAAGGCCCTCTTCGAAGAAGCGAAAAAGAACCTGGTGGGCGGCGTACCCATGTCGTGGATGCGCATCTGGACAGGGGGTTACCCGGTCTTTGTGGACAAAGCAAAGGGGGTATACATCACCGACGTGGACGGCCACCGTTACCTGGACCTTTGCCTCGGGGACACCGGCGGCCTGTGCGGCCACGCTCACCCGAAGATCGTGCAGGCCATCACGAAGCAGATGAAGAACCGGGGCACGACCACCATGCTGCCGACGGAGGACTGCATATGGGTGGGCCAGGAGCTTGAGCGGCGGTTCGGACTGCCGTACTGGCAGGTGCTCATGACCGCCACCGACGCCAACCGCATGGCGCTGAAGGTGGCGCGCTCTTTCACCGGGCGCCAGCTCATCCTTGGCTTCAACGGCACATACCACGGCAGCGTGGACGAGACGCTCGTGGTGAACTTCATGGGCGAGCTCATGCATGTCCCGGGCATGCTGGGGCCCATCGTACGGGACCCCTCCGAGATGACGAGGATGATCGACTTCAACGATGTGGACGCGTTGGAGCAAGCCCTGGCGCCCGGTGACGTCGCCTGCGTTATCACGGAGCCGGTCATGACGAACATCGGCATCATCTCCCCGGAGCCCGGGTTCCACGAGGCACTGCGGGCCATCACGAAAAAATACGAGACCTTGCTGCTCATCGACGAGACCCACTCCATGTGCGCCGGCCCCCGCGGCGTCACCGGCGAGATGGGGCTGAAGCCAGACATCTTCGTGGCCGGCAAGTTCATCGCTGGCGGCTACCCGGCGTCCATCCTCGGGTTCAACAAGGAGATCTCCGACTGGATGGCAAGGCGCCCGCCGTGGCACACTTTCTTCGGTTTCGGAGGCACGCTTTCCGGCAATGCCACGGCCGTCGCAGGTATCCGCGCCGCCTTCGAGCACGCGATCAACGATGAGAATTTCGCGCGCATGATCAAGCTGGCCAAACGCATGGAGGATGGCCTGGCGGCCATCATCAGTGCGAACGGCCTGGCCTGGTATGTGGCCCGCATCGGGTGCCGGGTGGAGTTCAGGTTCCTCCCGAAGCCTCCGAAGAACGGGACCGAGGCCGCGTTGGCCGACGTGGACTACAACGCCGTGGACATCATAACCGAGGGCATGACCGGTCCGCTGGATGCCCTCATCCACGTCTGGTGCGCCAACCGGGGCGTCCTGCTAACCCCTGTCCATGAGATGGCGCTGGTGGGCCCCACGGCAACGCAGAAGGATGTGGACCACTATGTGAGGACCATCGGCGAACTGGTTGGGGCGCTGGTGAAATAAAGATTTTCGGAGAAATAGATCCTGCCCGTTTGCGCCATCCCTGAACGAAATGGCCCAAACGGGTAGGCCAATGGAAAAGAAAAGGATCTCGAAGAGCACCTATCATGGGAAGGAAGCCTATCCGCGAGCAGCGCCGCAGAGAGATCCTGGATGCCCTTTATCGGTGCCTCCTGAGGAAGCCCTACTCCGAGACCTCCATCAAGGACATAGGCTCCGAAGCCGGCATCAACTACGCCATGCTCCACTATTACTTCAAGAACAAGCAAGATATTTTACTTTGTTTCATCGACCGAGTCTACGAACACTACCAAGCCCTCTTTGACCGGGAGGTATTGAAGTTCCAGGAAAAGGGGCTGACGCGCCAAGAGATCCTCAGAGAGGCGTTCCATTTCGTGAATACGCGGATCACCACGGACAAGAAGCTCCAGATCGTTTTCGTGGAGATCTGGGAGATCGCCATGTACAATCCAGCGGTCAATGCCAGGATGAAGAAGATTTATACCGATTGGATCCGGGGCGTGGTCAGTATTATGCAGGGAGAAAGCCGCGATCAGAAAAGGACAAACTGGCTGGCCATGTCCCTGGTGGGTTTCCATGAAGGCATCGGGCTGTTCTCCGTATTTTTCGATCTGAGGAAGAAGGATACCCTGGCTATCTTGGAGACGTTCCAGGAAAAGCTCCTCGAGATGCTGTAGAAACCTTTTCCCTGATTTTAACCCCCAAGCGGAAACCCTTGTGGCGTCCGAGTGTCCCGACTTGTGCTCGGCGTTGTCGCCACTTGTTCCTGCTACCGCGATCGCGAGCCGTCCCGAAGCACGGGAAGCAACGAGCGGGCCGCTCGACGCCCGCACCCGCTCTGCAGATGTTCACCAAGTGTGAACTCGGAATACTCGTTCCTACTTCCCCTGCCGGGCCTCTGTGAGATTCTCTGGCCGCCAGTAGAGTTCGTCGGGATTGGCCTGCAGCGCCTGCCGCAGGACTTCGGACGTTTCGGCGAGAACACGAACACGCCGCGAAGGGGTCGTCATGATCCGGCAGGGAATCGCTGGCAAGAATGTTCTCCCTCAGCACTCGGGTCATCGGTTTGGTGTTGCTCACCGGCGTGGATGACGCGACCTATGGCACTCGACGACAGGTCGTGAGCCCAGCGGGACGCTGGGGTTTTTTCGTTCAACGGAAGAACGTGCTATGGAGAGCCTTCAAGCAAGGGCACCAGGCAAATCCGTGTAAAAATGTGCGCCTAAGGGACGACAGGTTGCGAGCCCAAGCGGATCAACCGGAACGATCATGAAAGTCGAAATTGACCACGCGCCTACCGGTCCCTGCGCTGGCATCAAAGTTCTCGACTTCTCGACAGTGATCGCCGGCCCGATGTGTACGATGATCCTCGGAGATCTCGGTGCCGATGTGATCAAGATCGAGGCGCCCCGGGGTGACAGCACGCGGATGATGGGCCCGCCCTTCAAGGGCGGCCTGAGTGCCATGTTTATCCAGTTCAATCGCAACAAGCGGAGCATCGTGCTCGATCTGAAGCAAGCGGGCGGTCGGGACGTCGCCGAGCGTCTGGCGGAAAGCGCCGACGTGGTCGTCCATAACTTCCGTCCCGGAGTTGCCGAGCGGCTCGGGATCGATTACGGCTCCCTCGCCGGCCACAATCCGCGGTTGGTATACCTCGCGATCAGCGGCTTTGGTCCTGACGGGCCCTATGCACAGCGTCCCGCCTACGACACGGTCATCCAGGGACTGACCGGACACATGCCGATCCAAGGGGCCGGCCAGGCGCCTGCCTTGATCCGCAGCCTCGTTGCGGACAAGGCAAGCGCATTGACCGGCGCCTACGCTATACTGGCGGCGTTGCTGGCGCGAGAACGGGGAGACGGGCGCGGCCAGATGATCGACATTGCGATGCTGGATGCCTTTGCCGCCTTCATTCTGCCCGACGCCCTCTTGCGGGATACGTTCCTACCGAGCGACGAGTGGCAGAGCCTGCCCGACCTCGCCATGGTACACCGCACCTGGGAGACGGCGGACGGCCACGTCGTGTTCCTGATCATTGAGGACTGGCAGTTTCAGGCACTCTGCAAGATCTTGGAGCGCGAGGATCTGATCACCGACGAGCGCTTCAGCTCGCTGCTGATGCGCGTAGTCAACATAACTGAGGCGTACAGTATCCTCGAATCCGAGGTGCGCAAGTGGCCCACGGCGGTGCTCGTCGAGCGCGCCCGAGAGACAGGGACGCCGCTCGTAGCAGTCAATCGCCTGCAGGATTTCCTTGCAGATGAGCAGGTGGCCGTAAATCGGACAGTGTTCGAGGCCGACGATGCAGCCGGCAGCCGCATTCGCTACTTGCGTAACCCTGTGCGCTCGCCTAAGACCCCGGCGTCGTTGCGCCGGCACCCGCCGCAACTTGGTGAGCACACCGACGAGGTGCTGCGTTCGGCTAGCTACGGAGATGATGCGATCGCCGAATTGCGTGCGAGGGGAGTGGTAGCATGACCATTACACAACCCGCAGGGCTGCATACGTCGACCGACTTCTCCACGCCTCGTCCGTTCCCTTCGGCTGTGTACCGAACACGAACACCAGCATGATCACGACATCAATGGAACGACCGGTCCAAGCTCCGGTACTGGATCGCCTCGGCGACCTGCGCCGCCGTGATCTCCGGCAGGCCGTCCAGGTCGGCGATGGTGCGCGACACCTTGAGGATGCGCGTGTAAGCGCGGGCGCTGAGGCCGAGCCGAGCTTGGTCATGGCCGTCTCGAGCAGCTTCTCGGCGGCGGTGTCGACCTTGCAAAAACGCTTCAAATCGCGAGCGCTCATCTGCGCGTTGCAGAAGATCTTGCGGCCGTGGAAGCGCGCCAGCTGCACGTCGCGGGCGCGGTCGACGCGGGCGCGGATCACGGTAGAAGGTTCGCCAGCGCTTTGGTCCGCCAGCTCCTTGTAGCGCACCCCCGGCACCTCCACCTGGATGTCGATGCGGTCGAGCAGCGGGCCGGAGATCCTGGCGCGGTAGCGCTGGATCTGCAGCGTCGAGCAGGTGCAGTCCTTCTGCGGATCGCCGTAGAAACCGCACGGGCA
>JBEKBJ010000158.1:0-10254 GCA_050015455.1 Binatia bacterium
CCACGAACTGCGCCGCCTCCGCCACACGCCACCCCTGCTCCGGAGCTTCATTATTGCTTCAGAGCTGCCATCTCTTTTTTTGTCCTAGCTTTCTATTACTTTTGCAACTCTCAATAAACGCAATCGGCGCATGGCGATCAGCGGCGGGGCGGGAACCGGGAAGACGCTCCTCGCCCTCGAGAAGGCCAAGCGCTTGGCGTCCGAAGGCTATGCCACCCTGCTCACCTGCTTCAACGTGCCACTGGCGGAGTATCTGCGGCAATCCGCCGGACCATGTGACAGCCTTACCATCATGAACTTCCAGCACTGGTGCGACGTCGTCCGACAGAAAGCCGGGGTGGAGATCCCGGCGGTCGAAAGCCTGCCGCAGCGGCAGACCTTCTTCGACGACTTGCTCCCGGAGGCTCTGGTCGAGGCACTTGGCCGCTTACCGGAGGAGCGCTTCGACGCGATCGTGGTGGACGAAGGCCAGGACTTTCGCCGGGACTGGTGGGTGGCACTGCAATTGGGGCTGCGCGACCCCAGCGACGGCATCCTCTACATTTTCTATGACAACAACCAGCAGATCTTCCGGCACGACGGTGGCATCCCGGAAGGGCTGGCGTCGTTCGACCTGACCGAGAATCTGCGCAATACGAAGTGCATCCACCACATCGCGCGTGCCTTCTACACTGGCGGCACACTCGAGAGCGTCGCGCCTGAGGGGCGGCCCGTCGAGTTCGTCGAAGCGCGCAGTCAGCACGAGGTGCGCAAGGCCGTCAGCCGCATCTTGCAGCGGCTTGTCGTCGACGAGGGAGTCGCTCCGCAGGACATTGCCATCCTCTCCGGCCGCGTCTGGGAGAGGAGTGCCTTCGCCAACCTCGATAGGGTTGGCAACTTCGGCATTACGCGCGACCCGCGCGGCACATCCGGCAAGGTGGTGTTTGAGACCGTGCATCGGTTCAAGGGGCTTGAGCGACAAGTGGTGATCCTCACCGAGATGGACTCGTATGTGGAGCGCAAGCGCAATGATCTGCTCTACGTCGGGCTCACACGCGCGAGGCTGCACCTCGTGATCATCGGTGTGCAAAGCACCGCTCGGGCGATCCGAGGAGACGTCAACGGGGTGGGTCCGGGGCGCGCAGGCCAGAGCTGATTCGGAGACGGCGGTAACACAATACGCCCGTGGTGGTACCAGGAGCACTTGGTTGGCGAGGGCTGAGGCCCGGTTCTGCGGTCAGCTCTCGCGTGCCTTACGGTGTCGGGCGGCGCGGTCAGTCACGAAATCCCGCGCGCCGGACGGGTTCAGCGGAAAAACCATCGACGATCCTGGCAACAGCTCTCGCCATGACAGCGGTTGACTGGCGGCCCAGCTACATTGTGATCCGTCGTTACGGCTACGGCCTGGCGGCGAGATTGTGGTATTGGCTCCGACATCGTAGGGTTCTCACGTTTCCATGTACGTCCATCGCAGCAACCGCGCTGAAGCATTGGTCGAAGTACTGGCCGAGGTCGTCGCGCGACCGCTGCCCGATCCCACGGCTTCCGAATGCATCGTGGTGCAGGGGCGCGGGATGGAGCGCTGGCTGTCCATGGAGCTGGCGCGCCGTCTGGGAGTGTGGGCCAATCCGGACTTTCCGTTTCCACGCCACCTGATTCTGCGCACGGTCAGCGCGGTGCTGGGTCTGGACGATGGCGCGAGCTCCCCGTTCGAACCCGAGATCCTGACGTGGTCGATTGCCGACTTGCTGGCGCACTTCCTGGACCGCCCGGAGTTTGCTCCAATTCACACGTACCTTGCCACCGATGAACGCGGCGTCCGCCGCATCCAGCTCGCCGAGCGCATTGCCCGCACCTTCGATCAGTACGTCGTCTATCGCCCCGAGATGGTTCTTGCCTGGGAGCGCGGCGCCGAGACGCACAGCGCCGAGACGCACTGGCAGGCCGTGCTCTGGCGCGCGCTCGTGCAGCGGCACGGTTCACGCCATGTGGCCACCCTCGCTCGGGAGTTCCTGGCAACGCTGCAACGGCCGGGCGTGTTGCTGGACCGTGTTCCCTCACGAGTGAGCCTCTTTGGGGTCTCGACGCTCGCCCCCCTGTACCTGGAAATGCTCGCCGCCTTGTCGAAACACATCGAAGTCCATCTGTTCCTGCTCAGCCCCTCTCCGGAGTACTGGGCGCAGATCCGCGCAGAGCGCGAGGTGCTGCGCAGGCTGGCGAAGCACGGCGCCGCTGCCGACGAGATCGAAACGGGTTTGCACCTGGAAGTCGACAATCCGCTGCTCGCCTCGCTCGGCCGCGTCGGCCGCGACTTCCAACAGGTGCTCGAAAGTGTTGCCGACTACGAGGAACCGGACGACAGCCTCTACCAAGATCCGGGCACAACAACGATACTGGACACGCTGCAGTCGGATATCCTGACCCTCCGCCATCGGCGGTCCGGCAACGAGGACGCGCCGCCGCTGGCGCTTCATCCGACCGACGAGTCCATCGCCATCCATGCGTGCCACGGACCGATGCGCGAGGTCGAAGTACTGCACGATCAGTTGCGCGCTCTCTTCGAGCACGACCCGACGCTCGAGCCGCGCGACGTGCTGGTCATGTCGCCGGCCATCGACGGCTACGCGCCCTTCGTTGACGCCGTCTTCGGCAGCACGGCCGATCACCGGCTTGGCATTCCCTACCGCATCGCCGACCGCGCGGTGCGGGCCACGGACGATGTGGTGGATGCCTTCCTCACGCTGCTGACGGTGCTGCGCGGGCGCATGACAGCGAGCGAGGTGCTCGACCTGCTGGGCCGTGAACCCGTCCGCGAACGCTTCGGTTTCGTTGCCGAGGACCTCGACCTCGTGCGCGCCTGGATCACGGCATCCGGCATCCGCTGGGGCATCGATGCCATACACCGGCAAGCGGCGGAACAACCGCCGCTGGTGCAGAACACCTGGCGTTTCGGTCTGGATCGCATGCTGCTCGGCTACGCGATGCCGGGCGAAGGGCGCCGACTCTACGGCGCCGTGCTGCCCTACGATGATGTCGAGGGCAGCACCGCCCAGTTGCTCGGCCAATTGGCCGAGTTCTGCGAAGCGCTGTTCGGGTTCCAGCGCTCCCTGCAGACCGCCCGCGCACTCAACACATGGCGGGATGACCTCAGTAACCTGCTGCGCACCATGGTCGCCAGTACGAACAAAAACGCCTATCAGCACCGGCAGATTCGTGCGGCACTCGAAGAGCTGGCGGACCGGGCGCGCGCCGGCCAGTTTCACGGTCCGGTGGATCTCGACACGGTGCAGCTGCAACTCGCGGCGGCGCTGGAGCGCGGCGCGCCGGGCCGTGGTTTCCTGACGGGCGGCGTGACCTTCTGCGCCCTGGTGCCCATGCGCAGCATCCCGTTCCGCGTCGTCTGCCTGCTGGGCATTAACGACGCGGACTTCCCGCGCGTGCGCCGATCGCCGGGCTTCGACCTCATCGCGCAACATCCCCGACCCGGCGACCGCTCCTCGCGCGACGACGACCGCTACTTGTTCCTGGAGGCGCTCCTGTCGGCCCGTGAGCGGCTGATTATCACCTACGTCGGCCAGAGTATCCGCGACAACAGCGAGATCCCGCCGTCCGTCGTTGTCAGCGAGCTACTCGATGCGATCGAGGAGTCATTCGTCTTGCCCCCTGGCGACGCGCGACTCTCGACTGCGGACTCGGTTCGCACGCTTATGGTCACCCAGCATCCGCTGCAACCGTTCAGCCCGCGCTACTTCGACTCCGCCGATGCGCGCCTGTTCAGCTACGCGGACAACTACTACGAAGGCGCTCGGGCCCTGCAAGGGGAACGCGCGAAGGCGCCGCCGTTCGTCGGCGCGCCACTTCCAGACGATCCAGCCGCGACGCGCGAGGTCTCGATCGATCAGCTGGTGCGCTTCTTCGAAAATCCCACCCGTGCCTTCTTGCAGCACCGCCTGGCGCTGTACCTGGCCGACGACATCGAGGCCGTCGATGACCGCGAGCCGCTGAAGCTCGAAAACCTCGAGCGCTGGAAGGTGGGCACCGGCCTGCTGGAGCGTGCGCTGGAAGGCGAGCCGGTGCAGGACGCGTTGCCCTCGGTGCAGGCCAGCGGTGCGCTGCCGCCCGGCGCGCTGGGGAAGTGTGTCTTCGATGACGTCGACCCGGAGGTGACAGCAATTGCGCTGCGGACAAAGGCCTTGCTGCGCGACGCTGAGCTGGAGCCGCTCGTGGTGGACGACGATCTCGACGTGACGCGGATCACCGGCGTGATCCGAAACCTGTGGCCCGCCGGTCAGGTGCAATACCAGTTCTCGAAGCTCGGCCGCCGGCACGAACTGGGGCTGTGGATTCGCCACCTGGTGCTCAACTGGCTCCGGCCGAACGGCTACCCGCGGGTCAGCTATCTGGTGGGGCGGCCAGAGAAAGACGGAGGCGCGATGACCGTGCGCTTCCGTCCGGTCGAGGACGCGGCCGAGATCCTGCATGACCTCCTGCGCTGGTATCGAATCGGCCAAGCGGCACCGTTGCTCCTCTTCGAGAACGCGTCGCGGACGTATGTGGAGCACCTGCGCCGATCGAAGAAGGCCAGCGCGGCAGCAGATGCGCTGAACGCAGCCCGAGGCAGCTTTCAGGGGGATGAGTACAGCTGGGGCGACGATCAGGACGACTACGTGCGCCAGGTCTTCAACGGGCTCGATCCGCTCGACGCCGATTTTCGGTTTGGCCCCGCCGCGGCAGACCCCGATGCCGATCGTCTCCCCGCCTTTGCCGAAGTGGCCGTTGGCCTGTTCAGCCCGCTGCTCGACCACCGTGAGGAGGTGCCGTGACGCCGCTCGATCCACTTGCCATTCCGCTGAGCGGCACAAACCTCATCGAAGCGAGTGCGGGCACGGGCAAGACCCACGCGATCACCAATCTGTACGTGCGGCTGCTGCTTGAGCTGCGACTGAGTGTCAGTCAGATCCTGGTGGTGACGTACACGAACGCCGCGACAGCGGAGCTGCGCGCGCGCATCCGCCGGCGTGTGCACGAGGCGCTGGTCACGTTCGACGCGGGCGGCGGTGAGGACGAATTTCTCGACCGGCTCGCGCGCCAACGGCGAGAGCAGGGCGCCCTCGCGGAGGACCGTGCCCACCTGCTCGTCGCCCTGCACGGTTTCGATGAGGCGGCGATCTTCACCATCCACGGCTTCTGCCAGCGCATGCTGGAGGACAATGCGTTCGAGAGCGGCGTGGCGTTCGACACCGAGGTGGTCGCCAACGAGAGCCCGCTGGTCACCGAAGTCGTGCAGGACTTCTGGGTGCGCGAGCTGCACGCGGCTCCAGAGCCTTTCGTCCGGCACCTCGTGGATGCACGCGTCACGCTGGCGAAGCTGGAGAATCTCGCGATAAAGGTGGTCAGGCACCGCGACATGCCCGTCCTGCCGGGGCGGGACGATCCGGTCCTTCGCGCCGTCGACGACGCCGGTAACCCTTCGCTGGCTGCGTGCGCGCTCGCGTTGCAGCGCAATCTCGCCGAGTACGCCCGGGACGAGCTGCGTCGGCGGAAGGAGCAGGCGCGCGTGCAGTCGTTCGATGATCTGCTGCAGCGGCTTGCGGAGGCGCTGCGTGAGCCTGGCGGTGCCACGCTCGCCGCGCTCATCCGGCGCCGCTTCCGTGCGGCGCTCATCGACGAGTTCCAGGATACCGATCCGGTGCAGTACGAGATTTTCCGGCGCGTGTACCTCGGCAGCGACGCGGTGCTGTTTCTGATCGGCGACCCGAAGCAGGCCATCTATGCGTTCCGGGGCGCCGACGTGTTTGCGTACATTCAGGCCAAGCATGACGTCGGTGGCGAGCCGCACACGCTCGGCACCAATCAACGTTCGGATCCGAGCTTGATCAAGGGAGTGAGCGCGCTATTCGGCCGTCTGCGGAAACCGTTCGTGTTTGACGAGATCCCGTTTCTCCCCGTAGCAGCCGCGCCGGCTGCCAGCGACCGCCTCGGTGGAACGGCGGCAGGGCAACCCCCGTTGCAGATTCTGTTCGTCCGCCGCATGGGACAGGAGGGCAGAGGCGGTGCGATCAACAAGCCCTGGGGCGAAGGAGAGGGAACAGCAGCCATCGCGGCGGACATCGTGCGGTTTCTTGGCTCGGGGGCGACCATCGGCGAGCGGCGCGTCGAGCCGGGAGACATCGCGGTTCTCTGCCGCACAAACAAGCAGGCGAGTCTCATGCAGCAGGCGTTGCGCGAGTTGGGCGTGCCCAGCGTGCTGCAGGGTGATGCCAGCGTCTTCGAAACGCCGGAAGCCGAGGAGATGGAACGCGTGCTACAGGCCCTGGCCGATCCGGGCGACGCGCGCGGCATCCGGGCTGCCCTCGGCACGACGCTGCTCGGGCAGAATGCACAGGATCTCGCCGCCCTCGAGCACGACGAGCAGCGCTGGGATGAATGGGTGTGGCAGTTCCAGGACTTGCATGAGCAGTGGACGCAGCGCAGCTTCGTGGCGGCATTTCGGGCGCTGCTGGATGCCCAACGCGTGCCGCAACGGCTGCTCGGCTTTCTCGACGGCGAGCGCCGCCTGACCAATGTCCTGCACCTGATGGAGTTGCTGCACACAGCCGGAACCCAAGAGCGCCGCGGGCCACACGCGCTCGTCCAGTGGCTCCATCAGATGCAGACCGATGCGGGCGCGCGGGCAGAGTTGGCGGGCGAGGCGGCACAGATCCGCCTGGAGAGCGATGCCGCCGCCGTGAAGCTGACCACCATTCACAAGAGCAAGGGACTGCAGTATCCGATCGTCTACTGCCCGTACTTGTGGGACGGCGCCCTCCTACACAAGAGCGACAAGGAGATGCTACGGTTCCACGATTCCACTGACGACTACCGGCTCAAGCTCGACATTGGCTCGTCCGATCATGCTGTTCATCTCGGGGCAGCGGAACGTGAGGCGTTCGCCGAGAACGTGCGGCTGCTGTACGTCGCACTGACGCGTGCGCGGCATCGCTGCACCGTCGTGTGGGGAGCCTTTCGCAGCGCGCCGGACTCCGCGCTCGGGTACGTGCTGCACCAGCCATCCGGTGTGAGCGGAGATCCCCGCGCCGCAACGACAGCGCTCATCAAGTCCTTCATCGGCAACCGCGACGACGCCGGCATGCGCGCCGATCTGGAAGGGCTCGCGACGATGGCGCCGGGATCCATCGCGGTCGCCGATCTGTCCCTAGAACACGCCGGACGTTACGCCGCCCCAACCGAGGCGATGGGGACGCTGCACTGTCGCGCGGCGAACCGAGAGCTGCGCCGCACATGGAGAGTGTCGAGCTTTTCGGCGTTGACATCGTCCGCCGAGGTGATCAGCCTGCCTGCCGCGGAAGGGCTGGACCACGATGCGACCGAGGAAATCGCTTCGACCGCAGAGCCGGGCGTTCCGCTGCCTGATCAATCGTTGGTGGTGCTGCACGACTTTCCCGCCGGCGCGCGGGCTGGGCAGCTGATCCACGAGGTGTTGGAGACGTTCGACTTCCAGACCGCCGAGCCGGAAGTCCTCCGCGACGCGGTGACCGCAGCGCTGGCGCGTTTTGGGTTCGAGGACAAATGGGCCGAGGTGCTGTGCCGTGCCCTTGCGGCGATTGTCGGGACTCCGCTCAACGCGGGCGCGCCGTCGCTGCGCCTGCGCGACATCGCGCGTGAGCGGAGGCTGAACGAACTGGAGTTCCTGTTCCCGATAGCGGGCCAGGAAGTAGTCGACCGTCGGCAGCCGAGAGTCGAGAATGTCAGAGAGAGTGTGCGGGACGATGCCGTGCTGCTGACTCGTGAGCGGCTGGCGGCGGTGTTCGCCCAGCACGCGACGGCGCCGGTGCCGGCCGACTACGCCGCGCGGCTGCGCAGCCTCGGGTTTGCGCCGCTCACCGGATTCCTGAAGGGCTTCATCGATCTGGTCTTCGAGCACGACGGGCGCTGGTACGTGGTCGATTACAAGTCGAACCGCCTCGGCCCGCATCCGGACGACTACGGGCAGCCGCAGGTGATCGCCGCGATGGTCGAGCACCACTATTTCCTCCAGTATCACCTCTACGTGGTCGCGCTGCACCGGTATCTGACGCGGCGGTTACCCGGCTATGACTACGATCGCCACTTCGGTGGCGTCTACTACCTCTTCCTGCGCGGTATGGCGCCGGAGCACTACGGCGGCAACGGCGTCTTCTTCGATCGTCCATCTCGCCAGCTCATCGAAAACCTGTCCGA
Source organism: Binatia bacterium (assembly GCA_050015455.1). Lineage (GTDB taxonomy): Bacteria > Desulfobacterota > Binatia > HRBIN30 > HRBIN30 > JAGDMS01. Next base: position 8,200 of record JBEKBJ010000158.1, read on the forward strand.
GGCACTGGCCGGGCATGCGGAGGGAAGCCGATGACGGTGGCGATCGACACGCTGCGTTCCGCAGGTGTCCTGTCGCCGCTCGACGAGCACTTCGCGCGCGCGATGGCGCGGATCGGCGGCGACCCGCGAGAGGAGGTCATGCTGGCCGCGGCGATGGCCAGTCACCAGGTCGGTAACGGGCACGTGTGTCTCGATCTGCCGCGCCTGGCAGAGATGGAGGTCCTGTACAACGACGCGGGTGAGCCGGTCGCCGAGCACCCGTGGCCGCCGCTCGACCAGTGGCGTGAAGTGCTGCGGTCGAGCCCTCTAGTCGGCGACGGGAATGCGGTGACGCCATTCGTCCTCGACGATGCCGGCCGTTTGTATCTCCGGCGGTATTGGGAGCACGAGGCGCGGCTGGCGGCGGCGCTGCGTGAACGGGCGGTGCAGGTGGACGCATCGCTCGACGGCTCCTGGCTGCGCACAACACTGGACCGGCTATTTCCCGACTCGGTGGCACGGCGTGCGGCCGAGCCGGACTGGCAACGCATGGCTGCGTTGCTGGCGCTGCAGCGGCGGTTCTGTGTGATCTCCGGTGGACCGGGCACGGGCAAGACGTTCACGGTGGTCAAGATCCTCGCCTTGCTTACCGAGCAAGCCATGCACGCCGGTGCACGCACGCCGCGGGTGACGCTGGTAGCGCCAACCGGTAAGGCTGCGGCGCGGCTCTCGGAATCCATTCGCAAGGCGAGGAGCACCTTACCCTGCAGCAGCGCGGTGCGCGACGCGATTCCGGAGGACGCGGCGACCATCCATCGTTGCCTAGGATCGATTGCGGGAAGCTCCACCGATTTCCGGCATCAGGCCCGCAATCCGCTGGTGACTGATGTTGTGCTCGTGGACGAGGCGTCGATGGTCGATGTGGCGCTGATGAGCCGGCTCGTGGCAGCCGTCCCGCCGCGTGCGCGGCTCATCCTGCTCGGCGATCAGGATCAGCTGGCGTCGGTAGAGGCGGGCGCCGTGCTGGGCGACATCTGCAACACCGGCGCGCCGCGCAGCTACTCGCAGGCGCTGGTCGAGCAAGTGGCGCAGCTCACCGGCGATCAATTGCCGCGAAGCGCCGGGGCGCCGCGGGCGACAGGGATCTGGGATTGTATCGTGCAACTCACGCACAGCTACCGGTACGGTCCGCAGAGCGGTATCGGAACGCTGGCGCGTGCCATCAACAGCGGCGATGCGGGCACGGCGCTGGAGATTCTCAAGTCCGGCGACTATCGCAACGTCGCGCGCGTGCAGCCGGAGGAAGGCGAGGAGCTGAGCGAGGAGCTGCGCGCCGCCGCGCTCCGCGGATTCGGTTCCTACTTACACACACAGCAGCCGCTCGAACGGCTGCGGGCACTGGAGAAGTTTCGGGTGTTGTGCGCGCACCGTCGCGGGCCGATGGGTGTCGAGCGGGTCAATGGGCAGATTGAAGCCGCGTTGGCTGATGCCGGTCTGATCCGGCCCGACAGCTCGGCGTACGTGGGCCGGCCGGTACTGGTGACGCGCAACGACTACCAGATCGAGTTGTTCAACGGCGATGTGGGCATCATCGTGGATGATCCTGAGCGCACGGCCGGGAAGCTCGCGCTCTTCCTCGGTGCCGCGGAGACCGTGCGCAGGCTCTCGCCGTCGCGGCTGCCGCCGCACGAGACCGTCTTCGCGATGAGCGTGCACAAGAGCCAGGGATCGGAGTTCGACGAGGTGGCGGTGCTGCTGCCGGAGCGTATCTCGGCGGTGGTGACGCGCGAGCTCCTCTACACGGCGGTCACGAGGGCGCGCCACAAGGTGACCGTCTACGCCAGCCGTGAGATGGTCAAGCACGCGATCACGCACCGCATCGAGCGGGGCTCGGGGCTGCGGGATCGGCTGTGGGGGTAGGATTGCCTTGATTTCATTGAGCGCGTACTCGAACGAGCCCGGCACGATCTGATCCGCGTAGCTCAGCGGGATCCACTTGTCGTGTTGTCCTGCTGCAGGTTGTACGGCTTGTACCGCGCCATCCCCCCAGTACCTCAGGCGCGTCGGACATCGTCA
>JBEKBJ010000159.1:0-10152 GCA_050015455.1 Binatia bacterium
TTTCAAGTGGGTGAAGACCGCGGACGAGATTCTGACGAAGATTGCCCGCTTCTGCGCTGACACCGTGGCTCGCCATGGCTAGTCGCTTATTACGCGAATTTAGGTTACGGCCGACTAGATAATCCCGGCAAGCGTTGGTTGCCACGCTGCGGGGGCTACTGGGCAAGGGCCACCGACACAGATGGTAAACGGTGGTGAAAGATGAGAGAAACGTGTGAAATCCTATGAGCCCGGACCGGTTGCTCAGGGATCATGCATCCGCCCATGCGACGCCCTCGAATGGCCCTCAAGATAGTTGGTGCTCTGGTGGGCCTGACACTGATCGCAGTGGCAGCCGCACGGTTTGTCTTGACGGATTCTGTGCCGCCGGAACAACCGGCGCTCAGTTCGGCGATCCAGCATGGTGCCGTCCGTGTCGGCGAGTTGGAGCGGTCCTATCTCTTCTACGCCCCCGCGAACCTCGCTGCGAACCCGGCACTCCTGTTCGTTCTCCATGGAGCGAGAGGTACTGGCCGAAGGATGCGCGTGCTTACGGCCTACGAATTCGAGACTCTCGCCGACCGGGAAAACTTCGTAGTCGTGTATCCTGACGGTTTCGAAAGATACTGGAATGACTGTCGCAAGCAGGGGTCCTTCTCGGCCAAGACGCGGAATGTCGACGACGTGGGCTTCATTCACACCCTGATCGATCGCTTCCGTGGGGACTTTGGCATCGATGCCGCGCACGTGTTCGTGATGGGCTTTTCCAATGGCGGCCAAATGGCGTTTCGCCTCACACTGGAGCTGCCCCATGAAGTCACCGCGATTGCGGCGGTTGCGTCGAACCTTCCCACACCAGAAAACTGGGCCTGTCGAGAGGCACAATGGCCGGTGGCCGTCATGATCGTGAATGGAACGGCCGATCCCGTCAACCCCTACGCGGGCGGACGAGGTTGGTTCGGATTGGCCGGCAGCGGAGGTCTGCGTTCTACAATGGAGACAGCCGATTATTTCAAGCACGTTGCGGGCTACCAAGGTCCCCCGGAGATCCATCTCTATCCAAAACTGCATTCCAACGACAACACGTGGGTAGAACGTATGACGTGGAGGGCGGACTTCGCGCCGGAGGTCAGCGTCTACACGATTCATGGCGGAGGCCACACGATTCCTCAAGCGAAATACCGGCTGCGTAGAATCCTGGGACCGACCGCCACCGACATCGACTGCATGCAGGAAATTTGGGCGTTCTTCACGAAGGCGTCCGAGGAAGAGACGGAGAAAATGGGCCGCCCGAGACTCGAACTCGGGACCCGCTGATTAAGAGTGTGATCCAGGACGACGACGAAAGCCGTGACTGACACGCGTCCCCGCATGTTTGCTGGACTTATCGCGTCACGATGTTTCTGCCAGGTTCGATCGATTGCGGTCATTCTCGATCACCAACTGACACCAGTACTGACACCGGCGGTGCGGCGCGTCCGGTAAGGCCAGCCATTGGTACGTGCGCGCCGTTCGTGGCGGCTCATGATCGATCATTGGACCAAGGCCTTGCTGGCGCTACGCGGCCTTCTCAAGGGCAAGGATATGTCGTGCCAGTCGCTTGCCGAGGGCGACGATTGTGATCACGGTGGGCCGATCCAGTGCTTCTGGAAACACACTCGCATCACAGGCATAAAGGTTAGGGATCTGGCTCTCAAGCTCCTTGGAGAGCACATGACCGATCCTGCAAGTGCCGCTCGGATGGGCTCCCTTGGTTTCCCCTGCGACGAGATTCTTGGACGCGCACCCAAGAGCGCGGAGGATCTCTTTGGACACTTCAACTCCCTTGTTGAGGCGAGCGTGATCATTGTCGTTGAGCTGCTTCGAGACGCTGCCGTCCGGGTAGACGCGACCGGAAAGGTCGTCCTTCACCTTCACGAGGATACCCACGACACTCCGGTACCGGAGGGCCAAAGCCACGTTCCGAGGTGACTGCCGGAAGAGGTTCATGCCCAGGATCAGCCGGGGCTCCATGATGGTTCCGATGCGGATTCCGTCGCTGTCGTCGAACTCCCAGGTGACGACCGAAACGGGAGGGTCGGCCCAGGTTCCCTCGAAGGGGGCTGCACCGTAAACGACGACGGTGGGGTCCATAAAACACCCATCGCCTGCCTCCCGGACGCCTGTCCGCATCAGCAACAGCGGCGTTGTCAGTCCTCCGGCGCAGAGGATCACACGCACGGCCCTGTACTCCCCCAAAACCCTGGTCGGTCCTCTCGCCCGGACCCCAACGGCAACACCACCTTCCAGGACCACCTCCTCACATTCGGTCTCGGTAAGGAGGTCTGCGCCGGCAGCCACGGCATCCTCAAGGTACTCCCGGGCCGTCCACTTGGCCCCGCAAGTGCAGCCGAGGTGTTCATTGGCGCCACAGCAGCGGCCCTGGATGAACCGCTCCGGATCCAGGAACTTGGCCATGGGCTCCCAGTGGTACCCAAGCTTGTTGGCCGTCTCCATCACCTTTAACGAAGCTTTGCCCAGCAGGCTTTCCGGCAGGACGTTGACCCTGGTCTCCTTCTTGATCTCGTCGAGGAGCGGCGAGAGGTCAATGTCGTATCGTGACGCCAGCCACGGTGGAGGATCCGCAGCACTTGCGCTGTAGAAGACGGTGGCGCCACCCGTGGTGCTCGCTCGCAGCATGGAGAGGCCCTCCTTGGAGCGCCCCATGTCCAGCACTCGAAGGGCAGTCCGGTAGGTGCCCAGCTTCTGGTCGTCTCGTCCCCGTTCCAGGATCAAGATCTTCTTACCAGCTCTTGCCAGTTCCCGGGCCACGGTGGAACCACCAGGGCCCGAGCCCACAATTATAGCGTCATACTCCTTGAGTTTCCCTCTTGCCATGTATCCTCCCTTGGCCAGCCGGTGACTTTCCCTAAAGGGGCTCGTCAAGGTGCAATACCCGTGTGGCACACGGATTTCCACCGAAATGCCATAGTTTCAGAGTTTTATTGGATTTCTACCGGCGCGCAGGTCCTGACGGGAGCCACACGCGGAACGTTGAGCCGCAGCCCAGCTCGCTCTCTACGCGAATCGTCCCACCGAGGAGGTCGAGATAGCGGCGCACGATGTACAGGCCCAACCCCACCCCGCCACGGCGGCGTGTTGCCCCGCCGTCGGCCTGGCGAAAGGGTTGAAAGATGATCGGCAGGACGTCCGGGCCGATGCCGATGCCCGTGTCCGCCACGGCGATTTCCACGCCGCCGTCGCAGGTGCGGGCACGGACGGTGACCTGACCGTGTTCGGTGAATTTCACTGCATTGACGAGCAAATTCTTGACCACCACCTTGAGCTTTGCTCGATCGGTGTGCAGCCGTGGCAGTTCCGCCGGAACATCCCACACCACTGATACCGTTGGTGTCTCGCGCAGGCTCGTGGTTTCCCCCGCGATCTCCCGGCTGAGCTCGCTCAGATCGACCTCTTGGACATCCAACGGCACCTTCCCGGCTTCGAGGCGACCGATGTCGAGCGTGGCATTGATGAGTGCGTACAACTCCCCAGCGCTTTTCTGTGTCCGTCGCAGGGTGTCCACTTGATCGGGGCTCAACGGGCCAAAGGCCTCCTCCAGTAGGAGATCCTGGTAACCCATCATGATATTCAGGGGCGTGCGCAGCTCGTGCGACATGGTGGACATGAAGTCCGACTTCAAACGGCTGGCGCGCTCCAGCTCATCAATAAGGCGCATGGCTTCCACCTCCGCCTGTCCACGCTTCAGCGCGACGCCGATGCTCTCCGCCAAGCCCTCCAAGAAGCGGACGAACTCCGGCGTCAACCGTCCGGGGCGGTGGTCGTTCAACTGCAACAAGCCGATGATCTGGTCGCCCGACCGCAGCGGGATCAGCACCACCGATTCGTAGCCCTCGCCGTTGCAGCGGTTGCGGGTGCGCGCCCGGCGATCCGCCTCAGTTGTTGTGCCCAGCAAGTGGGTAGTGGAGTTGGTCCAGAAGCTGCCCCCCTCGGTGAAGAACGGCAGCGCCGGGTTGGTCCGTCCGTAGAGGATGTTGCCGCACATGCATTCGAGCACCGGATTCCCCTTTGAGTCGCGCACGAGTTCTCCTGCCTGGTCACGGGCGCACAGATACCGCTCAGCGCGCACGAAATACTCGGGAAAGCCGCTGGCCACGAAATAGGGAAAGTCCTCGCCCGCGCGCAGCCGCAGGCCCACGGCCTCGAAGTCCGTCGAACGCTTGATCAACTGCACCAGTTCCTTCACCAAGGCGGTCAGGTCATTGGCGCGGTTCAAGAGGCGCAGGACCTCCACGACCAACTGTTGGTTCGCCTCCGCCCGCTTGCGCTCGGTGATGTCGCGGACGGTGGCTTGGAGCATCACCTTTCCCCGCTGCTCCATCCGAGTCAGGAGCACGTCGGCGGGAAACTCCTCGCCGCCGATCCGCCGGTGCGTCCACTCGAAGAAGTGGGACCCTTCGCGCACGGCCGTCTCTATCATCTCCCTGGCTTTCTCGGCAGAAGCGCGCCCGTCCGGCTGCCGATCGGGAGACAATTCCCATACCCCGCGAGAAATGAATTCCTCCTCGTTCTTCGCCCCGAACATTTTGATGGTGGCCGGGTTTCCAGAGGTGAACCTCCAGGAAGGAGGCTCCAGGGTCATGATGGCGTCACGGGAACTCTCGAAGAGGCCCTGGGATTTTTTCTCGCTTGCGTGCAACGCCTCCACCGCCCGCTTGCGCTCGCTGATGTCGCGGATGTTGCACTGGATCACATTGTGGTGGTTCTCCGAATAGACGTTGCTGACGAACTCCACCTCGACCCGCCGCCCATCGGCGGCTTCCAACGGCTTGTTTTCGTAGCGGGCGTATCCCTTCTGCTGCAATTCCGTGAAGCTGGCCTGGTTGGCGACGACATCCTTGAGGAATCCCAGTTCCCAGATCTTCTTTCCGAGGAATGCCTCGTGCGAGAAACCCAACAACTCGATCAAGAAGGGATTCACATCAACGACTGTCCCCGTCTCGGCATCGAGGATCATAATGCCGTCTTGGGCGGCCTCGAAGAGCCGGCGATAGCGAATCTCCGAAACGCGCAACGCCTGCTTCTTACCGCTGCCGCGGCCGTCTGTGACCCGTTTCATCGCCGGGTCAGTCAAAAGCAGTGCTTTCTTCGGTTTCATGGGTTACGCCACGTGCCCGGTATACACGCCGGAAACATCCGGCGTGGTTATAGCACTCTTATCGTTGACCAGGTAATGGGCGAGAAGCGAGGGCGCCAGGCAGAAACGCGTAATTTTATCCGCTAAGGCCCGGGCTCAGAACTTCAGTACCCGCAGCGCCCGACGCTCCTGGTTCGGCGTGACCTCGATGTAGCGCAGCGTGGTGGCAAGCGACGTGTGGCCGACGCGCTGCTGAATGATGCGCGGGTGCACGCCGCCCCGGGCGAGTTCCGTCATGAACCACCGCCGTCCCGAGTGCGACGACGCGCCGACGACGTCGGCGGCGGCGTAGAGTGCGGGGAACAGGTGCGCGAGCGAGTTGGCGCTGATGCGGTAGCTCCCCGCGGCGTTCGGTTTCTGGCTGACGAAAAGCGGCTCGGTGGATTTGAAAGGGAGATCCTTGCGCCGCTCCCGCAGGTACGTCAGCAGCGCCTCGCGCGCCTTCGGGTGCTCAAGGTAAATCGTCCGCGGCTTGCAGTATTTGGTGTCACGCGTGCCGAGGTTGAACTCCCGGCGGATCGTCTTGCCGTTGAGCACGTGGCGGATGTTGAGCGCGGCGAGCTCGCCGACGCGCACGCCGGTGGCGAGCTGCAGGTAGAAGAGCGTCCGGTTGCGGTGCTCGTGGCGCATGCCCTTGAGGCACTTGTCGACGCGCCTGATCTCGGCCCGCGTCAGGATCTTGGCCTGGCCACCGCCGCCGGCGGGACGGCCGCGGCGGCGGCGTGGCGGTGGGCGGCGCGTCATGCGCCTGGTCCGTTGTCGTCGACCAGGTAGAGGTCAGGAATGCGCATAAGGCGTTCGGTTACGGAGCCCCCGGCTAGAAGCCGAGAGCCCCCTTGAGTAAGAGCAGCGCACCGAGCGCTGCGATGGGGAAGAGCGGCCGGAGCTGGCGGATGATTTGCGGCCCGAACTGCCGGGTCTCCCTGCGAATGAGTCGGTTCATATGAGATCGGGTTACATAACATAAAACCTATGTATACATTATATGTGGAATCTGTCAAGGGGGTAGGGGACCGGATACAAGAAAGGCCCGTTTTGCGGCGGGTTTCGAGAACATCACATACACTATTGAGTCTATGTGATGTGGCAAGCGGCTGGCGGTGTTGTCGGGAATTGTGCGCGGGCCGAGAGTCAGTCGTCAAGCTCGTGAGCGATGGGGTTGGAAAACCACGGCCGGCAACGACCGGGCCTGCGGTGGTCGTCGGTCTTCTGGGTGGAAGGGGACAGCTCGGGGGCTGGGCTTGACAGGAATGGGCGAGGGGCACGATATTCAGACGCACCCGCTGCGGGTGGGAGAGGGGATACTATGCGTTCACGAATACGAGTCGCGACTTGGTGTGCAGTATTCCTAGCCGTGGGGGTCTCTGCCAGGGGTGAGGAGCCGAGCGAAACTTACATTCCCCTCAAAGAAGGAATGGTGTGGAAATATCAGGTGTTGCTGGATCAGAAACCTGCGGGACAAACGACCACGGTGTCGAACCTTGCATCTCGCAATTTAAAGGGCAAGACCGCTACCCCCGTGCAGACCTCCGCTGGCATCACGTTTCTGGTAACGGACGGTACGGGCACTTATGATTTCGCACAGCAATCCCCAGCAGACTTCGAGCCGAAGGTTGCTACGCCGCCCTACGACTATGAGATCAAGGAGCCCATCAAGCCCGGTACAACATGGACTGGGCACGTTGATACAGGAACCCCAGGGTCGAACCAAATGTCAGTGACAGTGAATTGTTCCATACGTAGTGTGGATGAAACCGTGACTGTTCCAGCCGGAACGTTTACCCGATGTGTGCGGGTCGACTGTAGCGGAGTTACGAATGGTACCCATGTGGAGTGGCACCATTGGTTAGCCCCAGGAGTTGGCCTTGTAAGCGCCATCGAGAAGCAATGGGGAATAGGCCCTGCTCAGGATGTGGGGTTGCAGTTGGAGTCAGTTGAGAAGTGAGTTCTCTGTTGCGGAAGGCAGCCAGCACGGGCTTAGGGTGCCAGGCAGAAAGGCGTAATTTTATCTGCTAAGGCGCGGTGTGCCCGGCCGCAAAGGCCCATCGGTCCAACGGCGTCGCAATCGCTGCTAGCGCGCGACGTGGCGCACCGGTGGAGCCATCCGCATGCGCTGGCAGAACGCGGCAAGCCGGCGCGCGGGTATGTCCAAGCCTCCGGCGTGCAGATCGCCAGACGCGGCGGCCCCAGACGCAACCCAGCTGGCACCAGGTCGTGGAACCTGGGTCAGGAAGCGGCGCCGGGGAAACCCTAGCTGGCCGGCCCTTGCGCGCGTGGGCCACCAGCTAAGCGGTGTTCAACCTCGAAACGGGGGGCTACGTACTCAGGTTATTAGTCAATTCCGGCTCCCACCCCGCTGCTAACAGCGAGCGTCGACGGGGAACGACTTCCAGCGCGACAAGGGGAAAATGCTTGCCCCAGGCCCCGGCAGTGGGCTATCAGCGTCCCAAGGCAGGTTGGTGTGCCGTCTATCTGGGAAATATCGGCTTGATGCTGCTCCAGCGCAAAGAGACCGTCTTTACCTCCGGTCCGAGATGCGAGATGTTGGCACCGAGGGCGTTGACGAAGAGGCGGGCCGTGTGCCGCGCGATCGCAACGGGAGTGACGAAGGATTGAGTTGAGTCCGTACGATGCCAAGCAATGCAAATGAAGAGCTGTGCCAACGCATCGTGGCAGAGAGTCAGGACGCGATCATCTTTGCTGATCGCGAAGGCGTCATCCGACTGTGGAACTCCGGGGCGGAGGCCATGTTCGGCTACCGAGCTGGGGAAGCGATCGGTCAAACCTTGGAGGTGATCATTCCTGAGCGTCTGCGACAACGGCACTGGGACGGCTGGCGCAAGGTGATGGCCACCGGCGTTACGCGCTACGGCCGCGAGGTGCTTGCCGTAGCCGCGGCGCGCAGGGACGGTACACGCATCTCGATTGAATTCACGATCGTCGTCTTGCGCGATGAGAGCGGCAAACTCCTGGGCGTTGCGGCTACGATTCGCGATGTCACTACGCGTTGGCAGCAAGAGAAGGACCAGAAACAGCGCTTGGCGGATTTGGAAGCTGGACTCAAGCGACTCGGTCAAGAGGTGGCCTAGCGCGAGACGCGTCAGGTTCGGCGGTCGTCTTCGACCTGCACAGGAAGGAGCCACAAATGGCGATCGACATGAAACCCACGCAGGTTTCGGCGCGGCTCACAAGCTCCAGCCAGCAACGCAACGCCGACAGCGACAGCTGCTTCCCCTAACAGGCCGCAGTCTCAACGGGGAGATACAGTGTCCCTTTGGAGCCGGGCGGTGTATCGCTCTTTGGCTTTCTCGCTCGCAATCACCACCCTGTTTCTTACATCAGGAACCTCGCGCCGCGCGAGGTCAAATGCTAACAAGGGACATCCGGGAAAGCGGTGATGGCAGCGCCTGATCGTGGCGCCGGCGAAGAGGGAGAGTGAGTCATGGCGAAGACACTGGTGACTGGCGCAGCAGGATTCATCGGTTCGCATGTTGTCCTTGAGCTTCTGAAACAGAACCGTGAAGTGCGCGCTCTCGTCTTGCGCGGGGAGAACACCAAGAACCTCGACGGCCTCGACATCGAGACATTCGAGGGCGACGTCCTCGATCCCGATTCAATGAAGAAGGCGATGCAGGGCTGTAACCGGCTCTTCCACCTGGCAGCCATCTATGCCCTCTGGCTTCCCGACCGCCGCAAGATGTACGACGTCAACGTCACCGGCTCGCAGAATGTCCTGTGGGCTGCGTACAAGGCGGGCGTCGAACGGGTCGTCTACACCAGCTCAGTCGCCGCCCTGGGTGTCGAACCGGGTGAGCAGCCAGCCAATGAGAACACGGAGTTCAATCAGATCACCAAGGCCAACGACTACATCTTCTCGAAGTATCTGTCCGATAGGGACGCGAAGGTCTTCGCCCGGGAGGGACTCCCGCTCACCATCGTCAACCCAGCCTTCCCCTTCGGGGCTCGCGACATCGCCCCGACGCCCACCGGCCGGATCCTCCTCGACCTCGTGAACGGCAAGACGCCCGCTTACTTCGACGCCGGCTTCAGCATCGTCGACGTCGAAGATGTGGCCCGCGGGCACATCCTTGCCGAGGAGAAGGGCAAGGTCGGCGAGAGCTACCTGATGGCCAACAAGAACTTGAAGTTCAAGGAGTTTCTCGAGCTGGTCATGCGGGTGACCGGGGTGCAGGTCAAGCTGCACAAGATTCCTGTCAGTGTGGCGATCGGCTTGGGCTACCTGCTCGAGTACTGGTCCAACAGGTGGTCGCATCGGCCCCCGCTTATCAGTGCCAAAGCGCTCCGCTACGCGCGACAGTACCTGTACTTCGACAACAGCAAGGCGCGAAACGAGCTGGGCCTCGAGTTCACTCCGGTCGAGAGCTCCATCCGCCGGGCCGTCGAGTGGTTCAGGGAAAACGGCTATATTACCAATGCAGCCTATCTGCAGCGAAGTTCGTAGGCTCTCGGGCCTCGGGCCGCTCTCACGTTCTCTGCCAGGAAATCGCGAGACCTATTCTTGGATCGGGGTCGGAACCTTTTGGTAGAATCTAAGAGGGGGAGCACGCATGTCGAAACGAGCTGGAATCGTCGGTGCGGAGGTTACGTGTGAACCGGCGCCGAACTTTGAGCCCGTTCGGCGTCCAACCGTGACCCCAGCAAGAGGTGGAATAGGGTGAAGCGACCCGGAAGTTTGGCCGCTGTTTGCGCGGTGGATACGTGCGGCAATGCGTCTCGAATGGCGATCAGAGCGCGGCGGCTCCATCTTTCGACACGACCGCGATTCGACTCGTGCGGATCACCTGCGCTACATCCCACTCCGTCAGGCGCTGGCGCACCACCTCGACCGGATGCTGAAGGAACTCATGCAGCAGGACTGCGTAGTAGGTGAGGATGTTCGCGCACTCGATGCTCACCACGTGGTGTTCGCCATGCAGTGTCGGCACGCCCGCCTGCACGAGCCGCGTCGGCGCGTG
>JBEKBJ010000160.1:0-10061 GCA_050015455.1 Binatia bacterium
TGGGCAAGCCTACTAGCTTGTCCTAACCTAATTGTCAAGGCCCTCAGGACCCACCTGCCGGGTTTTTGAAACTTCTTTCCGCCCCTACGACTTTTCGGCCTAGCATCGGATCAGGGCGCCCCCCCAAAATCTGCGTCAACCGGCCTGCCGGCGCCCAGTAAAAAGGCGAGTCTTCCTGCGGAACCGAGCAGATCTTGCGTCACGGCGGCGGAATCCTCAGATTCTCCGACGGGCTTGGTCGCAGGGGCCGGCTACCATCGGCACTGAGATTCGCTGATGATGTCTTCCGGCGAGAGGTTCAGGTTAGATCTGCGTCGTGCTCGACCGGTCGTGTCGCAGCAGCCGCTGCCGATGCGGTGCACGGGGCCAAGTAGCGGGCTGGCTAGTCCGCTACCAATCTGCTACCGCGCTCAACCGACGTGAGCACGCATGGGGTGACGTGAACAGGAGAAACCGCGCGCCGTTCGTGCGTGGAATCACGTGGCACGGTTTGAGAGGTTTCCTCACTTTTGATTCAGGATTCTGTGGGGTAAAACCCGTGGGGGTCCAAGTCCTCCCTTTCGCACTCACCGATCTCGCCCACAACCGCGCCGACGACCCATACCTCACGGTCGAAAAGCAAGCCGCCCGTTGTATGCGGCTCTCCGCTTTGCCCATCGCAGCGCTCTACTCACCCCACCGCTCTTTACGGTCCGCCCCGTCCCCTTCATACTAACGTTAATCAACGTTACTTAATCAAAGGAGCCTGCAAGTGGCCCACCCCGCCGTCCCTACGGTTCAGCACCTACCCCTCACCAAAGCTCGCATCAACCTCGGTGCGGTGGTGAAACGCGTCCACCTCGACAAGGAGTACGTTATCCTCGAGAAGGACGGCATCCCTGTGGCCGGCGTCATGCCGATCGACGAGTTTGAAGACTACCTGGAGCTGCAGGGCCTTACCATCCGCGAATAGATCCGCAAGAGCAACGCCGGGTATCTCGCCGGTAAGAGCCGGCCGGCCGAGGACTTCCTCGCTGAATTACGCGCTGCGACCCGCGCCAAGCCCCGCCGGCGTCGCCTACGATGAGCGGCCCCTTTGCCGTCCGCACCACCCGCAGCGTGCCCTTGCTTGACAGCCGCGCCAGATGCCAATAGATCAACTGCCTCAAGGCTGATCTGGCCTACGGTGAGGGCGTGGGAAGGCGCTCGGCTTGAGCCTCGATGAGATCAAACCGGTTTCACGGTGACGGCCGAGTGATGAACACACAGGCTATAGCGGAGAGGAGCCACCGATGAAGGTACTCGTGCTTTTCTACTCCACCTACGGGCATGTCTACCGACTGGCGCAGGCGATCGCCGACGGGGCCCGCGAAGTGCCGGGAGTCGACGTCGTGGTCGAGCGTGTTCCCGAGACCCTGCCGCCCGACGTGATCAAGGCCATGGGCGCGACGTACGCGCAGAAGGCCTTCGCGAACGTGCCCGTAGCCACCGTGGACGACCTCGCGGACGCCGACGCCATTGTCTTTGGGACCCCCACCCGATTCGGGAACATGGCGGGACAGATGCGCCAGTTTCTCGACGCCACGGGGGGACTCTGGGCGCAGGGCAAGTTGGTCGGCAAGGTCGGGAGCGTCTTCGCGAGCTCCGCGACCCAGCACGGTGGCCAGGAGTCGACGATCCTGAGCTTCCACACGACGCTGCTCCATCACGGCATGGTCATCGTCGGGTTGCCCTATGCGTTCCAGGGGCAGACCCGCATCGACGAGATCACCGGCGGGTCGCCGTACGGGGCTTCGACGATCGCCGGAGGCAAGGGTGAGCGCATGCCTAGCGAGAACGAGCTCGCGGCGGCGAAGTTTCAGGGCCGGCATGTTGCCCAAATCGCGAAGAAGCTGTCGGCCTAATCAACACCTCGTTGCGGGACAGCGCCAATAACGGCACGCGCGGCTCATCGCCAAGGCGTTGCGGCAAAACGTACGCAAGAGATCGCCCTGCGGAGGGACTTCTTCATGGTCAATAGTGACCTTCTTCTGGTAATCAAGTCATCGGTCCTGGGGGACGCCGAGCCCGATCTTGGCGAGAAGCTTATGCAGAGCTTCCTGGCCCAGCTCTTGGGCCTCGGACAGATTCCCGCCCGGATCATATGTCTGGGCACTGGCGTGTTCCTCACGACTACAGAGGGGTCGCAGACGCTGGACCTGATCAGGCGGTTCGATGCGGCGGGCAGCGAGGTGTTCTCCTGCGGCACCTGTCTTGAGTACTACGGTCGGAAGGATCAACTCCTGGTCGGGCACGTCGGAAATATGGCGCATACCGTTCGCGCAATGCTCGAATTTGGCAGGGTGCTCCAAGTGTAGTCGGAAGTACTTTCAGCCTTGGTGGCGCCGCAACATAACTACGCGTGAACCTGGCGTCCCCGCAGGGACCACCACGAGATGTGCGCGCGGATACGCGGGATTTCTTCAGGATCCTGTGGGGTAAAACCCGTGGGGGTCCAAGTCCCCCCTTTCGCAGTCACCGAGCTCGCCTCCTACCGCGCGGACGAGCCGTATCTCACGGTCGAGAAGTGCGCTACGCGTTGCATGATGGTGAAGAAGTGCCCGTTGAGCACGGGTACGCACGACACGGATGGAGGTGGCTATTGCTGCCGTCGCCGCCGGTACCAGAACAACGCAACCGGGGGAACCGACCACAATAGTGCCAGGCTGTTAGGTCCTGTCCGGTCGATCGCGCAGCCGGCTTCGCGAGTTGCCATTGGCGTGGTCGTGAACGTGATCGTAGGAGTCGGCGGCACCGGCGTGATCGGCGGCGTGATGGTTGGCGTCGCGACAAACGTGGGATTTGCCGTCGGTGTTTCGCTTAGGGTGGTGCTTGGCGTAACCGTCGGAACCGCCGCGCAGTTTCCAGGGCCGACGGCGAGCGCGAACGGCATGCGACCAACCGGGATCGTCGCTACGACGTGGTTCTTCACTGCTCGATTGATCACCGAGACGCTGTCCGATCCCGAGTTGGCGACATATGTATAAGCGTGGCCCCCGCGGTTCCTGATGTGCACAATCGCCGCAGGTTGAGCCCCCACCGCGATCGCCGCCACTACGGTGTTGGTACTGGGCTGATGAGGCGAGATCTGCAAGGGAATGATCGACACAATTGGACCACCGAAATTCGTCACGTAGGCTGAGCGGCCGTCCGGCGTGATGGCGATGTCGCTCGGCTTCAAACTCAAGCCGATCGTCCCGGTCACGGTGTTCGTGCTGGTATCGATGACCGAGACGTTGAAGGAACCAAAATTGGTGACGTACAAGTGCCCGCTCTGCGCCAAGGCGATACGCCCCGGGCGCGCCCCGACCGGGATCTTCCCTGTGACGGTGTTGGTACCCAGATCGATGACCGAGACGCTTCCGGCTGCCAACGAATGGGTCACGTAGGCCGTCGAGTACCCGACCGCAACACCGTCCGGGCTCGGGTCGACCCCGATGGTCGCAATCACGTGAGCCGTTCCCACTTCGACGACCGAGACAGTGTGATCATTCTTGTTCGCCACATACGCGAAGGCTTCCGGGAGCGGGTAGTCCGGGTCGGTCCAGGGTAAGTCTCCGCCCGGCGGGCGCGCCACGCCGACCGGACCGGCACCAACCGCAACCGTGGCTACCACCGTGTTGCTATATGGGTTGATCAAGGAGACATCGTTGGAGAGGTAGTTGGTGACACACACCAACCCACCGTATGGGTTCGTCACAATACCATCGGGGTTGTGTCCCACCGGAATCGTGGCGGTCACCACATTGGTCGCCGTATCGATCACCGATACGCTGTCGGACATGAGGTTGGCCACATAGGCACAGGGTTGCGCCCCCGCTGAGCGGGGCGCGACGTACAAGAGGAGGCCGAACAGCAGCAGGCTGCGACGCAGCCGCCCGGACGTCGTGGGGGTCTCGCGTGCCCTCAGGTCCATCATCCTCGCCAACCGCAGCATGCTCACGGCGGGAGGTGTTTTGAAAGAGCAAAATACGCACAGTAACCATCCTACCTTATTCAAGGTAAAAACCGTTTATCTGGTATAATGTCAAAGGGGAAAACGGTGGCCCGAGCGCTTCCGCGAGCTTCTCGAAGACAATCTTGAAACGACTCTGCTGCTCCGTCAGGCCGCCGCCGCACGCCGGCGTGTCTCGACTACCGGCTTCTGGATCTCAACCTTCAGCCGGCCACCCAGCGCCACGGCAGTCCGCATCAACGTCTTCAGCTGTAGGTTCTTGACCTGCCCCGACTCGATCTTCGCGACTGCCGGCTGACTGACCCCTATCCGCTTGGCGAGTTCGCTCTGCGAGAGTCCGCGCGCTTCACGCAACGCGATCAGATCCTGCTCCAGACGCATCTCGTTCAACGCTTCGTCTACCTGCTGCCGCAGAGCAGCGTCCTGATTGAGCTGGTCGTCGATCCAGTGTTTGAATGAGCTCTTCCTGACCTTCGATTTCATCGCACTACCCCCGTCTTCATTGCCGGGCTCGCTGGGCGTGACGCGTTGAGAAGACGAACAATCAGATCGCCTCGGAAATATTCCGCGCGACGATCACGGCGCCTTGCGTTCGGGGGCGGGACCGCTCGGTGCTGATGTTCGGGCATCTCCCGCATGCGAAGCTGTCGCGCCATCGAGAGCCTGGAGCTTCTGCGCCCAGCGCGTGGCCGCTTCGCGGTCGCCGTTTTGCGCCGACCACTGCGTGAGCGCGGCGAGGATGTCACGATCACCGGTGAAGCGACGCTGCGCGTCGGCGAGGACCGCAAGCGCTTTCTCATGCTGCCCCACGCTGTCCAGTGCCACAGCATAGACGTACGCGTAGCGCGGGTTTTCCGGACTGCGCTCCGTGGCTCTCGCCAGCTCGGTGACCGCCTCGTCCATTCGTTTCTGGCGGACGAGCAGTAGCCCGAGGCCGTAGTCCACGTCGCCGCTGGGCTGTTGCATCGTAAGCGCCTGGCGCAGGACACGTTCTCCGTCCATATCCCGGCCTTGGCGGCGATAGAAATCGGCGAGATTCACGTAAGGCGGAATGAACCACGGGTTCATGCGGATCGCCCGCTTGTAAGCGGCTTCCGCTGGGGCGAAATTCCCCAGCCGGGTGTCGAGCGCACCGAGGTTCAGCCACGCCTCGGCGCGGTCGGCGTTGAAGGCTTGTATCGCACGATACTCGGCCACGGCTCGATCAAAAGCCTGGCGCTGCTCGGGAGTGGGCGACGAAACGGTCACGTCGTCGGCGAGCGCCGTCACGGCGGCGAGGCGGACGACACGGATCGGATCGCTCAGCAACGGCGCGCCCGCATGCCATGCCCGCGGGGGTGGCCAGGAGGCCAGCAACGACACCGCAGCCCGGCGCACCAGCGGGTCTTCTTCCTGCTGGAGCGAACGCTCGACCAGATCCGTTGCCGCACCCGGAAAGTTCTGCAGAAGACTCAGCGCGGTGGCGCGAACGATGGCTGGGAACGAGCTATCGGCGATGACGTCGGCGAGCAGCCGCTCCCCTCCCGCCTGGTGTTGGCGGCCGGCGGCCAGCGCCGCCGCGTAGCGCGGCCCGCGGCTGCGCGTCGCGCCGTACCACTTCACCACCGCGTCGGCGGCCCACTGCGCCGGATGGTCCTTGTGGCAGTCGGTGCAGGTGTTCGGGGTCCCGAGGACGATGGAGAGATCCGGACGCGGGACGCGGAAGCTGTGGTCGTGGCGCGTGTGGACCACCATGTAGTTGCGTGCCAGCATGTGGCAGGCGACGCAACGCGCCGCTTCGGTGCGTGCCTTGTGGTAATGGTGGGCCGGCGTGTCGTAGTGCGAAGGCTCATGGCATTTCGCGCACACGTCGTTGCCTTCGGCGCTCAGCCGCCCGCTGTGCGGATCGTGGCAGTCGGTGCAGACGACGCCGCGTTCGTGCATGCGGCTCTGCATGAAGGACCCGTACTCGAACACCTCCTCGAGAATCTGGCCGTCGGCGTGATAGAGCCTCTCATCGAGCAACGCCATCATGTGGGTCTGGCCCAACGCCTGCGTCTGATCGTAGTCCTCGCCCATCTCGACGCGGCGGGCATGGCACCGTGCGCACACCACTTGCGTGTGCGTGTCGCGCGGGCCACTGAGGTGTGCGATCACGCCACTGCCCGTGAACACCCACGATCCACCGCGTGCGGTGAGGTCGACGGTGAGTCCCTTCCTGTCCGTCGCGTCTTTCGCCCCCTCCTTGGTAATGAGGGGGGAGACGCCCTCTCGGGCGCGCGCCCACTCAACGTGTCCTGAGCCGGGTCCGTGGCAGGCTTCGCACGAGACGTTCACTTCCGACCACACGGTTGCGAATCGGTCGGCATCGGCATCGTAGTTCTTACGCACGTTGGTCGAGTGACACTCGGAGCACATGTAGTTCCAGTTCTGGTACGGCCCGGTCCAGTGCAGCACGTCGCGGAAGTCCACCGTCTCGTTCGGATACAGATGAAACCAGCGCTGACCGCCCTGTTGCTTCCGCCGGGTGTCCCAGCACACGTTCAGCGCCTGCAAACGGCCGTTGGGGAACTCGATGAGGTACTGCTGCAACGGATAGATGCCGAAGGTGTACGCGATGCGGTAGTCGTGTAATCGACCGTCCGGGCCGTCGGTCCGCACGAAGTAAGCGCCGTCTTTCTTGAAGAAGGTCGACGTAACGCCATCGGTGTAGGTGAATTGGGTGTTCTTGAAATCGCCGAGGACGGTGGTGGCATCCGCGACTTGCATGGCGCGGTCATGATGCGAACCAATGAAGCGCTCGACCTCGCGTTGATGACACGGCACGCACGCCGCGCGGCCGACATAGACGGGTTCCTGCGAGGCCGGAACGTTCGAAGCACCCGGCGGAAGCGGCGTGGCTCCAATCACCTGGCTCCACGCCATCGCGACGATGATCGCCGCGGGCGCGAAACGGCAACGGGCGGGACGCATCATCAACTACTGCTGGCCGAGATGGGAAAACGCCTCACGCATCGGAGCACCGGAGATTTTCATCAGCCCTTCAAACGGCCGTTCCATTTCGAGGATCAGAAAGATTGCTCCAGCCGCAGACAGGGCACAGATAAAGAGGACGACGACGACCGTCGTGTTGGGGGGAGAGAGCAGACCGAAGCTCACAAAGATCACGACGAGCCAAACGACCAGCACCACCAGGAACGGCACCGGGATAGCCTGACTGCCCAATTGCCCGACCAACAGCCAGCGCGCTTGTGCTACATCCCCGCTGAGCTGCAACGCCCGGGCGCGCAACTCGCGCTGCTCGTCGTTTCGCGGCGCGAGGTCGCGGATCTTGTCCTGAACCCTTTCGATCTGTGCGGGTGCGGCCTTAGCGGCCTCCAAGTTCGCAGAGTGCACACCATTCTCGGGCCAGATCAGATCGAGCGAGGCAGCGGTCATGCGCCGGATCGCATCGCGCGCGTCCTGCGCCTCCGGTCCGTAATGGGCCAAGTCGCGGTCGATGAGGACGAGATCGGCGGCGACTTGATGGAGCTCGCTGGCCTGCGTATCGAACGAACCTTTTGCGGAGGCAATCAGCAGGCCGATGACCAAGGCGGCCATCGTTCCGATCAGGCCCGTCCCCAGTTTCACCACATCCTTCGAATCCTGGTTCAGGTGATGCGCGGGCAAAACGCGGCGCAGGACCATGCCGGCGAGCGCGCCCCCGAAGACACACCCGAATACGATCCAAGCGATCGCCATCGCACTCATGGGTCGGTGTCCATCCTTCTGGTCTCTTCCACTACTGCTTCACGTGGCTGGCGCGGGCCAGGGCCACGTTCAATGCCTGCTCGCATCTTGCACTGCATAGTTGATCGCGGCCCGCGCCACCAGCCCGCCCATTCTGTGCGCGACCAGGATCAGCCGCGAGAACCAGTACTTGACCTGCAAGGCGTACGCACCTGTTCATCTGCAACCTCCGGGAGGCTCTGCAGGCGATCGATCGTGAGCTACTACTAGTTCGTCACCCACTCGTGCCAACCCTGGCCCAAAGTGTTGCGCTCGTTCCCCTACCTCTTCGACGCGTCCACCGAGTTCGCGAGGGTCTCGGTGAACGTGATGTCGACGAGATCGGCGACAGGTGTTCTCGCTTGGATTAGTCTGACGTCGCTTTCTTCAATTGATCCATCCTGTTCCTGAAATCGCTTCTTGAGCACCTCAGCAATTTCCTTGGCGGTCGACTTGGCCAAAATACTTGGCTATCATTTCGCCATGACCAAAGTTCAAATCGGTGAGCTTCGCGACCGCGTCAGTCATTACGTGCGTCGCGCAGAACATGGCGAAACGATCGTCGTTGTCAATCGGACGCGTGAAGTTGCCGTACTCGCGCCGCGGCGTCGCTCCACCCGGTCGGCCCGGCTACTGGGCTGTCTCAAGGGAACCGCGACTGTCCGTGGCGACATCGTCTCCCCGATCATCCCGGCAGACGAGTGGTTTCGCTCGTGAAGTACTTGCTGGACACGCATGCATGGTTGTGGGGCGTCCTGGGTGATGCGAGGCTCGGTCCACGGGCTCGACGGGCGGTGGCTTCGGCTGCGGAGCGCACGAAGATCGGCTTGGCCGCGATCTCTCTCAAGGAAGCCGCCTGGCTCCTGGCGCACGGCCGGCTCGTGCTCAGGGAGCCCGTCGCTCCGTGGTCGGATTGGTTGCGCGCCGCGGCCAGCGCGCCGGGGCTGGAGGTGTTGCCTCTGACGGTGGAGGTCGCGATTGCCTCGGAGCAGTTGCCCGCGTCGTTTCCTAAGGATCCAGCCGACCGGCTGATCGTCGCCACGGCGCGGATACATGGCCTGACTCTGATTACCGCGGACGACGCGCTGCGCAAGCCGGCCCATGTTCCGACGCTTTGGTAGGCGGGTGGCGCGTGGTCTCTCCTCGCACCCGATCGTATGCCAATCGACAGTACCGCTCAGCGTCGCCGGCCACCGCCTCCCCCACCTCCACCACGGCCGCCGGCACCTCCCCAGCCGCCACCGCCTCCCCTAGGGCTCGCGCCGCCCTGGAAGCGCTGACTCTCGGCGGCGCCCCGCTGCCTGGCCTCAGCTTCGCGCTGCAAACCACCGAGCTGGCCGGATTTTGCTTGCGGGCTCGCTCCGCCGGCGGTCGTCTTGGAGGAACCCTGGGCCTTCGCTTGAGGGCTGCTCGCTGCGCCGGAGCGCTGCCGCTGCGGCTGGGTCCCGCCTGCGGTCGTCTTGGAGGAACCCTGGGCCTTCGCCTGTGCACTGCTCGGCGCGCCGGAGGTCTGCGCCGGCTGGGTCGCGCCTGTGGTCGTCTTGGAGGAACTCTGCGCCTTCGGCTGTGCGCTGGCCAGCGGGGTCACGGTATTCCAGCTTCCGTTGTCGTACTTCTGCCAACCGTTACCGGTATTCTTGTACACGTTTCCGTCTTTGCCCGCGTACATGTCGCCGCTCGACGTCTTGACCGCGCCACCACTCCCGGAGGCGCCGCTTGCGGCCACCGCTTTCCCGCCGGACGTCGTCTGGGCCGTGCCGACAGTCCCCTGGGCGGTCGTTGCGTGCTGGGTGTACATGGCTTGATTGCCGCTGGTGACCACCGAACTGCCCCACTGCCCGTACGGGCTCGATCCTTGCCTGGTTGCCGCCGCCGTCCCGGTAGAGGGGTTGTACGCACTAGCAGCCGTTCTGGTTCCGACCGGGCCCGAGACGGTGGCCCCCTTCGCATAGCTTCCCGTGTACGGATTGTAGGCTTGACCGGCGCTGGCACTGCCGTAAGGACCGTATGCGGTCGCACCCCGTGCGTACGTTCCCGTGTAGGGGTTGTACGTCTTCGCTACGGCCGCTCCACCGTAGGGACCATACACCGCCCGTCCGACGCCGACCGCTCCCGTGCGTGGGATATACACCGCACCCGCAGTACCGTACGCACCGTACGGCACGGGATAGGGGCGGTACACCGGATAGCCGCGCGGAGGATAATAGACGTACGGCGGATAGTATTGAGAGTTGCAAAAGTAATAGAAAGCTAGGACAAAAAAAGAGATGGCAGCTCTGAAGCAATAATGAAGCTCCGGAGCAGGGGTGGCGTGTGGCGGAGGCGGCGCAGTTCGTGGATG
>JBEKBJ010000161.1:0-9412 GCA_050015455.1 Binatia bacterium
GGGGACTCCGATCAGGAATGATGAGCGCTACGAGCTGGGGTTCCCTCCTTTTGCAAAGGAGGGTCAGGGAGGATTTGCGGACGCCTCAAATCCCCCTCAATCCCCCTTTTCCAAAGGGGAAGTCCCTCTTGGGTCGCCCCGTTATTTTCGGATCAGGGCTAATTGACCTCACCGCGGTACGTAGCGGCTCAACCCGCGTAGGTCTTTCTCTTCAATGGCCGTGGCACCGGCAGCCACCAGGCCGGCGTTCTCGCCGTACCAGGACAGCACCGACTGGCCGCGGTCGAGTGCCGCCAGGCATACACGCTCAATCTCGCCGCCGGGGCGGGCGTGTACGGCCACGATCACATCCGCCAGCGCGGCGATGATCTCGTCACGGCGGCGCCCGTTGCGCGGCACGGCGTGATCCATCAGCCGAAACGGCGACAGCACCAGCGTACGCCCCGCATCCAATGCCATCCGGCCCGGACCGAAGCCGAACGGATCACGATCGAGATGCGCGCCAAAGGTGGCGAAGATGCCCCGATCGAGGACAATCACTCGCGGTGCAGCCGCAGCGCGGCCGGCGACTGCGGCAATGCGGTGGCTGGTCTTCATGCCGCCGCTGACCAGCGTGAAGCCTTGCGCCGCCGCGGCCTGCACCACCGCCAGGCTGGCGGAGACGGCATGCTCGCCGAGGTTGCGCGAGTTGAGCACGGCCAACGTCGGCGCCCCCAGCGACGCCGCCGACCCGAAGCCGTACAGCACCGCCGGTGGCGGATCGAGCCGCCGGCGCACCCGTTCGGGATATGCCGCGGCATCCGGCAGCCAGGCCTCACCGCCGGCCGCCGCCAGCCGCTCCAGCAACCAATCGCAACGGCTCTCGTGCTCCGACCGCTCGCCACACAGCCGCACGATGGTTGCGGCATGGAGCTTGTAGTCTTCACGCAGCACGGCTTCCGGCAGACGGAAGAAGGTCGCAAAGCTGTGGTGGCGCTTCCGGTTTAGTGAGAGGATGCGGGCCGCCGCCTTGTCGCCGACGTGCGGCAGCTCCGAGAGCATGATCGCATGCAACGCCGTCTCCTTGTCCATGGCGAGCCTCCATGTTAGGCAGCGACCTCACGCGAGGCAGGATCGCTGCACGCTGTTGCCGATGAAAACACGACCCAAGAGCGCCGGGTTTGAAGCAGTGAGCGTAGCGGAGGGAGCATGCCGACGGCACGGGACGGATACGTCAAAGCGCGCGGCCTGAGTTTTCACTACGTCGAATGGGGCACGGCAACGCAGCCGCCGCTGCTCTGTCTCCACGGGATTACGCAGACAGCCCACAGCTGGGACGAGGTTGCCGCCGAGCTGTCGAGCGAGTACCGTGTGCTCTGCCTCGACCAGCGGGGGCACGGCGACAGTGATTGGGCGCCCGACGGCGACTACGCGCGCCAAACCCAAGCCGCCGACGTCGAGGCGATCACCGACGTCCTGGGCCTCTCGCGCTTCCTGCTCGCCGGCATGTCCATGGGCGGCATCAACTCGATCACCTTTACCGCACGCCACCCTGAAAAGGTCAGGGCGTTGCTGATCGTCGACGTCAGCCCCGAGGTGCAGGCGCGTGGCGTGCAGAACATCCGTAGCTTCATTCAAGCCTCGGAAGAGCTGGACAGCTTCGAGGAATTCGTCGAGCGCGCGCATCAGTTCAATCCTCGCCGCTCGCTGGAGAACCTTCGCAGCCGCCTGTCGCATAACTTGAAGCAACTGCCGAACGGCAAATGGACGTGGAAATACGACAAGGCGTTGCGCTCACCCGGCCGCGGCTTCCAGGCCAGCGCGCTGCTCAACTTGTGGGATGACGTGCGCGCCATCCGCTGTCCAACGTTGGTCATCAAGGGCGCTGAGAGCGACATCCTCTCCGGCGAAGGCGCCGAGAAACTGCGGGCGGCGATTCCAGGCAGTCGGCTCGCCGTCGTCCCCGGCGCCGGCCATTCCGTCATGGGTGACAATCCCAGCGGCTTCGTCGCGGCGGTGCGGGAGTTTCTAGGGGACTTGGGGGCTTGAGTCCGAACACCTCTTCACGCGGAAAGCCATGCGTTGCCCGGTAGACCAACATCGCCAAATCGTCTGCCAAGTGAAACACCTCCAGTTTACGATGATCCCTCATGCCCCAAGCCCCTAGGCCCCCAAGCTCCATCACCAGTAGCCATCGTCCACGAAGCTGACGTAGCGGCCCTTGCCGACGACGATGTGGTCGAGGACGCGGACCCCCATGATCTCACCGACTTCCCGGAGCCGGCGGGTGATTTCGATGTCCTCCTTGCTCGGGGTCGGATCGCCGCTGGGATGGTTGTGCACGAAGATCACTGCGGCGGCAGCTTCGCGCACCACTGGTGCGAACACGTCGCGCGGGTGCACGATGCTGGCGGTCAGTGAGCCCTGGGAGACCGAGATGTCTTTGATCTTGCGGTTCTTGTTGTCGAGCAGGACGGCGTAGAAGTGCTCGCGCTTCTCGCTTGCCAGTCGCTCGCGAAAATGCGCGTACACGTCGCTGCTGCCGCGCAGTGGCTCGCCGGGTTTGAACTCCTGCTCGCCGTAGCGTTTGGCGATCTCCAGCGCCGCCAGGATTTGCGCCGCCTTGGCCGGGCCAAGCCCCTTGATCTTGCGCAGATCCCCGATGCCCACGGCAGCCAGCTGCCGAAAGCCGCCGAATTGTTCGATGATGGTGCGGCCGTGATCGACAGCGCTGGCGCCCTTGGCGCCGGTACGCAGGAGGATGGCCAGCAGCTCCGCGTCGGAGAGGACGCCGGGGCCGTGCGTGAGCAGCTTTTCGCGTGGCCGGTCATCTTGCGGCCACTGGTTGATAGGACGTGCAGCAGCCATGAACGTCGTATAGTCTGATTTCGTACTCGATGTCCAGAGGAACCACCTGTCCGGACATCCCCCTTGGCCCGGATTGTTCACGAACCACGGAAGCCCCCCTCGATACGGAGCCCAGAAGATGGGCTCCTACTCGGGCCGAACGGTTGTGTTTCAACGCGCAGGGTGTTTCTCCGTTCATGCCGAGTAGCCGCCCCGGCGGGGGCGCCGGTTTGAAGGTCCCATGAACCGACCGCTGGTTATAATAGCCCATTCGTCATTCCCGCAATCCTTAAGCGGGAATCGGTGCTGTCCGAACCCGGACATTACCCGGGAATCTATTCTCCACCCGTCCCTTGGATGCCCGCTAACAGACTGCGGGCATGACGGTGCTGAAACTGCCGGTTCATGGGCAGTAGCCGCCATTCTTTCCGATCATCCCGAGAAGCCAACCCGCGCGGCGCGAATCTGTTGGGCCGATAAACCGCACGATCGGCCGACACGCCAGGGGCGATGCCCCAGGCTCAAGCATGGGCGCCCCGTTGGGGCTGCTGACCGCCACCGATTCACGGGGCTCAGCCCTGAAAGGGCGGTAATCCATCAGCCCTGGGCAACGCCCAGGGCGGCTAGAGCGGCACTGGTTCCTTGGTAGTAGCGGCCGGTTCTGGTATTTCGGTGACTTCGTCGGACAGCAGGACGGTCGGCGGCATCACTGCAACCCGGTAATCCGGCCCCCGCGAACGTCGATCGACTCCGCCAGCGACTTGCGCGGCAGGCCGGGCATGCGCAGGATGTCGCCGGTCAGCACGACCAGGAAGCCGGCACCAGCGTTGATCTGCAGGCCGCGCACGGTCACATCGAAGTCCAGCGGCCGGCCGCGCGCAGCCGGATCGTCCGACAGCGAGTTTTGCGTCTTGGCAATGCACACCGGCAAGTGCTCGTAGCCGAGGCGGTGGATGTCATCGAGGTCGCGCTGCGCGGCCTTAGTGAAGATCACATTGCGTGCGCCGTACATTCCGCGCGCCACGGCGAGGATCTTCTCGGGGACCGGCCGTTTCCAATCGTACAGGGGCCGAAAGGGCTGGCCGCACTGCTGGGCATGCGCCATCACCTGTGAGGCCAGGTGGATCGCTCCCTCTCCGCCACGGGCGTAGTGGTCGCAGAGCGCAAACGGCACGCCCCATGCGGCGCAGCGCGCGGCCACGACGTCGATCTCTTTCTCGGTGTCGGCCGCGAAGCGGTTCAGCGCCACCACCGCCGGCTTGCCGAACTGGCCGACGTTCTCGACGTGCTTCTCCAGATTGGCCAGGCCACGAGCCACCGCAGCGGCATCAGGGACGCCGAGATCCGCCGACACCACACCGCCATGCATCTTGAGGGCGCGGATGGTGGCGACCACCACCACCACCGCGGGGTCAAGTCCGGCGCCGGCGCACTTGATATCGAAGAACTTCTCCCCACCCAGATCAAAGCCGAAGCCCGCCTCGGTGATTGCCCAGTCCGCCTGGTGCATGGCCATGCGCGTCGCCAGGACGCTGTTGCAGCCGTGGGCGATGTTGCCGAACGGGCCGCCGTGAATCAGCACCGGCGTGCCTTCGAGGGTCCGCACCAGATTCGGCTGCAGCGCATCATACAACAGGGCGAGCATGGCGCCCGTCGCCGAGAGCTCACCAGCGGTGACCGCCCGACGATCATCCGTGAACGCCACCAGCGTGCGCTCGAGGCGGGTGCGCAGGTCCTCGATGCCGGTCGCCAGGCACAGCATGGCCATCACCTCCGAAGCGGCAGTGATGTCGAAACCGGTCTCCCGGGGAACACCCTCCAGGGGGCCGCCCAGCCCGATGACGATGTTGCGCAGGGCGCGTTCGTTCATGTCCATCACCCGCCGCCACAGCACGCGCCGCGGATCGATGCGCAGCCGATTACCGAAATGGAGATGGTTGTCGAGCAACGCTGCCAACAGGTTGTGCGCCGAGGTCACGGCATGGAAGTCGCCGGTGAAGTGGAGATTGATGCGCTCGGCCGGCGTGACCTGGCTGCGCCCGCCGCCCGTGGCGCCGCCTTTCATGCCAAAGCAGGGACCGAGCGACGGCTCGCGCAACGCCAGACACACGGACTCGCCCAGCCGGCTGAACGCATCGGCCAAACCAATGCTGGTCGTCGTCTTGCCTTCGCCGGCGGGCGTTGGCGTCATGGCGGAGACCAGAACCAACCGCGGCGCGGCAGATCGCCGCCGAGGCCGGTCCAGCGCTGCGAGATCCACCTTGGCGACGTCACGGCCGTACGGCTGCAGATCATCCGCGCCGAGGCCGAGCTGGGCTGCCACCTCGACGATCGGGCGGCGCGGGGTGTGATGGGTGATATCAGGGTCCGTGGACATTCCTGTGCCTCCTGTTGAATCGGCACCTCATACACGACTCGGGCCGCGACGGCGAGCGAATTCGTACGCTCGACCGTCATTCCCGAGCATGACGGCGACCTGCTTGGGTCGGTTTTCCTGCAGGGCTTGCTGGCGCGCGCTGGCGGGGCATGGGGATGTTGCGGGACATCATCCGCCGGCGAGAATCACCTGTCGCCAGCAATATAGATCTGCGGCTGACGCTACTCCTTTACCTGGGTTCGCTCACACGAGAGCGGTCGTCAAAACTCGTCGAACGGCAGCGGTTGTTGCTCTTCGTACATGATCGCGATGATCTGTTTGCCGGGATTATGCACGTCCTGTGCGACCGTGAGGTTCGCGACCATGTTGCCCTTCTCGAACTTGAAGAAGGCGTGATTTTCGCGTTGAAACTGCTCCGTGATCCTCCAACCGGCGCTGGTCATCTTGTCCTGGTAGAAACTGGTGATATCCGGAACTTTATCTGAGGTGCTGAAGATGACGTTGTGCGCGTTGTTCGCTAGGTTCTGCACTTGGTTCAGGGCCGCGTCCTTATAGATCGGCACGTCCTTGGGCCAATCGGCCGGCACCTCTCCGGGCGGCGTCGGACTCGGGCCAGCCGCGACCTGCGGGCCGGGCGGCCTCGCCGGCGTCACCGTCCGCGCCTGCGCGCGCATCTGCGGTGTGACTTTAGGCCCCGCGACATGAAAGCCGCTGGGCGGCTCCTGAAATGCCGGAGGTTGGCTGACTTGCTTATGACAGGTGCACGAGCTGAACACCGCCGCGCCCAGTACCAAGCTGCTTGCCACAACACAGACGTACCGCATCTTTCCTTCTCCTGACTCGCGCAGTCCTTCTCCTGACTCGCGCAGATTGACGCGCAGTATATATAGCCTATTCGATGTCAAACAGCAGCCGGCAGCGCGCCACTCCCGGCGCTGGCAGCTGTACCCGAACATTGCTACCGTCGATGTCTATGGACTTTGCGGACCTCACGCGCATCAACGGTGCGTTCATCGAGTCACGCATCCTTCAGACGGCAGTGCTCCTGGGAATATTCGACGCCGTCAATGACAGCGCCACCGCTGAGACGGTTGCGGCACGGCTCCGAACCAACCCCCGCGCCACCGGCATGCTCATGAACGCCCTGGTCGCGATGGGCTTGCTGCTGAAGCAACAGGGGGTGTTTCGCTTGACGGCCGCCGCCGATACCTATCTGCGATCAGATGCGCCGTACTCATTGACGGGAATGATCCTCTTCGACGCCGCGTTGTGGGACAGCTGGGCTCGCCTGCCGCAGGCTGTGCGTACCGGCCAGCCGGCGCGGCGGCCGGACATGTTCCAGGACGACCCGCAGGACACCGAGCGCTTCATAAGCGCCATGCACAGCCTAGTGATGGCGCGGGGCGATGCCGACATCATCGTCGATTTCCTCGAATTGGAGCGGGTCGGGCGGCTGCTGGACATTGGCTCGGGGCCGGGTACGTATCCCATCCGCTTCTGCCTCAAGCACCCACACTTGCGGGCCACCATCTTCGATCTGCCCGGGACGCTGGCGGTGACCCGACGGTTCGTCGACGCGGCGCCGTGTCGCGATCGGATCGAGCTGGTTGCTGGTGATTTCAGCTGCGATCCGCTGCCGGCAGGTTTCGATCTGGCATTCCTATCCAACATCATCCACGGCGAGGACGAAGCTGCCAACCAACGCCTGATGCACGGGATCTACGCGGCGTTGCAACGCGAGGGCCGAATCGTTATCAAGGATCACATTCTAGATGCAGATCTCACAAGTCCGGCGGTGGGGGCTATCTTTTCGATGCAGATGCTGTTGTGTACGCGCGGCAGGGATTACGGCTTTGACGAGGTGCGAGAATGGCTGCAACAAGCCGGCTTCGCCGACATTGCCTGCCGCCAGTTGGAACCTCCGCTGACTTCGTCGCTGATCACCGCGGTGAAGCCGTGACGGCGGGCGCGAGGTGTCGATGGTGAACCGATTCTGTGTGAGCTGCGGCGCCAAGCTGCTGCCGGAGTCGAATTTCTGCGTCGAATGTGGCGAACGGCAAGGGGGCTCGCGGACAGCGCGCAGACTGTCATCGTCGTCGTTGCAGCGCTACGCGCCGATCCTCGTCGTGCTCGCCATGGTCGTGGTGGTGGGCGGCGTAATCGCAGTTGGCGTTCTGAATCCCAAGGCCCCTCCATCAGTGCCCGGACGCGGCGGTCCGCAAACCGCCGGCGAGATGAGCGGCAAACTGCCAGAGGGACATCCGCCGATCGCTGTCCCTGAGAAGGTGAAGGAGGCGATCCGGGAGATGGCGGAGAAGGCCGCTGCCGCACCGGACGACCTCGACATCTGGAAGCACTTGGCGGAAGTGCAGTACCGCGTCGGGCAGATCGACCCGAGTTATCTGCCGCAGGCGGAGACCTCATATCGTCATCTCTTGGAACGCGAACCTGACAATCCGGACGTCCTCCGCGGCCTCGGAAACATCGCCTTCGACCAGGACCGCGACGACGATGCTATCGGCTTCTACGAGAAATACCTGAAACTCAAGCCGGACGACCCTGACGTCCAGACCGATCTC
Organism: Binatia bacterium; assembly: GCA_050015455.1. Classification (GTDB taxonomy): domain Bacteria; phylum Desulfobacterota; class Binatia; order HRBIN30; family HRBIN30; genus JAGDMS01. Next base: position 7,783 of record JBEKBJ010000161.1, read on the forward strand.
GGCACGATGTACCTGTCTGCCGGGAAAACGGAGCAGGCGATCCGGCAATACCAGGCAATTCTCGAACAGAACCCGTCCTTCTTTCAAGCGCAGTTCAATCTCGCCATCGCGTACCAGACAGCCGGCGAGACGGACAAGGTCATGCCGGCGCTGGAAAAAGCGCGCACGATGGCGAAAGACGATCAAACCCGCAACCAGGTGGACCAAGTGATGGCGCGCGTGAAGGGGCTGCCGCCACCACCGGCAGCGCCAGACGCTGCTGCCGGCGCGCCGGCAGCAGCCGAGGCGGAGAAACCCGTCGCCGCACCGGCGGTGGCGCCGGATACGTTTCAAGGCGGGATGGAGGCGATCTTTCGCCAGCATCCGATCATTGGCCCGAAAGTCGAACGCATCGAGTGGTCCGCAGCGGAGAGTGCGAAGGTGTACCTGCGTGACTTTCCGATGGAGCAGATGCCGCCGGAGATGGTGAACACGTTCACCGACCGCCTCAAGTCGCAGATCAAGGAACAAAAGGACGCGCACAAGGTCTCCGCGGCGACTCGCGTCGAGCTGGTCGACAGCGGCAGCGGCAAGGTCATGGAGACCGTGATAGAGTGAGGGGCGATCATCCGTCGCGGCGTGAGCTTCTTGATCATTCAGCTGCACAACAGCGCTGATCGGGAGCGGATCGGGTTCGCGGCCAATAACATGATCGCGGAGCTGCACATCGGTGCAAGGGAGCCGCGCGGCGCGGCACGGTCCGGCGTCGGCCGAACCGTGCCGCTGTTTGAAGAAGGAGGGTTTAGGACGCCGCGGGTTCGGGTTGGCGGCTAGGGGTGGCCGCCGGCGGTGGTGTCGGCGCCGGAGCGGGCGCCGCCTTGTGATTCTTCGCGTTGCTGCGCGCCGGGCGGTTGAACAGCGTGGCGTACAGCGTCGGCGCGCCTTCGTCGGCCGCGGCCCGTGCACCGCGCCTGAGTGCCCCGAGCGCCGCCTCCCATGTCGGCGCCACGGCGTCACGGCTGGAGCGGGCGTCGCGTACGGCTGTGCCCAGCTTTTCCAAGCGCGCCACCACCTGCTCCATGCCTGAGGTAACCTTCTCGCCGTTCTGCACCGCTTGCAGCGTCAGTTTCCCGACAACCTTGCTGCGTCGGATCGCAGCGAGAAGTTCCGGCAGGGCCTTGCCGGCATCCACCGACGGCATGTGCATGAGCGAGCCCATGCGCGCGGCCCCGAACGAAGCGAAAGGATTGCGGAGCGGCTGCCCGTCCGCCACCAGGGCGCGTGCCAACGCATCAACCACCGCGTGTTGGTCAGTGCGGAACTGCGCCTGAACCTTCGCCAGCTCGGCCTCGATCTGCTGCACCTTGGCATGTGCCTCGGCGTACCTCTGCTGCGCCTGCCCGAAGACCGCCAGGCGATCCTTGATAAGCTGCGTATCCGCTGTGCGCGCCGCAGCCAGAATGGCCGCACCCAATTTGATTTGCGGGCCGGGGGACCTTCCCACATGAATGCTTGGCATACATCTCTCCTTTCTAGTCGGCCGTAACCTAAATGCGCGTAATAAGCGACTAGCCATGGCGAGCCACGGTGTCAGCGCAGAAGCGGGCAATCTTCGTCAGAATCTCGTCCGCGGTCTTCACCCACTTGAAAG
>JBEKBJ010000162.1:0-9261 GCA_050015455.1 Binatia bacterium
CAAAGACGCGGGGGTGGTGGCAGGAAAGCTCATTGAAGGGACGGGCTGGGCGGCCGACGAAACTGAGAAGGCGATCGAAGCAGTGGGCGCAGAGATCGAGAAGCTGGGTCGCTCGCTCTCCCTTCACGAGAGGCTAGCCTGTCGGTGATGTCCGATGGCTAAACCCGATGGCATGTCTGGCGTGACGGAGGAAGCAACCCGGCGCAGGTTCCTAAAGCTCGCCACTGCGATCCTTGGGGGGCACTCGGCGCTGTGATACTGGCCGTTCCACTGGTCGGTGCCATCACGGGTCCGGCATTTCGCAGGAAGGCGCAGCGCTTTGCGAAAGTGGCCGAGATCGCGCGCTGGCCGCTGAGCGGCATGTTGCGTTTGGGGCGAGAGTAAGAGATCCCCGGAGGCGCGAGCTTTTCTTACACCCTCGGCAGCGCGACGCTGTTCATTCCGGCCAACGGACTGGGACCATGTACGTTTGACTCGAGACACTCCTACTAGATGTTGGCCAGTTCGCCGAAGTACCCGTGGTCCTCGTTGTAGGCGCCTTCGTCTTGGTTGTAAGCCGCGGCAACCAGGAGCAGCGGCGGCGAGACGAAGAGAAAGGAAAACCACATGGAATTGGGTATGATCGGACTGGGCCGGATGGGTACCAACATGGTGCGACGCCTTCTGCGGGCCGGTCACCAGTGCGTCGTTTACGACCTCCAGCCGGAAGCCGTACAGGCACTCGTCAAAGAGGGGGCGGTTGGGGCGACGTCGCCCGAAGACTTTGCGCATAAGCTGAAAAAACCGCGCGCCGCCTGGATGATGGTGCCGGCGGCCGTGGTCGATCCGACACTGAAAATCCTCATCCCACTCCTCGAACGTGACGACGTGGTCATCGACGGCGGCAACTCCTACTACCACGATGACATCCGCCGCGCCGCCGAGCTGAAACCGAAGGGCATTCACTATGTGGACGTCGGGACCAGCGGCGGAGTCTGGGGGTCGGAGCGGGGCTACTGCCTGATGATCGGTGGCGATGACGCCGTCGTCCGTCGCCTCGCCCCCGTGTTCGCCGCCCTGGCGCCAAGTGTCGAGGCGGCACCACGTACGCCCGGTCGGGAGAAGGCAGGCGGCACCGCTGAACACGGCTACCTGCACTGCGGTCCGAGCGGGGCGGGTCACTTCGTCAAGATGGTCCACAATGGCATCGAGTACGGCATGATGGCCGCCTACGCGGAGGGACTGAACATCCTCCACCATGCCAACGCCGGCAAACAGCGGCGCACCGTCGATGCCGAAACCACGCCGCTGCGCCACCCCGAGCACTACCCGTACGACCTGAACCTGGCCGACATCGCCGAGGTCTGGCGCCGCGGCAGCGTCATCGCCTCCTGGCTCCTGGACCTGGCTGCGATCGCGCTCCTCAAAAGTCCGGACCTGGCGAAGTTCACCGGCCGGGTGTCGGACTCGGGCGAGGGGCGCTGGACGGTCATGGCGGCCATCGACGAGTCGGTCCCGGCCCCCGTCCTCAGTGCCGCGCTGTACGAACGCTTCGGCTCGCGCGGCGAGGCCGACTTCGCCGACAAGCTGCTGTCCGCCCTGCGTTACGAATTCGGAGGCCACGAAGAAAAGGCCGCCGCCAAGAAGGGAGGCGCCTGATGACCGCGTCTCGGTCGGACGCGCTGGTGCTCTTCGGTGTGACGGGCGATCTCGCCCACAAGATGATCTTCCCGGCACTCTATGCGATGGCGAAACGAGGCGCCCTCAAAGCCCCGGTAATCGGCGTCGCCTTCCCGAAGTGGAGTCTGGCGCGTCTGCGCAAACGCTTGACAGACAGCATAAAGCGATCGGGCAGGATCGATAACCAGCGTGCCCTCCACCATCTTCTGTCCCGGCTCAGGTATGTGAGTGGGGATTACAATGACCGGGGCACGTTCACGGCGATAAAAAAGGCGTTGGGTAGCGCTCGGCGCCCGGCGCACTACCTCGCCGTCCCGCCCTCGCTCTTCGAGACGGTGATCGAAGGGCTCGGTGCCGCGGACCTGGCCGACCATGCGCGCGTCATCGTCGAAAAGCCGTTCGGACGCGACCTGGCCTCGGCACGGGAGCTCAACCGCGTCGCGCACTCGGTGTTCCCGGAAGACTCGATCTTCCGCATCGATCACTTCCTCGGGAAGGAGGCGATCATGAACATCCTCTATTTCCGCTTCGCTAATTCGTTCCTCGAGCCGTTCTGGAACCGCAACACCGTGGCCAGCGTCCAGATCACCCTGTCCGAGGATTTCGGCGTGGAGAACCGCGGCGCGTTTTACGAAACCGCTGGCTGTCTGCGCGACGTGATCCAGAACCACCTCTTCCAGGTTGTCGCGCTGCTTGCCATGGAGCCGCCGGCCTACCGGGGCTATGGAGCCGTGCACACCGAGAAGGCCAAGGTCTTCCAGGCCATGCGCCCTCTCAAGCCCGAGGACGTGGTGCGCGGCCAGTACGCCGGCTACCGGAAGGAGCCGGCCGTGACGAAGAGCTCCGACGTCGAGACGTTCTGCGCCCTGCGGCTTTTCATCGACTCGTGGCGCTGGGAAGGGGTGCCGTGGTACCTGCGCTCCGGCAAATACCTAGCCGAAACGGCGACCGAGGTCCTGGTAAAGCTGAAGCCGCCGCCGCAGAGGCTTTTCGCCGACTCAGCACCGGCGACCGCCTTGGGCAACTATCTACGCTTCAGACTCTCCCCAAGCTCGGCCGTCGCGCTCGCCGCTCGCGTCAAGCGCGCAGGGAAGGAGTTCGTCGGCGACCAGCGAGAGCTCTACCTGGCCGAAGAACAGCCGGGAGAGGAAGCGCCCTACGAAAGGCTCTTGGGCGACGCCATGGCCGGCGACGGAGCACTCTTCACCCGCGAGGATGCGGTCGAGGCCGCCTGGGCAGTGGTCGACCCAGTCCTTAAGACCCACCACCGGGCTCGCCCTTACAAGCGCCGTAGCTGGGGGCCGAAAGAGGCTGACGCGATCATCGCTTCAGACGGCTGTTGGCACAACCCCAGACCCAAGGAGGCATCCGGATGATGGACCTCTGCCCGCCCTGATCGCGGCCGGCCAGGCCGACCACACCAACGCCGCACCGTTCTGTCCAGGAGGAAAATGATGAAAGCGACCCAAAAGCTCCACGAAATGGGCCAGAGCCTCTGGCTCGACAACATCACCCGCGGTTTGCTGACCAGCGGCACGCTCGGCCGCTACATTCAGGAGTTCTCGGTCACGGGGCTTACCTCGAACCCCACAATCTTCGACCACGCCGTCAAGAACAGTCACGACTACGACCACGCCATCCGCCAGAAATTGAAGGAAGGCAAGTTGGGTGAGGCGCTGTTCTTCGAGCTCGCGATCGAAGACCTGACACGCGCCGCCGATCTCTTCCGTCCGATCCACGAGGCGACGAACCGGGTCGACGGCTGGGTGTCGCTCGAGGTCTCACCCAAGCTGGCCTACGACACGAAGAGCACCGTCGCCGCGGCGCAAGAGCTCCACGCGCGGGCTGCCCGGCCCAACCTCTTCATCAAGATTCCCGGCACCCGCGAGGGCATCCCGGCCATCGAGGAGGCGATCTTCGCAGGGGTACCGATCAACGTGACGCTGCTCTTCTCGCGCGAGCAATACGTGGCGGCGGCAGAGGCGTACATCCGCGCTATCGAACGACGCGTCGGTGCAGGATTGAATCCACATGTAACGTCAGTCGCCTCGCTGTTCGTCAGCCGCTGGGACGCGGCCGTAGCGGCGAAGGTACCCGCAGGGCTCGAAAACCAGCTTGGTATTGCCGTGGCCAAGCGTACCTACAAAGCGTACCGCGACCTGCTCGCTTCCGATCGCTGGCTGCGTCTCCTCAATGTCGGCGCACGCTCGCAGCGCCTGTTATGGGCGAGCACCGGCACCAAGGATCTGAAAGCATCGGACATCCTCTACATCAAGTCGCTGGCGGCGCCGCACACAGTGAACACGATGCCGGAGAAGACGCTGCAGGCGCTCGCCGACCACGGCGACATCGGCACGATGCTGCCGCATGACGGCGGCGACGCCGAGGAAGTGCTCGACCAGTTTACGCGGGCGGGCGTCGACCTCAGCGCACTGGCGGCCAAGCTCCAGCAGGCCGGGGCCGCCGCGTTCGTCAAGTCCTGGGACGAGCTTCTCGCCTGCATTGCGGAGAAGAGCGCCCAGCTCAAGAGCTCTCAGACATGAGCACAGAAATCAGCCCTCTGGCGGGCAAGGCCGCGCCGGCCGACCGACTGGTGAACGTGTCGAAACTGGTCGCAGCCTATTACGACCAGCGGCCGGATCCGTCGGTACCGGCGCAGCGGGTCGCATTCGGCACCTCCGGGCATCGTGGCTCGTCCTTCGACGCCACGTTCAACGAGGCGCACGTACTCGCGATTAGCCAGGCCATCTGCCAGTACCGCCGGGAGCAAGGCATCGACGGGCCACTGTTCATCGGCTTCGATACGCACGCGCTGTCGCTGCCCGCGTTCCGGAGCGCGCTGGAAGTCCTGGCTGCCAACGGCGTCGAAGTCATGATCGCGCAGGGGGAAGAATATACCCCAACCCCTGCCGTTTCCCACGCGATTCTCACGTACAACCGCAGGCGCAAGATAGGACTCGCCGACGGGATCGTGATCACGCCCTCACACAACCCGCCCGAGGACGGCGGATTCAAGTACAACCCGCCTAATGGCGGCCCGGCCGATACTGGCGTCACCGGCTGGATAGAAGCCAAAGCGAACGCGCTGCTCGAAGGCGGCACGAAGGATGTACGGCGCATCCCGTTCGAACAGGCCCGGCACGCTGGCACCACCCGCGAGCACGATTTCCTGAACTCATACGTTGGCGACCTCTGCAACGTCATCGATGTAGATGCGATCCGCGGCTCCGGCATTCACTTGGGCGTCGATCCGCTGGGCGGCGCCGGCGTGCACTACTGGGCGCGGATCGCCGAGTGTTACAAGCTCGATTTAACCGTTGTCAGCGAGGAGGTCGATCCGACCTTCGCCTTCATGAGCCTGGACTGGGACGGCCGCATCCGCATGGACCCGTCCTCTACCTACGCGATGCAGCGGCTGATCGGCCTGAAGGACCGCTACGACATCGCATTCGCCTGCGACACCGACCACGACCGCCACGGCATCGTGACCCGGAGCGCCGGGCTGCTGCCGCCGAATCACTATCTCTCGGCGGCGATCGACTACCTGTTCCCGAATCGCCGCCGCTGGAACAAGCATGCAGCGGTCGGCAAGACCGTGGTCAGCAGCACGATGATCGATCGTGTCACCGCGAAGCTTGGCCGGAAACTCTACGAGGCCCCGGTCGGATTCAAGTGGTTCGTCGATGGCCTGCTCGACGGCTCGCTTGGATTCGGCGGGGAAGAGAGTGCGGGCGCGTCGTTTGTCCGTCGGGATGGCAGCGTCTGGACGACGGACAAAGACGGAATCGTCCCGGCTTTGCTCGCGGCGGAGATCACAGCCCGGATGGGGCACGATCCTGCCGAGATCTACCGCGGGCTTACGCGCGAGTTCGGTGAGCCTGTTTACGACCGCGTTGAGGCCCCGGCCACCCCGGAGCAAAAGGAATTGCTGGAGAGACTCTCGCCGCAGCAGGTCCGGCTCACCGACCTGGCTGGGGAAAAGATCCGGGCCATCCTCACCCACGCGCCGGGCAACGGTGCGTCCATCGGCGGGTTGAAAGTAACAGCGGAGAGCGGATGGTTCGCGGCGCGTCCGTCAGGGACGGAAGACATCTACAAGATCTATGCGGAGAGCTTCCGTGGAGCGGATCATCTGCGCCGCATCCTGGAGGAAGCTCAGACAATCGTGAACGATGCTATTGCGCCGGCGGCTCCGTCCACAACAGATCTCAAGGAAAAATGATGAAAGAAGTTGATCTCATGAAAACTAATTGCACGCCTTGGGTAAGGGCAATCGCAGTAGCCGTCTTGGGATTTTGTTTAGCCTCCTGTGCAAACAATTCACCACCTGTCTCGGAGGCGGAATATTCGACGAAAATCGTCGGGCGCTGGCAAGGCACGGTTGGCGATTTGAAAGAGACAATGTCAATCGATGGTGATGGTACTTTCGTCTGCCAACTACATCCTGTGGGGTTCATTGCTGACACTTTTCATCAAAGTGTGACAGGTACGATTCGCGGAACGTGGAAAATCACCGGCGCAATTATCACTCTGAGAATCACTGGTGCGGAAGACGAGCATTTGAGGAACACGATTGCTTCAAGCACGATCGTGGCGTTCAAGGAATACGAACTTGTATTAAAATCTGATCGTGGTGAGACCTCGCGCTTCCAGCGCGTGCGCGCTCTTTGATCCAAGGCCTACAGGAAGACGGAAGCAGAAGCACAAGTGGGCGGGTGGGAGGCATCCCCGCGGTAGCTGGGGATTCCGTCCGAGACAAACGGCAGTGTCAAAGGCTCTATACAGGAAAATGAAAAATAATAGTATGAGTAAACGAACACGTGTCAGCCACCCAATCTACAACCTTCTACCCACGGAAATCGAAGGATTCGATTCCCTAGCAGAGCTTGCCCTGGATATGCGCTGGTCGTGGAATCATGCTACCGACGAAGTGTGGCGGCAGCTTGATCCCGAACTGTGGGAAATCACGCGTAACGCCTGGGTGGTCCTGCAGACGGTCTCGCGCGACCAGATCGAGCGCGTATTGGCCGATCCCGTTTTTCGCAAAAACGTTGATGGCCTGGTGCAGACCAGGCGGCAAGCGGTGGAGGCGCCCGCGTGGTTTCAGCAAGCCTACTCGCGAGCTCCCCTGACCTGTGTCGCGTATTTCAGCATGGAATTCATGTTGAGCGAAGCTTTGCCCATCTACTCGGGTGGGCTTGGCAATGTAGCCGGCGATCAGCTCAAAGCCACCAGCGATCTGGGCGTGCCAGTGGTCGGCGTGGGACTGCTGTACCAGCAAGGCTATTTTCGCCAGGTGATCGACAAGGACGGAGCGCAACAGGCCCTCTTCCCTTACAACGATCCCGGGCAATTGCCGATCACGCCCTTGCGCCAAGCGAACGGCGAGTGGTTGCGGTTGGAGATCGCCTTACCTGGTTACTCGGTCTGGCTGCGGGCCTGGCAGGTGCAGGTCGGCAGAGTGAAGCTTTACCTGTTGGACAGCAATGACGCGGCGAACTTCCCCGCGCATCGCGGGATTACCAGCGAGCTGTACGGGGGCGGGCCGGAGCTGCGCCTCAAGCAAGAACTCATCCTCGGGATCGGCGGCTGGCGACTGCTTGGTGCGCTTGGCATCCAGCCGGAAGTCTGTCACCTGAATGAAGGGCATGCGGCCTTTGCCGTGTTGGAACGCGCCCGCAGTTTCATGCAAGAGACCGCGCAGCCCTTCGAAGTCGCGCTGGCCGTCACTCGAGCGGGGAACCTCTTCACCACCCACACTGCGGTGGCCGCCGGCTTTGACCGCTTCGCTCCGGCTCTCATCGAGCAATACCTCGGTCGGTACGCCCAAGAAAAGCTTGGCATTACAGTCCACGATTTGCTGGCCCTGGGCCGCCAGAACCCGAACGACTCGTCGGAGAGTTTCAACATGGCCTATCTGGCAATCCGCGGGAGCGGGGCGGTCAACGGCGTGAGTCGCTTGCACGGGAAGGTGAGCCGACACATCTTCGAGCCGCTCTTTCCGCACTGGCCGGAGGACGAAGTGCCGGTCGGACACGTGACCAACGGAGTCCACATGCCGAGCTGGGACTCGAAGGCGGCCGATGATCTTTGGATGGAGGCCTGTGGAAAGGACCGCTGGTTGGGGACGATGGAAACCCTGGAGCAGGACATTCGCCGTGTTCCCGACGCGGACCTCTGGCAACTGCGCACCGCCACCAGCAAGTCTTTCGTTGCATACGTTCGCCAGCGCGTCTCCCTGCAACTTGCCGGCTCCGGTGCGTCCCCCGAGGCGGTTGACAGTGCGAAGCATCTGTTTGATCCGAACGCATTGACGCTGGGTTTTGCGCGCCGCTTCGCTACCTACAAGAGACCGAACCTGCTGCTGCATGACCCGGAGCGGCTGCTTCGCCTGTTGACCAATCCCGAACGCCCGGTGCAAGTCATCATTGCGGGCAAGGCCCATCCAGCGGACCAGGCGGGTCAGGCCTTGATTCGGGAATGGATACGCTTCATTCGCCAGCCCGAGGCCCGCCCCCATATCATCTTCCTCAGTGACTACGATATGCTCTTGACCGAGCACTTGGTGCAGGGGGTAGATGTCTGGCTCAACACACCACGGCGACCGTGGGAGGCCAGTGGGACGAGCGGCATGAAGGTGCTCGTTAATGGAGGCATCAACCTGTCGGAGTTGGACGGCTGGTGGGCAGAAGCATACACGCCTGAAGTGGGGTGGGCGTTGGGGGACGGCCAGGAACATGGCGACGATCCGGCCTGGGACGCTGCCGAAGCCGAGGCGCTCTACGAGCGGCTCGAACGCGAGGTAATCCCCGAGTTCTATAGCCGCGACGATAGGGGCATCCCCACCTCCTGGGTCGCGCGGATGCGTGAAAGCATGGCGCGGTTGACACCGCGTTTTTCTGCCAACCGCACGGTGCGCGAATACACTGAGCAACACTACATCCCGGCTGCGGCAGCTTATCGTAAGCGCGCTGCCGACAAAGGCGCAGTGGGCAGGCAGGTGGTTAATTGGCAGCACACCCTGGAACAGAAATGGGCTGCGCTAAGCTTCGGTGAAGTGAAGGTGCAGACGAAAGCGGCGCAGCACGTATTTGAGGTTCAGGTCTGTCTCAATGATCTGGACCCCAATGCGGTGCGGGTAGAGCTTTGCGCCGACGGCGTCATGGGCGGCGCACCGGTGCGGCAGGAGATGAAGCGCGTTCGCCAACTGGCCGGCGCGGCCAGCGGCTACGTCTATAGCGCGGCGGTACCTGCGACCCGCCCTGCAACAGACTACACGGCGCGGGTGATACCGGACTGCGACGGCGTTGCGATCCCGCTGGAAGACGCACGAATCCTTTGGCAGCGATGATCCGATCGACGGAAGAAGAGACGATGAAGAAAGCGGCTGCAATCACCTGCGTGTTTCTGGATATCGGCGGTGTCCTGCTCACCAACGGGTGGGATCATCATGCCCGCAAACGGGCGGCGACGAACTTCAAGCTGGAGTTGGCCGAGATGGAGGATCGGCATCACCTGACCTTCGACACCTACGAGGAGGGAAAGCTCACGCTGGAAGAATATTTAGGTCGGGTGGTCTTCTACCAAAAGCGACCGTTCACC
>JBEKBJ010000163.1:0-9065 GCA_050015455.1 Binatia bacterium
GCTGAGCACGGCCGGATCGAAGTCGATGGTCAAGGGGTTGCCTACGGTGACGATGTTCGGGCCGTTCTTGGTCAGCGAGATGGCCACCGTCACCTGACTACCCGGCGCCCCGCTGGTGTCGCCGATGGTAATGTGCGGCGGTGTTGCCGCCGCGGTCGATGTCTGGGTCGGGCTCGGCGTTAGCGTTGGCGTCGCGGTCAGCGTCGGCGTCGATGTCGGCGTATTGGTTGGCGTGGCCGTTGCTGTGAATGTTGGCGTGGCGGTCGGCGTGGCCGTCGGGATCGGCGTGTTGGTCGGTGTAGCGGACGCCGGTGCGGTGGCGGTTAGTGTTGGTGTTGGGGTCGTGGTGGCCAATGGGGTCGTAGGCGTGCGGCTTGGCGTCACCGGTGTAACGCTTGGTGTGACTGGTGTCACGCTCGGTGTGACAGGCGTAGCGGTGCGCGTCGCCGTGGGCTTGACCGGAGTTGCGCTGGGTGTCACCGGGGTCGTCGTGGGCGTCGGCGTCCTCAACGGTGGCGTGGTTGGCGTGGCCGATGGTGGCGCGGTGGGGGTTTGGGTCTGCGGCGCCGGGGTCGGGGTGACGGTCGCTATGCCGAGGGTGGCTTGGATAGGGGGGGCAGCGGTCGCCGTCTGGACAGCCTGGAAATTGATGTCGCTGACGTTGCTGCCGCTGAGCTGGCCGACCATGTTGTGAATGGCACTCACGGTAGCCCCGATGGTGGCGGCCGTGAAGCTGCACAAGTTGGCGCCGGCAATTTTCACCTGGTTCATGATCATCCGCACCACCGCTTCACTGGCGAAGTCTATGTCGACCGGCTCGGTGGTGCTGAAGACGAATGCCCGCGTCAGGGTTTCCTGCTCGATGTCGCCGACGGAGACCATGTAGCGACAACTGTCTTGGTCGCTTCCGGCCGGCAGGTTCAGTTGATATTGCCCTTGCGCATTTGTGAGCGCGCTGCCGCATTCATTGCACGCTTTCGGGTTCCCGTCGCTGCCAAGGAGCGTGAGCGTCACTTGGACGTTGGGGACGGGGCTCACGTTGCCGGTGAGGGCTTCGGCCTCTTGCACCGCCAGTTCGGCAAACCGCTGCAGCAACGAAGGATCGATCTGGGCCAGCTGCCCGTTCGGCAACCGCACCGTGCCGCTGATGGTGGGTCCCGCGGGTGGTTGATTGTTGGAGACGACTGTCACCTCGGAGTTGCCGCCGCCGCAGCCTGCGATCAACGTGCAGAGTAAGACCGACAAGAGCTGTCCACCGACCGTGAGTCGTCGCATCATTAGACTTTCCCTTCGGCAGCACCCTGCAGCGATTACTCTGGCTACCACCCTCTGGGATCATTCGTCAATAAGAAAGTACAGCGGAAAGCAGAAATGTGGGGCAGGGCGAAGTCGCTGACGTAGCGTGAGAGCCAGCCGTCTCCGCCCGGCGGTTTGGAACCGCGGCTACGAAAAGCACCAAGCCCACCTGCGTGGGCTCTCCGCCACGTGCCTCCTGAGTCTGCCCACGGGGTGGGGGGAGTCCGCCCTATGAGCGCTAAGATACGCTGTGATCTTAGACGCGTCCCTACACCGAAGGTGTTGGGTAACGCAGCCCGGGGTTGCCGCCCGGCGGCTACCCTGGGCAGACGATGCATTTTCTTCTCTACCTCGAAGGGGTTGCCTTCGACTGAAGCGGCAGGACGCAACCCTTTCCAGGACGCAACCCTTTCAGGGTTGAAACCCTGGTCGGACCAAGGACCCTGGGCAGCTTCGCAACCCTGGGCTGTGCTGCACAACGCCTTTGGCGTAATCTGACGGGGCAGCACCGTCATGTTAGCGCTTATGGGGCAGCACCCTGGGCAAACCGGTCGCGCCACACGCCTGTTGGCCGGCTGTTCATTTCACATTCCCGGATTGACATTCGTCTCCGGGGCGCGCTGCAGCCCCTCGAACAGAAGATCCTGGTAGTAGCTCACGTTGAGGCCGATGAGAAACACGCGGTCGCTGGTGTTGCGCTGCGCATAGACCGCGGTGCCGGCGGGATTGCGGTTGCCCAGCCGCACGGTGATGGGATCGCCCGACGCCGGCGTGAGCACAAGTATTGATACCGGTGTGTCGAGGCCGAACTGGGCGAGATCGCCGGGTTTGTCGGCCACCACCTCGACGTCGGGCAGCTGTGTGAGGTTGGTGATCAGCCCGGCAACCAGGTCTGAGGGCACGCTGCTGTCGGGCGGGTCGACCACTTTCCACCGTCCCGCGATGCGCCGGCAGAGCACCACGCTGTCGCCGCTTTGCACTTGCAGGGCGGTAAGCTGTTCCTCGGGCAGGTTAAGGAACGGCGCCCGCGTCAAATGCGCCGCCGCCTCTCCCGCCGGCTCGCGCTCGACGGCGACGTAGTAAGCGCCGAGGAAGATGAAGAGAGCCCAGTAGAAAGCAGCGCGCCGCCACGTCATACGCTCACCCTCCCCACCGGCGGCGCAGGAAAATCGTTGCGCCGATGATGAGCACCAAGGCTGGCTCGGCGATGGTCCCGAGGATGAACGCCATCCGCCCCTGACGCGCGCTGACGAAGAATTGATTGATACCGGGTTGGCGTAGCTGCGGCCGTTCGCCGACCAGATCCTGCTCGCCCGCCAGCCAGTTGATCGAGTTCACCAGCAAATCCTTGTCCCCGAGATACTCGATGAAGAAGTTGTTGGCGAAGTTGGAGTCGCCCAGGATGATGAAGCGCGCCGCTGCGACGGGATTGTCCTTCGGCGCAGATTGCCCCGGGGGTTCGACGAGCAGGCTCACGCCCACGGGGATGGGTCCTTGCTGGTCTCGGCTGCGGTCAAAAGTGGCGACGCCGGTGCGCAGCACCTCGGGATCGGTCGTACGCCAGCTGCTGGGTGAGGTGTCGAGAAACTCGATTCCCCGCACCCCTTCAGCCCGGCCTTCGTATGCCACGGCGCACGCATGCGAGAAAAGCGGCGGGGCTTTCAGCGCCGCGCTCACCGGGTGGCGCTCAGAGAGGCCGGGCACAGTGATGGTGAGATAGTCGCCGGCAAACAGCCGGTTATCTGGATCGACTACGACCCCGTATTCAGCTTTGACGCCGTAGCGGTCGAGAAATGCGCGCAAGCTGGGCGCGCCCTGCGGCTCGAGCATGATGAGCAAGCTGCCGCCGCGCTCGGCGTAGGCGTTAAGCCTCGCCAGTTCGGTGGGCAGCAGATCCTTGTGCGCTCCGGCGATGACCACGGCATTGGCGTCCGCCGGCACGCCGCCTTCACCCACTAGGCTGAGCGGGAGGACCTCGTAGAATTCGCTCTGCAGCGCGGCACGTACGCCGGAATAGCCGTTGTGTCGGTCGCTGCTCCGCAGGTCCTGCTCGCCGTGGCCGGTGACGAAGTAAATCACCTTGCGCGCCGGCCGGGTGACCTGCAGGATCGCCCCTATGAGGATGTCTTCGCTCGGGTTGGCGAATTCTTTGCGCCGGCCCTCGCTTTCGACCACCATGCTGCCGTAGTTGTCGACGCCGTATTGACGCGCGACGGCGGGGTTTCGGTTCACGTCGACGACGTTGTATAGGATGTGATGCGAGGCATTGTGCACGCGGCGCAGCAGATCCTCGATCTCGCTGTTGCGGGCGTCATCGGAGCGCAGGAAGGCGATGATCTGCACGTTGCGGTCGAGACCGGCGAGCACTTTGCGAGCGTGCTCCGACAGCGTGAAGCGCTTCTCCGACGTCAGGTCAAGGCGCCAATTGTGGTGCAACAGAATCATCTGCGCCATCAACAAGCTGCCGGCCAAGCCGGCGGTGGCGACCAGCAACAACAGCGAGTGGCGCAGGCCGCTGCTCATCGGCGCCCCCGCCACTTGCGGGACTCGAGCACCCGCAAGGTCAAGAAGTTGAAGAAGCCGATGAAGAACACGAAATAGGCGACGTCTTGGGCGTCAACCACCCCACGCGCAAAGTTCTGGAAATGATCGAACATCGAGAGGTGGATGAGCACGCGCAACAGTTCGGGGCTAGTGGCGGCTTCGTTCCAGCTAAGGATCCAAAAGAGCAGGAGGATGCCGATGGTTGCCATGCCCGCCACCACTTGGCTCTCGGTGAGCGACGAGACGAATACGCCGCACGCAATGAAGCTGAGGCCGAGAAAGAACAGGCCGAGGTAGCCGGCGATCAGCGGCACCCACGGCAAGGGCTGCAAGATGTGGACGTAGATGGGGTAGAGCAACGTGCCGGCCAGCATGATGGCACAGACGACCGCGCAGGCGGCGAACTTCGCCAGCAGCAGCTCGCCGTCGCGCACCGGATAGGTCAGCAGCAGCTCGATGGTGCCGAGCTTCTTCTCCTCGGCGAACAGGCGCATGGTCAGCAACGGTATCGACAGCAACATCACCAGGCGCAGATCGACCAGCAGCAGCTGCCAGAAGTTCTCCAGGATGTTCATGCCGAAACCGAAAGTGACGAAGAAGATCAGATCGGTGTAGAAGTAGTAGCCCGACAGACAGAGAAACACCGCCGTCACCACGTAGAAGAGCGGCGAGACGAAGTAAGAGACGACTTCTTTACGGAAGAGCGCGAGAAAGGTCACGTGGTTGTCGATCCAATGAAATGTCAAACTGAAAATAGCAAATGCACAACTGGAAAGCGGCCAAGGCGAAGACCTCGATCACGCGGACTCTTTTCCACCAGCCGGTCGGTCATTCCGGTGACATTCCCGTCTTGACATTCCGCTCCCAGATTCATTTCCGCTTTCCTGTTCCTGGTTTCTCATTCTCGTTTTGTGCCTCCTCGTCCGTCACCAGCCGCACGAACAGGTCCTCGAGGCTCATAGCCAGCGGGCGCACCTCGATCAGCCCCCAGCCATGGTTGACGACGGCGGCGGCGAGGGCTTTGCGGACGGGCTCGCCGGTGCTCGAGTGTGCGATGAGTTCGCATGTAGCGGCCCCGGCGCCGTTCGTCAGTTCGATGTGGTCGACGCCCGGGACGGTTTTGAGGACGGAGCACACATCGTCGGCCGGGCCTTCGACCTGTATCAGGGTGCGGTCTTCGCCCTGGAGCCGGCGCGTGAGGCCCTCGGCGGTATCCTCGGCAACGATGCGGCCGCGGTCGATGATGACCACGCGCTCGCACGTCATGCTCACCTCCGGCAGGATGTGGGTGCTGAGCAGCACGGTGGTCGAGCCCCGCAGGGCGCGGATGAGACTGCGGATCTCGATGATCTGGCGTGGATCCAGGCCGACCGTCGGTTCGTCGAGAATGAGTACCTCCGGCTGGTGCAGCAGCGCCTGCGCCAGCCCGACCCGCTGGCGGTACCCCTTCGAGAGTGTGCCGATGAGGCGGTCGGTCACCTCCTCCAAGCCGCAATCCCGGATCATGGCATCGACACGCTGGCGCTTACGTCCGCCGTTGATGCCACGGACCTCGGCGCAGAACTGCAGGAACCGGCGCACGCGCATGTCCGGATAAAGGACAACGCTCTCCGGCAGGTAGCCGATCTTTTGCCGCAGCGCCAGAGACTGATCGGCGACGTCGAGCCCGGCCACCCGGGCATGGCCGGAAGTGGGTGGGAAGAAGCCGGTCAGCACGCGCATGATGGTGGTCTTGCCCGAGGCGTTCGGCCCGAGCAGGCCGATGATTTCACCCTTCGACACGGTGAACGACACGTCGCGCACCGCGTGCGTGGAACCGAAATTCTTGCTGAGGCGCTCGATCGAGATCATAGGTGAGGGCTAGTCGATAGTCGATAATCAATAGTCGATAGCTGGCGAAATCTCCAGTCGGCCCACTCAACGGCTGCCATCGTGACTTCTTCGTGCTCGGGCCATCGACTATCGAATGCTTTTGGCGCCCTCGACATCGTAAGCGAGCAGCTCGATCTGCGACAGCGGGGGACCGTTCGCGGGCACGCTCACGTCGGGACGGTCCGACTCAATCGTGCGGATCAGACCGACGTTTGGGGCGTACCAGTCGGCATAGTACAGCACGATGGGGTGGGTGTCGTACTCGCCGTCGTGTTTGCCGCCGTGCACGGCGACGGTATCGACGCGGATGCAACCGGTGAAGCGGCCGGCGGGGACCTGGATCACGCTCGGCTCGGATACGGCGCGATGCGTCTGGCGCACGCCGTAGCTGTTGCCGCCGCCGAGGTCATAGGCGGTGGTGGTGCTGTCCCACGACAGGTCGCGGTCGAGCACGTCCGGAAGAAAGCGTTCTTCCCCCGAGCCCAGGCCGACATCGTGCACCTCCCTGCCGCGATACTCGAGCGAAAGAGCGCGGTACAAAAAGCCGTTCTCGCGGTAGTAGGCGATCGGGTGAATCTCCGGCTTGCCGCTGGGCGCCTCGATTTCGTTGTCATTGGCGGCGTAGCTTTCGTCGACCAGGGAGCAACGACGACGCAACGACTCGACATAGCGCTCGCCAAGCACGCGGACGGTCATGCGTGTATGCGCGTTGCGCAGTGGGCGATCGACGGCGTAGATCCACGTATCATCCTGGTGCAGCGGAAAAAAATCCGCCCGTCTGTCGTTGGCGCCCGGGCGAGTGCATGCCGTCGCCGAGAGCATCAGGAGTCCTGCGAACACACTCGCGCAGGCGCGGGCACGAGCACGTTGCATGGCGCCGCCGCCAATCATGAGAATCCTAAGGCAAGGCCTGGGTCGAGTCAAATCAGTCTTGGTGCGCTAGTGCGTCGGTTGGCCGGTCATCCTCATCGGCCGGCGTAGCGCCTCACTGGCGCACCGACCCCCCAACACCAGCTCACGCGCAAACGCTTCCTTCATCGGCCACGTACACCCGCGCGCCAGACCGGCCTTCAGGGTTGAGACCTTGGATCTCGCCGCGAGGCATGTCATGTATAGTTCCGGCGGTGACTCGTTTGAACGAAAGGATAGCAAGCAGATGCCGTATGGCAAGACGCCGGCGGCAGGCGACGCATCGTGATCAGAGCGGTGTTTGCAAGAACCCCGGCGGCGCTATACTTCGCAGCAGACACGGCGGCTTGTCGTAAACGCGGAGGGGTGGGTGAGCGGTTGAAACCACCGGTCTTGAAAACGGATTGAGGCGGGTTCCGCAACATCAAGACCGGCAAGGGTTTTTCGCGGAAGGCCTTGTCCCACAAGGAATTTCTCGCTGGTTTCTTTTCGTATCGGCTCGTACGGCGTTGGCTCGATTTGGACGTGATGTGGACACTTTTTGGACACCAGCAGTGAGTGAAGATCGGGCGATTTTCTTAGGCAAGAGGATTCGTCGATTGCGGCCGCAACGCGGCAATGGTAGGAGTGGGCCTATGAGTGGGACATAGAAGGGCGGAAGATGGCGCGCACGCATGTCGTGATTGCAGGTGAGATCCTTGAAGAAATCGACCGGGTAGCTGGCGAACGCGGACGGGGCCGTTTTCTCCAAGAGGCCGCGCGCGAGAAGTTGGATCGCATCGAACTCGAGAAGGCTTTGCGCGCAACGAGCGGCATCGCGCGGGGTGCCGGGTACCGGCACTGGAGAACCCGTGAAGGCACGGCGGGGTGGGTGGAACGGATCCGCCGTTCAGAGAGTACCACCTGAGCCTCTACCTTCTCGATACCACGGTTCTCGTTGCACATCTGCGCGGCGAGTCGGACGTAACGGGTCTCTTGCTTCGCCTGCTCAGTGAGGGCCACCATCTGGGCACCACCTGCGTGAACATCGCTGAAGTCGAACGCGGCGTTCGACCCAGGGAGCGGCGGACGACCGCACTGCTGCTTGAGCGGTTGAAATTCATCGAGACGACCCGCGAAGCAGCAATCAGAGCAGGGCGGTACCAGAGGGAATGGCAAGTGCGCGGGCACACGATCCATATGCCCGATGCGTTGATCGCCGGAACCGCGCGGGCTCATGGGGCGATCATCTTGACCGACAACGTGAAGCACTTTCCGATGCGTGACGTCCGCGTCATCGCCCCACCTCGCTCGGCCAACGCGTCGTTATCTTCGTCGTAGCCGGCTGCCCTTCGCACTTGCTCGATCTGTATCCCTCTTTCCCATGGGAGCCTTCAGGCTGGATCGTCGGAATTCGGCAGCGCATCTCTGTCCCATTCGATCGCGGGCTCGAGATCGGTGATTGGCTGCTCGTATCCACGCGGTAGGTCGCCCGATTCATATCCCATCGCTCGGTAACCACGAAGCCGCTTGTCGAACATCCGCATCAGTACGGGCACTTCACGATCGACGTAGTCGAAGATTCGCACCTCGTTCCACCGCAACGGAAATGCCCGAGGTCCTACAGGTATCGGCGAACGCGGTCACATCCTCAGCCCAGGACCGCTTGTCGAAGTCCACCGCGAGAAACCAACACGTCTCGTCTTCCAACAGCGGGTAAGCCCCAATCACGTGCCGACCCTGCAGGTGATCGAGAACGATTGGGTCCGTAACGGAGAGGAACGCTTGATTGGGACACTCGCCGCACTTGACGCGCGGCTTCTCGCACACGCCACGTACCCACTCATGTGCACACGCGGGAGCGTAACCTTTCTTCCCAGTCCGACGATTCTCCCAGCGCTTCGGATAGACATCGTCCCGCCCGCGAAAGAGCGAACGGAACAGCCCGATCTTCGCCGCGGGCGTCATGGCGGACGATTGCGTCGCGAGAGGAATCGCTTCACGCACCGCTTCGGAACTGGAATCGACCTCGGCGAGCTGCCTCCGGAGGTCCTCGATCCGTGCTTGCATCTGTTCGCGCTGACGATCGAGCGCACCCAGGAGCGCTTCTTGATCGGCAATCGCTGTTGCGAGCGTTTCTCTGCTGGTCGGCTGCAGCGTGTTCTTCTTCATGTTGCTGACCGAAGAACGATCGGTTCTGAGCATACACCGCGACGAAGCGGATCTCACGTTGGTCGTCAACGGATGGTGGAGACCCCTGCTCTCGGTTCCAATCCAGCATCCACTTCGACGAGTAAATCTGCTACTAAGAGGACACGATTGGGACACCAAGCCCGTAAGCGCGAGGGTAGTGTCCGGAGTGTGGTGGAAAAGCGAAAAAGGCGTCATCATCCGGCCGGTTTCTTAATCCAAGAACAGCTCCCGCCGGGAAGCGGGGGCCGGAGGATGACGCCATGGAGACGGAT
>JBEKBJ010000164.1:0-8682 GCA_050015455.1 Binatia bacterium
CCCCGTATCGCCGGTGCAGGCGCCGGCGGAAACCATGTTGTAGCTACCGCCGCTCATCTGAGTCCCGCTTACCCTCGCGCTAAGCTTCACGTCGATGCCGCCGGCGGAAAGAGCGCCCGTGAACGTGTCACCACAAATGCTTCCTGAAATAGCTCCCCCGGAAAAGCACGGCGATCTGCCAAAACTGACCTGCCCTTTCACCGCTGGCCCACTTTGCACGAGGGAGCGGAATGAGATGGTCCCTTCGCCAAGACCCTTCGAGCTACTCCAACTACCGGCCCAGTGGCCTGTCAAATTGACTGAAGCTGGGGCGCAGGTGTCGCCCCCGCCAGTTCCGCAACGTACTAGGATAGCTGCGGCGACCAGAATTGCGGTCCACCAAGGAACGACTCTCGTCATGACTTGCCCTCCATCGTGTCGTAGTGCGATCAAAGAACGGCGTTGTACGTTTACAGCTGAATACCACCGGCGTTGCTCAAATACGTGAAGACCTTGCCGCTGCCATTCGTGCTACTCGCCGTCACAGCGAACGTAGTTTCATCCCCTACAATAGCGATTTGCGTCGAGGCCGCGAGCGCCAGACCAGGCAACCCGCTAGCGCCAGTACAAGCGGCGTTAGCGCAGCTTAGGTATCCCGTAGTGGAATAGGTCGCAAAGTACGCCTCTTCGGCAATCGCTGCGTTGCGCAGATCCGACTGCGCTTGCGCATCGAACGCCCGCTGCCGGTACGCAGCAAACTGCGGGATGGCGATCGCAGCCAGGATGCCGATGATGGCCACCACCACCAACAGCTCGATCAGGGTGAAGCCTTTGTTCCCTATTGCTCTCATCTTGTCCTCCTTGGTGTCTTTGGTTTCTGGGGTTCGGCAACTTCCGTACTGCCAGACCGGCTTCAGGGCAGGCTGAGCGTGCGTTTGCTTCATCGGTCGCCTCCACATCCCGTGTCGCCGCGGCAGAAGACGTACCACGAGAGTTTCATCAGAGTTCCTCCCTTGCATGATAGAGTCGCTCAATTTGTCGGCCGTGAGAATTGGAAGAAAGTCTGAATTATTGTTCTGCCAATGGAACGCGTACGACCTTGGTCGTACTGGGACCTGGGCATCCAAAGAAGCCGCAGTTGAGAGCGCTGCCGAAAGGGGGCGCTCGGGGAGGCGTTCGGCCGCCCGGACCCACCACCTACGATCGGATGCCGAAAGGGCCCAACTTCGTTCTAGACTACAGGCATTCACCGATACAGGACACGCTGGCGTGCGCCGCGCTGGCTTCCCGATGCGCTCACGCTGCGCCTTCCCGCGACGATTCCCGCTCGGTTGATGCCGTGACCTGTCTCGCGGTCGGTGCGTCGCTCTCCGGCCGGCTGGCGTTGCTGCCATTGCCCTCGCCGGCAAGGTACTCACCCAGCGACGGCATCGCCTTGGCGCGGCGCTTCAGGCCCAGCTCACCCAGGAGCCCACGCAAGGTGGCAACCAACGCTTGCCGGTCCCGCACCGCCGGCAGGACGGACTTCACCCGCTTGTTGATCAGGGTCGGTTGCGAGAGCAGTCAGGCATCGACGGAATCGAGGATCAGCTTCGTCTTCACCGCCTCTTCGACCAGCGCCAGCTCTTGCGTGCTCACCGCCTGGATGCCGCCTAGGTCGGCGAGCAGCTCGGAGCGCCAGCCAGCGAGCGCCTTGCCGATCGTGGTTCAGCGGTCGATCGCGCGGTTACCCGCTCTTTCACGGCGCGTTTCAGCGTGGATGCACCGTGCTTTCGGGCATTGGCGTTGCCGGCCAACCGCTGGGCTAGGCCCGTGCACCCGTCCGGCAGAATGCCTGTTTCGATTGTGTCGGATGGCTGCGTTAATGGCACCCGAAGCTCCTCGAATCGGTGGGTTTTGGTGGTGGATTCACACCGCAATTCACACCACGGGCGCGCTGCATCCGATTGCAACTGACTGCATCCAGATTCATACCGTTTTTCACACCACCTGGCGTGCCATCGTTTCCTCCCGGAACGCGGTGCTCGCGGCAAGCTAAATCAGCAGCCGCCGCGCCGCAGGCCACGCTTTCCTTCGGTGTTCCACGGCACCGCGTCGAGACCAGATTTGCTTACCAGCGAGTGGATGTGTGTGGTTGCCGGCATCGATGGTTTGCCCGTCGGCGATGAGGCCGGCAACGACACGCGGAATGTTGATCCGCATCCTACCTCAGTATCCACCGTAACACTGCCACCCATCATATCGAGCAGACGGCGGACAATATAGAGACCTAGCCCTACACCGCCCTGCCGCTTCATGCGTGAACCGTCGGCCTGCCGAAAGGGTTCGAAGATGATCGGTAGGGCTTCAGGTGCGATGCCAATCCCGGTGTCGCTGATGGAAACTTCAACCCCTCCATTGCCAGCGTGCACCTCCACCGTCACGGTTCCCGCTTCCGTGAATTTCACTGCATTACCGATGAGGTTCTTGAGCACCACTTTCAGCTTCGCAGCGTCGGCAAGCACCAGTGGAATCTGACGGGGCGCATCCCACAAGAAGCGGAGGCCAGACTGCTCCTGTAGCTCTCGCGTCTCACCATCCACCTCATCGAGCAAGGCTGCGATGCTGATTTCCTGCATCTCCAATGGCACGTGTCCGGCCTCCAACCGGCCGAGGTCTAGCGTGGCATTGATAAGGTCGAGCACCTCCAGTGAACTCTTCTGGACCCTTTGTAGGGCCTCAGCTTGAACAGCTTTCAGTGCCCCAAACGTCCCTTCGAGCATGAGATCCACGTACCCGGTGATAACGGTGAGCGGAGTCCGGATCTCATGCGACATCGTGGCTACGAATTCAGACTTTAGACGATTGGAGAGGTCAAGTTTCTCAACCATGCGCTCATGCTCGAGTGCGCGCGAAGCAACCTGCGAGATGCCCCGCGCGATCCGGCGCTGGGTTTCAGTGAACCGTTTGCGGCCACCGCGCGACAAAGCGACCTGGACGCCGATCAGGTTCATGCCGTACCGCAAGGCCATGCACAGATTGTGCGGTGCCCCGAGGCGCTCATGTTCTGGTACGGGAAGGAGATGGGGAATCGTGTCGACCTGGGTCACATCGTCACTCTTCAGGCGCGAAAACAAAGCAGACATCATCGCCGGCGGCGCCTTCATCACCCGGGCGACCTCCTGTCCCTCCGCTGGACCACCGGATCTCAAGACCGGTCCGAGTGTGCCTTCGTCTGCCTCCGACAGTAGAATGTAGCTGTAGTCGCACCCCAGGACCTCAGCGCTGACACGGCACAGCCGGTCGACCAGCAGCGGAGAATCGAGCGCCGCCATCAGCTCCTGCCCAACGCGCGCTAGCGCCACCGAAATCTGGGCTTCCTGCTGTTGCGCCGCTTCCGCGGTCCTGCGAGCTGTGAGGTCCCGGAAACTAGTGAAGACCCGAGCGTTTCCCGACGCGTCGAGTAGGGTCTCGCCAACGGCTTCAATAAAACGCCATGAACCGTCTTTAGCTCGAAAGCGAAATTCGACAGCGAAACCAGAGCCCGGATCTTGGATCGCGGTGGTAAGCACGGTGCGCATGCTTCCAGCATCCTGCGGGTGCACGAAGTCATAAGCGCTCCTGCCAACGAGCTTCTCTGGCCTGTATCCAAGTACGCGTTCGCTGGACGGACTAGCGCATCGAAACGTTCCGCTGCAATCGAGGGCCGAAATGACATCTGGCACGTTTTCAATCAGGAGGCGAAACTGCTCGTCACTGTCTTGAAACGCGCCCCCCGCTGCCTTAGCGGGATAATTTTTCCTGCGGCGGGCCATGTTTGCATCTATCCTCGAAGCTGGCCGGCTGCGGGGCCACGCGCATGATGGTGGCTACAGGTGGGACCAGAAACGGATCGTTGCCGAGTCCGAAGCATCAGTGGGCCGACGCCGCGATGTTCACTGGTGCGGGGCTGCGTATATCTTTCACTGCATCATGCTCGCTGTTACTGCCATAGAATACTACCGCTGCCACCACACGGTTCTTTACGTCCAGTTTTGTGAATATGTGGGTTAGGTGTGTCTTGACCGTCTTCTCGCTGATGGTCAGTTTGCGAGCGATGTCGCGATTGCTGATACCCTCCGCCACAGACGCGAGCACCTCCCGCTCCCGACGGGTCAACTGTGCGAGCCCGCCGTTGCGAGGTTCCGCTGCAGCGGTATGTCGTTGGAAAATGTCGAACACTTCACGCGGCAAATTCGGGTCTATCCAGATCCCGCCGCGGGCTGCGGCGCGGATGGCATCTCCTACCGCCTGTAAACGGGTTGACTTGAGGACATAACCCCGTGCGCCACCCTTGGCGGCGCGCAGCGCGATCTCTGAACTAGCGAAGCCGGACAGAACGACGACCTCAGTTGCACCGTACCGGCGTCGGACTTCGCTGACCAATCGGGTGAAGTCCTTAACGTGGGGCATCTTGTAGTCCAGGAGCAGGACGTTTGGTCTGCAGCGATAAATTGCCTCCACGAGATCCTGGCCGTTATCGGCCTCTCCAACCACCTCGATATCGCCGTGCCGTGGCAGGGCGATCCGCAGCATTTCGCGGAACATCGCATGGTCATCGGCTACTAGGACCCGAATCATGGCCCGCAGGGTGTGCAAAAGACAGGCCCCATGCCCTCATTCGCGACTGTTAGGAAAATCACACAGAGCGTCAGCGAAACGCCGATCTGAGAGCCAGTGTGACGTCGTGACACTAAGTAAGCTTACGGAGGCCGCCGGAAACCCCGTGCCCAGCTCGGAGGCACCCGAGCAGGGATGGCTGACGGCACCGCATTGTGTCTGGCGCTGTGATGCCGGGAAGTAGCGGGTGTGCTCGAAACGGCTGTGGTGCCAATAGGCGAACCGTTTGATCCCGATAGCGGTGCTGAGCGCTCGGACCCTCGGCCTCTGTGCCGGGACTTCAGCTGATGTCTAACACGCCAAATGTGATTTGGTGGCGCGGTACCCAGAAGGGAGCAACGATGACCCGTTGGACTTGGCAAGCACGGAGCAGTGGTGCTCCGATTTTTCGATGTCGTCCGGCCATCGGTTTGCAGGTGCTCCTTCGGCAACGCCGAACGGTATCCAGACGCGAAATGTGCTTCCTTGCCCGACCTTGCTCTCGAGCGCGACGGTCCCTCCAAGTAACTCCAAGAGGCGCTGCACAATGTGGAGCCCGAGACCCGCACCGTTGTGGCTGCGCGTCTGTGACGGCTCCACCTGGCGGAAAGGCTCGAAAATAATCTCGTGCATCTCCGGGGCGATGCCGATGCCGGTATCGGTGACGGAGAATTCAATTCCCCCGTCGCGTTGGTGCACACTAACAGTTACGCGTCCCAGATTCGTAAACTTCACTGCGTTACTGATGAGGTTCTGGAGCACCATCTTCAACTTCGCGGGGTCCGTGCGAATCGTTGTAAGGTCAGGGGCAACCTCCCACTTGAAAGCCAGGCCCGAGTGTGCCTGCAGTCCCTGGGTCTCAAGATCCAGATCCATGAGAAAGGAGCTGGCGTGAATATCCTGGAGCTGCAGGTCGACCTTCTTGGCTTCGAGGCGGCTGAGGTCGAGCGTGGCCTGGATCATATCGAGCAACTCCCGCGCGCTTGCTTCAACCCGCTTCAAAATCTGGAATTGCTCGGCTGATAACTCACCGATGGTGCCATCCAGTAACAATTCATTATAACCCATGATGATGCCGAGCGGCGTCCGCAACTCGTGCGACATTGTCGCCACAAAATCCGCCTTCAACCGATTCGCGCACGCGAGTTCTTCGAAGAGTTTCGCGTTCGCTAGTGTTATAGAGGCAATCTGGGCGATCCCTTGAGCGATCCGCTTCTCGCGTGAGCAAAAACGAGCGTTCTGACCTCTGTAGCCGGCTGTTTGGATCCCAACAATGGTATGTCCTCGCCGCAGTGGCATGTAAAGACACGCCGTACTGCCGTGCACCATCGCAAGTGCGGCAGACAATTCTGCAGGTGCAGGCGCGGCCAGCTCCACGATTTCCTGTTGTTCGAGGACGGAGAGCAAATGGGCAATCGCGGCGCGCGGAATCTTCAGCGCCCGTATCGTCTCCCATTGTTCCGGGGTGTCATCGCATCCGGACAGTGGCACGTAAACCTGTCCCTGGGGTTGCCATAGGAACGTGTGACTGCAATCGCACTCCAGTACCTCGATCGTGACCTGACACAAACGGTCGAGAATCACCGGCGTATCGAGAGAGGAGATCATCTCGCGCCCAACGCGCACCAACGCCGCTGATATCTGCGCTTCCGTCCGTAGTTCATCGGCGGCGGCATCGGCGCGAGAGCGTTCTTGGCGCGTGCGGCCGACGAGGTGGCCGTAGAAGATCGCCACCGTAAATAGAAACGGCAAGCGGATCAAGGACGGCGAGTTCCACAGCGACCACCTGTTCCCGGCGGCGGCAAGGACATAGATATAGGCTGCACAGGTGGCGGCGGCTCCGACGGCGATCAATCCCAAATGCTCGCCGATGGCGGCGAGCAAGAGAATGAAGAAGTAAAGGTAAAAGAAGTCGGCTTGGAAATGCCCGCTCTGCAACAATATGGTGGTAACCCACAAGGTATCCACCATGATGATCCCTACCCCGAATGAGACGCGTTCGGTCGTGGAGGGTGAGAGTTGGGCAATGACGACGTTCGACGCCAGTGCTGCAACGACCAGGAGAATCGTGCCGGCTGGCGGGAACGCGAAGCTTTCTTCGGCGAGGATGAGGTAAGCCGTGGCGACAATGAGTGTGTAACGCAGCAAGACAAACGCGCGCGAGCTGGAGGTATCGTTCATTATAAATTGCCCCCACGAGGTCCTAGCCGTCCGGTGTGAATAGTGAATTCAAGGTTGGCTACATTGAAGCTCTACCAGAGCGACTCGACCAGCGTCGAACCCCGTTGGTTGCGTCCTCTTTGGTTGCGTACTCTAGAGCTCATTGATTTGCCCCGACGGCCACACCTGCAGCGACTTCGTAGCGCCGAAAGTGTCCTGCGCATCGATTTGCTGCACCCCTGTGAGATTGACCGCGATGCCCCGCGAATTGAACTCAATCGAGGTGGCCACCTCGGTTGACTGAATTTGAGTCGCGTCCGGCAATGAGATGGTCTGCACGTTGGAGGAATCCACCTGCCAGGTACTAGAACCCGGGGGGTTCTGCTGCATCCGAGCGACTTGAATCTGGCTGGCGGTTGGAAACGAGACCTGGAAATGAACGCTTTTGGTGATGGCATTCGTCCGGGCGAGCCGCAAGTTGGCCATCACCAGTCGTTGCGCTGTGATGATGTTCATGCGACGACTGTCCAAGTGCGGCAACGCGATTCCCGTGAGAATGGCGACGACCGAGAGTGTAGTGGCCATGTCTATGAGACTGAAACCGCGTATACAGCGAGCCGGCCAACAGGGTTTCATCAAAGTTCCTCCTTTGCATGATAGAGTCGCTCAATTTGTCGGCCGTGAGAATTGGAAGAACGTCTGAATTATTGTTCTGCCAGTGGAACGCCTACGACCTTGGTCGTACTGGGACCTGGGCATCCAAGGAAGCCGCGGTTGGGAGGGCTGCCGAAAAGGGGCGCTCGGGGAGACGTTCGGCCGCCCGGACCCCCGCCTATGATCGGATGCCGAAGTGCCCAACTTCCTTCTAGACTACAGGCATTCACCGATGCAGGACACGCTGGCGTGCGCCGGGCCGGCTTCCCGATGCGCTCACGCTGCGCCTTCCCGCGGCGATTCCCGCTCGGTTGATGCTGTGGCCTGTCCCGCGGTCGCTGCGTCGCTCTCCGGCCGGCTGGCGTTGCCGCCGTTGCCCCTGGCAGCGAGGTACTCACACAGGGACGGCATCGTCTTCACCCGGCGCTTGAGTCCCAAGTCATTCAGCAAAGCCCGAAGCGTGGACACCAGCGCTTGCCGGTCTTGGACTGCCGGCAGCACGCCACGGGTTCGCTTGGCGATCAAGCAAGGCCCTTCACCGCCTGTTCCAGCGAATGTGTTCCGTGCTTTCGGGCGTTCCCGTTGCGCGGTGGCCCACTACGGGCGGGTTGCCCGTGGCCGTGCGCCGGGTCTGGTCGCGGTAGCAGCGTGGTAGCAGGCCCTTGCAAGTTATCGAAATCGTGGCGGCCTTTTTGGTGCACGGGATACACGATCCTGTGGTCACGGCGTTCGTTTCGGCCGGGGCGTTGCTCGCGGGCGTGTCCACCATGCCCGGCACGCGGAGATGCGGGAGCCGGCACAAGGTGCGGTGGCGCAGTTGTTCCAGGTGTTCGAGGGACGGGGTGCGGTTCGTAGGCCTACGCTGTGGCCGCTGGTAACTCGCGCGCGCTTTCCCCCACCGGGACCGTGGCCGGGCGCATAGCCGAAGCCGCGACGGGTGCAGCCGCGACAGGGTGCGGAGCGTGCTCAGAATCGAAGCCCCGCACCGCCTTCGATTGCGCCGCATATGCCCAGCGGCGCAAGCCCTTCCGAATGTACTCGGCATCGAGCGACAGGAACTCGCAGATATTCTCGAATGCGAAAGGCAGCTCACGATCCGCACTCATGAGCCATTTGTCGGCTTCGCAAAACAGCCGCCGGCCGCGATTGTCCCTGGCGAACAGATTCTTCTGAAAGCAGTTGATCGCGTCTTCGAGGACCGCGATGATGAGCCGCCGCTCGCCGCCGTATGAAGCGCGACCGCGTAGCACGCGGAAGTATTGCGCCGGCAAC
>JBEKBJ010000165.1:0-8396 GCA_050015455.1 Binatia bacterium
CGGCCGTGCACCGACGTTTTCAAACGCCTCCTCCTTCTCTGCTCTCATCTCCGGTCTCCTTTCGAAGACCGGACAGAATTTCCGGAATTCTTCCGGTCAGAATTTCCGGAACCGGCAGCGCCAAGTGCTTCTTCGAGCTGCGACGTCAGAAGATAGTGCCGGTGTGAGGCCAGCATGAACATAGAAGACATCTTCCAGCGAGCTACCTCGGGCTTCTCCCAAGTCCCCGAGGACTGGATGCCGGCCACTGGGACACGTGCTTTCGTGTTTGAGGACCCCATTCTCGTGTGGCTCGACTTCCACGGCGAGGCGAACGGGTTCCAAAAGGACTCCTCTCCTTACGAGTTCACAGAGTTCATATTCGAAAAGGGGAGACAATTTGAGCACAAGTGGATTTCTGAGATGGCTCCCGAGGCGGTGCGCGTGTGCTCGCATGCTTACGAAGGTCGCCGGGCCGAGAAGCTCCGCCAAACTCTCTATCTGATGGACCGCGGCACTCTGGTGATCGCAGCCCCGGCCCTTTGGTGGGCGCCGGAGCGGGTATTCGGCGTGCCTGACCTCTTGGTTCACAGCAGCTGGTTCCGGGAACGCTTCCCGTCCATCGACCTACCGTCGGAGTCCACCGGCTGTTACGTGGTCTTCGACATGAAGTTCACGACAAAGCTCGACTCGTCAGAGAAGAAGCTCTCGCTTGCAACTTTCGCAGCGCAAGTCCGTACCTATTCCTATATGGTTGGTCAGCTCGCCGGTGCAATGGCTCCTCGGGCCTTCCTCGTTTGCCGGGACCGCATCGACAATCCGCTGGACGTCACGATCCACTCAGCCGTTGGGGGTCCACTCGACAATGACCTTCGGGGAATCCGCGATCGTTATCTCGACATCAAGCTCAACGGCTCAGGGTACCGGCCAGGCATCGATCCACAGATCGCGACGAACCTCTCGAACTACCAAGACGATCCCTGGCATCCGGCAAAAATCGAGATCGCGCGCAACCGGGTACCGGGTGGCGATCCGTGCCTCGTGTACGAGATCGGCACAACGCAGCGGCGGGGGCTTGCAGACCGAGGATTCGAGAGTCTGAAGGCCCTATTGGAAACACAGCCCGAGCAGCTTCCTCTCGAGTCCTGCAAGGGGCTCGGTGCTGCGAAGTGCCCGCGGATCCGGGCTGTCCTGCGAGCAAACCGGACAGGGACCGTTACTCCCAAGAGTTTTTCGCGCGTGCCAATCGCGAAGCCGTTCGAATTCTACGTGGACTTCGAGACCTTCAACAACCTCAACGTCGACTTCGACAAAGAATGGCCCGCGCTGCAAGGCTGTGAAATGATCTTCATGATCGGCCTCGCGTGGATTGAGGACGCGAATTGGCGGTATCGAGCGTTCATCGCTGACGCAGAGAGCCAGTCAGCCGAACGTCGGCTTCTGGAGGATTTCCAAGAATTCCTTCGCTCTCGAACGGACGGCCGGGTCACCGACGCCTCGTCAACAGTGCTCTTCCACTGGACGAGCGCGGAGGTATGGCAGCTCCGGCGAGCCTGTGACCGGCAGGGCCTTGACGCGAGCCACGTGCTCCGGAACCTACCATGGTTAGATCTCCAAAAGGACGTATTCCTCGCCGACTCCGTTGGCGTCCCGGGCGCGTGGAGTTACGGCCTCAAGGAGGTTGTGCGAGCGCTTGGCCTCGCGCACTGGCCTGGCGATCTTGACGACGGCCTTCGCGCCAG
Source organism: Binatia bacterium (assembly GCA_050015455.1). Lineage (GTDB taxonomy): Bacteria > Desulfobacterota > Binatia > HRBIN30 > HRBIN30 > JAGDMS01. Next base: position 1,722 of record JBEKBJ010000165.1, read on the forward strand.
TGTCGCCGGATGGAAGAGCTATCAAACAAGTCAACCCCTCGAATCCGACCACATGAACATCGTGGCGTCGTACAACGAGGTCGATTGCAAGGCATTACACGAACTCGTCAAGTGGCTGCGCCGCCCGACAAGCCGATGAAGCTGCCGGTCGCCTTCGGTGCCCGCAGCTCATCGACGAGACGCTAGGCGGCAAGAAGAACTGATGCCTCGACGGTTTCTGCTTTGGGATCACGACGGGGTGCTCGTCGACACGGAGCGCTGGTACTTCGAAGCGAATCGGACGGTCCTACGACGCCTCCAGATCGACCTTTCCGAACCGCAATATCTCGAATTCATGGCCGCCGGCCGGTCCCGTTGGGGTCTCGCACGCGAGCGCCAGTTGCCGGAGACCCGCATTCAGGTGCTGCGCGCTGCGCGTGACGCGCTCTACCAGGAGTTCCTGCAGACGAAACCCATCGAGATCGAGGGCGTTGCTGATCTCATTCGGAAGCTGAATCGTAGTCATGCAATATCAGCGGAGCCGTGCTACGAACACATCGGAGGTTGCCATGGACGCGCGGAAGTCAGATCTTGAGCAGAAGGTCCTTCGACTATCAGCGACCCAGCGGGCGCGGTTGGCCCGCGTTCTTCTCGACAGCCTCGATGATGTGGCTGAAGAGGACGTTGAAACCGCATGGGCTGCGGAGGCCAAGCGTCGCTCTGAGGAACTTCGAAGTGGACGTGTGAAGGGACGGACGTCGGCTCAGGTGCACGCTCGGGCTCGCTCCGCACTTTCGGCCTTGAAGTGATGGAGGTTGTCTACCACCCGAAAGCCGATGATGAGGTGCTCGATTCAGCCCGGTTCTACGAACGGCGGAGTAAGGGCCTTGGCTGGCGATTCCTGAGAGCCGTACAAGAAGCGGAAGCGCGGATTCTGCGCTCGCCGTACGCGTTTGCCTTCCTCGACGACCCCATCCGGAAGTGCATGCTTGCCGGATTTCCCTTCAGCCTTCTGTTCCGAATCGACGGTGAAGGCCTCTTTGTCGTTGCCGTTGCGCATCAACGCCGGCGGCCGGGTTACTGGCGACGGCGATTGCGCAGTGGTGCATAACAAGTACCTCGAGTTGTCCGGCTTTAACTTCGCTGCAACTCGCGAGTGCCGCTGCGCCGGCCGCTCATACGCACGACGGTTAGGCGGCAAGAAAGACTGATGTCTCGACGGTTTCTGCTTTGGGATCACGACGGGGTGCTCGTCGACACGGAGCGCTGGTACTTCGAAGCGAATCGGACGGTCCTACGACGCCTCCAGATCGACCTTTCCGAACGGCAGTACCTGGAATTCATGGCCGCCGGCCGTTCCTGTTGGGATCTCGCACGCGAGCGTAAGCTGCCGGAGACCCGCATTGGCGCACTTCGCGCGGCCCGTGACGCGCTCTACCAGGAGTTCCTGCAGACGAAACCCATCGAGATCGAGGGCGTTGCCGAGGTCCTTGCCGAACTGGCGCCTCACTACCGTATGGCCATCATCACGACCGCCCGTCGTCGCGACTTCGATCTCATCCACGCCCGCCGCAACTTGCTCGATCACTTCGAGTTCGTTCTCACCGTCGAGGACTACGCCCGGTGCAAACCCCATCCGGATCCTTATCTGGCGGGCCTCGCTCGCTTTGGCGCGCAGGGCCCCGATGCGCTCGTGATCGAGGACTCGGCACGCGGGCTGGCCGCGGCGCGCGCGGCCGGGCTGGACTGCCTCATCATCCAGAACCCCTTCACGGCCTCCCAGGATTTCAGCGGAGCGTGGCGAGTCGTCGATTCGGTGCGCCGGGTGCCGGAGCTGCTCGTCACCTGACTCCCGCTCACCTTTGCATGCAGCACTTCTTGTAGCGCCGCCCGCTGCCGCACGGGCAGGGGGAAGCGGGATCGGGAGCGCGCTCGCCGGGCTGCGGGGCCCACCGGTGCTTCGCTGGCCGCGCCGTCCGCAGCGATGTCTCCGGCGGTTCGGCAGGAAACCGCGACGGGAACAACGGGCCCACCGGATCGACCAGCCCTTTTTGCAACATGTCGTTGTACTCGGCCACAAAGCCCTGCATCTGCGCCTCGTCCGCGATGTCAACCCCGCGCTCTTGTGCCAAAGCGACGAAGCCCTTGGCGAGTCCGAACCGTGACCGGTCGGCGGCGTAGCGGTAGAAGAGCGTCTGCTTCTCCCTGATGCAGCGCGCCATCGCCTGCGCCGCCCTCGGCGTCACTCGACCGCTCTCCCGCAACCACGCACAGAACGCGAGCAGGATCTCCGGCGTGCGCCGGACCATCTGCTCGTCCGCGGTCACCTTGCGCGGGAAATGATCGAGCAGGAAGTCCTCGATATCGGCAGCGGTGAAGCGGTCCAACCGGCCGTCGGCGTAGTCCAGCTTGTAGCGCAGCAGGGCGTCGCAGATGAACCCCGCGGCGTCAATCCAATCGATCCGCCCTTGCTCTAGTGTGGCGGTGGGGTGCTGAGCTTGGTCTTGTGCTTCGAGAAAGGCTTCCAGGAGTTGCGTCGCCTCCGATTCCCTTGCCTCGCCCTCGTCATCGTCGTCCTCCCCGTCATCCCACTGACAGTCTGGGTGTGGCGCGGTCACGCGCATGGTGAACGTGTCCACACCGAAGCGGACGGCGAACTCTTCGGTGATCGGCTGCGACAGCCCGGCGGCAAGCTGGTTGCGGTGCCGAGCGCAGAAGGCGGCCAGGCCTTCGGCGATTACGCTGACGCGCCGAACATCGCGTTCAGTGAGTGGCCGCAACAGTCTGTCAGCGTCGATGAGCATGACGCGCGGATAGGCGTTCGGCCCCGCCACCTCCCAGCCGTGTCGTGCAATCTCGCGCCGCATGGCTTTCGGGATGTCGCTGCGGCGATCGAAGTTCAAAGACAGAATGCCGGTGCCGAGGTCCTCCGGCAAATCCCCGGTTTCTTCAAGCACCGCAGCCATGGCCTCCATTGCCCGGTGGCTCTCTACCGAGTCGTAGATGAGCACGCCGAAGCTCTCGCCGAGCGCGCCGATCACCGACACGCACGCGCCCTTAGTCGCGAACTCGCGAACATCCACGCTGAGTAAATGCGAGTCCCAGAGCACCTGCCAAGGCGCAACCCGATAGAGCCGCGCCGCCGCTTGGAAGAACGCGGCGACTGTGTCTGGGGAAACCCGGCCGCCCTCGAAGTAGCTCGCCGCCTCGCCCCTTCCCTCGGGCAGCGTCTCAGCCATTAGGCGGACGATCGCGTCCAGTTCCGGAGTGGGCGCCGTGTCGATGCGAACGCCCGTGCCGACGACCTCACGCAGCCCTTCGACGAGCGCCGGATCAGCGACGCGGATGCGATCGGGACGCCGGCGCGGTCCCATCATCGGCTTGTCCAACGCCTGCGTCAGGCAGTCCGCCACAGCGGAAATGGGCTCCGATGGGTGGACGACCGTCGAGCCCACGATGACGTCGGTTCCGCTCTCCAGCCACAAGATGATGTCGGGCCGATACGGTTCACCCTCGGTGATGTACATCGGTGCTACAAGCCTGCCGCCGACCCATTCCCTCTGTTCCATGCCGCCCTTCCCGCCGCGTCCGAATCGATGTGTGGAAGTGGACCGTATCCGAACGTCGAGGCCGAAATCAATAGGTCATCAGAGGCACGATCTGCCGAGTTACGAAATCCGTGCATCGGCCGCTTGACCCCACGACGCTGGCGAGCAAAAAACTGATGTCTCGACGGTTTCTGCTCTGGGATCACGACGGCGTCCTCGTCGACACGGAGCGCTGGTACTTCGAAGCGACTCGGGCAGTCCTACAGCGACTCCAAATCGATCTTTCCGAATCGCAGTACCTCGAATTCATGGCCGCCGGCCGCTCCTGTTGGGATCTCGCACGCGAGCGTCAGCTGCCGGAGACCCGCATTAACGCACTGCGCGCTGCGCGTGACGCGCTCTACCAGGAGTTCCTGCAGACGAAACCCATCGAGATCGAGGGCGTTGCTGAGGTTCTTGCCGAACTGGCACCGCGCTATCGTATGGCCATCATCACGAATGCCCGTCGTTGCGACTTCGATCTCATCCACGCCCGCCGCAACCTGCTCCATCACTTCGAGTTTGTCCTCACCGTCGAGGACTACGCCCGGTGCAAACCCCAACCAGATCCCTATCTGGCGGGCCTCGCTCGCTTCGGCGCGCAGAGCACCGATGCGCTCGTGATCGAGGACTCGGCACGCGGGCTGGCCGCGGCGCGCGCGGCCGGGTTGGACTGCCTCATCATCCAGAACCCTTTCACGGCCTCCCAGGATTTCAGCGGAGCGTGGCGGGTCGTCGATTCGGTGCGCCGGGTGCCGGAGCTGCTTGTCCCCTGACTCCCGTTCACCTTGGCATGCAACACTTCTTGTAGCGCCGCCCGCTGCCGCAGGGGCAGGGCGACGCAGCGTCGACCGACCAAGGGACCTGAGGGTGCTTGACGCTTCCGGGCTGCGACCGTACGGTACCACCGCGATGGCCACCCCAGCGGCAGAGGACATCCGACTTCTCGTCCGCCTGGCCCAAGGGGACTTCGCAGATGCCGAGCGCTGTTTGCGCAGCCGCTCCGCCTCGCTCGACGAGCTCGCGGAGACAGCCTCAGCACATGGCCTCTCGGTGGTGCTGCTCCGGGCGCTGGAGGGCTCACCGCTGCGTGCGGCGTTGTCGAGCCCGTGCATCCAGGCGCTCGAGGACCGTCGCCGTCGCCAGGAGACACGGTCGCAGATCCTCCTCGAGGCATTGGCGAGCCTCGCCGAGCGATTCGCGTCCTCCGGTCAGCCCTTTGTGCTGCTCAAGGGGCCCTATCTCGCGGCCCGCTTCTACGGCGACGTGCGAGGGCGCGAGTTCGTCGACCTCGATCTCCTGGTCCCGCGTGCGGACCGGGGGCGTGCCTTACGCCTGCTGGCAGCGGCCGGCTACCGCCGCCGATCGCGCTCGCTCTTCGGCTCGGGGCTCACCAGCTTCTTCGTGCACGGCTTCGATTTCGCCGCCGGCAACGCCTACGTCGACCTGCACTGGGACCTCTCCCGGCATCCGTCTATGCACCTCGATGAGCCGAAGGTCTGGGGGCAGCGAAGCTCCTACCCGGTCGATGGACGATCCTACGCTGTGCTCTCCGACGAGCATGAGGTACTGTTCGCAGCGCTCTCGCTGCTCCGCGACCTCGAGCGCGGGCGGCCGAAGATCAAGAACGTGGTCGACCTCATCCAAATCGTAGCCGCGACCGACGCCGAGATCGACTGGGAGGCGCTCCTGGAGAGCAGCCGTAGCGACGGCACCTTCGGGCCGCTGGTGAACGTCCTCGGGCTCTGCCTCGATGTCGCCGACGCGCACGACCTGGCGCCGAGCCTCAGCGCCGCGCTCGCACGCCACGCCGATCGCCGAGTGCGGGCACGTTGCACCGACTCGCCCCTGCGCTTCCGGCCGGCCCGCTTCGGTCTTGGCAACAAGCTCTGGTCGGCGCGAGTCCACGATACAACGCTGGCCGCCTGGCTTCTGTGGTGGGCAACCTCCCTGCCATTTCGCGTGGCTGTACACCGATGGCGCCGCCCCTAGATAGTTCGAACCCATCGCCCCCGTGCCGCGTTCCGACCGAAGCGACACCGAGCGAGTCACCAGCGAGCGCTCTCGGCGAACCTGGAGCTGGGGCCCAGCCCCGCCTGTTCTCTGAACGCATCCGGATGAGACAACGGGTGTGGTGGGCCAAACCCAACAAGTGGCGCAACCGGGAAAGCTATCGACACCTCTTCCATCGGTTCAAGGAGACTCACGCCCTGCGCAGCAAAGACGATCCGGAACACAAATGGCGCTGTTGTGGACTCTGGCAACGCGCCTTGAACAACAAATGGAATGCGCGGGAGTTTGCCCAGCGGTACGGCTACCGTGTTCCAGCGCTCTACTGGTACGGCAGGCGTGCCGGACGCTTGCGGCTCGATTCGCTCCCCACGCACTTCGTCATCCGCCCAGCTTGGGGGACGGCGAGAAAAGGCGTGTACGTGTTGGCGCATTACCGTGATCTCCTGCACGATCGCGTGTACTCCAAGGAAGAGCTGCGGGCGCAGGTGCGGCGAGATCAGGGACGGATCTCCCGGTTCCCAATCCTCGTGGAAGAGTTCGTCAAGACTGAAAGCGGGGACTACGCGCTACCGATCGAATACAAGTGCTATGCCTTTGGGGCGACGGTCGGAGCGATTCAGGTTGTTCAACGAGCCGGACGTCAGGCACGGCATAGATTCTACACAGCCTCATGGGACCCGTTTGCGGACCAGATGAGCACGCACAATCCTCCAGCTGAGTACATCGATCCGCCGCGGTGCCTCGAGGAGATACTGGCGTGCGCGAGAACGCTGGGGAGCGCATACGGCACGTTTGTCCGAGTAGATTGCTACGCAACGGACCGGGGATGCGTGTTCGGAGAGTTCTCCTCGACACCTACGAATGGTCTAGACTTCACCGCCTTCGCAGACAAGTACTTTGGGGAACTGTGGAATGCCACATTTCCAGATCCCCCTTGACCCCAATGCCAGTCAGTTAAGGACCGTACGAGGATAGCAGGCACCCTTCGAGTTACCATGTGTCCCGTGGGTAGCGAAGGGAGCGAGATGAAAACCTGGGGAGCCTCCCCCGGTGCGCGTGGTACACAGCAGTGTCCACAAAGCTGCATGATATGCAG
>JBEKBJ010000166.1:0-8021 GCA_050015455.1 Binatia bacterium
TGCCGACACTGACCAATACGCCAACCGCGACCAACACCCCGACCAGCACAGCGACGTTCACTTCCACTCAAGCGCCAACGGCGACGCCGTCGAATACCGCGACCGCAACCAGCACCCCGAGCAAGACGGCGACACCGACGGTGACTGCGACATCAACCAACACACCGACCAATACCCCAACCGCGACCACCACGCCGAGCGTGACCCCAACGAATACCCCGATGCCGACACTGACCAATACGCCAACCGCGACCAACACCCCGACCAGCACAGCGACGTTCACTTCCACTCAAACGCCAACGGCAACGCCGACGGTGACTGCAACACCAACCAACACACCAACCAATGCGCCAACCGCAACCACCACGCCTAGCGTGACGCCGACGAACACCTCGACACCGACACTGACCAACACGCCCACGCAGGCGCCAAGCAACACACCCACGAGCACCGCGACCGCAACGCCGATTCCTACCAACACGCCGACTGCCACCCCGACGAGCACGGCGACCGCAACGAGCACACCGACGAGCGCCCCGACGGAGACACCGACCCCCACAGCAACGGGCACGCCGAGCCCGACGCCGACGAACACGCCGCCGACGCCGGCACCCGCGTTACCCGCGCCGGATGCGGCGATCAGCAAGACACACAGCGGTCCCTTCACGCCCGATCAGGGTGGAACCTTCACCCTCTCTATCGTGAACCTGGGAACAGAGCAGACCGTAGGGCCGATTACGGTCACCGACCCGATGCCTAGCGGCCTGCGGGTGGTGTCCGCAACAGGCTCGGGATGGGCAAGCTCGGGATGGGATTGCTCCGCCACTACCCCGTTCAGCGTCAATTGCACAAACCCGGGGCCGCAGGCGCCAGGGGATCCGGCCATGATCATTACCGTCCAGGTGAGCATCATGCCAGGCGGACCGAGCACGATCAGGAACACAGCCAAGGTGTCGACGAAAGACGACTCGTACCTGCCGAACAACGTTGCTAGCGACGTCGTACAACTACAGCGGCCGGAGCTTGCACCGGCCGCATCGCCGGCCGGACTTGTTGTCAGCGTCATCGCCCTGATCGGTGTCGCCGCCTGGAGCCTGCGCCGGAGGCCGCGAAGCGCGCCGTGATGAGTTAGAGCACAAGCATCGCGGGCAGCATTGTCGGCGCTGCTCGCGACGTCCTTGCCCTCCGTTTACAGTCGCCCCTTTGGCAATCGATGGTGAGGGCAGGCAGATGCCATCGCGGAATCTTTGCGCTCTGGTGTGTCTGAACGGATGAGTGCCGTCAACTCCGTGACGCTTACCTAACGCCTAAACGCTCGAAACATGCTGCATTGTAACATGACAGCGGTTCTCCCGTTTGAGCCGCACATGCGCCGGAGGTGGCACAGCAGTGGCTGTGCCCGGACGCATGAACTCCGCGCTCAAGAGAGTCGACTATGTTGCTGGACTTCGTTTGACCGGCGCCGTGTCATGGGTACTGATCGCCGCGCTGACTGTGGGATTGATCGGCATCGCGGCTGCCCAAGATCGAGGCCGCGGCAGCAGGCCCACCGCAATTCGCCATTTCGAATCGGCTGAGCATATGGTCATGCAATCAGCAGACAGGCTCGGAACGGCATCGCACGCTCCACGGACCTCGGTGTCCTTCCGCTCACTCGGGCGGCAGTTCGATCTTGAAGTCGAGCCCAGCGACTTGATTACACCGGCCCACCGTACGGTCTGGATCAGGGACGACCGCGAAAACGAGGACGCTCCCACTGATTTCCTTTATCAGGGTCACGTCCAAGGTGTGCCGCACTCCTGGGTGCGTATCAGTATCCGCAACGGCTTGCTCGACGGAATGATCTGGACCCCGACTGAAACCTATTTCGTCCAACCCGAAGCACGTCTGTTGGGCAAACCGGGCACGGACCGAACGATGGTCTACCGCATGTCCGATGTCGATCCGGCAGTTTTGCACGGAGCATGCGGGACGAGTGAACCGCCCGGCCCGTCCGCGGCGCCACTCGTTGCACATGCCGGCGCCGAGGTGATCGCTGCACCGCTACTCTCTGAAGCGGTGGCGGGTGCGGCTTCGCCGCTGCAAGAGACGACGGTGGCGCTGGTTGCCGATTACGATTACTTTGTGAACCACGGCGCGAACGCCGCCGCCGACATGCTGAGCATCATCAACCAGGTCGATGGGGTGTATCAGGCTCAACTAGGTGTTGATCTGCACGTGACGCAGACAGTGGTGTACACGACGATGCCTGATCCTTTTGACGCCACCACCGACCCAACTACACTCCTATCCGAGTTTAGCACCTACAAGGGGAGCAGCGGAAGCCCGGTATACGGTGCTGACATCGCCTACCTCTTCACCGGCCGTGCCTTGGATGGTGGGGTGCTGGGTATCAGCTGGATCGGCACCTTGTGCGACAGCACGTACTCGACGGCGCTGTCTCAAGATTTCACCGCCGACAACACATCGCTGTTGCTCTTGGCGGCGCACGAGATCGGCCATGTCTTTGGGGCGTACCACGACAATCAAGCCGGCTCGCCCTGTGCCTCTACACCCTTTGGCTTCATCATGAATCCCTACATAAGCTCGGCACTAAGCTTGCAATTCTCCGGATGCAGCTTGTCGCTGATGGATCCGGATATTGCCGGAGCAAGCTGTCTCAGTGCTTCAATCCTTTCCAGCGCAACCCCAACGCCTAGCCCGACCGCTACTGCGTCACCAATGGAACCGCCCCCGCCAACGGCGACCCGAACGCCGACCGCGGCTCCCACAGCGACGTTGACGAAGACGCCAACCTCTCCCCTGACCCGGTCGACCCTCACCCCGACTCCGACTCGCACTCGCACCAGGACCCCGACTCCGACTCGCACCCACACCAGGACCCCGACCCCGACCCCCGTGCGGCGCGGGCTACCCGTGCCGACTCCCACACCATGGTGGTGGTATCTTCTCGGAAGGTAGTGACTCTCCGACTATCCGGGATCCAGCAGCCTCGAGCCCCAGCGACGTTCGGCGGAAACAGGCGTGGCCGCACCGGCTGTGCCGGCGAAGTGCGGGTGCCGTGCACGCTCGATTGATTTCCAAGTCTAGCTCTGTTACGCGGGTTTCCGGCGGATTGTACGCGTGGCGCTTGCGGCGGACGCGTAAGGCAACCGACAGGAATCAGCGGGGTGTAGCGCAGCCTGGTAGCGCACCTGCCTTGGGCGCAGGGGGTCGGAGGTTCAAATCCTCTCACCCCGATTTTGCATAGGAGTGCGGGCTGGGACGCGCATGTGACGAGCGCCAGTAGCTCAGTTGGATAGAGCAACGGCCTTCTAAGCCGTGGGTCGGGGGTTCGACTCCCTCCTGGCGCGTTAGCTTTTTTCGCGACGCGTGGACTTGGTGCCGGTTCTGGTGCCGGTTGCTTTCGACACCAACCGTTGCACCGCCGCCTGCAAATGCCCGGGCGACAGGTGCGCGTACCGTTGCGCCATCTGGACCGAGGAATGGCCCAGCAATTCCGCAATGGTCTGAAGTGTCTCACCGGCCATTGCCAGACGCGATGCGAACGTGTGCCGCAAGTCGTTCCAGCGGAAGTCTTCAATGCCGGCCGCTTGGAGTGCCGGCACGAACACACGACGCTCGAAGTTACGAGTATTGATATGATTGCGACCCGGCGTTGCGCCGTCCTTCCGTGACGACGTGGGCCAGACCCACGGGCAGCGCAGCCGCCGTGGCTGACGACGCAGGACTCCGCGTGCGACGTCGTTTAGCGGCACGGTACGCGGTTTGCCGCCTTTGCTCGTTGGAATGCGGAGCACTGCATTCTGAAGGTCGACCCACTCCCACCGGAGACCGAATTGTTCTCCCTGGCGCAACCCGGTGTGGATTGCGAACTCCACAAGGTCTCGGCCTTGAGGTCGAAGGACAGACATCAGTGCGGATTCTTCCTCCTGATCGAGGTAACGCACTCGCTGATCGCGAGGCGCGGGCACAAGCCCCTTGACTGGATTCGTTTCCGCAAGGCCGTCGCGAATCGCTACGTTGAACACGCGGCGCAAGAAGCTCAGTTCGTGCGCCACAGTCTGCTCAGTGCGATCAAGCGGGTGTTCGGCGACTGCCTGCGGAGCAAGACGCCGGTTGCCCAGATCAATGAGCTGCTCCTGAAGGTGCTGGCGCACAACATCCGGTGCCTGGTGCATGGAATCTATGAACTCGGGATCATTCCGAGCTTTTGTGCAGCGGCCATTCCTGCACAAAAGCTGGCGCTGTTATAGGTGCTTTTGTGCAAAGCCCAGGGGACGATTGAGAACCCGTGCGAGCGTTTCGGCAAAGTCCGAGCTGACACCGCACTCTCCGCGTTCGAGTAGCCCGATGTAGTTACGGTGGGCATAAACGATCTCTGCAAACTTCTCCTGTGACAGCCCGAGCGCCTGACCTTCCCGCTGGATCACTTGGCCGAACGCTTGGGAGAAGCGTGCCTTCATCCCAGCGGTTTGGCTTGACACAGCGGATGTGTTCTACACAGGTGCGATGTGCAGACGGCATTGCCGCGCTCGTGGTGATTCTCGCCGGGTGTGCCCCCATCGTCAAATCAATTTCCTTCAAGGACGTGCCACCGAAGCCGTCGTCAGACCGTTGGGTGGGCGTGTATCAGCTTCCCGTACAGGACCAAGTCGGCGCCGTTGTCGCCGATTTTAGCAGTTCGGGTGACTCCGTCGTCGCGAGCTTCGTCTTCAAGAACGAGACTCTCGGCTTCCGGGGCTCGGGCACCTTCCAGGGCCAAGTGCAGGGCGAGAGGGCTACTCCCGGCCGTCACTGCGGTTGCGGAAAGTCGGAGCGCATCGCAAGATAGCCCGGCGGCAGATGGAACGTGCGCTTCTTCTGCATTTCGACCCACGAGCCGTCGGCGAGCGGGACGGAAACGTGCTCGTAGCGTTCGGCGCACCGCGGATCGAGCACGAAATGGATCAAGGAGAAATGCCAGGGCGGCTTGAGCTTGCGGATGGGTGTGAATGGAGGAACGCCCACCTCCCCCGACGTCCAGTACACGACCAGGTCCGGCGCCCGTTGGAAGATGTAATCGGTGTGGTAACGGGCATGGCCGGGCGCCGCCCCGGTAAAGACCGCTCCCTCACGGGCGACCACGGGATCAACCAAGCCCGCCATATCGACGATGCGCCGCCGGCTGAAGTACCCGATGGCGCCGATCACGTTTGTGGCGACGAGTGTGTTCGGCGGCGTGTTTTCGGCGATCCACCTTCCAGCCTTACCCCAATCCTGCGCACCTATCGGTTCCATGCGCGCCTTGTAGCCGTCGATCCACATGCCGCCTACGATCGACAGCACGAACGCAGCGGCGACGATCGCCGGAAAGCCGCTTGTCCACACTGGCCGCAGGTGTCCCCTGAGCGCGCCCCATAGCAGCCCGATGAGCAAGACACACGCCGGGAGTACGGGAAGGAAGAATCGGAACATCCCAAAGTGGTCGCCACCCGCGTATTCGATGTAGACGCTCCACAGCCCGATCCAGCCGCCCAGAAAGGCGACCGGCACCGCCGGGACGAGAGCGAGTTTCCAGGCTACGCTGTAAAGCGCCACGGCCAGTAGCAGCACCGGGGCATGCGCCACAACAGAGCGCTGAAGGTAAAAGGCGCCGCCTCCGAGGCGATCCCACGTATTCGGGATGACCTTGGCATAAAAAGTATTCGGCACCATCGACCCGAAGTAGGCGAGGTGCGCCACCGACAAAATCCCGAAAGCCGCCACCGCCCCGCCGATGGGCAATGCAATGAAACGAAACCAGTGCCGATCGACAGCGCCGTGTCTGAAGGATGAGAAGACGGTAACCCACGCCACCAGCAACACCCCCTCGGGCCGCGTAACCACCGCCAGTACCAACAGCACAGCAGTTCGAAACGACACCATATCGTGCCGATCATCCGCCATCGCGGAAGCCAACGTGGCGGTCACCGCCAAGGTGAACAACGGGTGCTCCATCCCGGCAAATGCCCAGTAGACGGTTGCGGGCAGGCTCAACAAGCCCAACGCCAGAACGACGCTTGTCCAACGGTCAGGGGCATCGACGCGCGCTCGGCGCAGGACGTAGTACACCACGACGATCACGCCGAGGGCGGACGCAACGCTCAGAGCCAGCGCCGCGCTTTCCATCCGCGCCGTAAACAGTCGCACGGCAGCCAACAACAGAGTCCACGCATCGGAGGAGAAGCCGTCCACACGTTCGCCGGTATTGAAGACGGCGCCGGCACCCTGCACGATGTTCTCGGCGTACCGCAGGAAGATATACGTATCGTCAACCAGGCCGGCACCGAGCAGCCAGCCCAGTCCGGCAAGGACACCCGCGCTACTGAGCACGAACACCACCCATTCGAAGCGGTGCGGAGGCCCGGTCGTCACAATTGACTCCTCAGGGTCATGGCATGTGCGCAAGCAAGCTCCTTGCCACCGCCACCTGTCGCGCCCATTCGGGTTTCTAAGCTCACGGTTAGACGCAGTTTATCGGGAATGTTACCACCGGTGCGGATTCGCCGGTCCGGCGAGTCAGGTGAGAGGGACGCTGTCTCTTTGGTTCACTTTGCTGCTGGGATGCCCGTGAGCGGGACGCCGTCACTGGAGACTCGGTTCGGCGAGTCGCGCATGCGTGCGCGTGTTCGGCTCACGCGCCCGCGGAGAAGCGGGCAGATTCAGCGACCTCGATCTGCGCGCGGCCGCCCGTCAGGTGGTCATAGACCTGAAAGTGGCGCGCATGCGCGCCGCGGCGGAGAACGTCAACCATCGCCTCGGTTGCCTGCGCCTCATGGATTTTCTTCGTGGCTCCGTTCGCCGCGCAGACGCGCAGGGCGCGCCACACCGCAAGTCGTTCCGGTCCCTGGCGACGTGGTAGGCGAACTGCTCGTCGGAGATGCTGCCTGCCAGCGCCTCGCGCAACTCGCGCAGGTTCTTGAGGATCGGGCCGCAATTGACCCAGAAACACTTGTCGGGCGGCGCATCGGCCAGTACCACCGCCGCAGCGCGCTTTCGACGAGGCTTCGCCGGGATGGCGGCCTGTGGTCGCTTGCTGCGCGTGGGAGCGGCGGCGCGTGTTTTTTCCGGCTTCTTCGTTTCCACCGTACGCTCTCCTCGTACCCTCCAGCCGCGTGCATCTCATAGTGCACACCGCGGTGACGGTCCAGTGGGGGCTCACCGGGTCCACCTGAAAATTTGCCGCACAGTTATTCGAGCACCTTCATCACGATCGCGAAAGTTCCTTGGGGGCTATCCCCCCCTTCCCCGGTGGGGGTTCATTTCGGTGTCAGTACTGGTGTCAGTTGGCGATCGGAAACGGTCGAAATCGGTCGAAGCTGGTCGAAACATCGCAGCACGATAAATGCAGCACAATCAAGGAAACCTGCGTCAATCCTGCTTTTCCTCGTCGTCCTTGATGGGACTTCTAAGCCGTGGGTCGGGGGTTCGACTCCCTCCTGGCGCGCTAAATAGAGCAGTATACACCCGCAGTAGAAAGAGGGCTTGGCGGATGGAGGGTGCTCAAGCCCTTTGATAACGGGTGGGGCCTGGTCAGGGCGTCCACAACGCAGGTACCGGGCCTGCCCAAAGCACCGCGCGCCCAACCGGCATCGGTGGATCTCCAATAAACACGCACAGGAGGGTCACATGGCGACGAGCGACCGGCATTTCGACTTGGACAGCTAGACGGCTAGTCAAGTAGTTGAAAAGAAAGTGGGCAGGGAGTGAATTGAACACTCGACACAGGGATTTTCAGTCCCTTGCTCTACCGACTGAGCTACCTGCCCGTAACGAGATGACGGCGCCAACAGACACGCGCATCCGCCACGTCCTCGTGGCGAAAAGCAGCTGCGATCTTAGCTGAGAGTGCGCCGGCTCGGCAAGTGCAGCTAGTGTAGTGTGTTAGAAGCACTGGAGATGTCCGGGGGCATAAGCACCTAAAGATGTCCGCCTTAACCGGCTACGTCGTCGCCGATGGAGCGACGGATCTGGCAAGAGGTCAAGGCGATGACACGCAA
>JBEKBJ010000167.1:0-9267 GCA_050015455.1 Binatia bacterium
TGCCACGCTGCTGAGCGTGGCGGCCGAATCAGTGGCCGGTTTCGACCAGGTCAGCGATGCTGAAGAAGTCTTCGATGACTCCCGCATCGGCGCCCTTGTTGAAATACCAGCCCTGTTCGCCCGAAACTTTAACGCTGGGGCAAGCGGATCTGGTGGCGTGGCTGAGCTGCATATCGACCATGGTGATGCTGGGCTGATACGGCATCTCGTCCGGGTACTCGTCGCCGTAGGATGGGTTCGCCTTGTGTTTGAAACTCCACTCGTTGATCCACACCTTCCACAACTGGCCGGAGCGGTCGAAGATGTCGCTGTAGGCGAAGAAGTAGGTTTCCTTGTCCAGGAAGAGAAGCCGCTTGCCGTAGGCGTACTGGGGCAGCTTGGACACGCCTTCGAGTACGTACACTTTCCGTTTCTCCCACGTATCGCAGAAGACGAAATCGCCGGCGCCCTCGCAATACTTCGCCGGCAACGCTTCCGCGTGGAATGAGGCGAGGATTTCCTTCTCACCGAGGTACTTCCAATCGTGCCACGGAATCTGGCCGGAATAGCCGTTGTAACTGTCCACGTCGGTGTCCTGTCCGAACAGGGCGTCGGAGCGTTGCGAACTCGACAGCCGCCGCACCCGTCGCAGCGAGGGCAGGTAGAGCCAGGTGTCGTCCTGACGATCGGGGCTGAGGTAACGGATAGACGTATAACCGACTCCCTTCAGATCAAACGGCTCCAGGATCGGATGCATCGACTCCTTTAAACGCACACCATCCTTATTATTGGGCAGCTCGGGCTTGGGATCGACGTAAAGGCGTCCTGTGTACCACACGTCGCGCAGATAGTCGATGAGGTAGTGCCGCTCGACTTGCATCGGCCCGCTGTCGCTCACCGGGCCGGTATCGGCATCGTAGAAGTGCTCGGTCCAGTCGTCAGTGTAGTACGGCTTGTAATCGTAGTTCCACATGAGCTTGAGCGCGATCTGTGGATCGTTGGGATCGATATTCGGGAAGGGGAGACCGGCCACGTGGCCGATGAGCGAGCGGCCGTCCGGTGCGAGCTTGACCTGGCCGCTGTACTTCTCGGTGGCCTCGCGGTAGGCCTTGTCCCACTCCACCTTCTTGTAGGGCACGATCTTCATGGTCATGCCATGCTTGACGCACCATTCCACTCCCGGTGAGATGAGATCCTTGACTTTGTCAACGTTCGCCTTGGTGATGACGTCGCCCGGTTGCACATCGGCTCTGGCCGGTGGTGCCACCATCGCGGCTGCGGCGAACAGAAGAACAAGCGAAACCCTTGCTGTAGCGTGTCCCATTCGGTACTCCTGACTCTAAAAGGCTTACTGCCCTCTAGCCCTTACGTATCCCTGCCCTCTAGCCCTTACGTATCCCTGATCCTGAAGTTAACTGCACGTCGTGGGTTTCGCCGCGCAGGCTCACCACGCTGCTCTCACATCTTTCTGGCGGCATGTCGAAAGGCGCCTCACCGGCTCAGCCGCGCCGCCACGTCCTGGAGAAATGCTGCCGCCGGGGCGCCATCGACGATGCGGTGATCGAAGGTCAGGCTGAGGACCATCATCGAGCGTATGGCCACTTGGCCATCGTGCGCCGCCGGCTTCTGTACGATCCGGCCGACGCCCAGGATCGCAGCTTGCGGCTGATTGATGATCGGCGTAAAGGCGTCGACACCATACATGCCAAGGTTGGTGATGGTGAAGATTCCATCACTCACGTCATCAACGCTGCGGCTCCCCGCGCGCGCCTTCTCCGCCAGCAACCGCGACTCCTCGGCGATCTGCTGCAACGACTTCTTGTCGGCGTGGCGCACCACCGGGACGATGAGCCCTTCCTCGAGCGCGACGGCGATGCCGACGTTGATCTCGTCGTGCTGTTGGATCACATCGCCTTCCGCGGTCACCCGCAGACGCGGATGCGCGACCAGAGCGCCCGCTACCGCTTCGATGAGCATGTCGGTGTACGTGAGACCGAACTGCTCCTTGAGTTGCTCGCGCCGTGCGACCAGGGCCGTGACATCGACCTCGGTGGTGATGGTGAGCTGCGCGGTCGACTGCAGGCTCTTGAACATGCGCTCGGCGATGCTCTTGCGCATCCCGTGCAAAGTCGAGCCCTGGCTGACCGGGGCTGCCCCTGCCGCTTCGACATCCTCGCGGGTGATGCGGCCGCCCGGACCGGTACCCTTCACGGTCGCGAGGTCGATGCCGCGTTCCTTCGCCAGTTTGCGGGCCGCCGGTGTGGCAACGATCGCTCCCGTAGCAGCGGCTGTAGGACGTTGTACGGGCGCTGCGGACGCGAGGGCGGCTGGCGCTACGAGGTTGCGCGCCTTCGCCGCGTACGCCGCAGCAACGGCGGCGGCATCCTCGCCCGGCGCCGCAATGACCGCAACCACGTTGGCGCAGGGGACCTTTGCTTCGAGGGGGTAGAGGAGCTTGGCTACGGTGCCGCTGGCGGGCGACTCGACCTCGTACAAGACTTTCTCCGTCTCGACCTCGAATAGCGGCTCGCCCGCTTCGATGGCTTCGCCTTCGGCCTTGAACCACTGCTGGATGGTGCCTTCCTGCATGGTCAGGCCGAACTTGGGCATGACAACTTCAATGGGCATGGGAGAATCCGTGGAGCGAAGAGCGTGGAGCGCTAAGAGTCATTTGTGATGAGGGGACCCAAAGCCAATCGCAGTACTGTGTCCCAACCTACGCAAGGATCTCTTGGACCGCAGCTTTGATCTTGGCTTCGTCCGGCAGGACGAAGCTTTCGAGCGGCGGGCTGAAGGGGATGGGGACGTCGAGGGCGGTGACGCGCTTGATCGGCGCGTTCAGGTAATCGAAGCCCTTGTCGATGATGATGGCGGCCAGGTCACCGGCCGCGCCACCGCGCAGGTGACCTTCATCGGCGATGACGACGCGGCCGGTCTTGGCGACCGATGCGAGCATGCCGTCTTCGTCGAGCGGCACCAGCGTGCGCGGGTCCCACACCTCGATGCTGACGCCTTCCTTTTCCATTTCCTCTGCTACCGTCAGCGCCTTCGGCACCATGCCGCCGATGGCGATGATGGTGACGTCGGAGCCTTCGCGCTTCGCCGCGCCGCGGCCGAGCGGTAAGACGTACTCACCCTCCGGCACCTCGCCATAGGTGAAGCCGAGGCGCCCATGCTCGAACACTAAAACGGGATTGTCGTCACGGATGGCCGCTTTCAGTAAGCCTTTCATCTCCGCCGGTCCCGAGGGGATCACAATCTTCAGGCCCGGCGCGGCGAGGAACTGCGGGTACACGACCTCGGAATGCTGCGCCGCGGCCGAGCCCATGGCGCCGTACACGCAGCGGAAGGTCAGCGGCAACCGCGCCTGCCCGCCGGACATGTAGCGCAGCTTGGCCGCCTGATTGCACACCTGGTCGAAGCAGCAATAGAAGAAGCTGGCGAATTCGATCTCCACAACCGGGCGCATGCCGGCCATGGCGGCGCCGATGCCGGCGCCTGCCAATGCGGCTTCAGAGACCGGCGTGTTGCGCACGCGCTGCGGGCCGAACTGCTCGAACAGGCCGCGGGTGGCGCCGAAGGCTCCGAGCTTCACGTCCTCGCCCATGACGAAGACCGTGGGGTCACGTTCCATCTCTTCGGTTAGCGCTTGTCTGATTGCGTCGATGAATCCGATCGTGGCCATTGGAAACTCCTTGCTGCGGTCAACAGTCGATAGTTGATGGTCGATAGAGAGAACTTACTGGGCAAAGAGGTCGTTGAGGGCCTCCTCCGGTTCGGGCAGCGGGCTCGACTGCGCGAACGCCACCGCCTCGTCGATGTCGCGCTGCACTTCGCCGGCGATGCGGTTCAGCTCGGCTTCATCGATGAAGCCGGTGGCGACCACCTGCTGCGAAAACAGGACGATCGGGCAGCGCTGCTTGGCCGCCTCGACCTCCTCCGCAGGGCGGTACTCGCCGACGAAGGCCTGCTCGCCGACGACGTGACCTTCCCAGCGGTAGGTCTTGGCTTCGACCAGTGTGGGTCCTTCGCCGCGTTTGGCGCGCGCCACCGCCGTCTTGATGACTTCGTACACGGCGAGTACGTCGTTCCCGTCCACGATCACGCCGGGCATGTTGTAGCCCTGCGCGCGCACGGCGATGTCCTTCACCGAGGTGGACTCCGAGGTCGGCGTGAACTCGGCATAGCAGTTGTTCTGGCAAACATAGATCACCGGCAGTTTCCACAGGCCGGCGAGGTTGAGCGACTCGTGAAACGTTCCCTCATTGGAGGCGCCGTCGCCGAAGAACGACACCGCCACCGCATCGTTGCCGCGAAAGCTGGAGGCTAGCGCCGCGCCGGTGGCGATGGGGATGCCGCCGCCGACAATTCCGTTGGCGCCAAGGATGCCGAGATCGTAGCTGACGATGTGCATCGAGCCGCCTTTGCCTTTGCAGTAACCGGTTTTCTTGCCGAACAGCTCGGCCATCATCTGCTTGGGCTTGCCGCCTTTGGCGAGCATGTGGCCGTGGCCGCGGTGGGTGGTGGTGATGTAGTCTTTGTTGGATAAAGCGGCGCACACGCCGGTCGGGACCGCCTCCTCACCGATCGATACGTGGACGAACCCGGGAACTTGTCCCTGAAAAAACAGGTCGCGCAGGGTTTCCTCGAAGCGCCGGATGGTGACCATCATGCGATACATGCTGAGCAGTTGCTCTTTGGGAAGGGCCGAGGCTTGCATCAATTTTACTCCTCAATGGGTAGCGACCTGCCATGTTGACCACGTGTCTACTGGCAATGGAGATTTCCTAACGCGGCGATGCAGCCGGTCGCACTCGGCCATCGCCGCTCAGCTTTTTAGTTATATGGGTGCGCCTTCGGTGGCCATATGGGTGATCATCGGTACCAGATTGCGCGCCAACTCGATTTCGGGACGTCCGGCCGGCTGCGCCCCGGCCTGCGGCGCGTTTCAGGCGCTGGCGATTTGCGGGCTGGGGCTGTGCCGGCAGCAACGCGCGCAGCAGCACTTCGAGGCGCCCGCGAAACTCCTCGAGCGACTGCTCGGGACGGGCCAGACGCTCGAGTTCGAAACCGCGCGACGCCGCTACGAACGTGCGCCCGGCATCGATTGGTCTTTCAGCACCAAGCTCCTCCAGACGCTCGGCAACGAGGCTGACCAGTGTGCGCTGCCAGGCGCTATACTCCTTGGCCAGTTCGGGATTGCGCGCGGCGAACAGATTCATTTCGTACTCGGCGAGCAGCAGCGCAGGATTCTGAAACTGCCGCTGGTGAAAGGCCATCAACAGATCGAGAGACGATGCGAGATCGCCCTGCGGGAACTCCTCGGCCAGCGAGGTGATCATCGCATTGACGTTGGCGATGTACTGCCGAAAGGCCTCGAGCAGCATCTCGTCGCGGGAACGAAAATAGTAGGTCGTCGACCCAAGTGCGACTCCAGCCTCGGCCGCCACCCGGCGGTGCGTGACCGCATCGATGCCGCCAGCTGCCACGACGCGCAGCACGGCGTCAAGAATGGCGCGACGACGACTCTCGGCGGCCGGCACCAAGCTGCGCTGCGGACGCGCCATGTTGTACGTTTGCACACGAACGCCGGACATTTGTCAAGTCACTGCTGGCCAGCCTTCCCGGCCTCCCCTCCTTAACGGTGATCGGCGGCTCCAGCCGCACGAACCGAAGCGCGCAGATCAGGTCCGGGTGTGGAAGGGCACGCCCTTGCTGACCCCACCACTGCCGGCGTGTATTTCATCCCATGCGCTTCGGCCACGGCTCTGTGCGTGAGCTTACCACCCATGACGTTGATGCCGCCAAGGAGCGCAGCCTGGCGTTGGCAGGCTTCCTTCAGCCCAAAGTCGGCCAGCATTTCGAGGTAGTGATACGTGACGTTCGTGAGGGCTTGGGTCGCCGTGCGCGCATAGGCGCCGGGCATGTTGGTCACGCAATAGTGTGTAACCCCTTCCTCCACATAGACCGGGTCGTCGTGCGTAGTCGGGCGCGAAGTCTCGGCGCAGCCGCCTTGGTCGATGGCGATGTCCACCAACACACTGCCCGGCCGCATCCGGCGTAGCATGTCGCGGCTGATGAGCTTGGGCGCCTTGGCGCCCGGCACGAGCACCGCGCCGATGAGCAGGTCCACCGACGACAGCAGATCGAGCAAGTGCGCCTCGCTCGAATAGAGCGTGTGCGCCGTGTGCAGCGTGATGTCGAGAAAACGCATCCGCTCGACGTCCACTTCCAAAACCGTCACGTCCGCGCCGAGGCCTTGGGCCATGCGGGCGGCGTTGATGCCCGACGTGCCGCCGCCGAGCACGACGACCTTGCCCGGCAGCACGCCCGGCACGCCGCCCAGCAACACTCCGCTTCCCCCGTGATGCTTGGCGAGGAAATAACCACCCACGAGGATGGACATGCGCCCAGCGATCTCGCTCATTGGCTCGAGCAGCGGCAGCCGGCGATTGACCTCGATGGTTTCATAGGCGATGCCCGTGACGCCGGACTTGACCAACGCCTCCGTGAGGGACTTGTCTGCGGCCAGGTGCAGGTAGGTGAAGAGAATCTGGCCGGGCCGGAGCATGGCGCACTCGACCGGCTGCGGCTCCTTTACCTTGATGATGAGGTCGGCCTCAGCGAAGACTTTCTTCGCCTCGTTCACGAGCCTGGCGCCCGCCTGCTCGTAATCGGCGTCTGGATAGCCCGCGTCGATGCCGGCGCCGCGCTGGACGACGACCTGATGGCCGCGTTTGATGAGTTGATACGCCCCCGAGGGCAGCAGGGCGACGCGATGTTCCTGTTTCTTGATTTCTTTGGGCAGGCCAATGATCATAATGGACAACTCCGGTATTCGTCGCATCGGCGCGACGCGAGGGGGCAAGGAAATTCCCGGACTCTGTAGCGCCTTTGAGCATCACTTATAGTTTACGGGGGTCAGATATTTCGGGTCGCCATGCGCCTTCCAGAACGCGTCGCGTAGCTTGGTTGTGATCGGGCCGGGCTTGCCGCCGCTGATAGGAACGCCGTCGAGCGATCTCACGGGCATGATCCCGCCCGCCGTGGTGCACATGAATATTTCGTCGGCCGCTCGCAATGTCTCCAGCGGAACCGTACATGCTTTGACCTCGATCTTCATTTCCTTGGCGAGGTCGAACACTGTGAGGCGAGTGATGCCCAAGAGAACATTGGAGTCCGGTGTGAGAAGCTTGCCGTCTTTGATCACGAATACGTTGAATCCCGGGCCTTCGGCGAGATTCCCATGGATATCAAGAAGAAATGCCGTTCGGGCGCCCTTCTTGTGCGCTTCCAGGTCAGCCCGGGTCAAGTCGCCCCAATGGTGGTTCTTTATGGTCGGGTCCACCGATTCCTTTGGTATCCGTGGAACCGAACTCACGACGACGTCGCTGCCGATGTTTTGTTCTTCCGGATCGATGATCCAAATGAATGGGACGGCAAACGCATAGAACATCTGTGTGTATCGCTCGTAATTGCGCGGGTCTTCGAGGTCTGGCAGCCCGCGGGTGGCGCACATGTAGACATAGGCGTCCCTGAGCTGGGCGCGGGCGACCATGTCCAGCAATATCTGCCGCATTTGTTCCTTGGTGTACGGCATGGAAAAGCCGAGCCCAAGGTAACTCCTTTCGAAGCGGTCCATGTGTTCCTTGAGCCTGAAGAAGCTGCCCTTCCAGACGCTCACCACGTCATAGCAGACGTCACTGTGGAGGAATCCCATGTCGATGAGAGGAATGCGCGCTTCCAGTATGGGAACGATGTCGGTTCCATTGAAAGCGGCTCCCAATGAATAGAGTTCGGCGTCCTGGCTCTCCTTGATCTTCGTTTCCGCGAGACTCATAGCGTTTCTCCTTTCTCGAAACTCACTAATGCGCGTGTGATCTTCGTCATCCCAGCTCCTCCTTCTTACTGCAGATTCGCGGCACCCGTGGGCCCACGCCGGTCAGCACCTCGTAGGCGATCGTTTCTTGCCAGGCCGCCACCTCGGTCACGCTGATCTCGGCGCCGTCCTGCCGCCCCCACAGTACCACCTCGTCGCCGAGCTGTGCGCCGCCGACCTCGGTAACATCCACCATCGTGAGATCCATGCACACCGCGCCGATCACCGGAGCGCGCTGGCCGCGGATGAGGACCGAGGCGCGATTCGACAACTTGCGACTGTAACCGTCGGCGTAGCCGATCGGCAAGGTGGCGATAAGGCTCGGGCGCCGGGTCACGAAGGTCTGGCCGTAACTGATGGAAAACCCGGACGGCACCGCCTTGAGCTCCAAGATATGCGTTACCAGACGCATCGCCTGACGGAATCCATCACCTGCGAAGCGGGCTGCCGGCGGCGCTCCATACAGGATGATGCCGGGACGCACCATGGTGAAGTGGGTATCCGGACGCGACAACGTCGCGGCGCTATTGGCGATGTGCACGTATTGAGGTCGCTCACCAGCCTCAGCTAGTGTCTCCACCGCCTGCCTGAACAGCCGCAGCTGGTAGTCGGAGTACTCGCGGTCGACGCTGTCGGCGTTGGCGAAGTGTGAGTAGATACCATCGATGTGGAAGCATCCTGCCCGGCGCACGTCATCAAGCAGGGCTAGCAACTCCGTCGGCAATACCCCGATACGACCCATGCCGGTGTCGACCTTGATGTGGACGCGGAGGGGCGCTGGGTTCCGAGCCCCGGCCAACTCGCGCACCATGTCGCGATGCAGCACAGCTACAGACAGTTGATGTTCGTGGCAGGCGGCGATATCGCCGGCCCTGGCGCCGGTGAGCACCAGGATCGGCTTGCGCACGCCGGCGGCGCGCAGCTCCACCCCCTCTTCGATGGTGGCGACGCCGAGATAGTCCGCGCCGGCAGCCTCGAAGATGGGTGCGACCAGTGCCGCGCAGTGTCCGTAGGCGTTGGCTTTGACAACGGCCACCACGGCCACGTCTGCCGGCACCATGGCGCGGATAGCGGCGAAATTGGCGCGCAACGCGGCGGCGTCGATGGCGGCGAAGGTTGGACGTGCAGCTAATGGCGTGGTCATGGAACGGCGAGCGAGCCCCGCTTACTCTATTTCTCGATCAAACATCCACATCGCCGCGTTGAGAGATCTTAAGGAGCGAGCTCCGGGCTGCATGTTGTACGTATGTACACGAAAGCCAGACATTTGTCAACACGCTGCCGGACATTTGTTAGAAGCACCGGAGATGTCCGGGGGTATAAGCAGTTAGAGAGGTCCGCCTTAACCGGCTACGCCGTCGCCGATGGAGCGACGGATACGGCGAGAGGTGAAGGCGATGACACGCAAG
>JBEKBJ010000168.1:0-7574 GCA_050015455.1 Binatia bacterium
TCGTTCGCCTACTGGTGAAGGAAGTGCTGGTCGGCCCCGAAAGAATCGTAATCCGCCATTCCATTCCCGTCTCGGGACGAGATCCGACGCCGGGTTATCGTTTGTGTTGGGGGCGTCCTGACTGCTCCCTGTGGCGTGCCAGCCTCGGGCGTCCACTGCTTCAGGCCATCCAGCACCCCTTGGGTCAGGTAGGCTTTGAGCAGCTTGAGCACGCGGCCGTCGGCCACGCGACGTTCCATTTCCGTCATCAGGGATTGATGCGGGATCGTGTCGAAGTAGCTCTGGATGTCGGCGTCCACCACCCAGGTGGCACCGGCATCGAGGAGCCGTTGGACGTGACGCAGCGCATCCTTGCACCCGCGCCCGGGACGGAAGCCGTAGCTGTGCGGGTGAAACTCCCGCTCGAAGATTGGCTCCTGCACCATGCGCAGGGCCGTTTGCACCGCGCGATCCTTGACCGTGGGAATCCCCAACGCCCGCTTCTCCACGCTGCCCGCTTTGGCAATCCAGCACCGCCGAACCGGCTGCGGTTCGTAGGCGTCTGTACGCAACTCCCCGGCCAAGTGCTGCAGGTGCTTCTCCGCTTGGGTGGCAAACTGCTCCACCGTCTGCCGATCCACTCCGGCTGCCCCTGCCCGAGCGCACACCTGCCGCCATGCGGCCTCCAGCGTGCGTACGGCGTAGACCTTATCGATCAGGCTGAACCACTTGCCTCCTTTCACCCCCTGTTCGAGGGCCGTCAGCATACGCTCGGTCCAAACCGTCGGTTCGGTCCACGCCCATCGGGCGCGGACCTCTCCGGCTTGCGTAGCCCCATCGGGCACTGGCGCCGGTGCTGCTTCCGTCGATCTGCTCCTCACGCCTTCACCTTCCTGCAGCCCTTCGCTCCACGTCCGTTACGACGCTTCCGCGCTACTATGGCCGCTCTGACTCCTGCCCGCGCCCGGTTCTTCGGCTCTGTGAGCATGAACTCCTCCGTCTCGTCCGCGGACAGGTCTCCCTGCTTTACGTGCACGGCCATCACGATCATTCCGTCCCCAATCACCTGGTGTCCCCCGCTGTCGCTTTATCACGCTACCCTTCAGCGCAGCGGGCGCCCTGCTCGCACAGGGGCAGACTTCGCCACTCTTAGGCAGGCTCGTCGGTTCCACACGGCCGAATCGGGTTCGTCATCCTACGGACTGATCGTTCACCTCCCGTTGCTCCGGACCCCATCTCGCGATGACGCCCTTACGTTCAGTTACAGGCCGGAGAGCGCATGCCTGAAGAGGACTTTCACCTCTCTGTCCATGCACGCTCACAGGCGCACCCAAGTCGGCCTGCGCCCACTGGCTTGATGCGGGGTGCGGAGCCCGCCCTTCGACGGCGCTCAGCGCGGGGCGGTGCCCGTAACCCAACTGTCGAGCCAGAAATCTCCCCCTCGCCCACGCATCTTTTCCGCGTGGGGGTGCGAGGGCTCCAGGGTTAATATGCCCGGGGGCGTACATTCGTGGCAAAAAACGTCCGTCCAGGCCCGTGATGAACGCCAGGGAACCGGCATATTTGCGGGATTCATTTGAGGTTTTGCGGAATGCGAGTTGGCATGGTATCTGCTCTATGAAAATGCCGATGGCAATCGCCATGGGCAAAACGGGTGCGCTAGTGGGTGCTGAGCTCCCGGCTGCAGCGTACCCGTCTCACCACAAGGTCTTCGCATCTCCCGGCAGCGCATTTCCGACCGGGCTCTTGTTCGACAGCAGAACGTTCGCTGTGATGGCCATCACGCAGCCAGCCGGATCCGAAACGCCGGACGTGAATGTGGACAAAGAGGGCGAGCGTGTGCTGATAATGGTCGACGGGGACCTATCGCTGCAAATCGGCGAGAGCCGGTTCCGTCTTGGGCCCGGCGATGCTGTGCAAATCTCGCGTGGCACGCCCTTCGGGAAGAGCCGTTCCAATGCCGGCGCCCATCTGCTGCTCATCCGCAGCAAGAGCATGCGGTCTTTCTCAGTATATCGTTAATCCGATTGTTGGCCCCGAGCCGGCTTCCTCTTCCTCTTTGTGCGGCGTCGGTGTAGTCGTCGCGTAGCCCGGATTATCCATGAATCGATGTACTGCGAGCGAAAGGTTTACCGACGGTGAACGGCAGGCGCTGGCGCCGTACTTCACCAACCTGGACGGGCCGGTGTTTGCGCTGCGCAACCTGCCGGAAGTGGTGAAAGGGGCGCTGTTCGCGCGTTACTCGCGGTCGCCGAAATCGTTGCGCCGGCTTTTTCTCGACGAGTTTTACGATCACGTGCCGGCAATGCCCGAGGCTGCCGAGGTTGGCCTCGAGCGGGCGGAGCAGCTCTACCAACGCGTGTTTGACGAGTACGGAGATGATTCGGTGGCACAGCTCGGCGGCGCCCACCTTGCTTGTGAAGCAGCGTCGAATCTTCTCACCAAGGTGTTGGAATGGGGGCGTCTCATGGCGTACCTGGAGCAGTCCACCCGCTACATCGCTTACAACGACCGCGTGGGTGGCCGCTGGAAGTACCTGGTCCCCGCCGAGATCGAGCCCACGGAGCAGCGGCAGGCGTACGTGAAATGCCTCGACCACGCCTTCGAGACCTATGCACGACTGATCGAACCGGTCGAGCAATACTACCGTGCTCGTTATCCGAAAGACGCGGCCGATCCGAAAGTCGTCTACCATCGGACCATTCGGGCCAAGGCGCTGGATAGCTTGCGCGGCTTGTTGCCGGCGGCGACGCAATCAAACGTAGGCTTGTTCGGCAGCGGGCAAGCTTACGAGGCGCTGCTCCTGCGTATGCGCATGCATCCGCTTGAGGAAGTGCGCCGCTACGGCGACCTGATGCTGACGGAGCTGCGCAAGGTGATTCCGTCTTTTTTGAAGCGCGTCGACCGGCCGGATCGCGGCGACCGCTGGAGTCGGTACTTGAAGGAGACGCGGGCGGCGACGGAACGCGTAGCGCAACGGCTGCTCGCGGATGCGCCGCCGGAATCACGGCCCGAGGTGATGCTGACCGACTACGATCCGGAAGGGGAGGTGAAGGTTGTCGCGGCCGCGCTGTATGCCGTATCGACGCTGCCGGATGAGCAGCTGCTCCGGATTGCGCGGCAGATGAGCGCGGCGCAGCGGGCGGATCTCCTGCGCGCTTACGTTGGGAATCGGCAGAATCGGCGCCATAAGCCCGGGCGCGCTTTCGAGCGCACCGCGTACCGGTTCGACATCCTGACCGACTATGGCGCCTTTCGCGATCTGCAGCGGCATCGCCTGCTCACGCTCGAGTGGCAGGCTCTGAGCCTGCGGCACGGCTACGCCCTGTCGGACGCCGTGCGCGCGGCCGGTGTCCTGCCGGACTGCGAGCGCGTTATGGAGCAGTCGGCGCGGCTGTACCAGCAGTTGGTCGACGCTGGATACCCAGAGATAGCGCCGTATGCCGTGTGCATGGCATATCGCGTCCGCTTCTACGTCGAGATGAACGCGCGTGAGGCGATGCACATGATCGAGCTGCGCACCTCACCGCAGGGCCATCCGGCATACCGGCGTGTCTGTCAAGCGATGCACAGGCTCATCGCCGAGCAGGCAGGCCACCACGCCATCGCCGCCGCGATGGCTTTTGCCGATCATTCCGAGGTGGAGCTGGAACGCCTACAGTCCGAGCGGCTGATCGAGCAACGGCGCCGTTCTCCTCGGGACTAGCTGCCGTTTCAGCTATTTCTGCCAAGGCACATTTCCGTACGCCTGTACCTACAAGACGCCAGTTTACGGAGCAGAAAACGTCTCACCCCGAGGATCTCATTTGACAATCGGGAAGCTTGGGCGGTACTTGGCGGTGAGGGGCCGCGGCAGTCGTGGCGCAGCCCGGGAGCAATGGGATGGCAGGCAGTGGCGCGCGGGGTCAGCAACGGCAGCGAAGCGTGGTTATCGTGGCCACACTCGACACGCGCGGAGACGAGGTCGTATTTCTTCGGGAGATCATCGAGGCCAGAGGTCATGATGTCCTCAGCGTCGACGTGGGCGTCATGGGTCAGCCGTTCGTCCGCGGCGACTACACCAGAGAGGCGGTGGCAGAGGCTGGAGGGGTTCCACTCCAGCAGCTGGTCGATGCCGCCAATGCCGGGGCGGACCGCAAGCAAGCCACCGATGTCATGACGGCCGGCGCCCGCAAGATCGTGCAGGAACTTGCGGCGGCGGGACGGCTCGACGGCATCATGAGCCTCGGGGGCTCGACGGCTGCCGCGATCGGCACGAGCGCCATGAAAGGCCTGCCGCTCGGCTTGCCGAAACTACTGGTGACGACGTTCCTCGGGCTCGCGCCTGTCGGCGACGAGGATATCACCGTGATGCAGTCGCCCGTGGATCTTGTCGGACTGAACCGCATCGTCGGCAAGACCCTGGCGAACGCCGCCGGCGCGCTCGTGGGCATGATCGAGCAGGAGGTGCCGGACCGGGCCAGGCGGCCGCTGGTCGGCGTCACCGCGCTCGGCGTGACCACTCCCGCCGTACAAAAGGTGATCTCGCGCCTGGACCGTGACGGCTACGATGCGATCGTGTTCCACGCGCAAACCGCGAAGCTCGACGAGCTGACGAAGGCGGGCGTCATCGACGCGATCATCGATGTAACATCGTTCGAGACCGTCCCGAAGACGCTGTACCCACTCGAGATCCTCGCCATGCTGAGCGGATCGGCGCAGAGCAGCCGCGACCGGCTGGAGAGCGCCATTGCGCGCGGCATCCCGCAGATCATCGCGCCTGGTGGCCTCGACATGCACATCATTCCGGGCACCGGCATCGATGCCATTCCACCCGAGTACCGCGGCCGCGCCTGGAGCATGCATGGTCCGAACATCGTCCTCGTACGGACAAGCAGGGAAGACCTCGATCAGGTCGGCCGCGCCATCGCCGAACGGGCCAACCGTGCCACCGCTCCGGTGAAGATCATTATACCGCTGCGCGGCTACTCGGATGCCAGCCGCGAAGGTGCCCCACTGTACGATCCCGACGCCGACCGCGCTTTCGTCCGGGCACTCAAACGCCACCTTGATCCCCGAGTCCCAGTCATCGAGCTCGATTGCCATATCAACGACGATGCTTTTGGCAACGCGATCATCGCCTCGTTTCGCGAGATCACCACGAAAACGGAAGCAAAATGAACAAAGCGATCGACAGACAGGAGATCCTTCGCAGGTTGCGCCAGGAGATCGCCGCGCGCCGCCCCATCCTCGGGGCCGGCTGCAGCGCAGGTCTGATCGCCAAGTGCGCCGAGATCGGCAAGGCGGACCTGATCATCGTCTACAGCACCGGCAAGACGCGGATGATGGGATTGCCCACCACTATCACCGGCGAGTCGAACTCGACCACGCTCGGCATGTATGACGAACTGGCAAATGTAGTGCACGACACGCCGATCATCGCGGGCGTCGAAGCCAACGACGTTCACTATCTTGATCTTAACAAGTCACTGAAGCGATTCATCGACAAGAACTTCAACGGGGTGATCAACTTCCCTACTGTCGGCCTGTACGAGAATCTGATCGAGGGTGGCATGGGCCTGCGAATGTACAACGAGAGCCTGGCGGGCGGCTTCCGCGTCGAGCACTGGGGATGGTCGCGCGAGGTCGCGATGATCCGGCTGCTCCGTCATGCGGAGGTGTTCACGATGGCATACGTCTTCAGCCCGGCCGACGCCGCCGACATGGCGAAGGCGGGCGTAGATGCGCTGTGCGCCCACGTCGGGCCGACGATGGGCGGCTTGGCGGGGCAGCAGGTGCTCGCCGACCTCGATGCCTTGCTGCAGCGGGCGCAGGACATTTTCGATGCCGCGCGCCGGGTCAATCCCGACGTGATCCGGCTGATCCACGGCGGGCCGTTTTACAATCCGGAGAGCACCAAGGTGGTGTATGAGAACACCGATGCACAGGGTTTCGTCGCCGCCTCCGCCATTGAGCGCACGCCGGTCGAATTGGCTGTCACCACCGTGTGCCGGGAGTACAAGCAGCTGCCGATGCCGAGAAGTTGAAGCCTTACGGATTGAAAAGTCACTTGATATGAGTGCGTGAAATGCAAAGCGTTCTGTTCACCCCTATCCGCATTGGCAGCCTCACGCTGCCGGGCCGCTTCGTGAAGTCGGCGACGCTCGAGACGCGCTGCACCGATGACGGCTTCGTTACCGATGCACTCGTCGAGTACTACGAGCAGATCGCCAAGGGCGGCACGCCGTTGCTAATCACCGGGAACGCCTACTTCAGCCTCTACTCCAAAGCGGCGCCACAACAGTTGGCGGCGGATGACGACGACAAGATCCCCGGCTTGAAGCTGCTCACGGAAGCTGTGCATCGCCACCGCGGGAAGATCTTCCTGCAGGTCTACCACGTGGGCCGCCAGGCGGTGCCGAAGTTCGTCGGACGAACCGATGCGGTATCGCCCTCACGTGTCTTCGAGCCCACCCTCAGCGTGCGGCCACGCCCGATCACGCGGGAAGAAATCCGCGACGCAGTCAAGGGCTTCGCGGACGCTGCGGAACGGGCGCGGAAATCTGGTTTCGACGGCGTGCAGATCCACGCGGCACATGGTTATCTGATCAGCGCCTTTCTGACGCCGCACACGAACCGCCGCACCGACGAATACGGCGGCACATTCGACAACCGCATGCGCTTTCTCGTCGAGGTGTACCGCGCGACGCGGGAGCGAGTGGGCGCGGACTTCCCGGTCATCCTCAAGCTCAACGGCTCGGACGACCTCCCGCTGCGTAAAGGCCTGCAGCCGCAAGACTTGGTGCACGTGGCGCGGTGCATGGAAACCGAGGGCGTAGACGCGGTCGAGGTCACGGCGGGCCATTACGAGTCTGGGCTCACCTTCGAGCGCGGGCAGTGGCGTGGGTTCTTCCGCAACGTGACCACGGTAGGACTCGGCCGGAAATTTCCCTGGTACTATCGCGGCACCCTGCGCGTGTTATCGCCGCTGTTGGACTGGGGTCTCAGTCGAGTCGCCGCGTACAGTGAAGGATTCAATCTGCGCTACGCGAAGCTGTTCAAGCAGGCGCTCAGGATCCCGGTGATCTGTGTGGGCGGTTTCGTGCACCGCGAAGCGATGGAACGCGCCATCGCCAGCGGCGAGTGTGATATGGTCTCCGTCGCGCGCGCGCTGATAGCCGACCCCTACCTTTACCGGCACCTGCAGCAGGGCGTTGTGGGCCCGCAGTGCGACTTCTGCAACGAGTGCTACGCCCGGGCCACCGCCATGCCCGTCGACTGTTACAACGAGACCATTCGAGCACAGAAAGATCGCATGCTGCAAGCCGAGGGCTAACAGGCCGGCCGTCTATCCACATCCACTTCAGCCAATCTCCGTCGCACGCAGACCCTCGCCGAGCGCTGCTGCTACCAGGTTCGCATCGCTCGACCAGAACGTGGTGGAAACGCCGCTGGCCTGCAGCGTCAGCGCCGCCGCCAGTTGAACCGCGTCGTACGCGCGGAGCGGCCAGCGCACCACCAGCGCTGGCACCCGAGACAGCATTGCCGCGCGCACATCAACCACCGTCATCTGGGCGAAGTCGCGATTCAACCTGGCCAAGATCACATCCCGGGTC
>JBEKBJ010000169.1:0-7570 GCA_050015455.1 Binatia bacterium
CCGGTCACGCGGATCATGTCGCCGATCGTCACCCGCCCATGCTGGCGCGCATGGTCGACGATCTGCACGGCCAGCTCGGGCAAGGCGGCAATGATAATCTTCTCCCGTTCCACCTTCGCGGCCAAGCGCCGCTTCTGCTGTTGCAGTGCGCGCAAAAAGAAGAGAAGCCATGGCTGCCAGTTGGGCGCCGCGGTACGGATCGTGCCCTGCGTCTGGCGCAGCGCGAGGTAATAGGTTTCCTTGCTGTGTTCGATCACGCTCTCCAGCGAGCTGTAGGGCACATAGGCATAGCCGGCCTGCAGCAAGAGGATCGCGGTCAGGATGCGGCTCAGGCGGCCGTTGCCATCCTGGAAGGGATGGATCTCCAAAAACACCACGATGAACACGCCGATGATCAGCAGCGGATGCAGGCGGCCGAGTGTGCGCGCCTCATTCAGCCAGGCAACCAGCTCGGCCATGAGGCGCGGCGTATCAAAGGGCGTCGCCGTCTCGAAGACAATGCCGACCTGGCGGCCGGCATCATCGAAGGCGGCGACGCTGTTGGACGTTGTCTTGTAGGCGCCCCGGTGATAGTCGTCCTTGTCGCTGTAGGACAAGAGATCCCGGTGTAGCTGCTTGATATGGTTCTCTGTGACCGGGATGTCCGCCCAGGACTGGAAAACGGTCTCCATGACCTTCGCATAGCCCGCCACTTCCTGCTCGTCTCTGGTCGCGAAGGACTGGATCTGCAGGTTGGAGAGAAGGCGCTCAACTTCGCGATCGCTGAGCTTGCTACCTTCGATGCGGGTGGACGACCCGATGCTCTCAATGGTCGCGACGCGACGAAGGGCATTCAGGCGCTCCGGCGCGAGCGTGCCGAAGGCACGCCAGGCCCCCTTGAATTCGCCGATCTCGGCGATCAGCGTCAGAAATTCCGGTGTGATCTGAAGGGTGTCGATAGTGAGCATTGGAACCTTCCAGCCATATGTTCACCCATAAACACCCAAAAATCAACCTCCAAAAGTCCACCCACAACCATCCATATCCCCAGCGAGTCTGGGCCGGACGCGCCATCGGAAGCTTGCACACTGGCTTACACACTTTCACATTGCCTGAAAAGATCTCCAGGAAAATCGCGGAGTTAGCATCATAGTTAAGGGACTTCAACTCCCACGAACCGATCCACTCCGAGTATCGGCTCATCGAGAAGCAGGGCCGCGTCGTCGACGTCCACGATCACAAGATGGACGGCGAGCTGGTGGCTCTGATGCTCCGGCTCCTCTACGTGCCCGAAACCGAGCTCGAAGGGATGTCGATCGAGGAGTATTTCCCGCCGCGCTTCTTCGACACCAACCTCTGGTGGTGTTTCCACTCGATGCTGGCCTTCAAGCGCTACCACAGCGTCATCGAGGCTAAGCGGTACTTCCGGCGCTTCTCGCACCTCGGACCCGAGATCGATTACCTCCACGGCATCCTGCACACCGACCTGAACGAGTACGAGGCCATCATCAAGCCCACGCAGGTCTGGCTGCAATCGCTCGGGGTGCGCCTGCGCACCGGTGTGGCCGTGACCGACATCCAGATGACCGCCGATAACAACACAGTTGTCGGCCTGGAAGTCGTTCAGGACGAGAAGGTGTCCCGTATCGACGTCGCGCCCCACGACATGGTCTTCTTCACCAACGGGAGCATGAGCCAGAACTCGACGTTCGGAGACAGTCACACCGTCGCGCCGACCAATCGGGACACCCGGCAGCGCGGCGTGTTCACGCTCTGGGAAAAGCTGGCCACGCGCGACGCCAAATTCGGATCGCCGACGACGTTCATCTGCGACATTGACAAGACGAAGTGGGTCAGCTTCTTCCCCACCATCACGGATTACCCGCAGTTCGTCGAACGGATCGAGCGGGTCTCCGGCAGCAAGGCCGGCTGCGGCGGCGCCATCACCATCAAGGATTCGGCCTGGGACATCAGCTTCGAGCTCCATCACAAGCCGTTCTTCTTGAACCAGCCCGACAACGTCGAGGTGCTCTGGGGGTACGGCCTGTATGGCGAGAACGTCGGCAACTACGTCAAGAAGCCCATGTGTGACTGCACGGGCCACGAGATCCTGACGGAGCTGCTTTATCATCTCGGCATGCTCGACATGCGCGACGACCTTCTCGCGCATACCTACGTGTCGACGGCGATGATGCCGTACATCACCAGCCAGTTCATGCCGAGGAAGATCGCCGATCGACCCAAGGTCGTCCCCGCGGGCTGCATGAACCTGGCATTCATCGGCCAGTACGTCGAGACGCCCGAGGACGCCGTCTTCACCGTCGAGACCTCGTGTCGAACGGCGATGCAGGCGGTGTTCGCTTTGACGGGAATCGACAAGAAGCCCCTCGAGGTGCAGCCCACCTATTACGACACTCGCTACATGCTGGCGGCGGCAAAGAAGTTCAGCGGTATTCGCGCCCTCGACGAAGAGAGCCTCCCGCGGATCAACCCGCTGAAGCTCATCCCCCTCCTCTTCAATTTCCGGCGCCTCAAGCGGGAGGCGCTCGCCTATCTCAAGCTCTTCGAAGACTACCCCAGCGTCTATCCCGGCAAGGACCCGCCGCCTTACGGAAAGGCCAAGCCGTGAACCACGCGCTGAGCGGCTGTCCCACTTCCTAGACCCCGAATCTTGCCCATCGCCGACCGCTCGATCCGGTGGGAGTCGGCTCTTGACAGCGTATGATAACAGGACGTGGTTATCATGCGCTCGGTTGCCAAGCGCCCTCCACTACGGTGTTTTTGGAGCACAATCCACAGCACCGCTGCGGCGCACCACCTTGAGGTGCGCGGTGGCGTGAGCCTACAGCCCACCGGGGTCACGCCGGCGCAGAAAGAGAAACTCCGCCAGGTATGAGCCACAGCTCGTCATTAATGCCGAATAGAGTTCTCCGCGCCGTGCGCGGCGACGGAGGCGGCGCCGTCTGCTCCGGCTGGCCCGATGGACCAACCGTCCCGCAGCCCCCGTTGACGGAGGCCTGCAATAAGTGCATAACGCAAATATGCCGAAACGCAAATGTACAACCGGTCGTGAGGCCGACCGCCCCGGCGCCAAGCTCGCGGGTAGTGCGCGCGAGCTGGTCACTCACCTTGACCGCGCGATGCGCCGGTTGGTTCTGCCCGGCAACGAGCAGGGCACCACGGAGAGCTTCAGTCGTTCGGAGATTGCCGTGCTCGACACCCTCGGCGCAGAGGGGCCGATGACCATGGGTGTGATCGCCGCACGTGTGCGGATGCCGCTCAGCACGGTCACCCGAGTCGTCGATCGGCTGGTGGGGAGGGAATTGGTTCAGCGCGAGCGCCCGGAGGACAACCGCCGCGTCGTGCGGGTCGCGCTGGCGCTGGCCGGCCATGCGACGTACCAGGCGGCGCTGCGGAGTCGGATTGCCGGGGCACAGCGCATGTTGCGACGCTTGACCAAAGAGGAACAACGCGAACTGGTCCGACTCGTCCGGAAGATCGCGGATTCCATCGCCGAGGAGTCGACGGCATGACAGCGGCCGGACCTGCGGTCGGCGTCGGCTCGGCTCGGCTCAGCTGCTCCCCGCTGGGTCGCTACAGAGTGCCAAGTCCGACAGGCTGCTGATGATCTCCCGCCTCACAGCGGTCGGGTGTGTCACCTTCCTGGCGGGCTGCGTTCTGGTGGGACCCAACTACGTCGCCCCGACGCCGTCCGAGCTCCACGTGCCATCATCGTGGCAGGGAACCGCACCATCGACCGGAGCCGGCCTTGAGATCGCGAACTGGTGGCAGCACCTCGGCGACGCGCTGTTGACCCGGCTCATCGCGCAGGCGATGCAGGCCAGCCCGGACGTGCAGTCGGCCCGCGCCAAGCTGCGCCAGGCGCGGGCGCAGCGCCGTCTGGCGTTCGGTAACCTGTGGCCGACGGCCAGTGCCTCCGCATCGGCCCAACATACTGAGGCCACCGAACCGTCGGGTATTGGCGGTCCCCCGTCTCAAAACATTGCCGCTGGCGGCTCCCAAGACCTGTACGACGCTGGGTTCGACGCGTCGTGGGAACCGGACATCGTCGGTGGCCAACGCCGTGCCCTCGAGGCCGCGCGCGCCGACGAGGCGGCGTCGACGGCGAGTCTGCACAATACGCAGGTGACGTTGGCGGCCGAGGTCGCACGCAACTACGTGGAGGCGCGATCGCTGCAAGCACGGATCGCCATCGTGCGAGCGAACCTTGACAGCCAAGCGGAAACCCTGGCGCTCACCCAGTGGCGTGTGCAGGCCGGCCTGACCAGTTCGTTGGATGCAGAGCAGCAACGCACCAACGTCGAGCAGACGCGGGCGACGATTCCTCCGCTCGAAACCTCGTTGGCCGAGGCAGAGCATCGACTCGCGACTCTCCTCGGCCTCGCACCCGGTGCGTTGTACGAGGAGCTCGCAGTCGCGGCGCCGATTCCGCAAGTTCCAGAACCGCTCACCATCGGAATCCCGGCAGACATCTTGCGCCAACGACCGGACGTCGCCGCCGCCGAGCGCACACTGGCCGCGGCTACCGCGCGCATCGGTGAGGCCACGGCGGCGCGCTATCCGAGCTTGACGCTCTCCGGATCGGTCGGGGTCGAAGCGATGACGATCGGTGCGCTCACCGATGGGAGTTCCCTCGCTGCCAGCGTGATGGGTAGCCTCGCGCAGACGATCTTTGACGCGGGGCGCATCAACGCAAAAATCGAAATCCAGGACGCGGTACAGCAACAGGCGCTGGCGACGTATCAGGCGACGGTTCTCACGGCGCTCGAGGACGTCGAGAACGCACTCGTCTCGCTCGCCAACAGCCAGGCACGTGCAACGGCGCTGGCCGCGGCCGTCGAGTCGGCGCGCAATGCGGCGCTCCTCGCCCGCTATCGCTACAGCACGGGCATCATCGACTTCCAGACGGTGCTCGACACGGAGCGCACCATTCTGACAATCGAGGACAGTCTCAACGCGACGCAGGCCGACAACACCGTCGCCGTCATCCAGCTGTACAAGGCGTTGGGTGGCGGCTGGTCTCCGGCGGAAGCGCCCGACGGACCCGACACGCACGGCACATCATCATGAGCAACGCATCCCTTTCATCGGGTACTGACATCAACACGATTCTCGGCACCGCCGGCACGAGAGCCCGCTTTGGGCGGCGCCTGCGCTGGATCGGCATTCCCCTCTTGATCCTTGTGGGTGCCGCTGGCTACCTGTCCCTGCGTTCGGGCAACCACAGCCAAGCACCGCCGTACGAAACCGAAACCGTGGCGCGCGGGAATCTCGTGGTGACCGTGTCTGCCACCGGCACCCTGGAGCCCACCAATCAGGTCGATGTCGGCAGCGAGCTCTCGGGGCTGATCGAAGTGGTGTTGGCCGAGGAAAACGACCGCGTGACCCAGGGGCAGGTGCTGGCGCGTCTCGACATCTCGAAACTCACGGATGAGATCACCAAGTCGCAGGCGACACTGGCGTCCGCCGAGGCAAAGGTACTACAAACCACTGCCACCACCAAAGAGGCACGGGCCAACCTTGCGCGCCTGCGCGCCGTGTCGCGTTTGTCGGGCGGTAAGGTGCCGTCGAAAGCGGAAATGGAGACCGCCGAGGCAACCCTGGCACGGGCAGCTGCAGATGTCGCCAGCGCGCGCGCCGCCGTTTCCGAGGCCCACGCCGTGCTGAGCTCGAACCAGACCAACCTTTCGAAAGCCTCGATCCGGTCGCCGATCAACGGGGTAGTGCTGAGTCGGAAGATCGAGCCGGGCCAGACCGTTGCTGCAGCCATGACGACCCCGGTGCTGTTCACGCTGGCGGAGGATCTGTCGCAGATGAAGCTGCAGGTGAAGGTGGACGAAGCAGACGTCGGCCAGGTGGAAGAGGGGCAATTTGCAACCTTCACCGTGGATGCGTACCCGACGCGGAAGTTTCCGGCCCGGATCCGCCGCGTCGGATTCGGTTCGCAGACAACCGACAACGTCGTCACGTACAAGACGATCCTCACCGTCAACAACGACGACCTCAGCCTACGGCCGGGGATGACGGCCACCGCAGAAATCACCACGGCACAGCGAGAGAACGTGCTGCTCGTGCCCAATGCCGCGCTGCGCTTCATGCCGACGCTAGACAACGAGACCAACCACAAATCCGGCGGCGGCATCATCGGCAGTCTGCTGCCGCACCCGCCGGAGCCACAGCCGAAAAAACTCGCCGCTTCTCCGGCAAAGAGCAGCGGACAGCGGGTGTGGATCCTGCGTAACGGGGAACCCGCCGCTGTGGACGTCATCGTCGGCGTCACCGATGGGCGCTTCACCGAAGTTGTGGGCGGGGCAGGCGAAGCTCTCGAAGCTGGCATGCAGGTCATCACCGATGCGCGCGTCCCATCGAAATGAGCCTCGCGATGTGTCGGGAAGTCGACTCTAGCAGCCTGTCGGGCACTTGCACGCCGGAGCGACCCGAAGGGGAGCGGACCGCAGCACCTGTGCCGCGGCGCAGCCGCCTGATCGAGTTGAGCGGGATCACCAAGACCTACGGCCACGGTGAGTCGGCGTTCGAGGCACTGCGCGGCGTGGACTTGCAGGTCGACGAGGGCGAGTTCGTGGCCATCATGGGCCCCAGCGGCTCGGGCAAATCGACGGTGATGAACATCCTGGGCTGCTTGGATGTGCCGACCTCGGGTACCTACGCGTTCCGCGGCGTGCACGTGGAAACCCTCTCGCGCAATCAGCGCGCGCTGTTGCGCCGTCATTATCTCGGCTTCGTCTTCCAGAGCTACAACCTGCTGAGCCGGACCTCGGCCCTGGAGAACGTCGAGCTGCCGTTGCTCTATCGCGGCGAGGCGGCGAGTACACGACATGCGGCAGCGCGTGCCGCACTGGCATCTGTTGATTTGCAGGGATGGGAGGGACACACCGCCGCAGAACTCTCTGGTGGCCAGGAGCAGCGGGTCGCGATCGCGCGCGCCATCGTCACGCAGCCGACCCTTCTGCTTGCCGACGAGCCCACCGGTAATCTCGACACCCAACGCAGCCGCGAGATCATGGGGCTGCTGACGGCACTCAATCGGAACCAGGGCATCAGCGTCGTGATGGTCACCCACGACCCGGACATGGCCGCGTTCGCCCGCCGCACGGTGCACTTCGTCGATGGCCGCATCGAATGCGCCGACCACCGCCGGGAGGCTGAGTGATGGTCTGGAGTACCATCGTGCTGGCGGTGCGGGCGATCTCCCGCAATCTGATGCGCGCCTTCCTCACCATCCTGGGCATCGTCATCGGCGTTTCCGCCGTCGTCAGCATGGTGACGCTCGGCAGTGGTGCCACTCGCGCCGTATCGGATCAGATCGCCAGGCTGGGGAGCAACCTCCTGATGGTCAATCCTGGGCAGCGGCTCGGTCCGGGGCGCGACACGGCGGGCGCACCGAACTTCAAGGTGGCGGACGCGACGGCCATCGAGACCCAGATCAGCGGACTGAAGGCCGTCGCACCGAGCGTGAGCAAGAGCATCACGGCCGTGCACATGGCGAACAACTGGTCCACCAGTGTCACCGGCACCAACGCCGCCTACTTCCAGATCAGCAATTGGCAGC
>JBEKBJ010000170.1:0-7562 GCA_050015455.1 Binatia bacterium
CGGAGGATATCGTCAAGCCCATCCGGACCTGGACCGAGCCCGACCTGTAGTGACTGAAAAGCGCAAAAAGCCCAGCACTATCAATGGCCCATTTTCAAAAATGCGGAAGTTGGGCTAGCATGCGTTCATGCAGTGGGCGTCCGCAGCATCGACGGAACCCAAGACGGCCGCGGCGATCGGCGAGGTTGCAGCCGTGATTCGCGCTGAACTGGGTGCAACGGCGCCGGATCTGATGGTCGCCTTCCTGTCCGCACATCACCGCGAGCGGTTCGGCGAAATTCCAGCGCTGGTGCGGCGCGAATTCGGCTCCGGGCTGCTTGTCGGCTGCTCGGCAGGCGGCGTCATCGGCGGCGGCAAAGAAATCGAACAGCGACCTGGCCTCTCCTTGACTGTGGCCGCTCTCCCGCAGGTGAACCTGTCGCCGTTCTACCTCACTGCGGATAACGTCGCTGAATGGCAGCAGCGCATCGCACCCGAACCAGCAGCCGACCGGCACTTCTTGCTGCTGGCCGATCCGTTTACGTTCAACCCGGAACCGTTCCTGAGTGATCTAGATCGCGTCTATCCTGCCGGTCGCAAAATCGGTGGGCTCGCCAGCGGCGGGCGCCAACCCGGTGAGAACGCCCTGTTCCTCGGACCCGAAACGCTGGGTGGAGGGATGGCCGGCGTGGCGCTGTCCGGCGACATCCAGGTGGACACGATCGTCGCGCAGGGGTGCCGGCCCATCGGGCAGCCGATGTTCGTCACCAAGTGCCAGCGCAATCTCGTCTGGGAACTCGATGGACAACTGGCGGTTGAGGTCCTGCAGAGCGTCTACCAACAGCTCGATCGCGCGGATCAGGAGCTTGCCCGGCGTTCGCTATTCCTTGGCGTGGTGATGAACGAGTATCAGCATGAGTACAGACAGGGCGACTTCTTGATCCGCAACATCGTCGGCATGGATGCGGAACATGGGGTCCTGGCAGTTGGCGCGATCCTCCGTGAGGGGGCCGTGGTGCAATTCCACTTGCGTGATGCCCACACGTCGGCCGCGGACCTCGAGCAACTGCTCAGCGCTTACGCGGTAGCCAGCGCCGGGCTGCGCCCCGCGGGCGCGCTGCTGTTCTCCTGTTTGGGGCGCGGCATGGATCTCTACGGCGAACCCGATCACGACACGAATGCGTTTCGTGACCACCTCGGCGCGGTGCCGCTCGGTGGCTTTTTCTGCAACGGCGAAATCGGTCCGGTGCAGGGTTCCACTTTTCTACACGGCTACACCAGCGCGTTTGGGCTGTTCAAGCCGCGGAGCAAGCAGTCGACAGCGGACAGTTGAAGCTGGTCTGGCATCCGAGCGCAGCAGAATCTCGACGGTTCGCCAGTTACCCATGCGCGCCGCCGCACTCACCGACAGCTTGAGCCGCGGCAGGACATCCTCGCGCAGGATCTCGCCCGGCTGCATGGGTGGCCGCGTGCGCGACGCCGAAACGGTGTACTCCGCCATGTGTATGGCTCCTTTTGATGGTTAGCGTCTCAAAGGAATGGTGTAAATCGTCGCATTGCACATGCCCGCGAGAGGTTCGCCTCCGAGGGCCCTACCCGATCCTCGCCGCCGCTGTCGCCGCGGTGGACAGCGCCGACCGGTCCGCGCTACACTGACTCCGTATGCGGAAGGCGAAGACAACAAAAACCAGACGCACCGAAACCGTGCGCGGTGCGACTTATCGGTACACGGTCCAGTTCGAGCCCGCCGAGGAAGGTGGCTACATCGTGAGAGTGCCAGCCCTCAACGGCATCGCCACGCAGGGCGAGACGCTCGAAGAGGCGCGCGCAATGGCCGAAGACCTCATCCGCGGCTACCTGCAGAGCCTCCGCAAGCACGGCGAGCCCATCCCCGTTGAGCGCGACGAGGCCCTCACCACGCACATCGCGGTCAGCCTCGCTCGTGCATGAGCCGGCTGCCATCCTGCACGGCGGCCGAGGTGGTCCGGGTGCTCAAGCTTGCCGGGTTCGCCCTCGACCACACGAGCGGGTCGCATTACTACTTTCGCCGGCCTGACCGTCCTCGCCCGGTACCTGTGCCTTTCCACCGCGGCGACATCAAGCGTGGTTTGCTCAACGAGATCATCCGGCAGGCTGGTCTCACCACCGACGAATTCGTCAAGCTGCTGCGCGGGTAGCCCTCGTTCCTTTCTCCGATCAACCACGCCCTCGTGCCCCGAGGAGCCCGATCATCCAGGATGCTTGGCCGCGGGTGAGCCCCTTGGGAATGGGAATGCCTTTCCGTTGCAGCAGTCCCCGCTGTGCATCACTCGGAGGTTGGTTGCGCCAACGCGCAGAAACATCGAGGACGCGGATCGTCGCGGCGCGCTCCCGTTGTACGAACGCTTCTGCCTTATGGATGGCTGCGGGCAGCTCCGCAGCACTGCCCAAGCTGACCTCTCCTCCTTGGCGTTTGGGCGAGCGGAACTTCACCTCCCACGCATCCAGCAGGTTCTGCTGAATCACAACGTGTTCACGCTCCGGAAGGCCGAGACGGTAGCCGCCGCCGGGAGTCGCACACCAGGACAGGTGTGTATACGGCTGTACCTCATCCGGCGGCTCGAAGCGAAAGAGATCGATGCGCTCGGCCACAAACTCCAGGTCCCGCGGCGTCTTGATCTTGCGGATATCGACCCATGGAAAGCGCTCGGCAATGGCGCGCAAGCGGTCTGCCATCACCAGAGCGTTGCTTCCTTGCAGATCCAGCGCCTGGTCCAAGTCGAAGAGCGCATGCAGCCCGGCCAGGGTGTGCTTGCGGGTGTTGTCGGCCACATCAATGATCAAAAGATCGGACTTCTCCGGGTGCAGGCGCGTCCCGCGCCCGACCATCTGCGCATACAGCAAGCGGGAGCGTGTGGGGCGGCCCATCAGAATGCAGTCGATGCGCGGCTCATCGAAGCCTTCGGTGAGCACGTTGCAGTTCGTCACGACCTCGATTTCCCCATTCGAAAGCTGCGCCAGCGTACTCCGTCGGTCGGCTTTCGGCATGGCGCCCCAAACGGCGGCGGCCCGTATCCCAGCATCACGAAACAGCGCCGCCACATCCTGGGCATGGGCCACGTTGACGCAGAACACGATACAGCGGCGGTGCCGAGCGAGGTCCTGGTAGGCGCGCAGGAGCAGCGCGTTGCGCTCGGCCACGTCCACCACCCGAGCCAGCTGCGACTCGACGAAGTCACCGGCTTTCACCTGGACTCCGTCGAGGTCTACATCGGAGGTGACGCGCCAGCCGGACACCGGACAGAGAAAGCGCCCCCGGATCATTTCCTCGAGGCTCCGGCTGTATGCGATCTCCTCGAACACCTCGCCGAGACCCTGCTGGTCTCCACGCCGGGGCGTGGCGGTGAAGCCCACCAGCATCCTCGGAGTGTCTGGGGCCAACAATCCAAAATGCTCGAAGATGGCTCGGTAACTCTTGGCGACGGCGTGATGCGCCTCGTCGACGACGATGAGATAGAAGTCCTCCGGGTCGAGCGCGGCGAGGCGCTTGTTCCCGGCACGGCCGATGGTCGGTACGGAAGCGATCACCACCTTACAATCCGCCGAGGCGCGTTTCCCAGCCTGCTCGATCTCGACGGGCAGGTTCGGATCCGCGTCGTGGAATTTCTCCAGGGCTTGCTCCAGCAGCTCCTCGCGGTGGGCGAGCACGAGCAGCCGTTTCTTCATGCGAAAGTAATTCGGGAACTGGGCGAAGATGATGGTCTTGCCGGTACCGGTGGGCAAGGAGACGAGCAGCCGCCGCTTCCCCTCTCGGTACCGCTGCCGGAGCCGCTCCAGGCACTGGCGCTGGTACGGGCGCAGTGCCTTCATGGATGCGGGGAGCGGCGCGCTTTCGTTCAAGGTCAAGGCCTCGTGCGCATCTGACCCTAGCTTATGCGTGCATGCAAGTGTATGGTGTAAAAGATTGCCTGTCGCTGACGGACACTCTGCTTGCCTATAGCGCACTAAACAGAGCGGGAGGGCCGGGGTCGACGAGTTCTGCCCTTCCTTGGTCGACCAACACCTCAAGGTGCACGATAATCTCCGATACTGCCAACAGTACGTCGCCTTCCGGAACCACAGGGAATACGTCATCGATGAGCTGATAGACGGGACGAGTCTGCTTCTTGAGGGCTCGCCAAACCACATCCATTCGCTGTCGATGATGGGACTTGTAGGTTGATATGGCCCCATTCACATCATCGACATACTCGCCGTGACCGGAAAACGCATAGCGAACATCCAGCTTGCTGATCTTATCGAGAGATTTCAGAAAGGTTGGTAAGCTTCGGTAAGCGGGGTTCTCGGCCCGGAACCTCTTCATGTCCACCAGCGGGTTCGGCGTGATGTGCTTGATGATACTGTCGCCGCTGAAGAGCAGCCTTTGCTCTGGTGCGTACACACAGACTGAACCGGCCGTGTGGCCCGGGGTGTGAACGATCTTGAGTCGCTGGCCATTTGCGGGAAATTCATCCCCGTCTTCGAGAAACGAAACGCGATCAACAGGATCACACAACTCTCCGAAGAAGCGGAAGCGTTGCCTTATACCCTCGACGACTTCGTCAGGTACGCCGGCCCAGGCCGTCAGCTGTTCTGCCTCTTCACTCCACATATGCTCTCGATGGTGTTCTTCGGAGATCAGCCAGCGGTCGTCGGGATGGATATAGATATCGACTGAATCTCCGGCAGCCGCACGAATTTGACTCGCCAGCCCCGTGTGGTCCAAGTGACCGTGAGTAGCGATGATGCGCTCCACGTCTTTGAAGCTGAAGCCCGCTGACTGCAACTGGTCGCGCACGAATTGCAGAGAGCCGGGAAATTTCGGACCGGTATCGATCAGAGTAATCGGGCCGCTGCCCACTGCGTACAAATTGGCTGTGAGCAATGGCGTGTCGGGGGGAAGAGGTATGGGGATGGGATGAACGTTGTCGACCTTCGGAAACGGCTTGATCGTGTCAGGATACATCGCGGGCATAAGATAGCACGTAAAGAACACGTGTCGCACCGGGAAGCGCTCTGCCAAGAACCGAATGGGTCGCGGAGATGGAGGAGTTCTGGCGCTTCATGCGCCGCACGCGCGGCAAGCTCCGGCCCGGAAGCATTGCGGAGCCATGAGTGCGGTGGGCGATCATCGACACCGGGATCTACATCGGTCACTGGGAGCGTGGGCTTACACCGAGCTGTGCATCAGGTCGAACCAAGCGCCCCTTTGATAGCGC
Source organism: Binatia bacterium (assembly GCA_050015455.1). Lineage (GTDB taxonomy): Bacteria > Desulfobacterota > Binatia > HRBIN30 > HRBIN30 > JAGDMS01. The sequence goes on from JBEKBJ010000170.1 coordinate 5,217, forward strand.
GAGTGGAGAGGAACATCGGAATCGGCTGCGGCCGGGCATCCGACCGGCCCTCGACAGCGTCGACCGCGATGAAGCCGTACTTGGCGTAAAAGTCCGTCGCGTCGGGCTTCGCATCGACCACGACACCGGCACAGCCGTAGTCACCTACCATGCGCAAAGCGAGCTGGAGCACGAACCGGAGGAGCTGAGTGCCGAGTCCCTGCCCCCGAGCCGATTGGTCGACCGCGAGACGGGCCAGCCGGAGCACCGGCAAGGGGTATCGCGGCAGCTTCTTACGCACAGTAACTGGCAGATGATCGATCTCCACGTGGCCAGCGGCGACGGTGACGAATCCGAGGATGCGCCGGTCTGCAACGGCGACGTACGTGACACCCACGTATTGCCGGAACTGATTCTGCCCCGCGAACTTGTGGAAGAACCGATCGAGATCGGCGTCGCCGGAGTGGAACTGCGAGCGGTCGTCACCCTCGCGGAGCGCCCTAATCTCGATCACGCATCAAGCCACGGAGGGCCGCGTTCGCCTTGCTCGTCTCCATCTGCTTTAGGATCGTCTCGCCGGACTTCCGGGTGACGACGAGCCGCGGATGAACGATCACGTCTGCCGGCAGCTCCTGCAGAGCCTGGAGATGGTGGCGGAGGGCTTGCTCAACGAGGTGTCCTCTCTTCACGCCGGTCGCACGCACGTACCCCTCGAGCAACTCCTTGGTTGTCCGCGACACGAGCGCTGAGATCTGTGTTTCGCTTTCCATACAGCCCCGATATAAGAATCTCGATTTCCGTATGGCCTGTCAACCCGCCGAGCCGATCGGGCGGCTACAATCCGGAGAGGTCGGCGAGCTTCTTTGGGAGCTACTGACGTTCAGGAAGGTCTATGCCGCGTGCTTGCTGGGCTGGGGCACGAAGCGAATCTCGAGCCGCGCGCCGCCGCTGACCGCGTGATCGCTGAACACACCGACAAGCGTGACGTTCCGGGCAGCGCACCATTGCTCAAGCGCCGCACGTTGCACCCCGGGCCCGAGCATCTGCTCGTCCGTGCTGACACGGACGTAGCCCACGGCGGTCGCAGGGGAGGTGATTTGAGCGGGGATTTGAACCGGCCCGGACCTTGCTGGTAGCGTGCGCCACCAAGATCAGATAGCAGCCCAAGAGATGAACGTGAATCTATGATAAAGGACGCTTTATCTCACAGTCAAGGGCGCCGACGTTGGGTCGGTTGACCGGCGGGATGACGGCAGCAGTCGGATGCTAGTGACCCGGCGGTTCAGCGGCGGCGCGTAGCGCCGTCCGCTTGCAAGCGCGGGGTAGGCGAACGGCTCAAGGCTATTCACTGTACCGGGGTCGGAACCCCAGCTTGCCCGCACCACGTTGGGTTATCGTACTCCGTCGATTCGTCGTTACTCAAGTTGAACTCTCGGGACCTGCCAACGTCGATGACATAGACGTTGTCCGGAATGTTCCGGTGAAACGGATTGAAATCCATATCACCGTAAGAGCGATACGCAGTCACGACTATTTTCGAACCGTCAGGCGACCACCGAGGGGACCTATAACACCTACAGTGAAAGGGCATGGTGTTGCTGACCTTTTTGAGGGCGGACCCATCAGGGTGTAGCGTGTAGACGTCGCCACAGTACATGCCAGCGCATCCAGACTCCGACCGAAGGGCCAACATCGGTGAGGTCGGTGACCAAGCAACGCTTTCTGCTCGAACACCAGACGGCAGCGGCACGCGCTTCGCCGCGAGCGTGACGGTGTCGATCGTCAAGATGTCCGGTATGAACGGAAAATCTGCAACGGCAAGAAACTTGCCATCGGGAGACCAGGACGGTTCCACCGTAGAAATAACGGACTTGTGGAAGTCTAGTGCGGAGCGTACGTCGCCAGACTTCAGGTCCTTCAGATAGACAGCTGCCGCGCCATCTGCCGCGTCATCCCGCGCCGCCGCGAAAGCTATTCGCTCCCCGTCGGGCAACCATGCGGGCGGTCCGACTTTGGAAAGCCCGACAGTCAGTGGAACAACACGGTGAGTCTCCAGGTCGAGCTCATATAGTATCGCCTCGCGTCGCCCTGACGGGCTCACGCCAACGAATACAACGCGGTGGCCGTCTGGAGATGAAGTGAGCATTCCTCGTACATGGACATCTGGCTCGGTGAGTCTCGTTATCTCAGACCCATCGGGATGGATGGCATAAATGCTACAGAGGTGGCCAGGGTCGCACTTCACGAACAGGTGCCGGTTCCGGAAATTCTGACCGGAAGAATTCCGGAAATTCTGTCCGGTCTTCGAAAGGAGACCGGAGATGAGAGCAGAGAAGGAGGAGGCGTTTGAAAACGTCGGTGCACGGC
>JBEKBJ010000171.1:0-7557 GCA_050015455.1 Binatia bacterium
CGGTCGTTGCCAGCCGCGGCGGCGACAGCTAGAAACGTGGACCCTATGAACCTGACACTAAGCGGCAAGACCGCCATCGTCACCGGTGGCTCGAAGGGTATCGGGAAGGCAATCGCCGCGGCGTTCGTCGCCGCAGGCGCCAACGTGATGCTCTCATCGCGTAAAGCAGAGCAGCTTCAGCGAGCGGTCGCGGAGATCGGCGGCTCGACGGCATGGTTCGCGGCCAACGCGGGCGACCCGGAGCAGGCGGAAGCCTGCGTGCGCGCCACCGTGGAGCGCTTCGGGGCGCTCGACGTCTTGGTGAACAACGCGGCGGCAAACCCATACGCCGGGCCGCTCATCGATGTCGATCTGCCGCGCTTCGACAAGACAATGCAGGTGAACGTCCGCGGGGCGTTGGTGTGGACGCAGCTCGCCTGGCGGTTGTGGATGCAGGAACACGGGGGTGTGGTGATCAACATCTCTTCCGTCGGCGGGCTCGACACCAGCCCGCTGCTCGGTGTGTACAACGTGAGCAAGGCGGCCCTGATTCACATGACGAAGCAGATGGCAGCGGAGCTGGGCCCGAATGTGCGCGTGAACGCCATCGCCCCCGGCCTGATTCGCACCGACTTCTCCCAGGTCCTATGGGAAGAAGGACGCGGCGAACAAATCGCACAGGCCTACCCGTTGAAGCGGCTGGGTGAACCCGGAGACGTGGCGGCGGCGGCCGTGTACCTTGCCGCTGACAGCGGCTCCTGGATTACCGGCCACACCCTCGTCCTCGACGGCGGCAGCCTCGTCGCGATAAACGTGTAGGCTGGGCATCGCAAGGCAACACTCCTGTCCCCCGGTCCTTCACCCCAAATTCCATCTTCAAGCAGCTTCCGGCCACTCGGGACGGTGGTGCAGACCGCCGACACGGGAGAGTGAGGGAGGCCCGTGCAATGAGAGGGCACATCCGGCGAAGAGGCAAGCAATCGTGGAGCATCGTCCTCGACCTCGGACGTGACGCAACGGGGAAGCGTCACCAGAAATGGCACACGGTGCGCGGCACCAAAAAAGACGCCGAGCGTGAGCTTGCGCGGTTGCTGCACGGGCTGGACACCGGCGCCTATGTCGAGCCCACCCGCATCACCGTGGCCGACTATCTGGATCGGTGGCTCGAAGACTACGCACGCCCGAACGTGTCGGCGAAGACCTTAGAGCGGTACGCGGAGATTGTCCGGCTGCACCTGAAACCCGAACTCGGCAAGTACCCGCTGCCGAAGCTCCAACCGCTACACATCCAATCCTACTACTCGAAAGCGTTGCGGCAAGGTCGCAAGGACGGAGGGAGTGGGGGGCTGTCAGCACAGACGGTGCTGCATCATCACCGGGTGCTGCGTGAGGCGCTGCAACAGGCCGTGCGTTGGCAGTTACTCCTGCGCAACCCCGCCGACGCGGCCGAGGCTCCGCGCCCACAACGGAAGGAAATGCACGCACTCGATGAGGGGCAGACCGCTCATCTCCTCACGCTCGCGCACGGAACGCCGCTGTATATGCCCGTGCTGCTCGCGGTCGCCACGGGCTTGCGCCGCGGTGAAGCCCTCGCGGTTCGGTGGGCGGACATTGATCTTGACCGGGCCACGCTCGCTGTTCGGCAATCGCTAGAGCAGACCAAGTCGGGCCTGGCATTCAAGGAACCTAAAACACAGAGGTCGCGCCGCGTTGTGGCACTCCCAGCGCTTGTCGCGGAGGCGTTGCGTCGCCATAAGACCGAGCAGGCAAAGATACGCCTGGCGCTCGGACCCGCATATGAAGACCACGGGTTAGTGTGCGCAAGGCCGGATGGTCGCCCGATAGACCCGCGCTCACTCAGCCACGCATTTCTTACGTTCATTCGCAAATCGGGGCTTACCCGCGTGCGTCTGCACGATCTGCGTCATAGCCATGCAACGCAGCTTCTCCGGCAAGGTGTACACCCAAAGGTGGTCAGCGAGCGCTTGGGGCACTCGACAATTGGCATCACGCTCGACGTCTACAGCCACGTCCTGCCCGGCATGCAAGAAGAGGCAGCAAGCCGGATTGACTCCGCGCTGCGTGCCGCGCTAGCCAAGGAGGGTCGGAAGTGAAATGTTTGCAAAATGTTTGCAGGTCGCCATACTGGTCGGTATCAGTTCGGAAGAGGCAAGCTCAAAAGCTAAGCTATTCCCGTGGGTTATTTCCTCCTGGAGGGGTGGGTGAGCGGTTGAAACCACCGGTCTTGAAAACCGGCGACCCGCAAGGGTCCGGGGGTTCGAATCCCTCCCCCTCCGTCCTTTCGCGCAGCGCAGCGGAGCGTGTCCGCAGCGCAGCGGACGAACCAGTCCTTATAGTGATCTTGTCTCTCGCGCGGCCGAGGACTTGATCTTCAGGCGTTGGCGCCGGTCAGGGCGCCGGCGATCTGTTCGCGCGTCGCTTCCAGTAGCACTTCCGCCGCCATCTTGCCGTTGAGCTGCGGCAGAGCCGGAGGCTGGATGGAGCCGCAGAAGAGGATCTCGATCTGCCGCCCCGTACGGATGTGCCACCAGGGCATTCTCGCCAAGGTTGCAAAGCTGCCGCGCACCGCAGTAGGCAATACCGACAGGCGGTTGTCGATGGCGAAGTGGAAGGCGCCCTTCTTGAACGGCAGCAACTGTCCGGTGCGTGTGCGCGTGCCTTCGACGAAGAAGATCACCTGACCGCGGATCTTGCGTAAGGCGGCCTCGGCGATCGAGCGCAAGGCGTTGGCACGATCGGACCGATCGATGATGATCTGGCCCGCCGGACGCAGCGCCCAACCGATGAACGGCCAGCTGAGCAGCTCGCGTTTGGCGACGAAGCGAAATGGCGGGGGGACCGTACGAACCAAGGCCAGGATATCGAAGATGCTGGCGTGATTGGCACAAATCACATGGGCCTTGTTCCAGTCGACCGGCACGATCTCGCGCACGCGCAGCCGAATGCCGGCCAGGGTTAGGATGACACTGCTCCAGAATTTCTGCGCCACCCAGCCGGCCAACCAGGCATTCGCTTCCAGGACCCGGTCGAGGATGTCGCTGCGCCCGAACTTTGCCCGGAGCATGCCGTACCAGTATCGAACATAGATGGCGATCAGCAGCGGCGTGGCCACGAGCGCCGTCCATACGCATGCCAACGATACGCGAAACAGATTGGAAAGCGTATTCATGATCGCTTCCTTGCTTCAATCATCCTCGAAGGCGGCAGCTACTTCAACTCTCACCTGCCCCTCTCCCCGAGGGGACTGCCGACAAATTGGTCGGAGCCCCAGCCGAATGGAATGAGAAACAGGAAAGCGGAAATGAGAAATGGGAAACGGGTCAATCCTCCTGCACCCAATTCGCCGGTTTCGCATTTCCGGTTTCCCGTTACCGCTTTCACAAGTTGTTAGACACTCCCCTCCGAAGGAGAGGGGGCGTGATCATGAGGCGTCCCCGTTGTCCCGATTTGACTCGGCGGCGGTGCGTTCGTAGCGCCAGCCCGAGCCTGTCATCCACAGACGATGGCGCGGGCCGGGTTGGTCGATGTCGCCGCTCTCATAGGCGACGTCGCCCGGATAGACCGAACACGCGCCTTCCGGGATAAGGTGCAGCCCCGGCACAAAGGGATCGAGCGGCCCGGGCGGTGGCGCGGCGAGGATGTCGGCAACCGTGCGATGCTCGGCGAGCTGGCAAAGGGTAACAAATGTCGGCGGTGGCAGGTCGAACTCACCCGGCTGCTGCAGCGCCAGCGCTTCCTCGGGCCGTAGCCAGCGATGCTCGTGGATTTCGCCACCATCGACGCGCACACGATCGTTGCCGGCGCGGGCGACGAAGAACAGGGTGTCGAAGCGCTTCGGTGCTTGCTCCGGGGTCACCCAGCGTGAGAACAGCCGCAGGTCGGGGGGCAAAATTCTTATGCCGGCTTCTTCCCAGGCCTCGCGCACGGCCGCGTACCGGCCAGCGGCCACGATATCGTGCGGATCACCCGCAGCGGCGTAGTCTTCGGGCTCGATGCGGCCACCCGGGAACACCCACGCGCCGCCGTGAAACGACAGTTGCGCATTGCGCCTGACCAGTAAAGTTTCGCAACCGTCTTGACCTTCTCGGAGCAAGATGACCGTGGCTGCGGGATGAGCGATAACGGGAGGCGGTTTCGATGTCACGCCCCTAAGTACACTGGCAGGTGCGGGTATGGCAACTGGCGCCGCAAGATAGGGAGTTACCATGTGCTCGGTCTCGTGGTGTTGCAAATCGGAAAAGGAGCCATGACCCTTCTGCGTAACGCAACCAGAACGTGCTGCGGTGAACGCCGCAGCCAGAAGGGAGGCTCCTATGAGAAATATAGGTGGCATCGAGGTCAGAGGGCAAGAGGGAGTGCCGGCGCCGAAACGTCCGCCGGAGGGAACCGCGGTGTGGATGGCGATCGACATCTCGCGGTCGAAGGCGGTGTACTGCCTGCGGTGGAACGGCAGCGAACAGCGTCGGCTGAGCACGCCGTTGGGCATCGAGCACGTGCGTGCGGTCGTGGAGCACTACTGCGGCTGTCGGTTGCATGTGGCCTACGAGGCGTGTGGCTTCGGCTACGAGCTGGCGCGGTGGCCGATCAGCAAGCCCAGCGCATGAAGGCGCAACTCTACAAACTGGCGTGCAGCGCCGAGTACCGGCCGTTGACCCAGGCCTTGAGTGCGCAATCCGGTGTCGGCTGGCAGTCGGCGATCCGCTTGATCCTGGAACTCGGGGACATCGACCGCTTCCGTACCAGCGATGCATTGCCCCACTACTTGGGACTGACACCGAGCCAATACAGCTCTGGCGAGTTGGATCATCGGGGGCATACGCTGAAGTGCGGACCGGGCTTTTTGCGCGCCCTGCTGGTGCAGTGTGCCAGGAGCGCTGTCCGCCAAGGCTGCGACACCGAGCCCCAGGAACGTTTCGCCGCCCTGGCTCCCCGTATTGGTCGCAAACGAGCGATCATCGCGGTGGCCCGGAAACTGGCGATCAAGGTGCGCGGACGCTGGCGCACCCACCTGTCGGCCAGCGAGCCCACGCCAGCGCTGGCGGTGTAGCCGCCGGGGCAATCCGTTGGCACCGGCTGGCACAGGACTTCGCGCGCGACTCCCTGCGTGCACCCTCTTGGTCCACCACAACACAGCGCAACGTGTGGACGCTTCAGAGTTTGGCAGGGGGCGATTACTGCGAGGCATTGGCTGCGGCCACGAATAACAACTTGGTAGGTGTCCTCTGGGACACACACGAATGGCAGAATGGCCTGCTGCAGCCGGTGAGGCGGAAAGAGAGAAGACCACCCCACCGCGGCGCCTGGCTCGGTATGGCCGCGCCGCCCCCGCTCCCGTGTGTCCGCTGCACCCCTCCTCCCGCAAAACGCTTCGTTCAGAAATTCGGAACGTGAAAAAATGGCTCTGAATATACGCCACTTGACAAAGACCGCCATGGCAGAGGGTGAGGTGATGAAGCGCTCTTCAACAACCGGCCCTGACTCGATGCATAAGGGTGGCCCCGAATCCAACGACCTGCAGCCGAAGTATACTTTCGACTACTCGAAGGCGGTCCGCGGCAAGTACTATCGCCGCCTCATTCGAGAGGGCGCCAACGTCGCCGTGCTGGAGCCTGACGTTGCGGCTGCATTTCGAGATTCAGCCGCCGTGAACGACGCGCTTCGGTCGCTGCTTCAGGTCTCCGAGACGACGCGACGTCTAACACGCCGATCGAGACCGACGCGAAAAGAGCGCGGGGCTCATCGCCAATGCGTTCGCCGGCTTGTCGTGGCTGCACGGAACGACGCGTGGTACGATACCCGCCGGTGAGGTGAAGCATGAAGGTATCGATTGAGCTCTCTCCTGCGGACGCGGAGCGGTTGCGAAACGAGGCCGGCCGGCTTGGCGTCACTGCCGAGCGCTTGGCGCAGGCGGCGGTCTCCGACTTGCTCGCTCGCGAGCACGACGATTTCGAGGCCGCAGCCCGACGAGTCGTAGACAAGAACCAGGAACTCTACCGTCGCCTGGCGTGAATGCGCTATCTCTCGCTCGCGGAGGTACTGGAGCTTCACCGCATGATCATCGAGCAGGCAGGCCGCTCCTCCGGGCTCCGCGACCTTGGGGCGGTTGAATCTGCGGTTGCTCAGCTGCGGATGACCCTTGGCGGCGCTTTGTTTCTCTCTGGTCAAGAACCATCCCTTCGTCGATGGGAACAAGCGAGTCGGCCACGCCGCGATGGAGACGTTTCTTGTTCTCAACGGCCTCGATATCGATGCCTCGATCGACGAGCAGGTGCAGCTCATGCTCTCTCTGGCGGCAGGCCAGCTCAGCCGAGAGGATCTTGTGGGGTGGCTGCATGAGCATGTCCGGGAAGCGTGACAGTCAGCGAACAAACCTCCCGCAATCGGCCAGAGGGCCGAACCAAACGCTGCAGCCGATCACGGCCACGAGCCCGTTCGGCCAGGCGGGAGACATTCGTTGTGGCCGCGGCGGCTGAGCGACGGCGTTCGGCCTGTCTCAGGAGCTCAACAACATCGCGAATCACAGCCTCAAGACGTCGATTGGCAAGTGAGCGAGGCGGGTATCGAAGTGCGGCCCGCTGCGCGTTCAGACTCGTATTGAACATGTCAATTACGCGAGACTTCGTCCACCGCTTGTCTAGCGTGAGCGGGGAGATCGCGCTGAGATCGGTGTGCAAAACCCACCCCTCGCCGGTTGCGTCGACGATTTTGAAAACACGACCAGAGGGAAGCGTAACTTTGCCCATGCGGCGCTCGAACTGCTGCGCGGTTGAGCCTGCAACGAGTTCTCCATCAATGTTGCAGATGATCGGGAAGCGCGGCCGGCGGAACACACACGTCAATTTGCAATCGCCCATTATGCGACCTGCTGCATCTTGTTCGCGAAATCACGTCCGGAGGTGGGAGGTGGCAACGGCTTACCGTCCGTTTTGTAAAGCGCGATCGCTTCCTCTACAATTCGGCACAGCTCGTCGAACACCTGCCGTTCGTTGTCACCGTGGCATCCCCCGTAGATCAAGCCCGGCGAACTGCCCACGTAGCACTGATCCTCTTCCGACCACTCTACAATCTTTACGTAGCGCGCACTCTCCTTCATTTCTTCGACTCCTCGATCGCGAGCTGCACCACCCGGATTTGGTATCTCTTCCCGTCATCGCCCGGATTGCCGGATATGACCACCGGTTACGCTGCAGGCACCGGTCAACCTAGATCGCTGGGATACCTGACGCACACGCCGGGCGGCGCGGTCACCGGATGATGAACGCACCGACGTCGTTGTACACCCTTGCAGATACATCTTCTGGGCTGTGTTACCCTGTGCTGCCGAGGAAGGCCAATGACTTGGCGAAAGCGGGTGATGCTTCTCGTAGCGATTATGGCAGCGGGCTGCAGTGCGGCGCGGTTGCGCGCCCCATCGACCGCAGCTCCGGCGCGCGCCGTGCACTCTATCGCGCTTCCCGGTGCTCCCCCGGGAGGTGTGTCCATGGACTATCTGGCCTACGATCCAGCCCACGATCGCGTCTGGGTGCCGGCCGGCAATACCGGCAGCGTCGTCGTCGT
>JBEKBJ010000172.1:0-7505 GCA_050015455.1 Binatia bacterium
AGGACATGCCCGCAGCACCAGCGGTTAAGGAGAAGAGGGCAGCGTAGGGAAACGAGGCGATTCACTTTAGTTGCCGGATGGAACGCTCAACAATTTTCTACCACTTGACAGACACGACCGCTTGCTCTGCCCTCAAACTCGGAAGACCTGAGTGTACCGGAGGAGGGAAACTGATTGCGATGCGCTACGCCGACTATGGCCTTTGAGTCGTAGAGTCGATCGCCGATCTTCAGGAAGAAACTCCTCGCTCGACCAAAGCCGTACTGCCTCAAGAACCTGGTACGGCCCAGTGAATCATATTCCCGAACTGCGTCGAGTACTGCTTGCCTGGAACTGATTTGTCCAAGTGACATGTTCTTCTCCTGCGCCCAGCAATGCAATCAGCAACCCACGCCAGTTTCCGCGCCTCAACACCTTTGCGCTCACACGCACCTCATACACCCGGATTCGCCAGGCTTTCAAGGGGTTAGGGGATGCACCTTGAAGTGATGTGGAGCCCTGTTGAATACGGTGAGCAATGCCCACAAGAACCATCGGTACAAAGACGAGTTCCCCTGCTTACCGAGGAGGCCCCAGGGGCATGAGCACTAACCTTGGCTTTTGGAGATCCGCAACCGGGTGGTGGCGACAGGCTTCTGTGCCTGTCGCAGAGTCCGTGGTAGGTGCTGCCCTTGATGCAACGTGCTGCGGTCTACTTATACCGAAGAAACCTGCCGCACTGGCGCGTCGCGGAGGCAACGTATTTCGTCACCTGGCGCTTGGCGGCGGGCCAGCCGGAGCTTTCCGCGCCGGAGCGCTCGCTGATCGTAAGCAGCCTGAAGCACTTCGACCACCAGCGATACGAGTTGTTTGCTGCCGTGGTCATGAACGACCATGTGCATACCTTGGTAGCTCCTCTCGACACCTGGGCGTTGGAGCACATCGTGCACGGCTGGAAATCGTTTACGACGAACCAGCTTCACCGGCGCCATGGGCGTGCGGGCCGAGTCTGGCAGAGCGAGTACTTCGACCGGGTGGTTCGCGACGAAGCGGAGATGCTGGAGAAGGCGACATACATTCTCGGCAACCCGTGGAAGCGATGGCCTGATTTGGAAGACTACCCCTGGGTGAGCGTTCGAGATTGAGCGCAGCGCGGCAGGCACAGAGGCCTGCCGCCACCAATCTCTCAGCTTGCAAACTTGGCTAGGTTGGCGCTCATGGGGGCCATGGGGACGCTCCAAACGTCGCGTGCGTTCACCTCGCACCGGCGCAGCTGTCCCAATGGTGCGCGCCAGTCGGCCCGGCGATCGGACTACGAGGCTGGACCGCGCGGCGGCGGCGGTGGTACGTAGCGCAGAAGGACCAGCGCCAGCAGTTGGGTACAGGCGGCGGCCGGAAAGATCGACCGGTACCTAAACGTGTCGATCAGGACACCGCCGAGGATGGGTCCGATGACTTGCGGTACAGCCACCGGGATGGCGTTCAGCCCCAAGAACTCTGCCGTGCGCGCCTTCGGGATCAGATCGAGCATCAGCGCGTAGCCGACCGTCATGAGGGCAGCGAACGGTATCCCCGCAAGCGCTGCCGCCAGCAACGCATGCGTGAACGTCTGCGCAAAGCTCAGCCCCATCACCACCACAGCCCAAAGGGCGAGCATCCATGCGAAAAGCCGCTTGCGCCCGACGCGGTCACCGAAGATTCCAAGGGGCAGCGTGGCCACCATCGCTGACAACCCGAAGACCATCGGCGCGTACTGGGACGAGCCTTCGCTCACTCCCAGTTCTTCCACGATGAACAGAGTGAAAAAGGTCACTGCGATCCAGTGGCCGAGCCAGCAACATGAGCTGACGGCGAAATACATGAGCACGGGAGTTTCGCGCCGTACGCTCCGCAGGTGCGCTCGGAGACCGGCCCCGGCCGGCGGCGGTGCAGCTGCGCGTTCGCGGACGAACGCCACCGGGACCAGCGCAGCCCCAACGCCCACCGCCGCCACCAACGCCAACACCACCCGCGGGTGCGCCCCCCAAAGGGCGGCGCTGACAGCGAAGTAGCCAATGATCCGGAAACTGCCAACAAGATTCATCACGCCGAGGGCGGTGCCCCGCTGCTCCGCCGGTGTGACGTCGGGGAGCAGAGAGTAGTACGGCGTCTGCGCCAGGCCGACAGCGCAGTACATCACCACCGACAGCGCCACGACCGTCGCGAAGGCCACCGCGTGCGGCAGCGCCAACAGGCACAGTGCCGCGGCCAGCATCCCACTCATGACGTATGGCGCCCGGCGGCCGAAGCGCACCGCAGTGCGGTCGCTGAGGTAACCGATCAGGGGACCAACAACGCAGGCGCTGACCCCGGCCAGGCTCAGCACCAGCGAGATATAAAACTTTGAGCTGGTGTAACCTTTCAGAAACAGGGGCATGGTGCCGGTATTGAAGGCCCAGAATACCTGGATGCCGAGCGACCCCACACCAAGCACAATCATGGTGACGGGGCCGACCGCGCCTGCGCCACGCCTTTCCGCTGTCAAATCCTGCTGTGCCGTCACCACGCGCGGCTCCAATATGCATGGCGCCAGCGTAATTCGTTGCTTGCCTTGTTCATCAAGATGCCCTCACTACAAGCGTCGGCCTCCGCAATCAACCGTCGCCGAGGAGACTGCGCCGAAGGATTCAAGGCTTGGGGCGGGTGAGTGCGGGCGAGAGATCGCCTGCCCTGAGGAAGTTCGTACTGCTCTTGGTATTCACTGAGCAGTGTGGTGGGCCTTGTGTGCTTACACGCTGCTGGAGATGCGCACGGCGCGACGCCGCCGTGACTGACGCCGCCTGGCGTTGGCGTCGACGCGCTGGCGAATGGCCTGACGACCGCCACGCCCACTGTTTGGACAGCCAGGGCAGGCTCACGCCGTTGGTTAACGCCGAAGAGAGTTCTCCTGCACCGTAAGCGGCGACAGACCCGGCACCATCTTCTCTGGCTGCCCCGATGGGCCAACCCGACCCGCATCCCCTATTTGACAGAGGCCTAGAATAATTGCATATTACAAATATGCCGAAACGCAAACGTACGGCCGATCGTGAGGCCGACCGCCCAGGCGCGAAGCTCAAGGGCGCTGCACGTGAGCTGGTAACCCACTTCGACCAGGCGATGCGTCGGCTGGTTCTGGCCGGCAACGAGCAAGACGTCCCGGAGAGCTTCAGTCGTTCTGAGATTGCGGTCCTCGACACCGTCGGCGCAGAGGGGCCGATGACCATGGGCGAGATCGCCGGGCGAGTTCGGATGCCACTCAGCACTGCGACCCGAGTCGTGGATCGGCTCGTCGTGAGAGAATTGGTTCAGCGGGAGCGCCCAGAGGACAACCGCCGCGTCGTGCGGGTCGCGCTCGCCCCGGCCGGCCACGCGTTTTACCAGGCTGCGCTGAGGAGTCGGATTGCCGGGGCACAGCGCATGTTGCAGCGCTTGACCGAAGACGAACGGCGCGAGCTGGTCCGACTCTTCCGGAAGATCGCGGAGTTTATCGCTGAGGAGTCGATGGAATGATCTCGGCCGGACCTGCGGTCGGCGTCGGTTCGGCGGGACCGCTCCCCGCCCGCACTCCAGAGGCTTCCGGCGGACATGTTGGGTCGCTACAGAGTGCCAAGTCCGACAGGCTAATAGTGATCTCCCGCCTCACACCGCTCGGGTGTGTCGCCCTTTTGGCGGGCTGCGTTCTGGTGGGACCCAACTACGTCGCCCCGACGCCGTCCGAACTCCACGTGCCATCATCTTGGCAGGGCACTGCACCATCGACCGGAGCCGGCCTTGAGATCGCGAACTGGTGGCAGCACCTCGGCGACGCGCTGCTGACCCGGCTCATCGCGCAGGCGATGCAGGCCAGCCCGGACGTGCAGTCCGCCCGCGCCAAGCTCCGCCAGGCGCGGGCGCAGCGCCGTCTGGCGTTGGGTAACCTGTGGCCCACGGCCAGTGCCTCCGCATCCGCCCAACATACCGAGACCAGCGAACCGTCCGGCATTGGGGGTCCCCCATCCCAAAACGTTGCCGCTGGCGGCTCCCAAGACCTGTACGACGCTACGTTCGACGCTTCGTGGGAACCGGACATCGTCGGTGGTCAACGCCGTGCCCTCGAGGCCGCGCGCGCCGACGAGGCGACGTCGACGGCGAGTCTGCACAACACGCAGGTGACGTTGGCGGCCGAGGTAGCACGCAACTACGTCGAGGTGCGATCGTTCCAAGCACGGATCGCCATCACTCGGGCAAATCTCGCCAGCCAATCGGAAACCCTCGCGCTCACCGAATGGCGTGTGCAGGCCGGGCTGACCAGCTCGCTGGACGCAGAGCAGCAACGCACCAACGTCGAGCAGACGCGGGCGACGATTCCGCCCCTCGAAACCTCCTTGGCCGAGGCGGAGCATCGACTCGCGACGCTCCTCGGCCTGGCACCCGGCGCGTTGTACGAGGACCTCGCAGTCCCTGCGCCGATTCCGCAAGTTCCGGAGCCGCTCACCATCGAGATCCCGGCAGACATCTTGCGCCAACGACCGGACGTAGCCGCCGCCGAGCGCACGCTGGCCGCGGCCACCGCGCGCATCGGTGAGGCAGCGGCGGCGCGCTATCCGAGCCTCACCCTTTCCGGATCGATCGGGGTCGAAGCGATGACTATCGGTGCGCTCACCAACGGGAGTTCTTTCGCCGCCAGCGCGGTGGGTAGCCTCGCACAGACGATCTTCGACGCAGGGCGCATCAGCGCGCAAATCGAAATACAGGACGCCGTACAGCAACAGGCGTTGGCGACCTATAAGGCGACGGTTCTGGGCGCGCTCGAAGACGTCGAGAACGCACTCGTCTCACTCGCCAACACGCAGGCGCGTGCCACGGCGCTGGCTGCGGCCGTCGAGTCGGCGCGCAATGCGGCGCTCCTCGCCCGCTATCGCTACGGCACGGGCATCATCGACTTCCAGACCGTACTCGATACCGAGCGCACCGTTCTGACAATCGAGGACAGTCTCAACGCGACGCAGGCCGACAACACCGTCGCCGTCATCCAGCTGTACAAGGCGTTGGGTGGCGGCTGGTCTCCCGCGGAAGCGCTCGACGGCCTCAACACGCACGGCACATCATCATGAGCAACGCATCTGTCTCATCGGGCACTGACATCAACACGATTCTCGGCACCGCCGGCACGAGAGCCCGCTTTGGGCGGCACCTGCGCTGGATCGGCGTTCCGGTCGTGATCCTTCTGGGAATCGTCGCCTACGTGTCCTTGCGTTCG
Organism: Binatia bacterium; assembly: GCA_050015455.1. Taxonomy (GTDB): domain Bacteria; phylum Desulfobacterota; class Binatia; order HRBIN30; family HRBIN30; genus JAGDMS01. The sequence continues at coordinate 5,240 of JBEKBJ010000172.1, forward strand.
GGCGACCACAGCCAAGCACCGCTTTACGAAACCGAAACCGTGTCGCGCGGCAATCTCGTGGTAACCGTTTCTGCCACCGGCACACTAGAGCCCACCAATCAGGTAGATGTCGGCAGCGAGCTCTCGGGCCTGATCGAAGTGGTCTTGGCGGAGGAAAACGACCGCGTGACTCAGGGGCAGGTGCTGGCGCGTCTCGACATCGCGAAACTCACGGACGAGATCACCAAGTCGCAGGCGACGCTGGCGTCCGCGGAGGCTAAGGTTCTGCAAGGCACCGCGACCGCCAAGGAGGCACGGGCCAACCTTGCGCGCCTGCGCGCCGTGTCGCGTTTGTCGAGCGGTAAGGTGCCGTCGAAGGCGGAAATGGAGACCGCCGAGGCAACGCTGGCGCGGGCAGATGCCGACGTGGCCAGCGCACGCGCCGCCGTTTCCGAGGCCCGCGCCGTGCTTAGCTCGAACCAGACCAACCTCTCGAAAGCCTCGATCCGCTCGCCGATCAATGGGGTAGTCCTGAATCGGAAGATCGAGCCGGGCCAGACCGTCGCTGCCGCCATGACGACCCCAGTGCTGTTCACGCTGGCGGAGGACCTGTCGCAGATGAAGCTTCAGGTGAAGGTCGACGAAGCCGACGTCGGCCAGGTGGAAGAGGGGCAATCCGCAACCTTTACCGTGGATGCGTACCCGACGCGGAAGTTTCCGGCCCGGATCGTCCGTGTCGGATTCGGTTCGCAGACAACCGACAACGTAGTCACGTACAAGACGATCCTTACTGTCAACAATGACGACCTCAGTCTGCGACCGGGCATGACGGCTACCGCAGAAATCACCACGGCACAGCGAGAGAACGTGCTGCTCGTGCCCAATGCCGCGCTGCGGTTCACGCCGACGCTGGACAACGACAGCAAGCAGAAATCCGGCGGGGGCATCATCGGCAGTCTGCTTCCGCATCCGCCGGAACCACAGGCGAGAAAACCGGCCGCCTCTGCGGCCAAGGGCGGCGGGCAGCGGGTGTGGATCTTGCGCCACGGTGAGCCGTTCGCCATTGGCGTCACCGTTGGAGTCACCGACGGGCGTTTCACCGAGGTCGTGGGCGGGGCCCCGGGCGAAGCCCTCGAACTTGGCATGCAGGTCATCACCGATGTGCGCGTCTCATCCAAATGACCGATGCGCCGCCCCGCTCATCGAGCTGACCGGGATCACGAAGACCTACGGCCGCGGTGCGTCGGCGTTCCAGGCACTGCGCGGCGTGGACCTGCGTGTTGATGAAGGCGAGTTCGTTGCCATCATGGGCCCCAGCGGCTCGGGCAAGTCGACGGTGATGAATATACTGGGCTGCTTGGATGTGCCGACCTCGGGTACCTACGAGTTCCGCGGCGTGCACGTGGAAACGCTCTCGCGCAATCAGCGCGCGCTGTTGCGCCGTTATTATCTCGGCTTCGTCTTCCAGAGCTACAACCTACTGAGCCGGACCTCGGCCCTGGAGAATGTCGAGCTGCCGTTGCTCTATCGCGGCGAGGCGGCGGGTACACGACATGCGGCGGCGTGTGCCGCGCTGGCATCTGTTCGTTTGCAGGGATGGGAGGGACACACCGCTGCAGAGCTCTCTGGTGGCCAGGAGCAGCGGGTCGCGATCGCGCGCGCCATCGTCACACAACCGACCCTTCTGCTCGCCGACGAGCCCACCGGCAATCTCGACACCCAACGCAGCCGCGAGATCATGGAGCTGCTGACGGCACTCAATCGGAGCCAGGGCATCAGCGTCGTGATGGTGACCCACGACCCTGACATGGCCGTGTTCGCCCGCCGCATCGTGCACTTCGTCGATGGCCGCATCGAACGCGCCGAGCACCACCGGGAGGCTGGGTGATGGTCTGGAGTACCATCGTGCTGGCGGTGCGGGCGATCCGCCGCAACCTGATGCGCGCCTTCCTCACCATCCTGGGTATCGTCATCGGCGTTTCCGCAGTCGTCAGCATGGTGACACTCGGCAATGGTGCCACCCGCGCCGTATCGGATCAGATCGCCAGGCTGGGCAGCAACCTCCTGATGGTCAATCCTGGGCAGCGGCTCGGTCCGGGGCGCGACACGGCAGGCGCACCGAACTTCAAGGTGGCGGACGCGACGGCCATCGAGACCCAGATCAGCGAACTGAAGGCCGTCGCACCGAGCGTGAGCAAGAGCATCACGGCCGTGCACATGGCGAACAACTGGTCCACCAGTGTCACCGGCACCAACGCCGCCTACTTCCAGATCAGCAATTGGCAGC
>JBEKBJ010000173.1:0-7356 GCA_050015455.1 Binatia bacterium
ACAGCCGTATCGCTCGCCGCCGCCGCCGCTCCAACTCCGCCGCCGTCCCCTGTGGTCGCATGCACGCAGTATACACCACCGCGGACGATCTTTCTATTACTTATGCAATCCTCAATAAGACGCGCGATATCCCGGGAACTGCGACCGGCCCGAGGGTCAATGACATCATGAAAGGGAGCGAGGGGACGTACGGGGTCCTGGTTGAAGCCAGAATGAAAATCTTCCGGCACATGCCCGAGAACCGCCAGCGTTTCTCCTTCATCTTCAAATCATGGGATGAGGTTACCGAGGCCAGCAGGGAGATCATGCAGGGAGAGTTCGGGCTCCCGGCGGTGTTCAGGGTATCTGACCCCGAGGAAACAGAAATCGGCCTCAAGCTCAAAGGCTTCAACGACACCGTATTGGACAGATTCATGAGGCTCCGAGGGTTCCGGCCCAGGGAACGTTGCCTGTGTATCGGCACGGCTGAAGGAGAGAAGGGACAGGCGGAACATATTAGAAGAATGGTCCTAAGAATCGCCCGCGCTCATGGCGCGATGTCACTTACGAGTTATGGCACCAAACAGTGGGAGCGTGGCCGCTACTCGGACGTGCACATGAGGGACGACCTTTTCGATTACGGCATAATAATCGACACGCTCGAAACAGGCGTCACCTGGGATAACCTGCAGCGGGTCTACGAGGCGGTCCGCTCGTTCGCAAAGCAAAGGCCGCAAACCCTCTGCTTGACCCATTGTTCTCACTTCTATCCCCAGGGGACGAACCTGTATTTCATCTTCATCCTTAGACCGGAAAACGAGGAGGAGTTCTTCCAGTTCCGCAAGGGTGCAATGGACAAGATGGTCGAGCACGGGGGATCGATAAGCCATCATCACGGGATCGGCAGGATGTTTGCGCCGTGGATGGAGACCTATCTCGGCAAGGAACAGATGGAAGTGCTGCGCGCGCTAAAGAGGCACTTCGATCCCAACAACATCATGAACCCGGGTGGAACCCTGGGACTCGACTCCGCGGATGAGGCGGAGCATCAAGCTAGAGTCCTGACATAGGCTTTCCTTCTTCTGGATGCTTGCGGACGGAGAATATGACTGAGCAAAATGGCGAGTTGATACTGGCGATCGATGCCGGCACCCAGTCAATCAGGGCTGCTCTGGTAGATCCGAGCGGCCAAATTCGCGCCCTCGTCAAGACGTCAATCGACCCGTACTTCTCAGAGCATCCTGGGTGGGCGGAACAACAGCCCGCATATTACTGGCAGACGCTGTGCGAGACCTGCCGAAGGCTGTTCGATTCTGCAGACTACAACAAGGACAACATCCTCGCGGTAACCCTGACGACTCAGCGAGGGACTTACATCAACGTTGACCGAGACGGAAACGCCTTGCGGCCCGCGATCATCTGGCTGGACCAGAGGAAGGCGAGCATAAAAGGAATTATTCCAGCTTTTTACGTACCCTTCCTTAAGGCCGTCAAGCTCTATGGCATGGTGGAGTTTGCGACCCAGTATTGCAGATCGAACTGGATCAAGCAGAACCAGCCCGATATCTGGGAGAAAACCTACAAATTCCTCTGCCTGTCCGGGTACCTGACGCATCGACTGACCGGAGAGTTCAGGGATTCGGCCGGGAATATCGTAGGAACAATGCCGTTCGATGTGAAGACATTCAACTGGGCGAGCAAAGGGGACCTGAAATGGAAACTGTTTGCAGTGGAGGAAGAGAAGCTTCCGGACCTGGTCAACCCGGGTGAACTGCTGGGACATATCACCGAAAAGGCCGCCGCGGACACAGGCATTCCCAAGGGCCTCCCCCTGATTGCGGCTTCGAGCGACAAAGCGTGTGAAGTGATCGGGGCCGGCTGTCTCACCCCTGATACAGCCTCCATCAGCTTCGGCACCATCGCAACGATAAATACCCAAAACAAGAAATACGTTGAGCTCCGTCGTTTGGTGCCGCCGTATCCGTCGGCAATTCCAGGGCAGTTCTATTCGGAGGTTGGGGTGACGAGGGGGCTGTGGATGGTCTCTTGGTTCAAGCAGGAGTTCGGTCTGCAAGAGAAGCTCCTGGCAAGGGACGGGGACGCCCAGCCGGAAGAGTTGTTTGAAGAACTCATACGAGAGGTACCGCCGGGCTCAATGGGTCTAGTGCTCCAACCGTACTGGGCCCCCGGACCGGAGCTGGCGTCGTATGCCAAAGGATCGATCATCGGGTTTGGCGACATCCATACCAGGGCCCACCTCTACCGCGCGATCATTGAAGGGCTCGTTTTCGCGCTCAAAGAGGGCGCGCAACTAACGGAGAAGAAGAACCAAGTGCCGATGACCCAAGTCAGGGCGTCCGGGGGAGGCTCCCAGAGCGATTCTATTATGCAGGTGACGGCCGATGTCTTCGGGCTCCCCGCTCAGAGGCCTCATACCCACGAGACCTCCGTCGTGGGCGCTGCTATCGATGCAGCCGTAGGTCTCAAATTCTTCCCGGACTTCGACCAGGCGGTAAACGCCATGACCAGAGTGCGGGACGTGTTCGAGCCTATTAAGAACAACGTCGATGTTTACCGTAAGCTATATGACCGAGTTTATCGGAAGATGTACAAGAAGCTTCTGCCCCTGTTTAAGGAGATTCAGACGATTACAAGCTACCCAGAATAACCGGCTCAGGGCGTAGCCCGACCGGCCCGACCGGGGCCGCGACACATGCTGCGGGTTGCGCCGCTTTCTGGTCGATTCGACGGACCCCGCCTGCCTTCGTCTTCAAGCTTCCCATGGCCTACACCTCGTTTTGCAATAGCCGTCATGCTAGCTAACCTTCCGTACGCCCTGGAGCGCAAACGCGAAGCGAGGAGGAGTTGGTCATGGACGCGCGCCCCGTTGTTGAAGGCATCCAGTGGGTCGGCGCGGTCGACTGGGACCGCCGGCTGTTCGACGAGCTGATCCCGCTGCCGGACGGAACGAGCTACAACGCGTACTTGGTGCGCGGTTCGCACAAGACAGCCCTGATCGACTCGGTAGACCCGTCCAGCACCGACACCCTGCTTTCCCGGCTGGCGAGCTCGGGGGCGGAGAAGATCGACTTCGTTATCTCGCAGCATTCCGAACAAGACCACTCGGGCTCGATTCCGCGTATTCTCGCCGAGCATCCCGAGGCGAAGGTGCTCGTGACCGACAAGGGCAAGGTCATGCTCGCCGACCTGCTCGGTGTTGCCGAGGCCCGGATGCAGGCGGTCAAGGATCGTGAACGCGTCGACCTGGGCGGGTTGACGTTGGAGTTCATCCACTTCCCCTGGGTCCACTGGCCCGAGACGATGCTGACCTGGCAGCCCGAGCGGCGGGTCCTGTTCAGCTGCGACCTTTTTGGGTCGCACCTGGCGACGAGCGACACTTTCGCGAGCGACGAGGCCACGGTCTTGCTCGCGGCGAAGCGTTACTACGCGGAGATCATGATGCCCTTCCGGGGCATGATCGAGAAGCGCCTAGGCAAGGTCACCGACCTCAACGCGGCTTTCATCGCGCCGAGCCACGGCCCCGTCTACAAGAACCCGCGCCTCATCCTCGATGCCTATCGCGATTGGGTCACCGCCCCGCCGAGGAACATGGTCGTCGTTCCGTACATCTCGATGCACGGCAGCACGCGCCGCATGGTCGAGTACTTCGTGGAGGCCTGCGCGCGCCGGGGCATGCGTGTCGAACAGGTCAATTTGGCCGACCCTGACATCGGCAAGCTCGCCACGTTGCTCGTCGACGCTGCGACGATCGTGATCGGAACGCCGACCGTGCTCGGCGGCCCGCATCCCCAAGTCGCCTATGCGGCGAATCTCGCGAACCTGCTCCGGCCCAAGGCGCGCTACCTGTCGGTCATCGGGTCGTTCAGTTGGGGCGGCAAGGTTGTCGAGCAGCTCAGCGCCATGATCCCGGACCTCGAGGTGGAGGTGATCCCCCCGGTGCTCTGCAAGGGCGTGCCCAAGGCGGCCGACCTCGATGCCCTGGACAAGCTGGCCGAGGCCATCGTTGGCAAGCACGCGACGCTCTGATCTGACAGAATTGGTGACCAATAACCCCAAGCTGCCGCAATGCCAGGAGAGCAGAAGGACATGACAAAGAAGAACATGACAACGAAGAAGAAGCTGACCACCAACGCGGGTGCGCCCGTCGTCGACAACCAGAACATCATGACCGCGGGGCCGCGCGGGCCGGCGCTGCTGCAGGACGTCTGGTACCTGGAGAAGCTTGGTCACTTCGATCGTGAGGTGATCCCTGAGCGCCGCATGCACGCCAAGGGCTCCGGCGCCTACGGCACCTTCACCGTAACCCACGACATCACCCGCTATACCAAGGCCAAGATCTTCTCCAAGATCGGCAAGAAGACCGATCTCTTCACCCGCTTCTCCACTGTGGCTGGCGAGCGCGGGGCGGCCGATGCCGAACGCGACATCCGCGGCTTCGCGGTGAAGTTCTACACCGAGGAAGGGAACTGGGACCTCGTCGGCAACAACACCCCGGTCTTCTTCATGCGTGACCCGCTCAAGTTCCCGGACCTCAACCACGCCGTCAAGCGCGACCCTCGCACCAACCTGCGCAGCGCCCGCAACAACTGGGACTTCTGGACATCGCTACCCGAGGCGCTGCACCAGATCACCATCACCATGAGTGACCGGGGCATCCCGTACTCGTACCGCCACATGCACGGCTTCGGCAGCCACACGTTCAGCCTCATCAACGCGAAGAACGAGCGCTTCTGCGTGAAGTTCCACCTGGTCTGCCAGCAGGGCATCAAGAACCTGACCGACGCCGAGGCCGAGGCCATCGTCGGCAAAGATCGGGAGAGCCACCAGCGCGATCTGTACAACAGCATTGAGAAAGGCGACTTTCCGCGCTGGAAGATGTTCATCCAGGTGATGCCCGAGAAGGCCGCGGCCAAGTGCCCCTACAACCCGTTCGACCTGACCAAGGTATGGTTCCACAAGGACTACCCACCCATCGAGGTGGGCGTCATGGAGCTCAACCGCAACCCGGAGAACTACTTCGCCGAGGTGGAGCAGTCGGCCTTCAACCCGGCCAACATCGTGCCCGGCATCGGCTTCTCGCCGGACAAGATGCTGCAGGGCCGCTTGTTCTCCTACGGCGATGCCCAGCGCTACCGCCTCGGCGTGAACCATCAGCACATCCCGGTCAATGCGCCCCGTTGTCCCTTCCACAGCTACCACCGCGACGGTGCCATGCGGGTCGACGGCAATCAGGGCAGCACCCTCGGCTACGAGCCCAACAGCTACGGCGAGTGGCAGCAGCAGCCTGACTTCGCCGAGCCGCCGCTCAGCATCGAGGGCGCCGCCGATCACTGGAACCATCGCCAGGACGAAGACTACTACTCGCAGCCCAGGCTTCTCTTCCGCCTGATGACGGCCAAGCAGAAGAAGGCGCTCTTCGAGAACACGGCCCGCGCGATGGGCGATGCCCCGAAGGAGATCAAGGTTCGCCACATCGGCAACTGCATGAAGGCCGATCCGGCATACGGCGAAGGCGTGGCGAAGGCGCTGGGCATCCCGATGAAAGAGGTCGCAAAGAGCAGATAGCCAGATCATCGTCGGGGCATCGGCACCGGGGCCGACCTCGGTGCTGCCCTCGATAAAACGAAGAGAGGAGAACCCCATGAAACGCAGCGCAAACGCCACTTGGGTCGGCGGATTGAAGGAAGGCCGGGGCAGCTTCACCGTCGCCAGCGGCGCCATCAAGGACCAGAAGTTCGGCTTTCGTACCCGGTTTGAGGACGCGCCGGGCACCAACCCGGAAGAACTGATCGCGGCAGCCCACGCGAGCTGCTTCAGCATGGCTCTCAGCGCGCAGCTCAGCGAGCGCGGCATCACCCCCGAAGCCATCGAGACGATGAGCACGGTCACCTTCGAGAACCTGACGTTGACCAAAAGCGTGCTCAAGACGACCGTCAAGGCCCGCGGCGCGGACAAGGCCAAGGTCGAGGAGGCGGCGGCCGCCGCCAAGGCCGGGTGCCCGATCTCGAAGGTGCTGAAGCTCGAGATTGCACTCGAGTTGACCGTCACGGCGTAGGCAAGCACGCGCCATCTATTGGGAGAACGACACCATGGGAACAAGAGGTCGCGAGATCATCGGCATGGACGTTGAGCAACTGATCAAGTTGCTCAACCAGGCGTACGCCAGCGAGTGGCTCGCCTACTACCAGTACTGGCTGGGCGCGAAGGTCATCAAGGGTCCGATGAAGGACGCCGTGGCGGCGGAGCTCAACCTCCATGCGACGGAGGAGCTGAACCACGCAATGCTCGTGGCGAACCGGATCATCCAGCTGGGTGGAACCCCCGTGCTCTCACCCAAGGGCTGGTCCGAGCTGAGCCCGTGCAAGTACGACGCACCGGAGGATCCCTACGTGGCCGTCCTGCTCGACCAGAACATTGTGGGCGAGCAGTGCGCCATCACGACGTACAAGGGCCTTATGGACGCCACCAAGGACAAGGACATGGTGACGTACAACCTGGCGCTCACGATTCTCGAGCAGGAGGTTGAGCACGAGGAGGATCTGCAGAGCCTCCGCGAGGACCTAGATCTGATGGTCGAGCGCGGCAGCAAATAGTGCTTCGCAAGCTCGCGCGCCGCAAGGATTTTGAGCGTACATCCACAGACAAAAAGCGGCCGCTTTCTCGCCGCCTGCGAATCATTTTCTGAACATTATGTCGAGGGCTCTATGCCCCATCCGCGGTTCCGGAGCCCGAACCACGCTACCACGCCGAGTAGCGCGGCCAGCGCGACTAGGCCACCGAACGACATCACCGGAGCCACCCCCTTCGGGGATAGAGCCGGGCCGCTGGGATCGACGATTGTCCCGACCACCCCCGAGCCGTCACCGAGTTGCTGGTCCGTCAGTGTGAAGGTGGCCGGGCTCGTCCCAAACACGAGGTGCTCGTGCAGATTGATGCGCGCGAGGTATCGCAGCGCGTCCTCGTCGCCGCGGAGGAGAATCCGGCGGCCTGCGAGCACCTGCTGACGGCCCCAAGTGCCCAGGAACACCATCGCGCTGCAGTGGACAAAGCACCCGGCCGGGGAATGCACGACCAGAGCATCCCAAGCTGAGCCGAGCGCGCCGGCCGCGCCGATCTCCTGACTCATCGCGTTCAAAGTGCAGTTGCGAGGAAGGTGGACTATTGGCACGGCTCGCAGTATGCGTCCGTTCATTTTCGGATATCAAAGGGTGCGTCAGAAATCAAACCGATCGATCTTACCCAAATCCGGCGCTAACGCACCGGCGCGCGCGATCCGGCGCGTTGGGCGCCGCTGCGGGCGGCTGACGCCGGCCGGGCGGCCCGCTGTGGTCGGCGAGTGGGCCGAGCCAAACTGCG
>JBEKBJ010000174.1:0-7178 GCA_050015455.1 Binatia bacterium
CGCCGTCAATGGTGGTGTCGGCGCTAATGGTCTTGGTGCTGGTGACCATAATCGTGGCGGCGCCACCGCAGTTGAAGGTCACGGTGCCGTCGAAACTCCCGCCGCCGGGGAGGCAGGCATTCAGCGTTGACTCGGTGCAGCTCGTCCCGGTGCCGGTGCCCAACAGGATCGACACGGTGCTGTCGCCGTAGTTCGCCACAGCGAGATCGAGGTGGCCGTCGCCGTTGAAGTCCCCGACGGCCACGGAGACAGGCTCACTGCCCACGCTGAAGGTCGCCGCCCCGAAGCTGCCGGTGCCGGTGCCCAGCAGGATCGACACAGTGTTGTCGTTCCTGTTCGCCACGGCGAGGTCGAGGTGGCCGTCGCCGTTGAAGTCCCCGACGGCCACGGAGAAAGGCCAACTGCCCACGCTGAAGGGGGTCGCCGCCCCGAAGCTGCCGGTGCCGGTGCCCAGGAGGATCGACACGGTGTTGCTGCCCGAGTTGGCCGTGGCGAGGTCGAGATGGCCGTCGCCGTTGAAGTCCCCGACGGCCACGGAGAAAGGGTGTTTGCCCACGCTGAAGGGAGTCGCCGCCCCGAAGCTGCCGGTGCCGGTGCCCAGCAGGATCGACACGGTGCCGTCGTTGACGTTCGCCGTGGCGAGGTCGAGGTGGCCGTCGCCTTTGAAGTCCCCTACGGCAACGGACTCAGGGCCATTGCCCACGCTGAAGGGAGTCGCCGCCCCGAAGCTGCCGGTGCCGGTGCCCAGGAGGATCGACACGGTGCCGTCATTGACGTTCGCCGTGGCGAGGTCGAGGTGACCGTCGCCGTTGAAGTCCCCGACGGCCACGGAGAAAGGGGTCCTGCCAACGCTGAAGGGGGTCGCCGCCCCGAAGCTGCCGGTGCCGGTGCCCAGCAGGATCGACACAGTGTTGTCGTTCCAGTTCGCCACGGCGAGGTCGAGGTGGCCGTCGCCGTTGAAGTCCCCTACGGCCACGGAGTCAGGGTAATTGCCCACGCCGAAGGGAGTCGCCGCACCGAAGCTGCCGGGGCCGGTGCCCAGGAGGATCGACACGGTGTTGCTGCCCGAGTTCGCCACGGCGAGGTCGAGGTGGCCGTCGCCGTTGAAGTCCCCTACGGCCACGGAGTAAGGGCCAGTGCCCACGCCGAGGGGAGTCGCCGCCCCGAAGCTGCCGGGGCCGGTGCCCACGACGCATGCCAGGGCGTGCGAGGGCTGGGTGAGACAGTGCAGGAGCAGAGCCAGCCCTAAGCCGCTGTAGCACGAAGCTTTCTTCCTCATTGTCGCCTGATACCCTGTCTTGCCGGCTCGACCCATAACACGAGTCGGCCGTCAATTACAAACAGCCGGGCGGCGGTGAGCTGTCGCCTTCCACCCCGAAGCCCGACTCAGCGGGCGGCGCCGCATTGGCGAGCCTTGCGTTTCTTCTTACCCCGACGCTGAGCTTGGCGACACACTTGCCACCTCTCTCACGCTTCACGACCGCTTTGCAACCCGCCAACGGCCACCAGCCACCCGAACGCCCACTCCCTACCACTTCGCCTGAAACTCTCGGATGACGTCCTCGGGCGACACGCTCAGGTAGATTCCTTCATGTGCAACGTGACGCTCGACGAAGCGCGGTGCCCCCGTGCCCCTCACAGCCGGATCGCCCGCACCGCTTTGCGCTCCTGATCCGGTGTCACTTCGATGTAGCGCGGCGTGGTTGCCAGCGACGAGTGCCGCTTCTCCTCTCAGCCAGCGGTTATAGGATCGCCAACGGGCCGCGAATATGGCAGGGTACTACCTATGCCTGACTACATTCTATTCGGGGACGAGCACGTTCGGCAGTACGAGGCCACCGGCGGTAAGGTCGGTCACGACTGGAACGGCACTAGCTGCCTGATCGTCCACACGCGGGGCCGCAAGTCGGGGGCGATTCGGAAGATCCCGCTGATTTACGGTCGTGACGGGGAGGACTATGTGTTGGTGGCGTCAAAAGGGGGCGCGCCCGAGCATCCGGGCTGGTACCTGAATTTGATGGCACACCCGGACGTAGACATCCAGGTGTGGGACAAAGTGATCCCGGTCACCGCTCGCACGGGCACGGCAGCCGACAAGAAGCGTGTGTGGCCGATGATGGCGGCGCAATGGCCGGGGTACGACGAGTACCAGGCTGGGACTAAGCGCGACATCCCCGTAGTGTTGCTCCGTCCGCGCTGAACGCCGGCAAGCACGGTAGCCCGAGCATGGCGACGTGCTGCCAGCACTACGGACGCCGGTGCAGCCAATGATCTCCGTCGGTGCCTCGTTCAAGGGGAATTAGGCATTGTGGCTGCACTCGCCGTGCTGCTCGCGATTGCCGTGCTCGTCTACCTGCTCTGGCGTCCGCCCGGACCGCCCAAGCCGCCCAACCCAAGCGACGATGATGAGGACGCTGGAGCACTCACGTCGGGCTTAATGTGATGCAGACCAAGGCGCCGCAAAACCCCGCACGCTAACTGCCCCGGAAACGGAGATGATCGTTCTCACAGACATCCGCCAGGACGGACACGGCCTCTACTTCCTTGAAGTGCGCTGCCCGGTATGCGGCGCGCTGCTGGGCAAAACGTTTGGCATGATCGGGCGCCAGCTCGCCGAGAATTACGAACAGTTGCGCTTGGCGGCCGTACTCACTGCTCAGCCGTGCCCGGGCCGCTGCCACGGCGATTCCGGCGATCGGGCCGTCGACGTTGCGGTCGAGATCGTTCGCGATGACCAACCCTCGACCTGAAACGGTCGCCTCACTTCCCCGTGTTGGCGGTCTGCACCGCCGCTACCAGTGGCGAGAGGCCGCCTGAGCAGGGCAGATGGAGTTTTGGCGATACACAAGGCTGGTGTGCCGTGCATCTGGGAAATATCGGTTGAAAAGGGCATCTCAACGCGAGCTCTGCAACAATTTCTCGGACACGGCAGCCTGATCACGACTGAAATCTATCTCAGCTTGAGCCCCGAGGACGCGATCCGCGAATACAGGGAGAAGTGGTAGCAATGTTTCGCATACGAAAGGCGCCAGAAATGAAACCTCTGCCGAGCTTTTGTCAGAGCCTCGAATCTTTTTGCCTTCATTTTGGCTCCCCCTCTCCTGATCGACTATTGTATGCGGTAAAGACGCGCGGCGGCCTGTCCTAACACAATATCCATCTCTTCGGAGTCGAACTTGATATTCGACGGCGAATGATTCTCCTTCATCGCGCACACCCAATCGCCGGGCGAGAGTATCGCGTCCAGCATCGAACCGTCCGTGCCGAAGAACACGCGCCACGGACCAAGGGTGTCGATTGCAAAGCGCAGCGGATGGTAGAAATAGTCGGCACCGTTCATGTACTCCATCTGCCAGCCGGAGAAGTCCACATAGACGTTCGGCTTGACCGACGCCAGATCGATCGCCTCCTGCCACCAGCCGTGGCCCGCGTGCGCGATGATTATCTTGAGGTCGGGATACTCGGCGGCAACTGTGTCGATGTATCTCGGCTGTGAGAATTTTATTCGCATCGGAGCGGGCTCGTTCCCCGAATGTATCAATACCGGAATCCCATATTCGAGCGCCTTTTCGTAAAGAGGCGCGCAGACGGGATCATCCGGATAGAAACCGGCGGTCGGATGCAATTTCAACCCGATTGCACCGTATTCCTCGACGCCCTTTCGCATTATCTCGAGCGCGTTCTTGCGACGCGGGTCAACTCCCACGTGCGTGAGCAGGCGTCCCTTATGCCTCTTGGTGGCCTCGCCGTAAAGAATGTTCTTCTCTTCGATGCTCATCCCTTTGGATTTCGGAACGCCGAGCCAGAAATCGAGCGGCAGCATGACCGTCTTGTCGATTCCGGCCTCATTCATCTTCGCCACCAGTTTGTCACCGTTTTTGTCGCTGAGTAGCTGCAACTGTGTTTCGTACATCGTGGAGATGTCGGCATCGAGGTCTCCTGACTTCTTGTTGAAGAATCCGATGCCGGCTCTCGCGGCCCCGATGAAAAAAGCTTCCGGGTCCGAGCCTTCAAAGAACAGATGAACGTGGCTGTCAATTATCATCAATGCCTCCTGAGTTCCCCTGTCCTGGTTCAGCAGGAAATGGAATGTTGGCGTTTTTTCTTCTCAAACCTGGACAGTACCAACGGTGGGATGTGGATAAGGGTAGGGGGCGAGGTGTGGTAGAGGGAGTCGCTTGATGGCGGATCGCGTGACCTGTCGCGTTCCCGTTTGTGGCAGCACCCTGGTTGGAGGGAGGAGCTGGTTTGGAGCGACGCTTCTTCCACCAAGTACGTAAGGACAGGATCTGGCGCCGCGGACAGGCGGGCGGTCGTGGACTGGTGAGGAAGGTGCGGCGCAGCTGGTGCCCCGCGAACCGCGTGAAGACGGGGACGACGTGTTCCTTGCCCTTATGGCGTAGAGTTGCACGGATAGCGCCCTCGATTCATCGCCCGGAACTTATATCGCAATTCGCTCGATCTCGTCGAGCGTGATCTGGTCGCTCGTGCGATCGTAGAGCTTCGTCGTGCGCTGCGATCTGCTGCGCGTGTTCCAGCGTGCCGCCGTTGTCAAGGTAGGCGGTGATGCCGGTGGCGCGGAAGGTGTGGCAGCCGATCGTCGTCTCGATGGCGGCGGACACCCGCGTCGTCCCGCCGCCGCTGAGGGTGATGAGGCCGCCGCCATCAATGCTCGTGTCCGCGGCAATGGTCTCCTGGCTCGTGACGGTGATCGTAATCGGGCTGGCGCCGCAGTTGAAGGTCACGGTGCCCCCACCAGCGCAGTTGCTCGCCGGCGGTGAACCGCTTGGCGCGCCACACCCCAGCGCCGCGTCCAATGCCGCTTCGGTGCAGCTGCCGGCCGTGCACGTCCCGACGACGGCATCGGCGCGCACCGGCCGCGGTGACCATGCGGCCGCGACCAGCAGCACGGCAAGCGTGCGAGCCACCACGGCGCGAAGCACGCGGACCGTTTACCCCGCTTCAGCATCGAAAGTAAAGCCAAAGCAGGCTCGATCGGGTCCGGGTTGAACACCCACGCTTGCAGGACGCGGGCGAGCCAGGAGCGGGCCTGCCGGCCAAGGTTTCCCCGGTTTCAATCCCGCCGCGGTGATCCGAGCCTCACCGGTTCACGGCCGCAATGCGGGAGGAGCTGGCGCGGGACAGCGAAGACGACGGGTACTGACCGACCTTATTCATTGCCGCGTTAGCGCGAAGGTCCCATACTCTCCGGTACAGATGCCGTCGGACGCGACGTAGAAACTGCCCGTGATTTGGGTGGCACTGGCGAGCCCGCACCTGAGCGGCCTCGTACACGCGGAGTCCGGTAAGACTCGCATCGGCGGTCTTCGCGCCGGAGTAGTCAATGCTAAGGTAGCGTTCGAAACGGGGCACTGACGACACACCGTGACTTCGTCCATTCTGTCACGTTGGGAAACCCTCGCGGCATCGCGTGCAGCAGGTTCTCGATCTCCTGAAGGTCGAAATCCAGCATCCGCGCCGCCGCGGGCGCGAGCGAGCCGTACCTGTCGATCTCGTCGAAATCCAGGGCGCTCAGCAGTTGCGCCCGCGGCAAGAGGGATGGATCATCAGACGGATAGACGCGACGCACATGATCGAGGCAGTGCGCGAACCACAGAATCGCTTGCCGCGCAAGCTCCCGAAGGTCATAGAGGTCTGTGGCAGGTAAAAGGTCGAGGAGGACGTTCCCGTGTACCAGGTCGCAGCGCAGACCGTACAGATACTTGACCTGCTTCTTGATCTTTTCCTGATCGGATTCGGTCGAGCCGAGCATCTTCTTGAGCCGGTCGCGAATCGTGCTGCAAACAGGTTCGCCGGACTCGCCGCCAACTAGGGCCTCGATCGCAACCCAATACCAAAGGAGCTGGTCCAGCCCTTTGGTTTGAAAGGCACACACGAAGCAGGTGAGCGCAATCTCTAGGAAGTACCAGTCAGGATGCTGACCCTTCCGACGGCGGCGACGCTTCTGCGGCATCACTGAGAGCGCCGCGCGATATTGCGCCAAGAGCGAGCCTATCTCGCGACTGAAGTTCTCCAACTGAGATGAGGCATCTTTCCCAAGACGACCGGAGATGGCGGGTTCTCCAGATTTCCATCGGACTGCTAGGCGAGAACAATCCGGAGCACCACATGGAGCACGAAGTAGCGCGTCATCAGTGAGAATCACAAACGGCAAACGAAAGCGGCCCCAGCCCTCGCGTCTGCCCGACCACGCGGTTGCGTGTTCCCAATCGAACAGGCTCAGAACCTTTAGGGCTTTTTCTATCGGGCCGGGCGGAAGCTGGTAGGACGCGGGAACGGTGCCTAATTCGTCCCCATGGTATACGAAAGCTGGACCGACAGATTGGTATTCCTCTGCGACAAGAAACCAGTACTTGCAGAGCTTTGCGGTATCAGCGACCGCATGCGGGTAGAATATTTCGTTCACCTTGGTCTGGAGAATTTCGTCCAACTCCGCACGCGAGAAGCGTCGAATGGAAAACGAGTCGCAATTCAGGTCCCTTGAAAAGCTGACGAATTCCAGAGGCGCCAGAAATCGAACGAGCATCTTTCGTTGCTTGAAGGCGTCCTTGAACTTCGCAAACTGACGCGCCCCATTGATTTGGGGTTCACTTAGATACTGGGAGTATGCACGGGAGCGGCGAAAGAATCGTCGCACACGCTCTGCCCAGAAATTGTCCGAGTCGGAGTGCCATTTCTCCTGAAAAGTCGGAGTCGAGCGGGTTACTCGCACGAGTTCCTTGAATTCCGCGCCCTTCTCTAGCGACTCGACAATGTCGCGCAGCTCCCATTCAGGTTTCGAAACATCAGTCAGTACCCCATGTGACCGGGGACCAGCCCGAAGCCTTTCAGTCTTGCTGGCGACGAGCTGTGTGTATGCGTCGAATGCGGTGCGTAGGGAGGCCATCCGAGTTGCCCCCGCGGGGGGGGGCCGCTGCGTCTCACGGCAAGCCTCTACTACTCATCAACCTTTGCTGTCAAGCGAAAATGCCCTGCCCGAGATGACGCTACGGTACTCGGCACCCGTTCAGGGCGTTGTTCACCGCCGTGAGGATCTCATCATGGCGCATCAACCGAACGTCGGCGTCGGCAGTGGTGTGCCGTTGCCCGATACGCAAGTGCACGTATCCGCAACGACCTGACACGTGCCGAGGATCACGTACTGTGGACATCCTCCG
>JBEKBJ010000175.1:0-6974 GCA_050015455.1 Binatia bacterium
TCATCAGGCGCGACTCGGGAGGCTGGCGCCGTTTGAGATCGGTGATGCGTAGGGTGGAGCGAGTTCCGTTACCCATGCAGTGACATGTACTTGAGATGGCAGCACCAAGTCAATGCAAAGGGGGGCGAGTGTCCTACTTTGATTTCCGTGGCCGGTGACCAATGATCTGGTCAAAGGCCACGATGATGAATTCCTTCTGCCGTCATTGCCGACGCTGGCGGGTCGCCGACCCACGCGGAACCGCACCGGCTACAGGCATGATGCTCGTGGTAGCCACCCCGAGTACAGCTAGGAACGCGGGCCGCTGGCGTGCACTGCGTGGTAAGGAGATTGCGGTCACGGCATTTCGGGCAGCGCATTGGCCTATCGCAGTTCCGTCTTTTCCTTGGCTTCCAGCTCCTCACCACAGAGCAGCTGCATGTTGCTCGGCGTGTCCTTCCCGCCCTTGACCATGGGTATCACCATCGGGGCGCAAGCTGCAAATCGCGTTAAACCCACAGTGAGTGGTGGGTTAACACAGCGTGGAACCACATCACGGAGGGGTGGCCCAACTGCTTGAATCCACGGTGGAGTCGGGTGTATGAGCGGCCCATGACAACGGCGGTGTTAACCCGCCAGGGCTGGCGTGGGTTGGCGGTTTCATTGGTACGCCGAATTCAAAGTTAGGTGAGGCCAGTGACAAAGGAGAACGCGATGAGAACCAAAGTGGGTTTATGGATTGACCATAGGAAGGCCATTATCGTGGCTGTTACGGATAAAGGCGAAGAGATAGGACTGATAGTATCGAAGGTTGATAAACAGCTCCAACGTTCTGGTGATTCGCCTCTTAAGGGGCGCTATGAATCGGGGAAAGTGCCGGCAGATGATAGCCGCGAGAGAACGTTTACGGGACATCTCAACATTTACTACGAGGCGGTAATTGCGTGTCTTCGTGACGCGGAATCCATTCTGATATTTGGTCCTGGTGAAGCAAAGGGCGAACTGAAGAAACGTCTTGAAAAAAGCAAACTGGGCAGACGCATCGCAGGTGTTGAAACAGTTGACAAGATGACGGATCGTCAGATTGCGGCGAAAATTCGACAGTACTTTGCAGAATAGCCGTCGGCAAGAGGATCGAGATGAAACCACCCGACAAGCCGGTGCAGCCGACGTTAGCCTTCAGCACCGTGAAGATGGTCAGTGTCGAAAGCGACCGTGCGGCTACCCCGCACCGCAAAACGATCAATGCAAACGGAAAGGAGTCACACGATGGGAGACAGAGGTGCGAAAAAAGATAAGAACAAGGCTCAGAAACAGAAGGTGGCCAAACAAGAGCAACAGGCCCAGAAGAAGCGGGATAAGCAACAGAAGAGCACTGATCTTGCCCCGATTTTTCGGACACACAGTTAAGCGACTTTAGCCAGTTTCTCAAACTCCGCTGGGGTCGCATAGCCCGACGTCGAATGCCGGCGCTGGCGGTTGCAGAACACCTCGATGTAGTCGAACACACTGCGCCGGGCCTGCTGGGACAGCTTGACGGCTTCCTGCTTGAACGCCCGATCAAACTGTCGGCGCCTCCTGTCCCTCCCGAAAACTAAGGCTCACCCGCTCTGGCAGGGCGGAACGCGGCGATCATCGGTTGCCTGCGCGTCGGACGCATCCAGAGCGCTGGGTGGGCAGCTGCCGGCGCGAGCTCCTAGATCACGTGATCGTGTTCAACGAGGGGCTGTGGTTCGCCAAAACTCCATCTGCCCTGCTTAAGCGGCCTCTCGCCACTGGTAGCGGTGGTGCAGACCGCCGACACGGGGAAGTGAGGCGACCGTAGCACAGGGCGAACCCCGCGGGCATACCGCTCGTGTCATCGGAGGATCCTTGCCGAGCGACAAGTGGGTTCGGTCGCTGTGATAGTAGGCGAGGAACTCACCCAGCAACCGCAGCAGGTGCTCCTCGTTCAGCACGATCACGTGGTCGAGTAACTCGCGCCGGCAGCTGCCCACCCAGCGCTCCGCCACCCCATTCTGCCATGGGCTTTGAAAGCTAGTGCGCACCGCATGCACCTCCATGTGCCGGAGCACAAGACTGACTGCGGCCGAGAAGATCGAGTCCCGATCCATGAGCAGGTACCGCGGCGCTGCTGCGAACGGGAACGCCTCGCGCAGCTGCTGGCTTACCCATGCCGCGCTGGGGTGCGCCATCACGTTCAAGTGCAGGATTCTGCGACGATCGTGCTGGATCACAAAGAGAACATAGAGAAGCCGAAAGCTCAGCGTGGGAACGGTGAAGAAATCCAGCGCCGCGAGCACCTCCCGGTGGTTGTCCAGGAACGTCTTCCAGGATGCGCCGGGTGGGCGCCGTGAGCGTGCCCTCCGGACATAGCGCGACACCGTGCGCTCAGAGACCCGAAAGCCGAGCTTAAGCAGTTCACCATGGATGCGCGGCGCACCCCAGTGATTCTCCCTCACCATACGGCCGATGAGGTCCCGGAGCTGGGGATCGGTGCGAGGGCGGCCGGGTTGACGCGAGATCCGGCGCCAGTAAGCACGGTAGGCGCGACGATGCCAGGCGACCACGGTGGCGGGTTTAACGATCACC
Source organism: Binatia bacterium (assembly GCA_050015455.1). GTDB lineage: Bacteria > Desulfobacterota > Binatia > HRBIN30 > HRBIN30 > JAGDMS01. The sequence continues at coordinate 2,572 of JBEKBJ010000175.1, forward strand.
AGGGACTTGGCCCAGTCGGTCCACAGCGCACGCAGGGCAACCCAGAACACGCGATCGAGCGGTCCAAGCCGTGCACGGCGGCCACCGTGCGCGAGCGTGGCCAGTTGGTGGCGCAGGGCAAGATTGTCGAGGACGAGGGCCTGTCGCGAGCGTGCGAGGCCGCGCACGGCCCAGATGAGGAGCTTGAGGAGCAGCAGCATCGCAGGAAGATGCTGGCTTCCTCCTGTAATCGCAAGCGATGCGTTTCAACGCACCGACTCCCAGCTCGTCAGCGCGGTTGAAGGGTGCGGATGGGATTTTGGCGATGCACAGGTCTGCACCACCGCTACCAGTGGCGAGAGGCCGCTTAAGCAGGGCAGATGGAGTTTTGGCGAACCACAGGGAGTTGGTCACGCGCCTCGGCGTGTCGCCTTCTCCTCTACTCTGCAGTGGCGACATGCGTCCGAGGCGCGGATGGAGTTTTGGCGATCTTCAGGCCTGCACCACCGCTACGAGTGGCGCGACGCCGCCTGAGGAGGAGCAGATGGGATTTTGGCGAGGCACAGGGTCTCAAGGCCCGCGACTTGGCGCGCCGGGCGGGCGTGTCGCCGGTCACGGCCCAGCGGGTGCTCGCCGTCGCGAACAAGCGCCCATTGCCCTCGGGATGGGCGGTGCCGCGGGCCGGCGCGCACAGCGGCCGCGGGTTGTACCTCAAGACGTTTCGCGGATTACGGCCGCAGGGCATTTTTGCTGCTGCGTCTCGAAGCTGTTTTGGGTTTTACTTCGCGGCTCAGGCAGGGTAAAGACACGGCGTGCTTCGCGCCGTGGTGGCTCGCGCGCTCGCCGCGCTGCTCGTCGCGGCCGCATGGTCACCGCGGCCGGCGCGCGCCGATGCCGTCGTCGGGACGGGCTGGGCCGGCCTAAGTAGGTAAGCAGGTAGTTGGGCGGCCACATCAGGATCAAATGCCAAACGAGTGGTTCAAGTACGAAGAGAAGTCCGCTCAGACCATCTCCGCGTTCCTCAGTCTGATAGTTGACGACCCCAAGGCCCCGTATCTCTTCCGGGGCCACGCCGATCTGGATTGGGAGCTTGAGCCCAAGATTGACCGCTCGGACTTCTCAGGCCTACGGGGAAACCTAACGCGAGAGGACCACGAGCGCCTCGTCTTCGAGGAGTTCAAGAGGCTTGCCTTACCACATCTTCACTCGCGCCCGGCGAATAACTGGGAGTTCTTAGCCCTTGCACAACATCACGGAGCACCTACACGCCTGTTGGACTGGACAGAAAATCCGTTGGCCGCGCTTTTCTTCGCGGTAGCGCCGGCGCGAGCCGACGACGGCGCGGTTTGGTGCTACACGTGCGTGGGAATGGAAGACCCGTTGGACTCCGAGCATAACCCGGACCCGTTATCCCTAGACCGTATCGTGCTATTCCGACCTCCCCACGTGGACCCCCGGATCTCGGCCCAGTCTGGCATGTTCACGGTCCACCCTAGCAACTTCAAAAGCCTGAAAGATGCGTGGGGGTGCCCCTTAACTCGGGTCCGCATTCCCTTCGCCGCTCGTGCCCGGCTTCGCTTGCAGCTTCAGAGACTTGGCGTTCACCGCGCCAGCTTGTTTCCGGACCTGGATGGCGTGGGTCAGCACGTGTATGAACTTTGGCGCAACGATTGAGCGCCACAGCGCCGTACCGCCCAAGTGTGTGGAGCAGGGGCCTTAACTCAGTAGCGCTCGTTGACCGCCGTTCAAACAGATCGTTGCGGCCGTTCACTCCCGGTGCCTTACGCTCCCTGGTGGTCTCGGTACCCTAGCTCACCTCCGCCCGGCTGTTTGGAATTGACGGCCGACTCGTGTTAAGGGCGAGGCGGTAAGACAGGGGATCAGGCGAAAATGAGGAACAGCGCATTGCGCTGCACCGGCTTAGGGCTGGCTCTCCTCCTGCACTGTCTCACTCTGCCCTCGCGCACCCTGGCGTGCGTCGTGGGCACCGGCACGGGTGCGAGCTGCACCGAGCCAGCGCTGGATGCCTGCCTCCCCGGCGGCGGGAGTTTCGACGGCACTGTGACCTTCACCTGCGGTGGCGCCGCCACCATTACCGTCACCAGCACCAAGACCATTAGCGCCGACACCACCATTGATGGTGGGAGCCTGGTCACGATCAGCGGCGGGAACAGCGTGGGCGTCTTCTCCGTGAGCACTGGCGTCAACTTCACGGTCCGGAACCTGACCATCGCCAACGGCAACAACAGGAACGGCAACGGCGGCGGCATCTACAACGGCGGCGGCACGGCTACGGTCAGCAACAGCACCTTCTCCGGCAATAGCGCGGTCGGCGGCGGCGGCGCCATCTACAACTACCCCGGCACGGTGACGGTCACCAACAGCACCTTCTCCGACAATAACGCGGGCGACGGCGGCGGCATATTAAACGCCGGCGACGGCAGTCTGACGGTCAGCAACAGCACCTTCTCCGGCAATAGCGCGAGCGATGGCGGCGGCATCTGGAACTACGACGGCGGCAACCTGACGGTCACCAACAGCACCTTCTCCGGCAATAGCGCGGTCGGCGGCGGCGGCGCCATCTACAACGACTGGGCGCTGACGGTCACCAACACGATCCTCACCAACAGCACCTCGGGCGGCAATTGCGGCGGCTACGCCGTCACTGACGGCGGCCACAACATCGACGACGGCACGACGTGTGGTTTCACGGGCACCGGTTGCGCCACTACCAGCGGCAGCTCGTTCTGTAGCACTAAACCCCAGCTCGACCCGGTAGGTTTGGGAAACAACGGCGGACCGACGCAAACCATCGCGCTCCTGGCCGATAGCCCGGCGATCAACGCGGGCAATGAGGCCATCTGCGCTGCACCACCGGTGAACAACCTCGACCAGCGCGGCTATGTCCGACCCGGCCTCGGAGCCACGAACTGCTCCATCGGCGCCTATGAGTTCGACTCCAAAGTTCCCTGCGGCTCAGGCTTCTGTGTGTCCCCCCAGGTCTGCATCAGCGGGCAGTGCGCGACGCTGACACCCACGTCAACGCGGACGGCAACGCCGACACCGACGGTAACGTCAACGGCCACGCAGACGCCGACACAAACCCCGACTCCTCGCATTGTCTACATAGATATCGGGTCAGCGAACGGCTTGCCGGGGGGCACGGTCACGGTGGCGGTGTCGCTCAGGTCGTCCGGGGCGAGCGTCGCAGCCACCGGCAACGACATTAGCTTTGACCCTGGCATCCTCAGCCTCGATCCCTCCGACTGCCAAGTTAGCCCGGCGATCGGCAAGTCGCTCGTGACGAGCGTTGTGCAGGACGATGTATCGACAAAAACCTTGCGATTCTTCGTTCAGTCGGCTCAGAACACGAGCCCCATACCGGACGGCCGCTTGTACGACTGCACCTTCGGCGTTGCTCCTTCCGCATTGCCAGGTACGTATAGCCTGTCAATTGGCAATGCTGCCGCGTACAGCCCGCAGGGTGTGCAGCTCTCGAACACGGTGGGCTCCGACGGTTTTGTCGTCGTCTCTCTTGTGCCGCTCGTGTGCGTCGGCGACTGCAACGACGACGGCACCGTGACCGTCGACGAGATCCTGACGATGGTCAACATCGCCCTCGGCAACACGCCGGTCTCTGCGTGCACAGCGGGTGACGCCAACCACGACGGCCAGATCACGGTCGATGAGATCATCGCGGCGGTGAGCAACGCGATCAATGGGTGCCCGGCTGCCTGACCATTGCCAACGGGGATGGAATAGACGGAGGGATACGGAGGGACACTATGCTACCACTCGCTCTTGATCTTCCTTGGTTCGGCGGCGTGAGCCAGCGCGCAAAAGCCATCGTCCTTGGGGCTGTCGCACTTGTTTGTGGAACCGCAAACGTCACGCAGGCCGGCATCAACGTCTGGACCAGTCACGGGCCGTATGGTGCAAATGTCTTCGCGCTGGCCATCAACCCCAGCACGCCGAGCACGCTTTACGCCGGGACCTATGACGGCGGGGTGTTCCAGAGCACCAACAGCGGCGGCAGCTGGAGCGCGGTCAAGACCGGCCTCCCCATCGTCCTCGCGCTGGTCATCGACCCGAGCACGCCGAGCACGGTGTACGCCGGGACTGATGGAGGCGGGGTGTTCCAGAGCACGAACAGCGGCGGCAGCTGGAGCCCGGTCAACACCGGCCTGAGCAACCTCTACGTCTACGCGCTGGCCATCAACCCGAGCACGCCGAGCACGCTGTGCGCCGGGACCTATGGGGGCGGCGTCTTCCAGAGCACCAACAGCGGCGGCAGCTGGAGCGCGGTCAACACCGGCCTGAGCAACCTCTACGTCTACGCGCTGGCCATCAACCCGAGCACGCCGAGCACCCTCTACGCCGGGACCTCTGGGGGCGTCTTCCAGAGCATGAACAGCGGCGGCAGC
>JBEKBJ010000176.1:0-6486 GCA_050015455.1 Binatia bacterium
GCGTAGATGATTGCCGCGTCGCTTGCCCGGATCAGGCAGACGCCTTCGGACATCATATCGACAATCGTGCCATGGAGCTTGAATGCCTCTTCCGCGCGCTTCCGTTCGGTGATGTCCTCGGAAATACCGAGGAGGTAGGCAGGCTCCCCCTTGTCATCGAGGAGCGGAATCTTTTTCGTGTGCAGTATCCGCTCACCGTGTTGTGGCGATTTGATCAGTTCCTCGGGAATGTCGACAAGGGTCTTGTTGTGCAGAGCGCCGCGGTCCTTCTCGGTAAAGAAGTCCGCCGTTAAGCAGCAGGTACTCCAGGCTCTTAGCATCCTTGACGAAGACCATGTCGGGGATGTTCTCCACGATCGAGTCGAGGAACGTGTTGGCCTGGAGGAGCTGCGCCTGCGCGAGCTTGCGCTCGGTGATGTCCTGCGCGACGCCGACGTACCGACTGACGTGCCCCGCCGGTTCGTGGACGGGAAATCCGCGGTCCCAAATCCACCGGATGGAACCGTCGGGGCGGATGATCCGGAATTCGATATCGAACGGCGGCGCGGACTCCTTAGGCGCCAGCTTGGCAAGCACGCGCTCCCGATCCTCCGGGTGGATGGCGTCGATAAAGGAGCGTGGGTTCTGGTAGAGACTCTCCGGCGTCCGTCCCCAGATGCGTTCGTAAGCCGGGCTTACGTAAAACATGTGCGCCAACTCGACATCGGCCATCCAGAAGGCTTCCTCGATGGTCTCCGTAATGAGCCGGAGGCGCTCCTCGCTTGCCCGCAGTGCCGCCCCGGTCTGCTCGCGTTCTAGGAGAAGCCGTTCACGCTCGCTCTCCGCCCGCTTGCGCGCGTCGATATCCTCGATGACGGCGATGAAGTACTTCGGCTGGCCAGAGGGTTCCCGTACAAGTGACACCGCCAGATCGATCCACACGATCGAGCCATCCTTGCGGAAGTAGCGCTTCTCCATGGAATGCGTCTGGATCTTTCCGTCCAACATGTCGCGCATGCTGCCCAGATCTCGGCCCAAGTCGTCCGGATGAGTAATGTCCTGGAACGTCCGCGTGCACAGTTCCGGCTCGGTGTAGCCGACGATGTCGCAGAGCCGCCGGTTCACGCGCAACCAGCGGCCGTCAAGGCCCACGAACGCAATGCCGACGGCAGCCTGCTCAAAGTGGCCGCGATATTGTTCCTCACTCTCGCGCAGCACCTCCTCCACATGCTTGCGGGCCTCGATATCCCGGAGGGCTTCTTCCAGCCGCTTGCGATCGGTGATGTCCATGACCGCGCCCTGCATGCGATACGGGCGGCCCTGTGCATCACACGTGATACTACTCCGGCTGAGCACCCAGCGGTACGAACCGTCGGCGTGGAGAATGCGGTGCTCGATGTCGTGGGTGCTCTTGCGCCCTTGAAGATGCTCCTGCAAGGCCACGGTGGTCTTGGCGCGGTCATCGACATGGACCAGATCCAACAGTTCCACCAGCGTGATCTCGTTCTCATAACGGCCGAGCAGGCGGTCCCATCCCGATACGAGGCGAACCTTGCCAGTCCGTATGTCGGAATCCCAGACCGCAACCATGGCGCCCTCAGTCGCGTCGCGCAGCACGCCCTCTGCTGTTTGCCGCCGGTCGCTCTCACACGCGAGGTCCGCGTTCAGCCGCTTCGCCCAAAGTGCTATCAGCAAGGATAAGGCAAACAGTACGAGCGTTGGAATGGTCGCAGGGTGATCCAAGGTGCCGCTCAGGCTCCAATGAACAGACGCAAATCCCAGGCTGCTGGCCGCCACCACGACGCCCTGCGCGGCGACTCCCCAGGGGAATACCGCCGCCATCATCAAGTTCAGCGCGATCAGCCGCAGAGAAAGCATCCAGAGATCTCCGGTCCACAGCCCGTACAGGGCCACGAAGGCGACGAGCTGGACATAGAACGCGACCGACAGACCCAAGACGTGCCGCCGACACCACGGCCTGCGTGATTGCGTCAGAGCTACCGTCAAGACGCACAACTCACTGCCGTTGAGGAATGGCACCGATAATGCGGCGTGCTTCACGAGGCCGCTCGCGTTAAGCCCCGACAGTCCGAGTACGACTGCGATTACCCCCCAAAGGAACAAACGCCCACGCTCGATGAGTACGCGCTCTTGATGCGCACGAATAACGGCGCTTGAACTGCTGACCAACCCCGCCGTCATCTCGTCTTTCGGATCCATGCCCTATTACCCGATAATTGCCAGATGGCAGTACACCAACCTGTCGCGGCTCCGCATTAGTCCACTTGAACAGTTGATACAATCACCTTCACCCGACGGTGAGCAAGTCCTGGAAGGGGCTTCTGTCAGTTTTGGCAGTGCTGTCTGTAGGCGTGTGGGCTGTCACGGTCCCGCTGCGCCTTCCTGCGACGATTCCCGCTCGGTTGATACCGTTGCCTGTCCGGCGGTGGCTGCGCCGCTCTCCGGCCGATGTACTCGTGGCGGGCGCTCGCCGATCAGTAGCTCCAGCAGATCGGGTATCGATCGCCATTGATCACGACCGCGGGTGGCCTCTTCATCCCGCCAGGGCACTCGACGGCCGCGCAGTGCAACTGCCGGTGATGGTTTGCGCTGACGAGTGCGCCCAAATTGCGCATGGTGACCGTCATCAGCGTCCAAGCAGCCTCTCGGTATGGTCGGTTGGGCCTCTAAGGGGAGCCCCTCCAGCGTCACAAGGAGAAGATGCTTGACGCAACTTTCCTAAAGTGGTTGATCCGCGTCCAGAGAGAGGCCGGTGAGGCGTCCATGTGAGGAATATCAGTTACTTTGTATTTCCTCACAGGCCATTGGCCCAGTTAGCTAGAAGCATACAAAGGAGTTCCAATGATTAAATCGAGACTGTGTGACCTGATCGGGATCAAGTACCCCATCATCCAGGCAGGGATGGGCCCTTTCAGCAACAACAACCTGGGCGCTGCGGCTGCCAACGCCGGCGTCTTGGGGCTGCTTTCCACCAGCGGCATCGTTAACGGGGAAATGCAGCCATGGGTTTACAAAGCCTGGGTAAGCACTGCCGGTGCCAACGAAGACGACGACATGTCCACCGTCCTCGAGAAGTGCCTGAAACGGACCTACAGCAAAGTCAAGGACAAGGGCGGTGTCTACGGTATCAACGTCATGGTCTCGGCGGAAATGAAGCAAGCCGCCGAGGTCATAGTCGACACAGCCATAAGGGTGCGGCAAGAGAACCCGGACATAAAGAACCACTTCAAGGTGATTTTCACGTCAGCCGGTGACCCCCTTGGCTGGGGTGAGAAGATTAAGGGGGCAGGGTTCACGTGGATGCACGTCGTCCCGTCCGTCAAGGGGGCTCAGCGCTGCAAGAAGGCTGGGGTGGATGTTATCGTAGCATCCGGCCACGAGGGTGGATTCCACACCTCCTGGGAGCCCGTCCACTCGATGATCCTTCTTCCGGCCGTGGTGGAGACGGTGTCCGACGAGAAGACGCTAGTTTGCGGCGCAGGCGGGTTCGCCGATGGCAAAACCTTGGCGGCTGCGTTGGTGATGGGTGCGGACGGCGCGCAGATGGGCACGCGATTCCTGGCGACGCAGGAGAGCGACTTCCATCAGATCTGGAAGGAAGGAGTTGTCGAGGCCGGCGACCGGGGAACACTTGTCGCACGCGGCTTTGTCGGCCCTGCTCGCTGGATAAAGAACGCCCGCAGCGTAGAACACGCGGCCAACACCCTTAAGAAGTCGCCGGGCGTCTTCCTCGGTACCCCCGACGACTACACGACGATCGATATGTCCCTCATTGAATACGAGATCGAATCGATCAAGGCTGTCTTCGACGGCAACAAGGAAAAGGCGATGATGGCCGCCGGCGAAGTTGCGCAGCGCATCAACGACATGCCAAAAGTCGACGATATGGTGCAACAGATCGTCAAGGAGACCGAGACCATCCTGAAGAACGTTCCTAAACTGCTGGCCTAGCCTGTCAGGCCGCGTTGTCCTGACAAAGAGAGGCCGGCGGCACCGCAGCTACTGGACCGCAACAAGGTTCGCGACGGGCTCAACAGATCGACTTTCCGCGGGTTTGTGGATCTCTACAAACACTCCTTCTGGCTAGACCAGGGTTGTTAGCGCGCGGCGTCCCGCTCGACGAACCGCGGTGACCACCGCACCCCTCACAGCCGGATCGCCCGCACCGCTTTCCGCTCCTGATCCGGCGTGACCTCGATGTAACGCTGCGTGGTTGCGAGCAACGAGTGCCCGGCACGCTGCTGGATGATGCGTGGGTGAACACCAGCACGGGCCAACTCGGTCATGAACCAGCGCCGACCCGAATGCCCGTTTTCGCAACACCTGAGCGACCGCGATGCCGGCAGTGAGATCAGGTGTCCCAGGTCCGCACCATCCCGCAGCGCGGACACGTATCGAGCCAGGGCCGCTGTCGCTCTGCATCCAGAACGACATCTTCCGCAACGTGCCCGGACGGGCATACGGCCGTGATACGCCCCAGGGCCGGATCGCTGATGCCGTCTGGGGCACGCCGCATGATCATGGTTGTCTCTCCATTCTTGTCTCTGCCCTGGTCGGCGCGTCAGCCTTCGCGTTCTCCGGCGCGTAGAAGGCGATGGCGGAATAGCCAACGACGCCGTGCGACTTATCGCCGGTGGTGTCGCCGCTGTTGCGGTAATCGAGCAGTCTGGCCTTCCACCCCTTTTGCCTGGCAATATTCATGAGCGTCATGATGGGCAAGATGCCGCAGGCCTCCTGCGACTTTGTCTCCTCCATGTCGAGGTCGCAGATGGCTTGCACGCAATGGGTGTCCAGCCTCGTGGCCACGTCATACGGGTGATAATGGCTCAGGTCGGAGCTGGCCACGATGAGAGTGTCGTCGTCCAACACGTCGGTGAGGGCGGCGGCAGCAGCAGCTGGATCGGTCGGCCCCATGATCACCGGCAGCAGCTCGAAATGATTCAACGTCTTTTGCAGGAACGGCACCTCGACCTCGTCGGCGTGCTCCCACGTGTCAGGCGTGTCCTGCCCGATGGCCGGCGCGGTGCGTGAAGACTGCGGCGCCCACTCCGGCCGCTTCATCGGGCCGTGCGGCTCCGGCATGAAGGGCTGGAGCTTTTCCAGTTTCCGCGCCGCTGTTTTCGCAATTGGCACATCGCCCAACGGGGTGCGGAAGACGTCGTTGGAACTGACCGAGGCCCCCCGCACCGGGTAATAGTGGCTCGGCGCCAGTAGAATCACCGTGGAGAAATGGAGATTGGTCAGCAGCCTATAGCTGTAGGCGGCGACGGGGCCGGAATAGGGGTAACCCGCGTGCGGGGAGATCAACGCCTTGAGCTTCCCGGGGATCGCGGGCGGTTCTGCCGCAGCGAGCAATTCGTCAATCATGCTCGATAGCGCCCCAGGGTCCTTCGGATAGAAAAGCCCGGCGACGGCAGGCTCGCGGACTTTCACCGGCGTGTCCGTTCTGGCGGCGGGCGTCGCGGCCTCTGACGCTGCCGGCTCGCCACGGCAGCCGAGGCTGACCACTGCGGCCAGCACCAACAACCATTGCGTTCCGTGAGGTCTCATGATCGTCATTTCTTTCTAAAAGACTCATGACGCGCGGTGACGTTCAAACTTCAAGCTAGACGAACATCGCGCAAATCGAGCTCGTCTGGGTGTATATCGGCGTCCAAGGTTAACCCCTTACAAGAAACGAATGTTCCAGTGATCTTTCAGTATCTTACGTCGTTTCTTGTGGGTCCAGCGATCGGCACCGATCCCGACCCGGGCGCAAAGCACATAACCCGCTGAAAGGTCGTTGGAAAGATCTGTTCCTGACCACGGTCAAAATTCCGATCCGATTCACACAAATGCCCCCTCATTCGTGATACCGGATCAGAAATGAATGCGCCTAGCCCCCTGCGCTGGTTGCCTCCAGTGTGGCTGCTCGCCTGGGCAGCGTGCGCAGCGGCGCAGGATGGGGCGATGGAACTGCCCGAGGAGGTGGTGACGGCCACGCGCATGCAGACACGTGCCGACGATTCCACCGCCTCGGTTTCAGTCGTGAGCGGCAAGGAGACCGAGGGGCTCGCCAGCGACGAGTGCCCGGCACACCGCCCGGCGTGCGGCGCCCTGCTCGGCAAGACGTTCGGCATGATCGGGCGCCAACTCGCCGAGAATTACGAGCAGGTGCGCCTAGCCGCCGTCCTTACGGCCCAGGCATGCCCGAGTGGTTGCCATCGCGATCGCGGCGACCGGGCCATCGACGTTGCGGTCGAGATCGTTTGCAATGAACCCTTGACCTGAAACGGTCGCCTCACTTCCCCGTGTCGGCGGCCTGCACCATTGCTATGAGTGGCGGGAAGCTGCGTGGGAAGCGCGGATAGAATTTTGGCGAGGCACAGGGATCGACCTCGTGGTGACAGACTTGGCAATGCCGAAAGTCACTGGCATCGAGGTTATTCAGACAATCAAGTCTGACCCAGCGACGCAACATATCCCGGTCATCGCCGTTACGGCACA
>JBEKBJ010000177.1:0-6375 GCA_050015455.1 Binatia bacterium
AGTATGAGCGGACTTTTCGGCCGACCGAGTTTCGCCATGCTGTCTCCTCCCATTGCCTTTATGGGGGAGACGGTCAACCTGTTTATTTCTTCAATTATTTTCTGTTACGACCGACTAGAGAAGCGAGCCGCAGCCATCCGGGCCATAAAGCGATGAAATCAAATGGCTAGCAAGGCGCCGCACCGGGCGGCAAGTTGGCGTAGCGGGAGCAGCGGTGTGCCTGTGTCAGCATTTCCCGCTCGGGCAGTCGCACGGTGCAGTTCCCGTATACTTCACGTGAGTTCCCTGAGTTCCAGTTTCCTCAAATCCAAGGTGATATTTATGACCACGCGCGCACTCAAAGTGGTACTGGTTCCCTAAAACCTCGTATTTTTGTGCCGGGGCGTTGCAGCCGTCCTTCATACAAACTTCAGTTTTATCGTTTCTTCTCATCTGGCCGAGTCCGCACAGCTACGCCTTAATCCTTCATAGCAGCGTCCGCGCCGTTCCACCATCCGCAAGCCGCAACCTGGGGGATGTGTGCCGGCGCAACTCCACAGTAGGTGCGTGCGGGCAGCCGTTGGGGTGACAAGCGGGAATTTGAAACAGCTGGCGTGAGACGCCACACACGGGCCGCAAGCGCCATGGTGGGGTGTTCCATTCGTCCGCCGGCCCAGATCCGAGGAGGGCACCACTCGGTGGTTCCCTCCTCGGGCTCCGCCTTCCCGCGCCACTGGGCGTGGAGCCATGGCGCGGTGGCCTGTGCGGCGCGTGATTGGACTTCCGATGGAAAGCGGCGGCCACTGCTCCCCGGCATCCGGGCTGCCCAGCGGGACGGGATCGGTACCAAGCGGGCGCGGACAAGCTCACGCGTTTGTTAAAACAGAATTGGCCTCGACCATATCGCCGGACCGTCGCCGCAGCGGCTGATCGAGGGCGAGAGGCATTTCGCCCTCACTGCTTGTCCATCACCCTTTCGCACCAACTTGGCAAGCCCTGGCGGGGTGGGTTTGGCCATACAGTTGCGGACTGATTTACCCCCACGTATTACGCGACGGCACGCATTTTCAGGCTGGAATGCCACAATGACATGCGTCACTTCGCCTCTGCAGCGTGGAACGGGGCCGTGTTACGGTGCACGATGCCATTCCCGGCCGGAATGCCACAATGTTAGGCACCACTTCGCCTCTGCAGCGCTGCAACGGCCTCGTGACACCGCACACTAAGCCGTTTCCGCTCGGGATGCCAAAAATGTCAGCGCCACTTCGCCTCCGCAACGCCGCGACGGCGTAGTGTCACGCGACACCGACCCGGTTCAGGGCAGAATGCTACAATGGCGTGCCGCAGAGCCTGCTTGCGCACTCTTGACGGACCGGTAGCGTTCAGAGCCCCTGAATAACGCATCAAGGGTGAACCGGTCAGCTTCAAGAAGCTGCTGAAAAACGGTTCGGACACCCTTCGACAAGCTTAGCGCGGGCTGATGCCCGCAACCCAACTGTCGACTCAGAGATTTCTGCCCTCTCCCGCACGTCCTCTCCGCGTGGGAGGGTTGGGGTGAGGGGGCTCCATCACGCCGCGAGCGCTACTCGCCTGCGTCCTTGTACCCTCACCCTCCCCTCTCCCGCGCTGAAGAAACGCGTGGGCGAGGGTGGCGATAGTTGCAACGCTAGATCTTCGCGCCACGCAAAGAATCTCGGACCTAGTAGCTCAGGATGGGCGGAAAAGAGTAGGAAACAGGCGGAGGAAATCCGTCTATGCTGAGCCTGTCGAAGCACTCCGCTGAACGCCATTGATGCATGCTTACGTATACAATGCGCAGCTTGCGTCTCTTCGCGTTGCGCATCTTGATAAGATGCCCATTTGACACCTCGTTCGTTATTGGACGCGCGGGATGCACAGTCTCGTCACTCTGCCGTCGTTCCGCGCCCCACGACGGCATCGGTGAAGTGGCACGTAATTTGATCTATGCTGCCTGTAACACATATGCAGTACAGAGGGAGGCGGTTATGGCACAAATCAGGTTTCCCGCAACGGCGGGAGCGCGGCTGCGGCTTGGGAGCAGCGTGCTGACGGCAGCGAAGTCCGTCAATACACGCCCGGTGCAGGCCCGCTTGGATGCCTTTGGCCGGGCGCAGCGCAGCTATGCGGCGGCACAAGAGCGCGTCGACGCAGCCGAGGCGGTGCTGCGCGCGGCACAAGCCAAAGTGGCGCAGCGTGATCGCGAGCAGGACGAAGGCGTCGAGCTGTTGGCGCGGGCATTGGTTGCCGAAGGGCAATCGCGCGCCAAGCCGTTCGCCGGCTGTGGCGGCCCGACGCCCGCGGCACTCACGCGGTTGTCGATGGCGGAAGAGGCGCAGCAGATCCACGCACTGGTCACCGCTTTGCAGCGCAATCCGGCTTGCAGTAAGGCGACGCAACAGGCCAGCGAGGTGACGGAGAAGGCCGCGCGCGCGGTCGAGAAAGCGATGGCGCCGATCACGGCACTGCAAGCCGCAGTGAGTCAGGCGCGCCAGGCCCGTGATGCGCTGGCGCAGACATGCGAGAAGGCGCTGGCGGGGTTGAAGCGCGGCGCCCGCGCAGCTGTCGATGAGGGCGAGCCGTACTTGTATGCGACGTTGTTCGGCCAGGCGACAGCGGCCGGAAGCCGCAACGGCAAGCGTGCTCCCGACACACCCGCGCCTCCGGCGCCACCCGCACCATCAGCACCCAACGCTGCCTGATCGGCACCACACAGTCCACGGCCCCGGGTGTGGGGCCTATCTCGAGGCTTACACTCGGGGCCAATGGCCCCAACAAAAATCCGTATGAAAGCCGAGACGCATGGTCGTGCCAAAGCGGTGCGTGTGTTGCGGAGCGCGCTCACTCCGAGTATTTCGGCCCCATTGGCCGGCCGGCTCCACGACGACGGAGACGAACCTATGACGTTCACTGATTCCTTCCGGAACCTCCGCCGTATACCGAAACCAGCCCGTTCGATCCGCGCCTCGCCTCTGCTCGCCGAGGTAGCCGGGGCAGAGCCAGCAGCCGCTCTCCAGCGGCTCGCCAGCTCGCCGACGGGCCTGTCGGAAGAGGAGGCTACGCGCCGCCTCGAACGCTACGGCGAGAACATTGTCGCAAGCGACGACCGGCACAGTCGCCTCCGACTATTCATCCACGCTCTCCTGAACCCTCTCGTTCTCCTCTTGGCTGTACTTGCCATTGTGTCCCTCCTCACGGGTGATGCGCGCGCCGCCATAGTCATGGCGGTGATGATCGTGCTCGGGGTTGGACTGCGCTTCATGCAGGAGACGCGCGCGAACGAGGCTGCAGAAAAGCTGAGGGCGATGATTCGAGTCACCGCGACCGTCGTGCGGGAGGGCCGTCCGCAAGAGGAGCCTCTGGCCCGACTTGTTCCCGGCGACATTGTCCATTTGTCTGCGGGGGACATGATTCCGGCCGATGTCCGCATCCTGATGTGTCGCGACCTGTTCCTCACACAAGCGAGCCTCACCGGGGAGTCACTGCCGGTAGAGAAGTTCGAAACGGCCGGCGTGAGAAGCGATCAGAACACCCAGGCCCTTGAGCTCAAGAACCTTTGCTTTCTCGGCACGTCGGTGGAGAGCGGGACCGCCACCGCGCTCGTCGTTGAGACCGGTCCGCGAACCTACCTCGGGGCCATCGCCAGCAGCTTGACCGCGGAACCGGTGCCGACGAGCTTCGATCGCGGGGTGGCCAACTTCACCTGGCTCATGATCCGCTTCATCCTGGTCATGGCGCCGCTTGTCTTCATCATCAACGGCCTCACGAAACACGACTGGAAGGAAGCCTTCTTCTTCGCGCTCGCGGTCGCCGTCGGCCTCACCCCTGAGATGCTTCCCATGATTGTGTCGGTGTGCTTGTCGCGTGGCGCGCTCATCATGTCGCGCAAGAAGGTGATCGTAAAGCGCCTGAATTCGATCCAGAACCTCGGCGCGATGGACGTGCTGTGCACCGACAAGACGGGCACGCTCACGCAGGACCGGGTGATTCTCGAACGTTACTGCGACGTCGCCGGCGACGAAAACGATCGTGTGCTCGCCCTCGCATACCTGAACAGCCACTTCCAGACAGGCCTCAAGAACGTCTTGGATCGCGCGGTGCTTGAGCACCATGAGGTGCATCGTACGACCGCGATCCCCGATTGGCGCAAGGTCGACGAGATCCCGTTCGACTTCTCCCGGCGACTCATGTCCGTCGTGGTCGAGACGCCGGACGGTACGCACCGGCTCATATGTAAGGGCGCCCCGGAAGAGATCTTCAAGCGCTGCACGCGCTTCGAGTTGGAGGAGGAAGTTCACCCGATCGACCAGATCCTGATTGAAGACCTGCGGGAGGAGCACGAGACGCTGAGCCGCGACGGCTTCCGCGTGCTCGCCCTCGCCTACCGAGAGTTCGAACCGCGTCCCGGTTACTCGAAGGACGACGAGTCAGACATGATCCTCGCCGGCTACGTCGCGTTCCTCGACCCGCCCAAGGAGACCGCCTTGGCGGCGGTGGAGGCACTCGGTGCGCGGGGCGTCGCGGTCAAGATTCTAACCGGCGACAACGAGCTTGTCAGCCGCAAGATCTGCCAGGCGGTCGGGATGCCAACGAATTATGTCCTCCTCGGAAGTCAGATCGATAATATGTCGGACGCGGAGCTCGGGGACGCCGCGGAGAAGGCGACACTCCTTGCGCGGCTGACGCCCGGGCACAAACAGCGCGTCATCGAGGTCCTCCAGGAGCGCAAGCACGTGGTGGGATTCCTCGGCGACGGCATCAACGACTCGCCCGCGCTGCGCGTCTCGGACGTCGGGATCTCGGTGGACACGGCCGTCGATATCGCGAAGGAAGCGGCCGACATCATCCTGCTGGAGAAAAACCTGCTGGTCGTCGAGGACGGTGTCGTGGAGGGACGCAAGGTCTTCTGCAACATCCTCAAGTACGTGCGGATGGGGGCCAGTTCGAACTTCGGGAATATGTTCAGCGTGCTGGGTGCGAGTGTCTTTCTGCCCTTTGTGCCGATGGCGCCGCTCCAGATCCTGACCAACAACCTCCTCTATGATTTCTCGCAAGTGCCGATTCCGACTGACGACGTGGACCCGGAGCTGACCGCGGCACCGCGGCCGTGGTCAATGCGCGATCTGACCCGTTTCATCCTCTTCATCGGCCCGTGCAGCTCCGTCTTCGATTACACGACCTATTTCATCATGCTCTATGTGTTCGGCTGCTGGGACCCGACCCGCGCCGCGCTGTTCCAAACGGGGTGGTTCGTCGAGTCGCTCCTGACGCAAACGTTGATCATCCACGTCATCCGCACCAACCGGATCCCGTTCCTCCAAAGTCGCGCCAGCGTGGCGCTGATGGCGACGACTGTCGGGATCATGCTGGTCGGACTCTGGTTGCCGTCCTCATCGCTGGGTCCGGTCCTCGGCTTCGAGCAGCTTCCGCATCTCTACTGGCCCCTCATCGCCCTAACGCTTCTGGCGTATGTGGGGCTCACGCAGGTCGTGAAGGCATGGCTGCACCATCGCCACTGGATTTGAAGGGAGGCCGTTGACGATCAGTCCTGGGATTGGATGGCGTGTTCATACGACGTGGCGGCGTCGGCGCCGGCTCAATGGCGCGCCGGTCACGGTGCGGCGTCGAGCCGGCTCTCGGCGCGGCTACTTGCCTTACGCGCAGGAGGGGCAAAAGCGGCCTGGCGGTTCTTCTCCGATGCGCCGGCATCGGCCGCACCGGGTTCAGGCTCGCTGACCTTCTCGGCAGGCACGGTGAGGTCCATCATCGTGCCCAGTGGCAGGCGTACCCTCACCTGGTAGCACACGCGCAGCCCTTCCGTGACGGCGAGTATGACACCCGGTAACTTCGAGGCCATCCCCGGCGGTGCCAAGTCGTATTCGCTGGTATCGACCCAGACCGCATACTCAGCCTTGAACTTCGCGTCAGCCTTCAACATGACATCAACCCCCTGGGCTTAGAGGCGCGTTATCGCAGACGTTCTCGGTCGGGCATGTGTTGAGACTGAGGCGCACGATGCCCCCGACCTGAGAATTGCCTTCCAAACGGGCCCACCCAGATCCAAGTGCAGACGCCATATGCGCTGACCAAGACGACCCAAAGTAGCGTGTCCATATCCCGTTCCGAGCGCAGCTTCCGTGCCAACCGGGACATACCCACGTATGCTCTTTCAGTGTTACACTGGCGCACAACGATATTTCGAATTGCAGGACGCCCTCGCCGAGAGCAGCACAAACTGCAATAAATGGTGTATCGTATGGTGGACTTTCGCACTTTTTCGGGATCGAGTCACTCTCAGCTGTCGGTGAGCTTCAGCTCTGAGAGTTCGGTGGCGAGATCGATCCAGCGATCGACAAGGGTGCGCAGGCGAGCATAGTT
>JBEKBJ010000178.1:0-6044 GCA_050015455.1 Binatia bacterium
TGCATATCATGCAGCTTTGTGGACACTGCTGTGTACCACGCGCACCGGGGGAGGCTCCCCAGGTTTTCATCTCGCTCCCTTCGCTACCCACGGGACACATGGTAACTCGAAGGGCTCCCGCCAGGCCGCCCCTTCCTTAACTGACCTGCATGGCAATTACGCCAACATCTGCGACAGACCGCCGGGCGGTTTCCAGTTCAGCGCCAGCAGCCGGGTTCCGGCATGTGGGCCGAAGCGCAGGACGCTCACCGAACCGTTATCGATCACCAGGCAACGGTATGCAGCAAGGTCCATGGAGAGATAGTGGGCGAGTAGAAGCCTGATCGGATCGCCGTGCGAGACCAGGAGGGCGCAGCCCTGCCCCACCTGTGCACGCAAGCGCTCGGCCGCAGCCACGGTTCGTTCCTGAACAACGTCGGCGGACTCGATGACATCGCAGGTGTACCTCGCGTCCTCGATGTAGCGCTGCAGATCCCGATCATCTTGCAGCTCGTTCCAGGTCTTGCCCTGCCATTCGGTGACCCAGACCTCGGCGAGCCCGGGCTCGCTCCGCACGGTCAGGCCGTGGCGCCGCGCGATCGCCTCCGCAGTCTGCTGGGCGCGGCGCTGCGGGCTGGTTATGACAGCGCGCAACGGGACCTCGCGCAGCACCTCCGCCAGCGCTTCGGCTTCGGCCTGTCCGCGCGCGTTCAATTCGATGTCCATGCGGCCGAGCACCCGCCCGACTTCGTTCCAGTCGGTAACGCCGTGCCGGACAAGGAACAAATCACATACAGGCATGCAGGCGATGATTTAGGTCATACGAGCGGCAGGTGCAATCGCACCACCGGCGGGCATCAGGGTCGACCGCCACAAGACCTCACGTTGGCTGCGGGCGCGACAGCACGGCGTGGGTCCGTCGGTCGCGTGAGGAGCAGTGGGTAAGGCGTAGTGGTTGAGGTCGTGCTCGTCGACAGTGACGTCCTGACCGACGTTGGGCGCAAGCCGGTCGGATTGGCTTTGAACTGCGGCGAGCTGGGCTGTCGATTCCGCCGACCGAGATCCTCATAGCTGCGGTCGTCCAGGGAACAAATCAAAACCGCGTCCCTCCGCCATTCGCTGGGCTCGCCTCGGCGAGGATTATTGGCTAGAAGATCGACTCAGGAGGCACCGGGATGAAGGGTGCACGGGCACGTTCAGTGGCAGCAGCAACGCAGGGAACCGGCGAAGACCTTGTGGCCACGCGTTTCAAGGTGCGCGTTCCGCCGAGTCGGCGCGTCACGCTGGCCGTACCCGCGGAGGTCGAGCCAGGAGAGGCCGAGGTGATCGTACTGCATCGCCGCGCAAAGCCAACCAGGAAAGCACGGCGCTCGAAGTCGCGGCAGCACCCCGCCTTCGGCCTCTGGGCATCGCGATCCGAAGCCGCCGACCCCGTTGCGTTCGTAGACGAACTTCGCCGCCGTGTGATGGAGCGGCGCGCACGAGTGCGCGAAGCACCGTGATTATCGACACGACCGTTCTCGTCGACCTCCTGCGCGGGTCGAGCCAGGCACGGTCCTTCCTGACCGGGGTTCCGCTCGAAGGTCGCCTCATCTCCGCCGTCACCGTTGCGGAGCTGGTCGAAGGCTGCCGCAGTCGCCGCGAGCTTGCCGTCGTGGAACGAGAGCTCCGTCTCTACGGTGTCGTGTGGATCGACGAGGCTCAATCGCAGCTGGCCGACCGTTGGCACCGTCGCTTCCGACTGAGCAAAGGCATCGGATACCTGGACTGTTTGATCGGCGCGGCGGCCTTCCGTTCCTCGGCTCCGCTTGTGACCCTCAATGACAAGCACTTCCGTGTCTTGCCCGGCGCAATAGTCTCCCGGCCGTACTGACCCCGCCATTGTTCCGACTCCGGCGTGTTGGCGTAGCAGCCGTCAAGCGCGGGCAAGCAACGGAGTCGCTGAAGCGGTCCGCGTTCAAACCCCTCTTGGTCACGCGCACATGATCACGAAAGTACAAAGTCGGTGGCGACCGCGTTCTTTGTCTCCTTCCAGACGCCGCCGATCCCCTCCTCACAGCGCCACACACCGCCGGCTCCTCTGTCACGGGCGCATCTTAGAAGTCATTTCTGTCGGTGATGTCGATAGTCAGCTCCGTGGAGGTATTGCTCGGATCGAGCGGTGCCGTCTCCGGGTAGGTCGGCCCGACCGCCGTCAACGTCACCATGCAACGCTCCGGCGAGAGCTTGTTCGGCGTGCTGATCTGCGTCGGATCGACGGTCGCCGTCAGCTTGCAGGTTTTCGTCGCACCGCCCTTGATGGTCGCCGTGGCGCTGCCAGCGATCGGGTCGCACACGGGCGTGCTCAGCGTGACTCCGCTACAGCCTGTGCTCGTCCGCAGCGTGATGGGATCGCCGGGCTTCTCCGCCGTCGGGCGATAGTCGGCGTTGCCCACCACCGCCTTGAGCGTCTTGGCTGCGCTGCCGGCGCCATTCGCGATGGTGACCGTCGTCGGTGCCGCGCTCTTGATCGTCGTCTCATGTTTCACCGTCTGTTCCGGGTCGTGCTTGTTCACCACGTTCACCTCGACGACTGCCACGTTGTTCGACGGGTTCGGATCGTTACTGCCGCCGGTCACCACGGCGGACGCCGTGAACACGAGCGTGCAGCGAGTCGGGGCTTTGAAATTGAAGCTGGTGAAATCGGCACTGTGGATCGTCAGCGGCACGCTGGCCTTCTTGGTCTTGCCGGCGGGGACAAGGATGCTGTCCTGGCCGCCGCCAAAATCGACGGCGCCCACGCTCCCGGCCGGACAATGTGTGGCGTCGACCTGCAGCAGGATCGTCCGATCGGTCGTGTCCGCGTTGCGCACCGTGACCGCGAGTGTCTTATCCACTTCGGTCTTCGTCGGCGGGATGACGATATTGACGGGTTTTGGTCCCAGCACCACCGCATCCACATTCGGGCACGCCACCGGCCGGCAGATGCCAGAATGGCAGGTGTCGGCCGGGCAGCCGTCGCCATTGTTGCAGGCCGAGCCGTCGGGCTTGTTCGGATTCGAGCAGGTGCCGGTACTTGGGTTGCAGGTGCCCACGTCGTGGCACTGGTCGGATGCCGTGCACACTACCGGTGCGCCGGGCCGACACGCGCCGCCCTGGCAGGTGTCCCCGGTGGTGCAGGCATTGCCGTCGCTGCAGGTGTTGCCGTTGGGTTGGTTCGCATACGCACAGGTCCCGTCACCGTTGCACGTGCCGGTTTGATGGCACTGATCGGGCGGCACGCAGGTGTAGGGCGTGCCGGCGCAGACACCGCTGGTGCAGACATCATTCTGCGTGCAGGCGTTGCCGTCGTTGCAGGCGTCGCCAGTGGAGGGTGTGCAGGTTCCGTCTGATGTGCCACCCGCCGCCACACTGCACGCTTGGCAATCGTTGCTCACGCCGCCGCCGCACGCCGAGTTGCAGCACACGCCGTCGACGCAGAAGCCGCTGGTGCACTGCGCGGTACTGCTGCACGCCTGGCCGTTTGGAGCCGTGCACGCGGACGGCTGCCCCGTACAGGTCCAGCCGGTCTCGATTTGACAGGTCGATGAGCAGCCGTCACCGCTGACGTTGTTGCCGTCGTCGCACTGCTCGCCCGCGTCGATGATGCCGTTGCCGCAGAGGTCGACGCAGGTCCCCGTCCAACTACTGCCGTTCCACGTCAGCGTGCCGGTGTAGCCGCTGTTGCAGGCACAGTTCGGGGCGCCGCTTGCATTGGCGGGGCACGTCGCCGCGAGGCAGCTCCCGGCGCCGTAGGCGCCGTTACACACCAGGCCGGTCGTGTTGCAGCTATTGCTCGACTGCTGGCCAGCAGTGACCGAGCCGCATGTGCCGTTAACCAGTCCGGTGTTCGCGGTCGCGCACGACTGGCAGGTGTTCGAACACGTCGACCCACAGCAGATCCCGTCGACGCAGTTGCCAGTCACGCACTGGCTGTTGCTGGTGCACGCTTGGCCTTGGGCGGTCAGCGTCGTGCAGCTCCCCGGCCCCGTGCTGCCGTTGCAGGCGAGCGATCCGGTGTTGCAGCTGTTGCTCGTCTGCAGCCCGAGGCCGACCGGCGCGCAGGTGCCGTTGGGCTGCGCCGTTACCGCCAGCGCGCAGGACTGGCAGGTCCCGGTGCAACTCGGGTCGCAGCAGATGCCGTCGACGCAGTTGCCCGAAGGGCAGTCGCTGTTGCCGGTACAAGCGGAACCGACCTGCCGGAGTGTGTCGAACACGCCGCCGCCGTCGGTCCCCGCGTAGAGCGTGGTCGGCGTCGTCGGGTTGATCGCCAGCGCCTGGACATCGGCATTGCCGAACGGCCCGTCGCTAGTCCAGTAGATGGATTGCGCCTCAACTCGGCCGGCGCCCGGCAGGCCGCACGCCGCCAGCGCAGCCAGCAGGCTGATCATCAGCGCCAGGGGCCTGCGGCCGGCGTCCTTTCTCCAGGGGCCTGCGGCCGGCGTCCTTTCTATGGCCCGCTCGCCTCCTTCGACTTCGCTCGGGACAGGGTTGGGTCGCTGGGGGCTGCCAAGCCGGACAGGCTGCTAGGGTCTCGTGCTTCAATTCGCAATCCGCCATCGTCTCCTCCGTTCCTTCTTGTCGTGACTCGTGCTCGTGGATAGTCGTGAGTCGTGTTCGTGGGGTGGTGAATTTCATTGGATCT
This sequence comes from Binatia bacterium, assembly GCA_050015455.1. Classification (GTDB taxonomy): domain Bacteria; phylum Desulfobacterota; class Binatia; order HRBIN30; family HRBIN30; genus JAGDMS01. The sequence goes on from JBEKBJ010000178.1 coordinate 4,643, forward strand.
GTCCCGTGCCGGAGCTCGCCGCGCGCGTGCCGTACGGGGGCCCCGGATACGGATAGCGACGAGCAACTGCCCCTGCCCTGCCAGGGCCGCGGCAAAGTCGCTGACAGAGCGTGGTACCCACCCGCCTCCGCCTGGCGGTTGAAACCGCGGCTACGAAACGCACCAAGCCCACCGGAGCTTGTCCTGAGCGCAGTCGAAGGGTGGGCTCTCCCCACGACTTGCCTGTTGAGTCCACCCGCGGGGCGGGGGGGAGTCCGCACAGGCGGACTTGGCGCTCTTGTAGCCCGCGAATTCATTCGCCGGGCGGGCTGCCGCCGCGGCCCCACCGGCGATGCCTTCTGCGAACGACTTTGCCGTAGCCCCGCCTGCCCTGCACGGTTGACTTGCAAAGCCGGGCGGGTGGGAGTACCCCTCGGTGGTGATGAAGGCGAACGGTGCCGCGCGAAAACAGCTGCTGATTCCCCGCCGGCTGCGGGAACGCCTTGGGCTCCGTCCCGGCGATGTCCTGGAGCTCCGCGAACGCCGCGGACACTTGGTGGCAACCAAGACGTCGCGCGATCCGGTTGACCGCGTGTACGGCGTCTTGAAACTCGGCGCGTCGACCGACCACGTGATGCGGCGGCTGCGCGGCCGCGCCGACACTGTGTGATCACGGCACTCGACAGCAACGTCTTGCTCGACATCTTCGGTGCCGACGCGACCTTCGGCGCCGCATCGTGCGAGGCCGTGCGACGCTGTAGCCGCGAGGGTCGCTTGATTGCGTGCGATGTCGTGTGGGCGGAGGTCAGTGGTTGCTTTCCGTCGCCCGACGCCGCCCGCGCCACAATGGTTGAGCTGGGCGTCGAGTTCAGCGCGCTCGACGCCGGTGCAGCACTGGCAGCCGGCAGCGCGTGGAAGGTGTATCGCACGCGCGGCGGCACCCGGATGCGAATGATTCCGGATTTCCTCATCGGCGCGCACGCGGTCGCGCACGCTCACCGCCTGCTGACTCGCGATCGCGGCTTCTACCGCGCCTATTTCAGGCATCTGACCGTCCTGAATCCGGCCGATACGCAGAAAAAAGGGAAGGCGAATCGGTGACGCAGGCGCCGCGCAATCCGCGCGTGGCGCGTCTGGCCCGAGGGGCATCACCTGATTACCTCGCCGTAGCCCGACGCTCGTGACTCGTGCTCGTGGATAGTCGTGACTCGTGTTCGTGAGTCGTGCTCGTGGGGTGGTGAATTTCATTGGATCTGTCCCGTGCCGGAGCTCGCCGCGCGCGTGCCGCTCGAGTGAAGGCACGATATACAGGCGCGCATAAATAACGAGACATCAGATCCCAACTGTGGCATAATCTCCTCGATTGTGGTGGGGAGGAGGAGGTTATGGTCCCACGGGTATTGCGCGTGCATCCGAAGACCCG
>JBEKBJ010000179.1:0-5993 GCA_050015455.1 Binatia bacterium
TACGCGCCTTAAGAACCCTAAATAAAAACACTAAGAAGAATCGCAGGAAGATCTCCGTCTAACCGAGCGGACATCTATAACTGCTAATGACCCGGACTTGTGTAAGTGCCAACAACACACGCTGCCGGACATTTGTCGAGACAGGCCCCGCCTCGATCCACGCCGTCATAGCCCGCGGCTGCCACCAATCAGGGGAGCGGTTGCTGCTGCGTAACGCAGTGGACGGTGCCGAGGCCCCAAACCATTTCGGTGGCCTGGATGCCAACGACCCGGCGCTGCGGGAACAGGCCCTGCAGCGTTTGCAGCGCGACGACATCGTTGGGGTCCCTGAAGGTTGGAACGAGGACGACGTCGTTGGCGACGTAGAAGTTGGCATAGCTCGCGGGCAGCCGCTGGTCTTTGTAGAAGATCGCTCGCGGCATCGGTAGCGTGGTCACTCGCAAGGGCCGGCCGTCCTGATCGGTCATGCCGAGCAGGCGATCATGGTTCGCCTGCAGCGCCTCGAAGTTCTCGTCATGCGGGTTGTTCTCGATGACCGTTACCACTGTTGTCGGATCAATGAAGCGCGCGAGGTCGTCGATGTGACCGTCCGTGTCGTCGCCGGCGATCCCCTGGCCGAGCCAGAGAATGTGGCGCACGCCGAGATAATTGCGGAGACAATGCTCGATCTCCTCGCGGCGGAGATGGAGGTTGCGGTTGGGGTTCAGCAGGCAGGCTTCGGTCGTCAGCAAGGTGCCGCGGCCGTTCACCTCGATAGATCCGCCTTCGAGGACGATGCCGGGGTGAAAGACCGGCACATTCAGTGAGGCGCAAATCTTCTCGGCAGCCGCGTCGTCAAGGTCCCATGGCGGGTACTTGCCGCCCCAGGCGTTGTAACGCCACTTCAACGCCGCAGCCTCGGCCCGGCGCGTAATGAAGATGGGCCCATAGTCGCGGATCCACGCATCGTCGGTGGGAATCTCGTACATTGATATGTTTCGATCGGACACCTCTCTCTCGCGCAGGCTAGCGCGTACATGCGCGGCGGTAGCGGAGCCATTGACCAGGATATTGACCGCTTCGTAGGGTGCGAGCGCGCGCACGATATCCACCCACACCGCTGGAATCGGAGCGAAATTGCCCGGCCAGGAGTCTTCCTTGTGCGGCCATGCCAGCCAGGTGGCGGCGTGCGGTTCCCACTCCGCCGGCATGCGGAAACCGAGCACGCCGGGAACGCTGTCTTGTGCAGCCATCGCTGCCAGCCTAGCGCTCGGTGTCCGCAAAGCGCTGCAGCAAGCCGGCGTAGGCGTCGACGCGGCGGTCGCGCAGGAAGGGCCAGTGGCGGCGCGTCTGCTCGATGAGACGAAGGTCGCAGCGCGCGATGACGAGCTCCTCGCGCTCGTGGCCGGCGCGGGCGAGGATGCGGCCAAACGGGTCGGCGACGAACGACGCGCCCCAGAATTGCAGGCTGCCTTCACGGCCAACCCTGTTGGTGACTGCAACAAACACACCGTTAGCCAGCGCATGGCTGCGCTGGATGAGTTCCCAAGCCTCGTGCTGTGCCGCACCGAACTCCGCCTTCTCCGCCGGGTGCCAGCCGATCGCGGTCGGATAGAACAGAATCTGGGCCCCCTTGAGGCTGGTGAGGCGTGCGGCCTCGGGGAACCACTGGTCCCAGCACACCAGCACGCCGACCTGTGTCCCCCGAACGGCGAAGCTCTCGAAGCCGAGGTCACCGGGGGAGAAGTAGTACTTCTCGTAGTAGAGCGGGTCGTCGGGGATGTGCATCTTGCGGTAACGCCCACGCAGCGAACCGTCCGCATCGATGATGACGGCGGTGTTGTGGTACAGGCCCGGAGCGCGGCGTTCGAAAATGGAGCCGATCACGGCCACGCCGTGCTCGGCCGCCGCCTTGCCGAGAGCGTCAGTGCTGGGTCCCGGGATGGGCTCGGCCAAATCGAACACCGCGGGGTCTTCTTTTTGGCAAAAGTATTGTGAGCGAAACAGCTCCTGCAGGCACACGATCTCGGCGCCTTGTTGGGCCGCCTCGGCGATGCGGGCGAGGGCCGTGCGCAGATTGGCGGCCGGATCGGAGGCACAAGCCATCTGTACGAGGCCGACGACAATCGTCCCTGGTTCTGACTGTGTCATCCAATGCTCGGGACCTAACGGTTCGACGTTCGCGTCAGCTCTCTACAAAGATCGCGCGCGCCCAGGCCACGCCCTGTCCCATGAGCGTGATTCACGAGCACCGATCACGATCCTTCAGCGCTTGTAGGTTCCCATCAGCTCGGCTTGCGCGAGCACGTGGCCTTCAATGGCGCGCAGCACTTCTGCCTTGGTGGCGCGGGGTTTCAGATTTGTCGGTGCGTCGAGGGCGTAGAGCTTGAAGAAGTAGCGATGCGGCTTGCCCGGCGGCGGGCACGGTCCGCCGTAGCCGGTCTTGCGGAAATCGTTGGTACCCTGCTTGCCGCCACCGGCGAGCGTGTCGCTGGCCGGCACGCCCTGTGGCAAGCCGGTGCTGTCTCCCGCAAGGTCGTACACCACCCAGTGCACCCAGGTGCCCACGGGCGCGTCAGGGTCATCGGCAATCAGCACTAAGCTTTTCGTGTTCGCCGGCGCACCGTTCCAGCTGAGGGCCGGTGATACATCCTGCCCCTCGCAGGTGTACTGCTTCGGGATCTCCGCTCCTTGCTTGAAAGCCGTACTGGACACTGTCAATGCCATTGTCATTCCTCCCAATGTCGTCAGCGCGAACGTGATTGTGGCCGCGAACAGCACGGCCGGCCCGCACCGGCTGTGAGCGTTACGCGTGCGCATACCGGCTAGTTTACTGCCGCACGCAATGGAAGCCAAGCACAGCGGTGCGCCTTCTGTCATTCCCGCATTCTTCAGGCGGGAATCCACCCGCCACCCCTCCTGGATGCCCGCTGGAAGATTGCGGGCATGACGGGCGTGGGGGCTGCGTATCGAACGCTGAGCTGCCGTCCTGGTAGCGCAGGTCAGAACTTGGACGGGTGACCGCCACGTCCAAGGTGGCAGCTCTCCTCGGGCCATGCTTCGTCAGCGTCCGAGGGTAGATCAGCCTGCCGACTCTGCAGCGGCTGCTGGAGCGCGAGCATCTGAGCACCACGCAAGTCTGCCTGAACCTCTGGCCGGTGATCAGTGAATCTCGCCGCAAGTGGGAGTCGAGGCCTCCGACCCAACCCGTCGGAAAGTCTGAGGAAGGCGACACCGTGGCGGGAAATCTGATCGTCCCTGCAAAAAGACTCACGTTCTTTCGGGGGCCGTTTGGCTACCGTGTCGCCCTTATTGGGGGGACGCGACAAGGTGGGCCGCCGGATGCGCAGTGGGGCACGCGCTGCTAATCCAAAAATGTATGGCTCAAGGCGACCGTGAGTGGTGGATATCGAGGCTTCGTGAATCGGTGGAGCACTTCCGTGAGAAAAACAGGCCCGAGCGCGAGAAATGGGTTGTCGCGGAGTTCCTTAAGAACCTTGGGGTTCAGTACTCCGCGGCGGAACTCTCCAGGGGAAGTGATCCCCCAGACGTGATCTTCCGCGATGCAAACTTCGAGGTGATGGACGTGCACGATCCCGGACGAAGGGTGCATGGTGAGTACAAGAAAGCGTTGAAGTTGGTTGAATCGGCTGAAACGCCTGATGATGTGAGGCGCGCAGTCGTAGAGGACAGTGACCCCGAGGACATACGACCGGCAGAATGTGGTGACCGGCTGCGTGATGCCCAGCGGGGGAAGGAGAAAAAATACAGCGCGCCGGACAAGGCGCGACTGGACTTGCTGGCATACATCAATCTGACGGAACGTTTATTGGTAAATGACCAAATGCCTGATCCTTCGTTGTTCGGTGACATGGACTGGCGATCGGTCTCGGCGGTCTATTGCAATGCGAGCATGGTCTTCTACGCAGCCGCCGATGCTCCACAGTTTCTTCGTAAAAAGGCGGGAACGTTGACGGGCAAGACGTTCGAGTAAGCGCGATGTGGGCAACACGGCGTCGCTACCGCAGTTCGGCGAGCTTGGCTTCGAGCCGTGCGATGAGTTCCGCCTCGGTTTGGTAGGTGATCCTGAAAACCTTGCTCTGGGCAGTGCCGGAGTCTAGGTCGCTCAGCAGTTGGTCACGCGACGGCCAACGGGATGGATCGTCTGGTGGGTAGCCGCGCCGCCGGGCAGCGAGCCACTGCGCGAACCGCAGAATTGCCCCGCGTGCCAGCTGGCGAATGGCAGCGAGGTCTGTGCCGGGTAGGGAGCCAAGCACGCGCGTCCTTCCAGGCAAGGTGCCAAGGAAGCGTTCTTGAGCGCGCGACAAAGGGGTTCCCAAATTTCTCTCGCCGTGCACCATCCTGCAGCGCAGGTCCCACAGCTTCTTGAATTCATCAGCAATGGTCGGGTCGAGCATCAAGCGCTCGAGCCTGCGGGAAATCGACTCGGTGACAAGTTCGTTAGACTTGCCACCAACCAAGGCCTCGATTGCCACCATATGCCAAAGTATCTGGTCCAGACCCTCGGTCTGAAAGGCCCGCACCAAGTACGTGATCGCCTTCTCAAAGAAGTACCATGGGTGGTCCTTCTGATCCCCTTCTTTTTCGGGATCTCGGGCCGGAGGGGGAGGTATACACTGCGCCAAGACGGAACCTGTGTCGCGGCTGAATTTCTCCAGCTCGGATGACGCATCCTCCCCAAGACGGCCGCGTTCTCGAGATTCCCTTGGTGCTGGGCGCCCAGCACAAGCTGGGGCATCGAGCGCCCACCTGCCGTCGCACCACCATCGATATGGAGCACGAAGTAGTGCGTCATTGGTGAGGATCACAAACGGTAGATGAAAACGGCCCCACTCGCCTGTAGCCGACAACGACCATTTTGCGCGTTCCCAGTCGAACAGGCTCAGAACCTGAAGCGCCCTTTCGATCGGGTCGGGCGGAGGCCGGTAGGACACGAAGACGTGGCCGGCACGGTCAAGGTCGACGGGCAAATAGAATACATGCGACGGGTCTTGTGCAGGTTGGCGTTCCTCAGCCACTACAAACCAGTAGTGACATAGATGCTCGGTATCAGCGGCGGGGTAAAATACTGAGTTCAGCGCCGTCTGAAGAACCTTGTCCAGCTCCTCACGCGAAAAGCGTCGGATCGAAAATGAGCCGCAGTCCAGATGGTCCCGTGAGAACCCGACGCGTTCCAGGGGAGCCAGATAACGAACGAGCATCTCTCGTTGCCTGAAGGCACCTTCGAACGCGGCAAACAGACTCGCTGCATCGACCTCTTGTTCCTCTAGGTACTGGTCGTAAGCGCCGCGCCGCCGGAAGAAGTGTCCCACATGCTCGTGGAGGCCGGAAAGGTAGGAGTCCGGAAAGGCAGAGCGGGTTAGCCGCACAAGTTCCTTGAACTGCGCGCGCCGCTCGAGCGACTCCACAATTTGGCGCTTCGATTCCCGATTCAGAAGAACAGTCAATCCCCCACGTGACTGGAAACCAGATCGAAGCCCCTGGGTCTTGCTGGCGACGAGCTGCAGATAGGCGTCGAATGCGGCGCGCAATGAATCCAGGCGAGGCGCTCCACGATGTGCCCGACCAGGGTCCAAGTCAAGCTCCAGCGCCGAAGGTTTTGAGCGGTGTCTGACCCGATGGCGAGTCGTGATGCAGCCGAGAGGCTCGGGCTCCTTGTCGCGGATTGCCATAACTTGCGACACAGGAAGGAGCTGCCTTTACCTTGTAAGGAATCGCTGCGGCTCGCTTGGAGGTCGCTGTTGGCGTGAACCTCTGCCGTCGCTTCAAAGCCGGCTGCTGACCCGCGGCGTAGGGCTGATGGTTGGGTCCGGCTATGCCGGCTATCGGCGGGCGCTGTGCCGGCTCTTCCCCGCCAAGGACATCGTGTGGGTAGCGCTAGTCGGTCGTAACAGAAAATAATTGAAGAAATAAACAGGTTGACCGTCTCCCCCATAAAGGCAATGGGAGGAGACAGCATGGCGAAACTCGGTCGGCCGAAAAGTCCGCTCATA
>JBEKBJ010000180.1:0-5912 GCA_050015455.1 Binatia bacterium
CCAGTGCATCGAGCACCCGCCCCACGTCTTTCTTGGCCACCTCCGTGCGGTAAGCCAGCTCGGTGACGATCTCACTTTTGTTCATCGGCTTTTCGAGCTTCGTCGTCTTCTTCGCCATCACACCCTCCAGTTCGAGCCAAAAGAAACGGGCGTATATATCCATGCTTTCCGACGCCGTGCAATCCGACGCAGGCCCATTCCCTTGCGCGTCGTCGTTCTCTTCCGGTTCCCCCTCAGCCTCGGACCGGGCCAGACTGGTTGGCAGAAAGAGGCGGCCGTGCCGAAGAGCCCTTCAGCTCCCGCCGCATTCGTTCAAGGCGTTGTTCACCGCCGTGAGGATCAGGGCAACGTCGACTTGCGCGCCGCTCGGGATGCCGTTCGGGCACGCCGTAGCATCGGCGTTGCCCAAGGCGATGTTCACCATCGTCAGGATCTCGTTGACGGTCACCACACCGTTGCCGTCACAGTCGCCAACGCACGGGATCGTGCACTGACCACTGGTACAAACCTCGGGGAAAACGCATTGACCAGACCCACACGCAGGTCCGCTGTTGAACTCATAGGCGCCGATCGAGCAGCTGGTAAAGCCGAGGCCGGGCCGGCCAAAGCCGCGCTGGTCGAGGTTGTTGACCGGCGGCGCCGACAGACGCTGTTCGCCTTTTGCCCTTGGCGCGTGTATCCTCCTTCCGCTCCTTATGGCGCGGGAGGAAAGCGCGAGGAGGCATCAAATTACTGGAGGAGATGCCATGCGAGAAGAAACCAAATTGGTCGATTCGTTCCGCGCCTGTGCGTCTCTCGTGCTCGCGGCAGCGGTCTTCGGTGTTGCCGGTTGCCAGGTCGCGTCGCTCAGCGGTCCGAACCGAGTCGACATTGGCGAGACGGTCACCTACACCATGGAGTATTCCGGTTCTAACAATGCGAGCAATCTGACGCCTGTCATCGTGGCGCAGGTGCCCGTTGGCTGGATCCCAGTCTCCAGCAGCTACACCGGCACGGCAAACGGCGTACCGGTCACCGGCGCCGGGATCGTCGCCGCTTCCGATCCGACTGGGTGCTCCCTCCCGATTCTTCCCGCAGGCTACGAGCGCATCGTGTTCACGGCAGGACCCTTCCCAGCGGTGCTTTCTACCGACACGGCCACGGTCGCGTTGACGTTCCGGGCTGGAGGTGCTCCGGGCAACTACACTCTTAGCTTCTGGGGTGAGGGAATCAGTGACGGCCCCCCCGGTTGCCAGGATTCGCCGGCAAACGTCGAGGTGGCGGTGCGGGCATCGGTTCCGGTTCCCATTGCGAATGGCTGGGGACTCGGCGCGCTCACCGCTCTCGTGCTAGCGGCTGGCACTTTGACGCTTCGGTCGCGCAACGGCTGGGGCTCGCCCCAATTACATCCGCCTCAAGCGAGGTCCCGTCACTCGTAGCGGTCGCACCCGAGGTGGTCGGGTTTCCACGGCCGGTCATGTCACGGCAGTCGGACAGCCTGAGCAGTTAAAGCGAAAGTGAACCGCCGAAATGGCTGGCAGAGACTTTCTGGGGCTGTGGCTTCGATGGCCCCGCGTCGTGTCCTTCTCTGGTTCCGTTCCTTAGCGGGACGTGCCGCCACACGCGGGAATTTCGACCGGTTCTCCGCATGGCCCAACGGGTGGATTCCTTCGCGACCTGCCGACCGACCGCGTCGCGCGTGGCAAGGTCTCGCAAGGCCGGCTGGTTCCAGAGCCGGGCTACTACGTGAACCGGATCGCGCAGCTCACGGATGACCAGCAGGCGGAGTACCTGATTGCTTTCAGTGGTCGCAGCACGCTGCCGCCCGCGCGGAAGTACACGTTCGTCAGACTCGTGAGCCTTCTCGAGTCTGCGGTGTTCTACCCCGGCAAAGTGGACGATGCCGCAGCGGAGCGGGAAGCGCTACGGCTCGGCAGTACGAAGGTTGAGAGAACCTCGCGCTGAGCGTGCCAACTCCTGGTCGTAGAGTACACGGCCGCGACGATTCGCACCTAGGGCACCGCTCCCGTGGGTGCAGTGTGCAACGACTGGGCTACCGGATGGCTTACCGGCAGCAAGGGCCGACGATTGTGGCCGGCTATCCGGTGCTAGGAACGCGCACCGTTGCCCTCAGGTTAACTGCGCAGAGGCGCGAGACTTTCGCCGGCAGTTGGCGTATGGGTAGCCGCCATGCACCGGGAACGCGAACTATCGCCAACCGTAGGAGTCATACTCGCGTGCGCAACCTTCGGCGCCGTTGGCGCCAGCATGACCGTACCGGGTACCCTGCTGCCGGTGCTGGTGGACGCGCTCAGAATCCGGCTAGTCGAAGCAGGGTCAATGTTCGCCTTGCTGGGGGTGGGATACCTGCTCTCGGCGGCCTCGGCGGGCCCTGTTATCCGCCTCTGCGGGCTGCGCGCCGTCCTCAGCATCGGGATGCTCGGATATGCGGCCGGCACTGGCGGCTTCGGAGCTGTGTCCACGTGGTGGGGTGCCGCCACGATGTTGTTCATCTCCGGCCTCGGTTGGGGGGTCGTCGAGGTGGCGCTCAGCACGTTGTTCATCGCCATCGGCCGGGCGAGGAGCGCCAATCTGCTGAACCTCGGCCAGTTATCCTTTGGCGTAGGAGCCTTCGTCGGACCGGCGGCGGCTGCCTGGGTGGTTGCCGGAGGGGTATCGTGGCGCGCGGTGTTTGAAGTGGCAGGAGGGCTTACTGCATTGACCGCACTGGCTTGGGCCCTGCAACCGATCCGCCGCGCGGCGCCTGTCGACGCGAGCCCGGCGCAAGCGAAGACAACGCCACTCCGTTCGAAACTGACCGTCGTGATGGCGTTGATGCTGGCCGCGGGCGTCGGTGTGGAGATGGGCACCGGTGGCTGGTTGTCCAAGTACATGGTCGCGGTCCGAGGTGTAGACCTGAGCTACGGGGGTACGGTAGTGTCGCTTTACTGGATGGGGATCGCAGCGGGCCGGCTCATTCTGAGCGCCACGTCACAATACTTCAACCAGGAACGCCTCCTCGTTGGTTTGGCGATCTCGGCGGCGGCCGCGTTCGCCTTTGGGCTTGCCACGCAGCACTCGGCGCTGGCGGCGGCGGCATTTGCAGTGACGGGTCTTGCAATCTCGGGGATCTTTCCAGGAGTGCTCGCGCTGGCCGGCAAATATCACCCGCAGAACGTTCCCGGTATCACCAGTGTAGTGATTACCGGCGGGGGCCTCGGGGGCATCATTATTCCGTGGGTGATGTCCGCGGTCGCTGACGGCTTCGGGCTGGTCGCCGGCATGGCTTTCTATCTTGTCATGTGCGGACTGATGATCGTGCTGGCGATCGCGATCAATGTGCTGAGGCCAGCAACGGGCGACAGGAGCGGCGTAACCGAGTGAGCGGCACTTCGGCCTTTACATCGTGTGTGCCGCGTCGCCCTGGGGTTGGGAATGGGAATAGGTAGGGCGGAAGAAATGGAAAACCGGGAACAGGAAACCCGAAATCGAGAACCGGCAAACGGAGGAGCCCTCATACTGGTGGCTCTCGCTTTGGTTGTTTGTGCCGTGACCCCAGCTGTGGCGGAGCTGGAGCTCAGCGACTTCCTTAGTGACTTCCTGCGTGGTGCCGAGGAAGCGGCAAAGGTCACGCTGCCGCTGCAGGCAGAGGGGCAGTTCGAAGTGGTGTCACCCGAAGCGACGCGCCACGATGAGATCGCGCTGATCACGCGGCCACCAACGGACACCTTCATCGCGCTGCGCCAGGAAGGGGTCAGGGCCGTGCTGCTGGGCGATGGCGCTTTCCGCGTCGTCGGTCGGGATGCGAAAGCGGAGAGCTTCCCGCTCGATGCCAGCTTCGACGACAGCGACTTCACCCGCGAGGACCTCGAGCCCTTCCGCGTTTCGCGCTACAAGTACGCGCAAATTTCCGACGACAGCACCACATCACTGATGGTGACCTTATTCCCGAGTAACTCGCAGTACACTCAGGTGGTGATCAGCTTCGACCGCCAGAGGAAAGTGCCGCTCAAGATCCAGTACTACCGCGACACGCTCAACAACTTGGTCAAAATGCAGCGCCGCAGCGATTACGTGTTGGTGGGTGACAAGTGGAGCCCCACGACAATCTCTATGGAGACGTTCAGCATGCGAACGCATACGGCCATGAGGCTGCGCTGGACCTCGCAGCCCAATGTGTCCGCCGAGCTGTTCAATCCGGCATCGCTGGCGCAGGCGCCTCTCGCTTTGTGGCCCACCGCCCAGGCTGGACCATAGGGGCGCCGCAGGCTGCGTCGTGCCGATGACTTCACAATCTTCTCTGCTTGCTTGCCTTTCAGTTGTCTGTTTGGCGTCTGCCGCTGACGTTGAGCCGCCCGCGGGTCGACTACGAACCGCGCCCGCAAGTCAGCCCTACCACCCACCTCACGCGTGAGAAGTGGTGTTTCGGCGTTGTCGCTCGTGCCCGCGCTGCCTTTGGTAGGGGTGCGGCTAATCTGATAGTTAGGCCCGGAAGACGGGGGCGATCAATGGCCACCGAATCATGTCCCGCTTGCGGCAGCCGTGTAACGCCACATGACAATTTTTGTGGAGCTTGCGGGGCGCCACTGCCCGGAGGAACGTCAGCTGCCGGTCCCCCAGTGGAACTGGAGGCAGCGGCTCAAGCGGGAACGTATGGGCAGGCTCGGTAGGGCGCTACGAGCGTTCGTTAGGGGGTCGAGGGAACGCCTATCGGCGGCCGCTGGCGGTACGTAACCGCGTCGCCGCAGCGCCTCCGCACTCGCACCGCAGTACCGCGCCACCACCGACTCAGGGAGTTCTGCGCCAGGCGCTCAGAATGCGGCCTTGCGCAGGCGCTGGCCGAACCCTCATTCCCGCCCGATGTGCACCCGCACATCTCGCTTGGTTGTGGGCCACGTGCCCCATCCGTCTCACGCCCCCTGCGGTGCTGTGATCACGGGCCTTCATGAATAATCCGGGCTAGCTGGCCGCTGCTGTCTACGTACACTGCTGTCCCGCCGCTACTTATGGCTCCGTTGATCCCGGCGATGAAGGTCGCCGTTTGCAGCCCAGTGCCGATGCGAATCGTGTTCGAGTCCCCTGGCCCACCGCCGTTGCCGATATCGATGTTGTTGCTGCCGCTGGTCAGATTATCTCCGGCCCCTGACCCCAGCCCAAGGTTGTTGGTGCCGGTGCTGTTGGCGAGCGCGCCCCGCTCAGCCCCGCGCCCGCACTGATCGACGTTACCGTCCCTGGTGTGAACGCCAAGCTGCTCGCCGGGATCGTGCTGCTCGCGATGGCGCTCCCCGTGACGCAGCCGCTGCAGCTCAAACCCTCGGCGCTCCCCGCCGTCGGTGCAAAGAGCGCGTAGGGCGTGGCCGTCAGCTGCTGGCGCGGAATTCCTCCTGATCTACCACAAGCGCAGCAACGCCGAATCGACCTTCAGCGCCATCAAGCGCGTGTTTGGCGACTTCATCCGGAGCCGGACTCCAGTGGCTCAGGTCAACGAGCTGCTATTGAAGGTCCTGGCGCATAATATCCGCTGTCTGATACACAGCATGTATGAGCTGGGAATCACCCCGAGCTTTTGTGCGGCCTCGGTTTCTGCACAAAAGGTGGGGCTGTTATGCTAGGTTTTGTGCAAAGCCGGCAGGGCGAGAGAACTTTTCGATGCCGTGAGCAGATGACATTTTTTGTCACCGCTTCAACGCTTCGAGTGGCCAGATGCGTCCGACAAGGCGCGGATGGAGTTTTGGCGAGGGACAGGTGACACTACGTTCACTGGGACGGCGAGTAGCACGAATGGCAGCGGCAAGGTCTTCACGTATTTGAGCGACGGCGGTGGTATGCAGCTGTAAGTGTTGTTTCTCACGTCGGGCCGCTAGTGCCCGCTACGGTACCATGGGCGAGGTCTGGATGTTGGTAAGCGTTTGCGCCGCAGCGATCGCGACCCT
>JBEKBJ010000181.1:0-5908 GCA_050015455.1 Binatia bacterium
GCGTCCGCAAATCCTCCCTGACCCTCCTTTGCAAAAGGAGGGAACCCCAGCTCGTAGCGCTCATCATTCCTGATCGGAGTCCCCGATACGGCTCAGATTATTTTCGGATTGAGGTTAGGGACTGTGAGGAAATAATGCTTGCAATCGAACTGCTTCGAGACCCTTTACGGCAGGCACAGAGGCCTGCCGCCACCCTTGATTTCCCTGAGCACCCTGCACTGCCGGTGGCGGCAGCCGTCCCTGGCTGCCGTGTCAATTCCGAGATTCATTGCTTACCAATCCCTTGAGTTCGCGGTGGCACGGGCTGCTGTGGTACGATCGCCATCGCGGGATGTGAGCTGTAACCATGGCAGAGGGGCGCTGCTCGTCGGTCACAGTCGAGCTACCTCTCGCCGAGGTGTACCGCGAAGTGTTCGGCGCTCCTGCGTGAGCAGACGGCCGGCCTTCTCTTCACAACGGCAAGATCACCGAGCCGTCCCAGCGGGAGATTCCTCGCAAAAGAGGCTCGGAATGACAGCCGTTCAGGGTCACTTGAGGCCCCGTCAGCGACTTTGGCGTGGCCCTGTTGTCTGCGGCGACCTTGAATGCCATCAGCAGCCGACTATGATATCACCGTGAAAGTGGTTCGGTTCACGATCGCACTTGATGCTGATGTGAAACTGAGGCATGAGCACGGAACCGATCGGGGTGGGGTTGTGAGTTTCGTAATCCAGCTGGAAGCGCACGTGAAGGGAAGGTGACGACCGGTGGTCCGATATGACTCAGCACACGGGCAGGCTCACCGGCATGTGTACCGAGCCCGGAAGAAGTCTACGCGCGAAGCACTGAATCTCAACCTTGCCGACGCACTCACATTCGCTGAGGGCGATATGAAGCAGAACTGGCGCCGATACATCGAGGAGTACGAGCAATGAAGCGAGACGGCCACGCGAATATGGCTCTGACCCTATCGTTTGAATTCCAGAAGTATCTCATACGGCACCCGAAGTTCGCCGAGCGCATTCCGGAGCGCGCACTGGTGGTGTTCGAGCTCGATGGTAGGCCAGCCTTTAATCGCTGGGCAAAACACGCCGCCGCCAAGCAGCTGCGTCCGAAGCAGAAGATGGTAGTGATTCGCGTACGGGCGCTGCGACCTCCCGTGTCGCGACTTCAAGCCGTTCAGCTCGTGGCTTAGCAGCCCCTCGGACCTGCAGCCCGGAACCGGGCGTTACGCTGCGCCCGCTTCGCAAATCTGCCGCCGCAAGGGCGGGTTGACTGACTTCGAGCGCATCGATGACACTTCGGCGGCCGGAGGCTGCAGAAGCACGCAGACACCGCTTCAGCGGGCCGTCCGACATCTGCTTGGCGCTGAACTACTATCGGCGAGAGTCTTTGCGTGGCGCGCAAATTCATGGTCGGCATTCCCGCGATCTTCCCGCGGGAATCCATGGCTGTCTGGTAATTCCGCTACCTCTCGCCGAGGTGTACCGCGAAGTGTTCGGCGCTCCTGCGTGAGCAGACGGCCGGCCTGATCCGAAGGGGGCCGCGCCCCGCCACCCCTCGCTCTGCGCGTCAGCATGTGGATAACTCAAGCGCGTCCCCTTCAGCCCTCAGTCTCCAGCCTTCGCCTCACCGGGAGAGGACCCGTTTGCGAGACAATCTCCGCTCGACAATATATCCCATATATGGGACATTGCGGCTTGTGATGAAATCGGACTGGACGCCTGTGCGGCTTTACGAGCCGGTGCGGAAACTCATCCACGGCTGGCCGATCGAGGTTAGGAAGGAGCTTGGGGCGCTGCTGACTCGATTGCAAAAAGGGGAATCCATCGGCATGCCTGATGTGCGACCCATGCCCGATATTGCGCCTGGCGCCGCAGAGATTCGTGTGGCGGACAGGAGCGGAATCTTTGGTACCTTTCATGTCGTTCACAGCCGTTTCGGGATTCTGGTGTTCCATGCCTTCGTGAAGAAGGCGCAGAAGACACCGGAGCGGGACAAGAAGACAGCACGCGTGAGACTGCGCACGTTTCTGGCCGAGATCGAGGAGGATTTATGAGGGAGAAAAGAGAAAAAAGGAGCACGGGGCGGCGCTCGGTGGTTGCCCGGAACCCGGATGAACTGGGGAAAGTGCTGGGGCTCTCTGACGGGGATATCGCCGTGATGAAGTACAAGGCCGAGCTTTCCCGCATCGCCGTTGAAGCCATCTCCAAGTCACGCCTGGGAGTGAACGAGATCGTGAAACGCTCCGGTGTCGCCCGATCGAAGGTGTCGGCCGTGAAGAACGGCGCTACCGTTTCCGTGTCCTGCGATCTGCTCATCAAGATCATTGGTGCTACGGGAACACAGATTCACCTCAAGGCAGCTTGAATCGGCGTGAGGAAGGAGCAGCCGGTCGCGCGGGTTTAGCAGAGCGATCCAGTATCCTGCGTCGGCGAAGACGGTCCTCATGGTGTTGACGGGGTCCATCGCCTTCCCCGGTACGACCTCTCCTCGGTAGCTGCGAACCGGCATCGCTTCTCGTGCGAGTGGTAAGTAGCCTGCGGCCAGTGGTCATGCAGCCGCTCACTGATCACCGATCCCTGCCCACTGGCCCCGGACCGACCACCGATCACTGACCGAAGGGGACTGGCGAAGGGAAGCCAGTCCGCGCGAAGGTCTACTATCCATCCTTGACCCCACGGGCGCCCATGTTCGGCATGCCACCCTCTGCCCTGAAGGCTGTTGACAAGTACGTTCAAGCGCCCGGCCGGACGGCGCGATAAGCTCTGCAGTACGATGCCCCAGTGAACGGCACCGCACGAGGAACCGGGCGGGCGTGAGGCAAATCCCAAGCTCGGAATCTTAACGGATTAGCTACGCCCCCGACCACCAGAGGGACATCCGGAACGCGGTGAGTTCGGCTGACGCCGATTCCGACGCGCAAACCAGTTTTGGGTTTATTCCAATACGGGTTTATTCACCGGCACGGTGACCAAATCCGTCTTCAGCGGGAAGTACGAACGCTTCCGGCTCCTCCTCATCGAGGCGCGCAAGGCGGCTACGCTCAGCTAGGCTGGGCTAGCGAGCCGCCTGTCACGGCCGCAGTCGTTCGTTTCGAAGTACGAACGCGGTGAGCGCCGGCTCGATCTCGTTGAGTTCCTCGATATCGCCCGCGTCCTGGGTCTGGATGCGGGCGAGTTCATCAAGCGCCTCGATGAGAACCCCAAGCGCCGTCGGAGCCCCAGATGAGCGGCCGGCATCCCGTCGAGGATTTGCTCAACGCCTCGGCGTCCGACATCCTGTCAGCGATCCAGCGGGGGTTCCGTGCGCTTGTTGACGTGAAGGGAAAACTGGCGGAGTATTTCCTCTTCCAGAAGCTGGAGCAACTGCGGAAGCGTGGGGTCATTGAGAGCGTTGAGTGGTTGGACAAGGATGGGCAACCCGATTTCTTCATCCGCGTCCGCGGGCACACGCTGCGAGTGGAGTGCAAGAACGTCCGGAGCGGTGAAGACGAGCGGTACCATGAGCCAGAGGCGTACAAGGTGGAGCTGCAGAAGACCCGTAACAGCAAAGACGGTACGCCGACGCGGGGTTACCGGATCGACGAGTTCGATGTCCTCGCGGCGTGCCTATTCAACCAGACGCATGAGTGGGAGTACCTCTACGTGGCGACGCGTCGCTTGCATCGGCGGCCCGACATGGGAGACTTCCTCGTGATCATGCAGCGCGTGCCGCTGCGGGCCGAGAGGCCGTGGCGGGTGGATATCGAGACGGCGATTCGCGACGCACTGGCCAAGGGGAAGTAGCTGGTGAAGCAGCCGACGGTATACAAACCCCTCTACGAGACGCCCCGCGGGCGGGCGTACCTTGGGGACTCGCTGCCGTTTATGGCGACGCTCGAAGCGGCCAGCGTGAATCTGGTGTTCACGTCGCCGCCCTACGCACTCCACTTCAAGAAGGAGTACGGCAACGCGGAGCAGCGAGAATACGTGAACTGGTTCCTGCCCTTCGCGCGGGAGGTTCACCGCTTGCTCCGCGATGACGGAAGTTTCGTCATCGACATTGGCGGGGCCTGGACGCCGGGGCGTCCGACGCGCTCGCTCTACCACTTCGACCTTCTCACCGCATTGTGTCGCGAAGTGGGTTTCTACCTCGCGCAAGAGTTCTACTGGTACAACCCGGCAAAGCTGCCATCGCCGGCGGAGTGGGTCACCGTGCGAAAAATCCGGGTGAAGGACGCGGTAAACTGCGTGTGGTGGCTCTCCAAGACGGCCAACCCGAAGGCCAACAACCAGCGGGTGCTGAAAGAGTACAGCCCGGATATGAAGCGCCTGGTGAAGCGAGGGTACCGCGCGACCGTGCGGCCCTCGGGGCACGTCATCACGCCGAAGTTCAAGGACCGCGGCGGATCGATCCCGCCGAACTTGCTCATCTACGGCAACAACGACAGTAACGGGTACTATCTGGAGCAGTGCAAGAAGCGCGGAGTGAAGCCGCACCCGGCGCGTTTTCCGGTCCAGCTGCCGACGTTCTTCTTACGATTCCTGACTGACCCGGACGACCTCGTCCTTGATCCGTTCGCCGGGAGCAACACCACCGGAGAAGCGTGCGAGCGGGAAGGGCGGCGGTGGATAGCCGTGGAGACGGAAAAGCGGTACCTCGAGGCGAGCCGTTTCAGGTTCGCAGGTGACCTCCAAGCGCTGCCAGATCTGTACGAGAGCGCGGACGACGGTGAGAGCGTCGTCGTACAGGGGAGCCTCTTCGGTTGAAAGAGGAGCCGCCAAGCGCTTCTTCCTGCGCTACCAACGCCAGCCGGCGCAGAAAACCCTTTCGGTCTATATCATCGCGAAAGATTGCCCGGCGTTTCACGACAGGCGCGATCACGTGAGAGAGCGATGGAGCTACGCCCGGTCGCACACCGCACCCATTAGGACAGAACACGAACAGCTCAGCTTGCCCGCTGGCAAGCGGCAACTATTCCGCGAGGAGCGCTGCAACCTTCTCGGTGCCGGTGTCAGATGCAACCGTCGAGGACCATCGAGGGAGGTATTTCCGAGTGTTCCGAGCTCCGTTCGTGCGGATCTGTGAACCGGCCCACCGGTTTGACACGTCTCAGCGGCACTGACACGCTAGTTTCAGAATGGGAGAGATAGACGCCGGTGATGCCCGGAGCGTATTGCAGCGCGTCCGAAAGCAGGCAGAGGCGGGTGAATACCGAATCACTGTGCACGCCAACCAAGAGATGTGGGATGAAGACATCTCGCTAGCCGAAGTGCTTGAAGCGATCGTGACCGCACACGTGCTTGAGAACTACCCGCAGCATCGGCGTGGCCCATGTTGCCTGCTTAACGGCCAGACTCGACGGGGTCGACCGCTCCATGTCGTGTGCACCACGGCCTGTGAGATGCTCATTCTGATTACGGTCTACGAACCGAAGCCACCGAGATGGATCAGCCCAACGCAACGGAGGCAGCAGTAATGAAATGCTCGATGCAAGGATGTCCGGGTGAGTACGAGGAACGCCGGATCGTCCATACCGTTCGACGCCACGGTCAGGTCGTCGTGATCGACCACGTGCCCGCGGAGGTGTGTACCGTATGCGGTGATGTGTTGCTCAGCCCACAGACGGTGCAGCGCATCGAGGAACTACTCCGCGATGCGCGCCCCCCTTCAAGAACGGCGCCGCTGGTCGAATACGCCTGACCCGGCCCGTCCCGCCATCGATAGCTCAAGCAACCTGCGCGCAGTGGGGGAGGATGTGAAAAAGCGGGGCTGGGGCAGTTCAGCAGTCACCTACATGAGCGTCGCGGACGGGACCATGCGAG
Organism: Binatia bacterium; assembly: GCA_050015455.1. Lineage (GTDB taxonomy): Bacteria > Desulfobacterota > Binatia > HRBIN30 > HRBIN30 > JAGDMS01. The sequence goes on from JBEKBJ010000181.1 coordinate 5,787, forward strand.
GCATCTGCCGGTTCCGGAAATTCTGACCGGAAGAATTCCGGAAATTCTGTCCGGTCTTCGAAAGGAGACCGGAGATGAGAGCAGAGAAGGAGGAGGCGTTTGAAAACGTCGGTGCACGGCCG
>JBEKBJ010000182.1:0-5740 GCA_050015455.1 Binatia bacterium
GGAGTGTTTCAGTGAGATTCGTTGCCTCCTCTCCCCGCTCCGACTGCTTCCGGCTGGAGCGACCAGTTGCCGGGTGGGATTCGCACCCACTGGAACCCGCCGTCTTTGCACGGCACACTGTCACATGAGTTCTAGAACGGATTGTGAGTTGGGACCCCCGGGACGATGGTACTATCGGTACGTTTCGCATCCGGTTTGTGGACGGCGTACAGGTCCGGAGCGGGGGTCAGCCCCTGAACTAAGACTTTCGCCAAGTACCATACCGTCGTCGCACGGCCCGGCCGTTGCGAGTGCAGCTACTACGTCATGGTGCAGGGCAACGAGCGCGAGCCGATCTTCCGCGATGAGCGAGATCGCCGCCGCAGGTCCGGAAGTCCGTCAGCCAGTACCTGTCTGCCGGCTCGCAGGCACCCAGCGCCTTGCCAATCAGCAACCGCCGCCTGCCTCTCGCCGGCCATGGCAGTCCGCTTCAGTCTGGCCGAACCGGATATGGTCACCTTGGCCGGACTCCCACGCGGTCACTTTGGCCGAACTGCCCGCGGTTACCTCTGCCGAACTACACATTGTCAATTAGCCCGGTCTGTGACATCTAGGCGACGGCTAAGAACGCGCCGCGCCTGAGCGGCAAGGCGTTCAACCCCCACGGCACGCCGGCGCCCATTCGTGCGTGTCGTGCTCGCCCCGGATGCTTTCGCCGAAGTGACGGTATGGCGCGTGGCGCAGCCGGTGGCGCCCTCCGTGCACGCATTCAAATATCGGCTCGCCTACGTGGTGGCGGGCGAGTGCGTGCTGCGTTACGATAACGAACGCGGCCAAGGTGATCACCGGCACTTCGGCAGGGTGACGACACCTTACGTCTTTTCAACGCCCGATCAACTGATGGCCGACTTCAACGCTGACATCGCGAGGTGGAATGATGAACATGGTCGTTCTTGAGGTACGGTCTCTCGCCCAGACGCTCGCTGACGCGTCGCGGGTGATGAAGACAGGCCGCGGCGAGCGCGAGGCACACATCGCCTTCGCCACGCCCGAGCTGCTTTGGCAGGTGCTGACCGCCAAACGCTGGGAGCTCCTCAAGACCCTGTGCGGCGCAGGGCGGGTGTCGATCCGCGAGGCAGCGCGGCGCGTCGGGCGCGATGTAAAGGCCGTGCACGCCGATGTGAAGGCGCTGCTAGATGCCGGCTTACTCAATCGTACCGCGGAGGGTGGCGTCGAGTTCCCGTTCCAAGCCATAAAGGTCGAGTTCGTGCTGAAGGCGGCATAGCCAATCGATGCATCAAGTGCCGGACCTCACGGTGCAGCCGGCCGCGGAGTGCGCGATGCACGCGCGGCGCGTCCGTCGGGCCGGATGACCGAAAGACCCTTTAACGTTCGGCGGCAGAGAATCGGGGGAGGTTGGCAAGCGAAGATCGAAGGGATGCACCGATCGCGGGGGCTGGGCTTGCGATCAAGGTTCGAGGGTGTATAGTTAGGCGTATGCCACGCATGCAGGTGTACCTTCCCGACGATCTGTATGAGCTGCTGAAAGCACGCGATCTGCCAGCATCGGAGCTGTTGCAGAAAGCCGTGCGGGCAGAAGTGCGCCGGCTGGACCTACTCGCTGAAACCGAGCGCTACGTGGCGGATTTGGTTGCAGAGGTAGGGCCGCCGACGGCGGGGCAACGTGCACGCGCCTTGGTCGTCGCGCAGCGGCTCACGCGACGACCAAGGCGCAAGGTAAGCTGACGTCGTGCTGGTCCTGGACTCTGGCGGGGTCAGCCGTCTGGCCGAGCGCTCGCGGCAAGCAGCTGCGCTACTCCTCGCTTTTCGAGAGCTGGACCTGTGGCCGCCCCTTGTTCCCTCAGTCGTACTTGTGGAGTGTTTGCAGGGTCACGCGGGTCGCGACGCGCTCACAAACCGCTTTCTGAGAACCTGCGATATCGTGGAGGTGATCCCCGAGGCGCTCGCGCGGCGGGCTGCGCTACTGCGCAGGCAAGCCCATCGAGGCTCCGCCGTCGATGCCATCGTGGTGGCGCTCGCGGAGCCTGGCGGAACCGTACTGACATCTGATCTTGGCGATCTCGACACGCTCGCTGGACACGCGGATGACGTCACGGTGGAGCGCGTATAGGCTCATGCTTGCCGGTGGCGAGCGGAACAGGAGCCATGCACTTGCCGTGCACAAAGACGCGCGCAAGTGACGGCTGGCGTTCGCTGGCGAGGTTCTACCATGTCATCCTCCAGTATCTACCCACTCGCTGGTGGCTGCGACTGCGGGTACATCCGCTACCAGCTGGAGTGTCCGCCGTTGTTCGTCCACTGCTGCCACTGTCGCTGGTGTCAGCGCGAGACTGGCGCCTCCTTCGCGCTGAACGCGCTGATCGAGGCCGACCGTGTCACGCAGCTCGGCGCCGAGCCAGAAGTCGTTAACACGCCCTCTGAGAGTGGCAAGGGCCAGAAGATCGCCCGTTGCCCCAAGTGCCGCATCGCCGTCTGGAGCAACTACGCGGGTGCGGGGCCATCGCTCCGGTTTGTCCGCGCCGGCACCCTCGATGAACCGGACCACCTGCCACCTGACATACACATCTTCACTGCGTCCAAACAGCCCTGGGTCGTTCTGCCGCCAGGTACGCCGGCAGTGCTCGAGTACTACGATCGCAAGCAATACTGGCCAGCTGAGAGCCTGGCGCGTAGGGAGGCGCTGTTGCTAAAGATCGCCGCCCAACAGTCCCATGCGCAACAGTAGCGAACCTAACCCGTCCAGCGGAGGGACGTCCGCTCTGATCTTGCTCACTCAAGTTCGAGAAGTTCGATTCCTCGAACGCGACCAAGAGTGATCAGGAGCACGTGGCACGGTTGTTTCCACCGTCCTGGTTCAACCATGATCGCACTGCCGGAATATCTACAGACGCTGGTCCATCGCTTTGACGCGAGCGCGTTCGATGCGCCGCAGGGTCAGGCACGGATCCGGCTGAGCGCTGCGGACGATGGGCAGTGGGACGTGCTCGCCGATAACGACGGGGCGCGGGTCACGGCCGCCGATGCGCGCTCAGCCCCCGACGCGGCCCTCACTGCCGATCGCGCCACCTGGGATCATATTGCCAAGGACCTGCGTGGTGGCATGGATGCCTATCGCGCCGGCCGGCTTGTCATTCGTCACAATCTCAACCTTGGGGTTGGGTTCCTTGCCGCGACGAGCGGTGCCACGGGTGACGCGCGGCTGCGCTTTCGGCGCATCGAGACGGCGTCAGGCAAGCTGTCGATTCTCTCCGCCGGCAGCGGCGAACAGGTCCTCATGATCCACGGCCTCGGAGCAACCAAGGGGTCCTTCCTTCCTACGGTCGCCGCGCTGGCAGGGTCGTTCCGCACGATCGCGCTGGACCTGCCCGGATTCGGCGACTCCGATAAGCCGTTGGGCGCCGTCTACGACGCACAGTTCTTCGCGCGCGCCGTCGCGGACTTGATGGATGCGCTTGGGCTGCGTCGGGCGCATCTGATTGGGAACAGCTTGGGGGGCCGGGTCGCGATCGAGTTGGGCCTGCGCTATGCCGAGCGCGTCGGACGGCTGGCGCTGCTGGCACCGTCGCTGGCCTGGCGACGCGAGCGCCCATGGGCACCGTTGGTTCGACTGCTACGCCCGGAGCTCGGGCTGCTCCAGATCACCCCGCGATGGCTTGTCGAGGCGGTCGTTCATCGGATCATTCCCGTCGCCGGAAGCACCTGGGTTCAGGCAGGGGTGGACGAGTTCTTGCGAGCCTATCTTACCCCGCGGGGGCGTGCGGCATTCTACGCGGCGGCGCGTCAGATCTACCTGGAGGAGCCACATGGCGCGCAGGGCTTCTGGACACGTCTCGCAACTCTCACCCCCTTGTCCCTCTTCATCTGGGGTAAGCGGGACTCCCTCGTTCCTGTCGCGTTTGCCGCGCACGTCAAACGCACACTGCCTTCCGCTCGCCATCTCAAGCTTGACTGCGGCCACGTGCCCCAGCTTGAACGGCCCGCGGAGACCCATGCGGCAATCGCTGCCTTCTTGAAAGAAGAAGCCGGTGGATGAAGTCGCTGCTGCCCAATGAGAACCACGGCTGGCGTCGCCTCGGTGATCGCCTAGTTCAGCAGCTCGCTGCTCGGGGTGCAGCCCTTCTCGCTTGATAAATTGCAGTCGCGCTGCGAACGCGTGGGGCTGCGCGATGTGGACTGCCATCACACCCGGCGTGCATGGCTGATCGGTTCTCTGGCGCGTTCCACCACGTCGCCGCGCGGGGCGACGAGCGCAAGCCGATCTTCCGCGATGAGCGCGATGGCCCGGCGCAGGTCCGAAAGTACCTCAGCCAGTGCATGTCTGCCGAGGCGCAGGCACGCAGCGCGTGGCGATCAGCAACCGCCGCCTGTGCTTTGTCGGTGCTGGGGAGGTCCGTTTCACCTACCGCGACAAGCCCCCCACGGCCCCCTTGCCTGCCAACCCTTAAACACGATACAAGTCCCATAGGTTTTAAACACCACCTGTGATAGTCAGCGGTTCAGTCCAACAGGGCTCGCGTGCCGAAGCTACGGCGAAGGCAGGCCTTTCCGCCATCCGGCCGCGGAGTGCGCGATGCACGCGCGGCGCCTCCGTCGGGCCGGATGCCGGAAAAACCCTTTAGCGTTAGCTGCTGGCGCCGGATTCGTGGTAGGTTGATGTGAGCATGGCCGAGCAGGTGCGTATCGTTAGCGCGCGTGGGAGGGTGTGGACCGTAGTCAGAGTCCCCCGCTCCCGAGCGGACGAAACTGACTTCCTTTTCTGGCACGAAGGGCTGACTGCGGAGCAACGCGTAGAAGCTGTAGAAGAAGCGCTGGAGAGCTGTCTGAAGACGCGAGGTGGCGATGGCGTCCCGAGACTACGAAGAGTTCATCGCCGCGTTGAATGCCCATGGCGTCAGGTATCTCGTCGTGGGGGCACACGCGGTCGCATTCCACGCTCGCCCTCGCGCGACCAAGGATCTGGACATTCTAATTGATCCAACCCCCGTCAATGGACGTAGGGCACTGGCTGCGTTACGAGACTTCCTCGGAGGTGTCGACTTGGGGTATTCCGTGGAGGAAGTGACTGATCCGCGCTGGATTATTCAGCTCGGTGTGGCGCCGGTCCGGATCGATCTGATGCCAGAGATTCCGGGTTTGGCGAGCTTCGAGGCTGCGTGGAGAAATCGTGTGTCTGCACGCTTCGGCTCCGTGCCCGCGTATTACGTCGGGCTCGATGAACTCATCCGGGCCAAAGGGTCTGTACGTCGGCCACAAGACCGAGCCGATCTCCGCATTCTTGAGCGCGTCAAAAGCGGCACCCAGCTAACAAGCCGTTCCAGCCGCCGTCGCGGAAAGACGCGGCGCGGCTGAACGGCAAGACGTTGAGCTTGTGGAAAGACCCAACGAGCCAGGCCCGAAAAACCGAAACTCGCGATATGACGAATCGAAATCAGAAACGCAGTACATTTGTTGGGAAACGTGACCAGAGGAGCGCTACGCGCGTTTCAGGGTTGACCTGAAGCGAAGCAGCGGGGAGATGCATCACATTGAAGGCAATTTCAAAGGCGTGCGGAACGGCAACATCTATTATCAAGCTTGGCTTCCCGAAGGCAACGTAAAAGCCGTGCTGCTCGTTGTTCACGGGCTAGTCGGTCGTAACAGAAAATAATTGAAGAAATAAACAGGTTGACCGTCTCCCCCATAAAGGCAATGGGAGGAGACAGCATGGCGAAACTCGGTCGGCCGAAAAGTCCGCTCATAC
>JBEKBJ010000183.1:0-5669 GCA_050015455.1 Binatia bacterium
ATCGTCACCACGCTCACGCGCGTGTTCGGCGAGATCCGGAGCTCCCCCGACATCATCCGTCCCTACCTCGCTCCGTTTTGCTAGCTATTATGTCTCTTTACTTATGCGCGCCTGTATACCTGTTTACCGACGTCGCGCCGGGCAACGGCTATTACACCGAGGTGACCGGCGGCCTACCGGCCGGGCTGTCGCAGACCGCACCCAGCGGACACACCGACAACAACAGCAACGCGTTCAATCTCGTCGCCGGCGGCACCGTGACGAACATCAATCTGGGCTACCGCGGGGCCACCGGCACCGCCACCTTCGGCGACACCGTGTGGAGCGACGCCAACGGCAACGGCGTGCAAGACCCGGGCGAGCCGGGGATCGCCGGCGTGACGGTGAACCTCTACACCGACACCAACGGCGATGGCATCGTCGACGCGGGTGACACCCTCTACGCGACGACCACCACCGGGCCCGGGGGCGCCTATCTCTTCACCGGCGTGCCGGCCGGGGCGGGGCAAGACTACGTCGTCACTATACCCGACGGCCAGACCGTCTTGTCCGGTTACACGGCAACCAACCCGGTCAGCAATCACCTGGGCTTCCTCAACGCCGCCGCGAACACTGCCTATTTGACCGCGGACTTCGGCTTCCGCAACACGTCGACGACGTACACCATCACCGACCGCGTCTGGTACGACGCTAACGGCAATGGCTCCGTGGACAGCGGGGAGACCGGCATCGCCGGCGTCACAGTCGATCTGCTCGACAACAGCGGCAATGTCATCGCCACGACCACGACCAACGCCAGCGGCAACGTCACCTTCAGCGGCGTGGCCAACGGCACATACCAACTGCGAGTGACCGACCGGGCCAACGAGCTGAGCAATTACTACGGCACGACCAGCTACGCTCAAAATGCCCTGCGCAGCGGCATCATCGTCAACGGTGCCAATGTCAGCAATGCCAGCTTCGGCTACAACTTGAGCCGCGCCATCGGCGGTACCGTGTTCAACGACAGCGGCGCCGGCGGCGGCACCATCCACAACGGGGTACAGGACGGCACCGAGCCGGGCATCAGCGGGGTTACGGTGAAGCTCTACTCGGATGCCAACGGCAACGGCGTCATCAATACCGGCGACACCCTGCTGGCAACGCTCACCACGGATGCCAACGGCCATTATCTGTTCACCGGCCTGGCCAACGGTAGTTACATCGTCAGCATCGAGTCGCCGCCCAGCGGTTATACCTATACCGCCACCGGCCAGCCCGTCGACAGCGACACCGCGACGGCGGGACAGCAACGCAGCGTCAGCATCAGCGGCGGAGCCAGCTCCCTCAACAACAATTTTGGCTACTGGGCCACGACGAGTTACAGCATCTCCGGCACGTTGTGGAACGACCTCAACGACAACGGCGTCGACAACAGCGAGCCGGGCCTGGCCAATGTCACCATCCAGCTGCTGCAAGGCGGAGTTGTGATCGGCACCACCACCACCGACGCCAACGGCAACTACAGCTTCACGGGTCTGCCGGCCGGCAGTTACACCGTGAGCGTCACCGACAGCAACGGCGTGCTGGTCGGCTACAAGACTACCTACGAAAAGACCGAGGGCGCGCTGGCCAGTTCGTACAACGGCCAGGAGGCCGTCACCCTCGGCCCTAGCGTCAGCAACGTAAACTTCGGCTATTACAAGCCGAATCCCACGTTGGCGAGCATCAGCGATTTCAGCGCGCGGGTGGAGCGCGGGCGGGTAGTGGTGCAATGGGACACTGAGTTCGAGATCGGAACCGTGGGCTTTCATCTGGAGCGGTGGAACCCGGTGCTCGGGCGGTTCGAGCGCATCACACCGTCGATGCTGCCCGCGCTGATTACCTCGCCGCAGGGCGGCACCTACGAGTACGCCGATCCGGGTGCCCGGCCGGAGGAGAGCGCTACCTATCGGCTGATCGAGATCGAGGCGTGGGGGACCCAGCGGGTTCACGGACCGTACACGGTCACCCCGGGCGCGTCGGTACCAGCACGGGTAGCGGCGGCCGCTCTGCGCGTTGGGGAATCGCCCGTTGGCGGTCAGGGCCACGACGACCCGAGGCATGGCTACCGGGCCATTCCGCACGCGCTGACACCGAAGACGAAGCGCAGCCCGAATGGCGCACTTGGGTTGGCAACGAAGGCCCCCGCCAGCGCCGTCCAAGCGCTTGGGGCAACGCCGTCCGGCGCGGCGCAAGTGAAGGTCCGGCAGGATGGGTTGGTCTCCGTTTCCTCCAGCACCCTGGCGGGCGCGTTCAACACTGGCGAGCCGATGGTCGGCAGCTGGATCGCTCAGGGCCAGATCAAGCTCACCAACGCCGGGCGGACCGTGGCCTGGACACCCGCCGCGGGCAATGCCGGGGTCCTTTTCTACGGCCAAGCCATCGACAGTGTGTACACGCTGGACAACGTCTACCGCTTGGAGCCCGTGGCCGGTAGGCAGATGATGACGTTGGCGGGGACGCCGTCGGCGAGTCAGCCGGTCGGTGTCTTCACCGAGACGCTGAAGTTCGAGCAGGACAACTTCGCCGCCACCGTCGTCGCCACCGACCCGGAGAGCGACTACTGGTTTTGGGCGGGGTTCATCGGCGACACGCCGGGGTGGAGCAGCAACACGTTCACGCTCGATGTCCCGGATGTGCTGGGAGGCGGTACACTCGCGATCGGGTTCAGCGGCGCGGCCGCGACCGACCACCCGGTGGAGGTCTGGCTCAACGGCGAGCTACTTGGGGATGGCGACTGGAGCGGCGTGGGCGCGTACGTGCTCACTCTGCCGGTCGACGACGGCATGTTACAGAGCGGCGCCAACAGCGTGGAAGTCCAGGCGCTGGGAACCTCGGATAATATGTTCTACCTGCAGCGGTTTCAACTCACATACCAGCGCCGGACCCGCGCCGTGGGAGATAGCTTGACGGTACAGGCCGCCAACAAGGGGCCGGTGGTGGTTGACGGCTTCAGCGTCCCGTCCATCTCCGTGTTTGACATTACCAACCCGCAACTGCCGCTGTATCTGAGCGGCCCGAAGATCGGGGTGGCGAGTGTCGGCTATGGGGCCACGTTCCAAGCCAAGAAAGGGCGCCGCTATCTGGCGGTGGCGGCACCGGCGATCGTGGCGGAGACGGCGCAGGCGGAGTCGGGCACGAACCTCAAGGGGCGGGAGCGGGTGGACTACGCCGTCATCACCACCGCGTCACTTGCGGATGCAGCGCAGGCACTGGCGAACTATCGGACGGGCACCCCGCTGAAGACCCGAGTGGTGCTGGTCGACGACATCTACAACAATTTCAACTTTGGCATCGCGAACCCGCACGCGCTGGGCAGCTTCCTGCGCCAGGCGGCAAGGAGCTGGGGACTGCGCTATGCGGTGCTCGCCGGCGTTGGCACCTTGGATTACCGCGATCTGCTCCGGTATGCGGAGGAGCAGGTCCCGACCTTGATGACGGCCACGCCCTACGGTTTGTACGCCTGCGACGGGTGTCTCGCCGACTTCAACGGGGATGGAGTGCCGGATTTGGTGGTGAGCCGGATTCCGGCGGGCTCGGCGGCGGATCTGCAGACATATGTGGCGAAGTTGAAGGCGTACGAGCAGGGGACGACGACCTTGGGGGCAGCCGGAGTGCTGATGTTGGCGGACGTGGCGGACCCAGCCGCGGGCGACTTTCCTGCGGAGAGTGACCAGGTGGCGGCGTTGTTGCCGGCGGCAGTGGGGGTAGAGAAGGACTACCTGAGCGACGACGACCTGGCGACGGCCCGTACGCTCATGTTCGGGCGGCTGGCGGGCAACTTGGGTTGGTTGAACTACATCGGGCACGGGGGCCTCGACCGAATGAGCACGGGTGGCCTCATGACCATCGCCGATGTCTCAGGCCTGCAGAGCACGGGTATGCTGCCCGTGGTCAGCGCGCTGACCTGCGCGGTCAACCGCTTCGAGTATCCGGGGGTGACGTCGCTGGGCGAGGAGCTGGTGCTGCAACCGGGCGGGGGGGCTATCGCGGTTTGGGCCGCCACCGGGCTATCGCTCGACAGTCCTGCGGTGCAGCTGGACGAGAGTCTGTTCAAGGTGGTTTTTCGGTCCAAGGCGCCGGTGCTGGGCGATGCGCTACGGCGATCGTTGCAGGGCAACAGCGGTATCCCGCACTTCATGCGGCGCATCTATAACCTGCTCGGCGATGGCGCGTTGCCGCTGCGGCACTAGCCTCGGCCAGAAGCCTAACCGCCCGTTGAGAAAGGCTTTCCGCTCGCCCTTCGACGGGCTCAGGGTGAGCGGAAAGCCTTGCGCGGCAAGCGTTCTCCCGCTCATGCTGAGCCCTTCGGCTCCGCTCAGGACATGCTTGTCGAAGCATTAGCGCGGTCTTTTTCAACGGACTGCTGTGCGCCGGCAAAACCGGCGAGATGTCGTGGATGAAAGAGCCATACAGAGAAGGTCTAGCGAACCACTCTGACCCCGAGACATGCGTCGGCGTTCGCGAGAACGGAGGCGAAGCGTTGACAGGGGCAGGTGCGGGCTGGGTATGGAGCCGCGAAAATGTTGTCGCACTGCGGGGTGCCGACGCGCTAGCAGTACGCGGAAGGCCACACCGATCGCCTCGCCAGCGCGAGAGGCGACCGGACCCTGCGCGGTCTGAGACCCCACGCACACACCGAACCATCTTGCACGGGAACCGGGAGATCCCGCGCTCGTCTGCGCATGAGGGATGCGCAGACCGCATTGGGAAGGCTACGGTCGCACGCCAATGATGGACGCGCGCGGGAAGTCGGACGGCCCCATAGTACCGGAGAACTCGCCGAACAACGCCGAGGCATCGGCGGCGGAGGAGAGGGAGGGAAGGGGGCTGGCCAAGGGGAACTCGCCCGAGCGTATCGTGTTCCGGACGCAGAGCCGGAGCGACACGCCCAGCGCGCTCGCGCGAGTACGGCAAGCAGCGCAACGAGACAAGGCGCTGCGATTCACAGCGCTCCTGCACCACGTGTACGACATCGGCCATTTGCGCACGGCGTACCTGGCCATTAAGCGGGACGCCAGCGCCGGAGTCGATGGCGAGACGTGGCGGCACTACGGAGAGGACCTGGAGATCAACCTCCGGAATCTCAGTGGACGGCTCAAGCGGGGAGCGTACCGAGCGAAGCCGGTCAGGCGGGCATACATCCCAAAGGCGGACGGGCGGCAGCGGCCGCTCGGCGTACCGGCGTTGGAGGACAAAATCGTCCAGCGCGCCGTCGTCGGGGTGCTCAACGCCATTTATGAAACCGACTTCCTCGGCTTTTCGTACGGGTTCCGCCCCGGGCGCAGTCCGCATCAGGCTCTGGATGCGCTGGCGGTGGGGATCGGCACGAAACGGGTGAAATGGGTGCTCGATGCCGACCTGCGCAGCTTCTTTGACACCCTCAAGCACGACTGGTTGGCAAAGTTCGTCGAGCACCGGATCGCAGACAGGCGCGTGGTGCGGCTCATCCAGAAATGGTTGGCCGCTGGCGTGCTGGAGGACGGACGGCGAACCGTGAGCGAGGTGGGAACAGTCCAGGGTGGGAGTATGACGCCCCCAACACAATAGGTAACTTCGAGTTCGAGGTGTGCCTCCCGTATCGCCGAGGGGAGCGGGTCTGGCGCGAGGTGTGACAGATATGGTATTTTCTACCTGTCATGAGTCCT
>JBEKBJ010000184.1:0-5359 GCA_050015455.1 Binatia bacterium
CCCTCCTACCGCACTCGCCACTTGCCGCCGCTTGACTTGCCCGATTCAAACAGCGATCACGCTACTAAACCGGACAGAATTTCCGGAAAAAAGCGGACAGAATTTCCGGAACCCACAGGCCGTACTCCTTCGAATGCATTTGTGGGGTCCTTGGTCTCGACTCGAACGCCGTACGGCACCGTTTGGGCGTGGCGCAAAAGCAACAACCAGAACTCGCGCCACGCCAGATGTACGTTGCCAGACGGGAATCTCGGAGCCGTTGAAAAGGAGGAAGCGCCATGTTGCACTACGCAGTCGTCTTTTTCGTCATCGCCCTGATTGCTTCGGTGCTCGGGTTCCGTGGCATCGCCGGCATGTCGGCGCAGATTGGCTGGGTGTTCGCGGTGATCGCCGTCGTCTTCCTCGCTGTCGCGCTACTCGCTGGCCGAGGCCCCATTACAATTCCGTAACCGCGGCGACGCTCACTGATACAGCGTCGGCCGGTGCAGGACGATCTGCGCATCGTGGACTAGGCTGGTTGCAACCTCGTGCCTGACTGCCAGAAAGGAGAGGCGAGTCACTATGCCACTGATTAACGTAATCATAGTTCTAGTGATCGTTGGAGTGCTTCTCTACATTGTAGAGACCCTTCTTCCAATTGATGTAACGATCAAACGCATCATTCATATCGTTGTCATTCTCGCGGTCTGCATATGGTTGCTGCAAGCATTCCGAATCATTGGCCCATTGGGATCGTTTCGGTTCAGGTAGACGCGCGCATTGGAGCGACGTGCCGCTGGACCTGAAGTTTTAGAGTCGTCGTGCGGAATAGGTCCGCAACTGGTGAGCGCTTCCATCTGGAAGCCGACGACGAGGAGCGGGCAGGGCCAGCCTGAAGCCCATGCCACGCGAACTGCCAAACGAGCGCATGCAGATGGGACGGCTGTCGCGGACCTTCTCGTTCATCATCACGCGGCGGTGGTACGTCCTGGCCTGCTATGCGCTGCTGCTGCTCCCGAGCGCGTACTTCGCCGCGAAGGTCCGCCAAGACAACTCCCTCGATCGGCTCATCATTGCTAGTGATCCGGATTATATCGCCAGCCGCGACTTCGAGAAAGTGTTCGGCGCGGGTGAGTTTGCGCTCCTCCTGGTGGAGGCCGATGATCCGTTATCTCCGGCAGTGATCGAGCGGGTAGATCGCATCGAGCGCGCGCTGCGCACGGTCCCGCATGTCACCGCCAACTCCCCCCTCTCGGTGTTCCGGCGTGCCCGCGCGGGTTTCGAGCCCACGGCCGCACAAATCGCAGCGTTCCGGCAGTTCGTGACGGGCACCGACCTCTTTCGCAAGCAGGGGTTGGTGGGCGACCACTCGCTGGCCATCGGGCTCATGCTCGACGTGCATGGCGGCGAGGAGCGCGAGCACACGCTCGCGGCCATCGACCGGGCGATCGACCAATCCACGCCGAGCCCCACAGCGCTGCAGACCCTGCACAAGCTGGGTCAACCGTACGTCAACGTCTACCTCGACGATACCCTGCGCTCGGCCTGGCGGTATTTCGTGCTGTTCGGCGGGCTCGTCGTCGTCTTCAACCTCGTGCTGTACCGCTCGCTGCGTACTCTCGCGGCGTTCCTGATCACCCTCGGGGTCTGCTTGGCAGCGTCGGTGGGCTACATCGGGGCGACCGGCGGCACGCTGACGATCGTCTCACCCATGGTGCCGATGACGATTCTGGTCACGGCGACGGCGACCTTGGTGTACATCCATTCGCGCTTCGTGGAGCGGCCAGCGGACCGGTCGGTCGACGCGCATCAAGTGTTCGCCTTGACCAACAAGTTCGTCGCGTGCACCGCATCGATCTTCGCGACGGCGGCAGGCTTCGCGGCGTTGATGGTGTCCAATATCCGGCCCATTCACGAGATGGGGCTGTGGGTCGCCGTCGGGCTGGTCTTCACCTGGGTCATTGTGTTCACCCTCTTTCCCGCGTTGCAGAAGCTGCTGCAGACACCCACCGAGCAGGAGCGGGGTATGGCCGGTGCGTGGCTCGTTCACTTCGCCACGTGGTTGCCGCGCTTTACCTACCGCTGGCGCTGGGTCCTCGTCGTCACGTCGCTGGTGCTGACCGCGCTCGGTGCGGTCGCCCTGTTCGGCGCACCCGGCATCGTCGGGCGGGTGCCGTTGCTCACCGATCCGGTGGAGTATATGGATCACGCCTCGCCGCTGTATCAGGACATCCGGCGTCTGCAGCCGATCATCCCTGGCCTGTCGATCACCCAGGTGTGGCTCAAGGGCCCGCTCGGCAGTGTCTCCGAACCGGCTGTGCTGACGGGCCTCCACAGCTTTCAGCAAGCGCTCGAGGGTGATCCGGATGTGGGTGCGGCCATCGACGTCACGACGATCTTGCGCACGTTCCGCTACATCGCGGGCGCCGGCGACCGCTGGCCCGACGACCCCGAGGCGGTCGAGCAGTTAGCCGGCGACCTCGAAGGCCTGATGGCGACCGAGCCGATGCTGCAAAGTTTCGTGCAGCCGCACGCGCTCGCACAGACACAAGTGACAGTGATCACGCGCACGGCAGAGTACGAGGGGTTCGAGCGGCTCGACGCATCGATTCGCCGCCATTGGCAGGACGCGGTGACGGCCCATCCAGCGTTGCGCGAGTTCGAGCTGAAGACGGTCGGGTTGACCCCGCTGCACGCGAAGATGGCGCAGAACCTGGTGCCCACGCTGGTCGAGAGCTTTGCGCTGACGGTGGGCGTCATCTTCGCTGCGTTTCTGCTCGTCTTCCGCAACGGCACGGCACGGCTGATGGCCATGATTCCGTCGATCTTCGCCATCCTCGTGATGTTCCTGGTCATGCGGCTGACCGGCATGCGGCTCAACATCGCGACCATCCTCATCGCCTCGACGGTGCTCGGCACGTCCGAGAACGATCAGATCCATTTCTTCTATCACTTCCTCGAGAAGCGGCAGGACGGCACGGTCGAGGAGTCGCTGCGTCACACGTTGCGGATTGCCGGTCGCGCGATCGTCTTCGCGACGCTCATCAACGCCGGTGGCTTTCTGGCCTTCGCTCTCGGCCAGCTTCCGCCGATGCGTCAGTTCGGGGTCCTCGCGGCGCTCGCCTTTGCGCTGTCGATGGTGGCGGATTTCACGGCACTCCCGGCCGCGCTGTGGATCTTGTTCCGCGCCCGGCCGGACGCGGATCGCTAGGCTCCGTGGGGGGGCGTCGCGCAGCTCGTGTCATCGCAGGCCGGGGCACGACCGGTCACGGCGAAGCGCCTGTTGTCGGCGCGCACGGCGGCAACCCCGCGTCGTCAATGAGCTGCTGGAGGAGTCTCTGGTCATCAAGGCGGAGGGCTGCCTTGTGAGCAAGACAGCGGCAGAGGTGGGGGCCGGCGGGAGCCGGGTCACCAAGGGCAACGTAGGCTTCCGCCAGACGCAGGTGATTTTCGAGCACTTCCGGGTGCGTCTGCGCCAAACCCCCGAGCAGTTGGAGGCCGACCTCGGAGTCGCCATGCTGGAGCAACACGGCGGGGGCCATGACATACAAGGTGCCGAGCAACCGCGTTGCCGCCCCGCCGCGAAAATCTGGATCGAGATCCCGGCTCCGCCGGGCGCAGCGCTCGATCTCCGGGAGAAGATGCGCGGCCAGGAGACCCTTTTGTTGCACCAGTCGGCCCGTCACCACGGCCCGCGCGAACATAGATGGGGCGGTATCCTCCTCGTGCACCCGCACGATGTCGTACGCGTATTCGCGATCGGCGGGCGTATCCTGGCCAGCGGCGATCAAGGCTTCCAGCGCGTCCGATAGTGCGAGCACGTCTTGCCGATTGCCCGCCGCGCTGAGCTCGGGATGGACGGCGCCTCTCCGAATGGCGCACGCCGAGCTGAGGCAGAGGCACACGACAACCAGCAGCGCCGGCCAGCCATCGATGAGACGACGCGTACGCATCTCAGGGGCCGCTATTTCCCGTATGCGGCGACGACCGCCGCATAATCTGCGGCGCTTGCGGCTTTGAGCGATACAATGCCCACCTCAGCGCAGGCGCTCTGCCCCTCGTTGTCGCACAGGTTGGCGAGATGCTCCTGAAACCGGCTCCGCTCGGCTTCCGGCGCCGCCGGGAACGCTGCGACTGCCATCGGTGGCAACTCCGCGCTCGTCCACACAGTGCGCAGCCCGTCGGCCCCTTCGAGATGCGGCAGCTCCGCGAGCTGCGCATCGTCGATCAGCGCACAGGCTGCCTCGCCGCTGATCACTTTCTTGGTCGTCTGCAGCGGCCGCTGGGTCTGGACGACGGTGAAGTCGGCCAACGTGAATCTCCCTTCAGCCACGACGCGCTCGATGAAGCGCGTGTCATCCGTGTGGTCGCTCGCCACGGTCTTCCCCTTACACCCGGCGAGATCCGCCGCGCTCTTGCTGATCAGGTAGTACTGTCGGCCCCCGACCAGCGACACCGCCACTTGTCCGATCACCTCGAGCTTGTACTTCGCCTGCAGGGCCAGGAAAGCGGGCAGCGAGAACATGCCGTAGTGCGGCTGGTGCGCCTGGATGAATGCCTCGGCGGCACTGCGATTGTTGTAGTATTGTCCCTTGGCGTCGGCCCAATCATTCTCTTTCGCAGCAATGGCGACGAAGCGGTCGAGGTAGGGCTGCACCACCGCTGGGCTGCCGACCCCATGCTCTTTGACCACGAGGATCCACACCACTGGCGTGTTAGCCTGCGCTGAGACGGTCGGCGACTCCAGCAGCAAAATGAAAGCGGCTGCCACGAGCGCAAACGGGCCGACAGCTGTGCGCACTACGGACCTCCCGTCGTACGGGCGTACATCACCTGGCCTACGAAGTCGCTGTTTGCTCACTGCCACCTGAGACGCCTCCTCACTTGCACTTAGTACCAAAATTTACGCCCCGGGGAATAGCCCTGTCTGCCTGCGCGACGCACCGCTGACGAGGTTGGGACGCGGGAGACCCGGAACTGCCACAGTCTCTCCCTTCACGAGCGTAGCCGCAGCATATTATAAGACTCCCCAGGGAAGCGGCCTGCCGCGCCGCATGTTCTGCAGTACGTAGCCAACCGCTTGCATTTGCAGTAGTGGGAAAGGAATGGGATGCCCTGCGAATGATGTCGTGGCGACCCAACGATCCCTTTAGTTGCTACTCGCACCTGCTCGGGGTGTTGCTCTCGATCGGCGGTCTGGTGGCCCTTGTTGCTCTCTCGCAGGGCGATCCTTGGCGCGTGGTGGGCTTCTCCATCTACGGTGCTAGTCGGCCGTAACCTAAATTCGCGTAATAAGCGACTAGCCATGGCGAGCCACGGTGTCAGCGCAGAAGCGGGCAATCTTCGTCAGAATCTCGTCCGCGGTCTTCACCCACTTGAA
>JBEKBJ010000185.1:0-5232 GCA_050015455.1 Binatia bacterium
TTGGTCGATACGTGCGAGATGCTCCTCTGGAATGCGGACGTTGAGCGCCGCCAGCGCGGCGTCGAGATGCCGCATCACGCGCGGGCCCACAATCGCTGACGTGACCGCCGGATGGCGCAGGACCCAGGCCGTGGCATACTCCGCCAGCGACACACCGAGTTGCTCCGCCATCGGCACCAGCTCCTCAATGACGCGCAACCGGCGTTCGCCACGCTCCGACTTCCGATCGAAGTGCTCGCGCACGAACATGCCGAACTCGGTTTCGTTCGCCGCGCGCGAGTCGGCCGGAGTCTCCTGCCCGCGGCGATAGCGGCCGCCGAGCCAGCCGCCTTCGAGTGGACTCCAGACGATCGCCCCAAAGCCGAAACGCTCGCTGACCGGGAAGACGTCGCGTTCCACATCGCGTGACAAAATCGAATACGGCGGCTGCGTGGACACGAAACGCTCGAAACCGTGGCGCTCGCTGACCCACAGCGACTCAACCATCCGCCAGCCCGTCCATTGCATATCCGGCGCCTCCTCCGGATGGCCCGTGGACACGCCGATGTAGCGCACCTTTCCCTGGCGCACGAGATCGGTGAGCGCGCCGAGGGTCTCCTCGATGGGCGTACCGCTGTCGTAGCGATGTAACTGGTAGAGGTCGATCCACTCTGTGCCCAAGCGGTGCAAGCTTTCTTCCACCTGGAGGAAAATGTGCCGCCGAGAGGTACCGCGATCCAGGACGCCCGCTGCGCCCGGCATGAAGACCTTGGTCGCGACCACTACGTCGGTGCGCCGCCCGCGCAACGCCTTGCCGACGATTTGCTCGGACTCGCCGAAGGCGTAGCGATTGGCGGTGTCGACGAAGTTGATACCTTCGTCGAACGCTCGGTGCATGATGCGGACGCAGTCGTCATGATCGGTGTTGCCCCAGCGCCCGAACACCATGGTCCCTACACAGAGACGAGAAACCTTGAGACCCGTGTGCCCTTAGTCGCACATAGTCCATAGCAGCCTCCCTGGCTGACCTAGCCCCAAGCGCGGCATCCTGTCTAGCGGGCTACCCCGGCGTAAGTGCGGCGGGTCGGCCAGCGCCAACGCAAAACCTGGCTAAGGGTTGCCGCCGGCGCGGCGGTCGGTGCGCTTAACCGATCATCGCCTTGAGCTTGCTGAGTGGCAGGACCTTCACCTTGCGGCGGGCAGGCTTGGCTGCAACGTCCATGGTTTCCCCAGGCCGGAAAGGGTTGGGGACGCCCTTGCGCGCCGGGCGGGCCGGTGTCTGCACGACTTTGACCTTGAGTAAGCCGGGAAGAGTGAACATCCCCACGGAGTGTTTCGCGATGTGGCGCTCGATCAACGCCCCCAATGCATCGAGGACCCGCCCCACGTCTTTCTTGGCCAGCTGCGTGCTGGCAGCCAGCTCGGCCAGAATTTCCCCCTTGCCCATCGCCTTGTCGAGCCTCGTCATCTTCTTTGCCATCACACCCTCCAGTTCGAGCCAAAAGAAACGGGCGTATATATCCATGCTTTCCGCCAGCGTGCAATCCGACGCAGACTCATTCCCTTACGTGTCGTCGTCCTCTTCCGGTTCCCCCTCAGCCTCGGACCGGGCCAGACTGGTTGGCAGAAAGAGGCGGCCGTGCCGAAGAGCCCTTCAGCTCCCGCTGCACCCGCTCAGCGCGTTGTTCACCGCCGTGAGGATCTCATCGACCGTGATCTTGCCATCATGGTTCGCATCGCCAAACGCACAGGTCGATACATCGACACTCCCCAGTGCAATGTTCACCATGGTAAGGATCTCATCGACGGTTACGGTGCCGTCGTCGTTGCAGTCGCCGACACACGGCGTGGGGGTCGACGTTGGTGGTGCGGTCCGCGTCTGGGTCGGTGTGTTGGTGAGGGTCACCGTCACCGTGCTCGTTGGCGTCTTAATCGGCGTGTTCGTCACGGTTGCCGTCGCAGTGTTTGTAGCGGTTGGGGTTGCGGTAGCCACTGGCGTCGGGGTGTCCGTAGGAGTCGACGCCGCCAAGGGTCGCTCATACACGCGGACATAGTCGACTAGCATGGGTATCCCCGATGCGGTGGAGGCGGTCGGGTCGCCGGGGAAGCTCCCACCGATCGCGACATCGAAGATGATGAAGAACCCATGGTCCGTCGCGGTGGCCCAGGTTGTGGGGTCAACCTGATCGGAGTTCCCCGTAAAGAACTGCACGCCGTCGAGGTACCAGCGGATCTGCTCGGGTGAGACGCTTTTGTCCAACTCTACGCGGTAGGCGTGGAACCCCGTCTCGCACCCCGAGCACGAGGTCGCCCCGCTACTGAGACCGGTGTACTCGTGGCAAGGCCCGAGCGTGCCGTCAGGATTGCTGCCGGAGAGTGTGCCACAGTGGAGCGTCCCGAACTCGTAGCTTAGCCCGTTGATATCTTCCATGATGTCGATCTCGCCAACGCTGGGCCAGTTGAGGTAGTTGCCGCGGAAGGGCGCGCCGAGCATCCAGAATGCCGGCCAGTAACCGGCGGCAGCGACGCCGCTGATGTCTGGCTGCTGGATCGAGGCCTCAACCGCCATAGCTCCGCCGGGCGGGGGCTGGAAGTCAGTCCGCTGCGTCTCGATGCGGCCCGAGGTCCACCCCGTGGTAGCTGAACTCCCCGTGTGGATCGGGTTGATGACGAGGTGGCCGGCACCATCCTGGTAGACGTTGGCAGTGCTATTCGACATTACCTCGACCTCGCCAGTGCCCCAGTTGACGGGGCAGCCCGAGCACCCGTACCCTGAACCGGTATCGTACAGCCAGTTGTCGGTACTGACGCCCGTATTCGCTGGCCCGTTGAACTCATCACTCCAGACCAAAGACCATGTGGATGCCATCTCGATAGGTGTTGCCGTCGGCGTCGACGCGGTTACCGTTGCGACGAAGCACAACAGTGCGGCGACGCCAATGAGTCGGGCCTTCATGGCCCTCTCCTATTGACCGGCTTGGCCAAGGTTCGCCCTTTCGATGCCCAGATCCGGGAAGTTGACGCAGCCGCAGGCGCTGAAATCGGCGCGCAGACCGGCGGCGCCACCGCACACTCCGAACGTTTGGGGTCGCAGGTGCGTTCGGCAGAGCAGCGCCACTGCAATGATGTCGGCGCACGTGGGCATCGTGTTTTCGTTCGGCGGGCCGCAGCGCTAGCACGTCGACGAGTGGCTCTTTTGCAACACTCGGTGGTCGGGAGTCAATCCGGGAAATTATTGCCCACCGAAGCCAAGTACCTCGACTCGCCAGCCGTCCGAATCGGGCAGCTCTAGCGTGACAGCTCCTTAGCTGCCTAAACACGGGATGAAGCGTGGAGCGCTGATCAGATCATCGCGGCCGCGTAGCGGGCGGTCGACGCTATGGCCTACTTCCACGCCGACCTGCTGATCCTCACCGGCGAGAAGATCGAGCCCTGATGTTATCGCCCGTGACCTACTCCAAGGCGTCGATCGCCTCCGCCAGGCTCTGCCGGTCCGGCTTCACGTAGCGCCAGATGTACCGGTCCGACCGGTGCCCCGACGCCTCCTTTGCGTACTGCACCCCCTTCTCCTCGGCCAGCTTCCGCAAGAACGTATGCCGAAGTGTGTGCGGCGACACCTTGAGCTGTTCACTGGTGCGGCGATGCGTGTTCGCCTGCGCCGCAGTCCGCTTGAGGATCAGGAATAGCTGATGCCGACTCAACCGCTTTCCGGTTCGCGTAGTGAATAACGGCCCGGACTTCTTGGGCCGGGTTGCAAGCCACTCCTCCAGCACCTGCCGCGCTTGTGCCTGGACGGGGACGAAATCGCGTACACGTGCCCCCTTGGTCAGCACGTTCTTGAAGCCCCGACCCTTGTACTGCTCGCGGTTCAGGCCGAGCAGTTCTGACACCCGCAGCCCCGAGCCCAACAGCACCGCAATCGCTGCCTGGTCGCGCAATCCTTGGTTGGTGCCGCGGCCAGGGCGGACGCGCAGCGTTTGGGCCGCGTTGAGCAGACGCAGCTCGTCGGCGCGACTCAACCCCTTCCACTGCGGTTCCGTTTCCTGTGGTGGCTTGATGCCATCCGTCGGGCACCCGAGTGGAAAGGGGACCACCTTCTGATGCACCCACCTGGCGAAGTGGCGAACGGAGGCATAGGTGCGGACGATGGTGGCCGGCGCCGGCCGGGCCTTGGCGAGCTGCTTGAGAAACTCTCTGGTGACCGACACGTACCACTCTGCGGGATGATCATGCCCGTAGAGGCGTTGGTAGAAGCTCAGGAACCGGCCCAGGTCGCGGCGCTTGGCGTCGATCGTAGCGCCGGCCTGGCCGGCGACCTGGCTTTGAAAGTACAGTTCCGCCAGCGCCGCGAGGCTCCGTTTGGCCTCGGCAAGCCGGGCTGGAACGTTATGTTGTAGATTACTGGGGGGAAGCAGGGCCGTTTTGGGGTGGTTTTGGGTGCGCATAGGGCCGAAGTCTAGCACATAAGGGACATTAGGTTATAGACTCTTCTGCTGGAATCAGCATCGCTATCCTCCACCAGAGACCTATCGTAGGCACCATCAGGTCAACGAGCGTAACTCGCTGGCCACTGCACTCTGGCTTCAGCTCAAAGGTAGTACGTGCGGCTTCTCAGCAGCCGTTCAAGGCGTTGTTCACCGCGGTGAGGATCAGCGCAACGTCGACTTGCGCGCCGCTCGGGATGCCGTTCGGGCACGCCGTCGCATCGGCGTTACCCAAGGCGATGTTCACCATCGTGAGGATCTCATCGACGGTCACGGTGCCGTTGTCGTTGCAGTCGCCGACACACGGCCTCCGGGTGGCCGTCGGCGGCACGGTCTGCGTCGGGGTGTTCGACGGCGTCGCCGTTGGCGTTTGAGTGGAAGTCAACGTCGCCGTACTCGTCGGGGTGTTCGTCGGTGTCTGTGTAGGCGTGCTGGTGGGCGTCGCGGTGGTTGTAGGCGTGTTCGTTGGTGTTGACGTCGGCGTACTGGTCGCCGTTGCTGTGTTTGTCGGCGTGCCCGTCGGCGTGCTGGTCGCAGTCGGGGTATTCGTCGGTGTCTGAGTCGGCGGCGGCGTGTCCGTTGGGGTCCATGTTATCGTGGGCGTCGGCGTGATGGTGGGGGTTGCTGTCGGAGTGTGGACCACGCAAAGTAGTGCGCTCTCGCATGTGGCGCCGTAGAGCACGGTGCAGTTTCCGCACGAACCATTGACCGGGGCAGCACAGCTTGTCGGACACTGGCAGCAGTCTGAAGCTCCAGCTGGAGGTCCGGG
>JBEKBJ010000186.1:0-4853 GCA_050015455.1 Binatia bacterium
GCTTAGAAAACTCACCCCGTAAACCCCTCAAAACACATGGCCGGATCTCACCGATCCGGCCGTGTCAAAAGATGTAGCTTCTGAGACAAGTGGAAACGCGGTCGAATACGCCGCAGCCCAGTTAGCCAACTTCGAGTCACAGGCTTCACGTGGCGCGTTCAAAGCACTGTGCGTTGCGGTTGGATCTGTCTGCCGCGCCCTCCAGTGCCGTTCCAAAAACCTGCCGGAATGCCCCTTGCAAGTGCCTAAATCGCGGCGCCGCAAACGGCCAGTTTCACCCTTCCGAAAACAGGTTTTATTGGAAGCCGAGACTCCATTGCTTAGAGCGAGTCTGAGCAGGAACCCCTAATTCACAGTCAAGGTAAACGTGGTTGTTGGTATCGGTGTGACCGATGGGCTTCCGGTGCCGGTCACCGTAAAGGTATACGTTCCGGCAGTCGTCCCAGGATTGCTCGGGCCGGTCGAACCCCCTCCACTACCTCCGCCACAAGCAGCCATACTGTCCAGCGCCACCATCAATACCAACATTCCGATCAGCGACCGCCAACTACGCCGCCTCGCCGGGATCCCGAGGAATACCAGAAGGGCCAGAATCGCGCCGCCCCCGGCTCCATCCCATCCCCGACCTCGGCCCTGCCTCGGCTGCACCATAGCGGTGGCTGCCGCGGTGGTGCCCACCGTGACTGTCGCAGTCCCCGTTGCTGTGGTGCTGTTCAGCGTAACCGTCGAACTGCCGTTGGAGCACGTGGGCACATCCGTTGCGCCGATGGGATAGGAGGTCAATGCGCAGGTGATGGTGATGGATCCCGCATAACCGTTTGCCGTGCTCACCGTTACGGTCGAGGTTGCGGCTGCTCCGGGGTTAACGGTAGCGGGCGTCGAAGCCGCAAGCGAAAATATGGACTGCGCCACCGTCACCGAGGCGCTTCCCGTGTTCGCGACGTAGTTAGAGTCTCCGCTATAGCTGGCGGTCAGTGTATCGGTCCCAACACTTGGACTATTTGCCGGAATGGCGAAGGTGTAACTGCCGCTCGAAAGCGCCTCAGCAGAGGAAGTGCTTCACCGATCGGGCGATCCTGTCCGAAGCCCAGACCAAGACGATATCGAAGCGTCCGTGGCGGGCGTCGGTCATCATCTGATCGAGACCGGGGCGGCGCGCCTTCGCGCCGCTGATCCTGTCCGTATATTCCTGCACGATCTCGTAGCCGCGCTGCGCGGCCATCTGATGCAGGTCGAGAAGTTGGGTCTCCGGGTGCTGATCCAAGCTCGAGACCCTCATATATAGAGCGGCGCGTTTCATTTGCGCCGCCTTGTTGGTTTCGATGAGTGCTTATCGACGTAGCTGCGGATGAACTTCAGCAACTCCTCGGTCATGTTCTGGCCTCGGGCGGCCGTCGCCGCCTTGAAGCGGTTGTGCAACTCGACAGGAACGTTTAGATTCATGCGCTTGACTTCCTCGTTGTTGACGGTGACGATCGGACTCACCTCCTCTCTCTCCAGAGGTGAGATTATCCGGTTATGAGTATGGGGCGCCAGTGGTGGCGCGCCCCGATTACAACTCCCAGGCCGCCCGGCAGACCAGGACGAGCGTGGCGATCTGGTCGAAGCTGATCTGCATCGCATCGGCCATGGCCCGCAGCCGGTTGATGTCCTGGGGTACGCAGCCCTCCTCGATGGCCATCCACTCAGAAACCTCCATGCCGGACAGGCGGGCGGCTTCCTCGATGGGCAGGTCAGCCTTCTTGCGGGTTTCGTGGATGCAGGAGCCGAACAACCGGCCCATGCTCTGGCGGAGGAGATGGGAAGAAGGAAGGGGTGCGAACATTTTAAAGGGTGTGCTCATATACTTATGCTCCTGTTGGTCCACACTGTCAAGTGATCAGGACCACAACCACGTAAATTTGATTCCATGATGAGTATGTACTCAATGAGGTCCAGATCCAAAGCTCCAGGACAGATCTAACATCTCCCATCGTTATTACGAACGGGAACTCGGTGCAGGTCTCGGTCCTTCTCCTTCTCTCAAGGAACACTTCGGCTATTCCGAACCTCTGCGCCGCTTCATCCAGCGCGCCAGCTTCGAGCCCCAGGCCAACGAGATCCCCAACACCATGCCATCGTGGCTGCCCGGCGACGATTACATGACCAACTTCAAGGTCGGTGATCCGTACGTCGGGATCGACGACGGCTATGCCCGCCTGCCTGGCGCCGGCTGCGAGGCGCTGCATCCGGAACTGAAAGGGCTCAACCCCGAGGACTACCCGGACATCCACAAGCTGCGCATCCTGGGCGACGTCGCTCCCTATTTCACTAGTACAACCAGGTGTCTCCGTCCTGCCCCACACAAAAACCCTCGCGCACGCGCGCCAGGCCGAAGCTCCGCTCCCGATCCAGCGCTTCTATCAGCCCGAGCGCAGCCTGCTCTCTCGTTCTACGCAACGCCGGCAAGCTCGAGCCCGCTCCTTGACACGAGCGCCTTCATCCGGGCGCCTCACCTGAGCTCCGGGTAGAGCAAGGCTTATGTCCGGCGGGACTGTCTGACTGTTGCTGATGGTGTTGTTTTGCTTGTGGGTTGTCGGCGGGATTTGCTTCTGGTCTGGCCGGAGGGAGAGTGTGTGAAAGGCCTCAGCTTCTTCTCTCTCTCTATCTATATGACTGATCTGTTTGCCTGGTATGGAGGTTGATATGGAGCCTGATGCGATGCCTCTCTGCTTCGCCCGCCAGCTCCCTTTTTCCCCGCCCCGGGGCTTCTGCGCCAGGGGCGCAACGGCCCTTTTACGCCCCGAACCTGTCCCTGTTGTACCCCTTAAAACCGAGGCCAAAGGTGGGGTTACGAAATCTGCATCCCAAGGGTAGGGGATAGCATTTCCCCTACCTTTTCTTGTGACTTTTAAAGCATCGTCGGGAGATATAGGGGACAAAACTCTATAGGAAAAACAACGCCAATCACGTATTTTGCCCCCTTACACCCAACTCCTGTCACCGCTGTACACCGAGATCACCGACGCGAACGGCAAAATCCCTCCGCCGCGCTCATTGCGCGGCTTGTTATCCCGATCAACTCTTTAGCTCGGATACTGGCAAATGCGTTTCTAGTTTGTTCGCGACGGAGGGTACCGAAGACTCGCCACCGGAGGAGCTCTGAACGGTCACACGAGAGGATGGAGCTTACGATCTCACCTCGTGCATATCCACACTTGAAGCGGCCCAAGCCTGAGGTCCGTCACGCGAAAGAGCCCTTTTCCAAGCGCTCGACTCGGCGGCGTTCCTGCGGGAATTCAATGCGCGGGCCGAGCACGGTTGCTCCGCGTAAGCTTGGGAACGATCTAGGCAGCTCATTGGAGATCTGGGGAGGGAGTGAGGCCGCGGCACAGGGAGCGGCGAACGGTTACCACTCAAGTCGGCCAGTGTTCAGCAATCTGCTCCTGATGACTCTCAGCTCCGGAGACCGGGACACCTTGGTGGATCCTGCAAGGTTTGCGGATCTTCGATTGCCCTTTGTATTGAGTACTTCAGCTTTTTCGCAGGTCCTCGGCAATGAGGGCAAACTCATCCAGGGCAGCCTGCAGGTCTTCAACGATCTCGGCGGCGATTACGTCGGGGGCTGGCAAATTGGCTGCGTCTTCCAGGCTGTCGTCCTTCAGCCAGAAAATGTCCAAGCTCGCTTTGTCCCGCTTGACCAGGTCTTCGTAGTCGAAAGCGTGGAAGCGTTCGGTCTCCTTGCGCTTGTGGCGATTCTCGGCGTGGTAGCAGGCAACGAAATCGTCCAGATTCTCGCGGCGCAGAGGATTCGTTTTCAGCGTGAAGTGCTCATTAGTGCGGAAGTCGTAGATCCACAGCTTCTTGGTCCAGGGCTTCTCGCTGGCCACACGACGGTCAAAGAAGAGCACATTGGCCTTGACCCCCTGCGCGTAGAAGATGCCCGTGGGCAGGCGCAACAGCGTGTGCACGTCGCAATCGTGCAGCAGCCGCCGACGAATCAACTCACCCGCACCGCCCTCAAAGAGCACGTTGTCCGGCACCACCACCGCGGCGCGGCCGTCAATCTTCAAAATCGAACGCACGTGCTGGACGAAGTTGAGCTGCTTGTTACTCGTCGTCGCCCAAAAGTCGTCGCGGACAATCGTCAGCGCCTCGCGCTGCTCATCGCCGTCCTCGCCGATTACGGTGATGCTCGACTTCTTGCCAAACGGAGGATTCGTCAGCACCATCTCGAACTCAACCGACCCCTTGCTGCTCAGGGCATCCTTCACAGTCAACGGCTCCTCGCCGCCAATACCGTGCAGGAACAGGTTCATGGCGCAAAGCCGCGCGGCGCCGTCCACAATCTCAATTCCGGAGAGTGCCTTTTCCTTGAGGAAGCGCTTCTGGTCCTTATCAAGCGTGAAGTGGTTGCTGATGTAATCGTGCACAGCGAGCAGAAATCCGCCCGTCCCGCAGGCAGGGTCGTGTATGAGCTGACCCGGCTCCGGCCGCATTACATCCACAATGGCCTGAATCAGCGCGCGCGGCGTGAAGTACTGGCCGGCGCCGCCTTTCACGTCGGCGGCGTTCTTTTCGAGCAGACCTTCGTAGGCGTCGCCCTTCACGTCCACGCCCAGAGTGGTCCACTGCTCGCGGCCGATCAGGTCGCTGATCAGCCGCTTCAGCTTGGCCGGGTCCTGGATGCGGTTCTGCGCCTTGCGGAAGATGGTGCCCAACATGCCTGGCTTCTTGCCCAGCTCCACCAGGATGTGCCGGTAGTGCGTGTCCAGATCGTCGCCGTCCAGCCGCTCAAGGCTCTGCCAGTCCAGTGCGCGCGGAATCAGGGTGGCTCTCTCCGGGAACAGCTTCTGTCGCTCGTCAGCCATCTT
>JBEKBJ010000187.1:0-4741 GCA_050015455.1 Binatia bacterium
TCCGGTTTCAGGCGGCCCTGCTCATCGAAGAGTTCCTCCGGCCGGTAGCTCCTCAGCCAGTCTTCCAACAACTTGAGGTGTTCGGGATGGGTGGCCGGGTCGGAGAGCGGCACCTGGTGCGCACGGAACGTGCCTTCAACCTGCAAACCATCGACGACCTTCGGGCCCGTCCAGCCCTTGGGTGAATTGAGGACGATCATCGGCCAGCGCGGACGCGCGAAGTTGCCGTGGCCGCGGGCGTCCTGCTGGATTTTTTTGATCTGCTCCACCGCCGTGTCGAGCGTCGCGGCCATGACCTCATGCATCAGCCCGGGCTCGTGACCCTCGACGAAGTAGGCCGTCCACCCATAGCCGCGGAGTAACTGTTCCAATTCCTCGTGCTCGATGCGGGCCAGGACGGTCGGGTTGGAAATCTTGTAGCCGTTGAGGTGCAGGATCGGCAGCACCGCCCCATCGGTTGCTGGATCGAGGAACTTGTTCGAATGCCATGCGGTGGCCAGCGGACCCGTCTCCGCCTCGCCATCGCCGACGACGCAGGCGACGATGAGATTGGGGTTGTCGAACACCGCCCCGAACGAATGGCTGAGCGAATAGCCCAGTTCGCCGCCCTCGTGGATCGAGCCCGGGCACTCCGGCGATGCGTGGCTGGGAATTCCTCCGGGAAACGAAAACTGAATAAAGAGCTTTCGCAGCCCGGCCTCATCCTGGCTGATGTTGGGATAGATCTCGCTGTAAGTGCCCTCGAGGTACGTGTTGCCCACGACGGCCGGGCCGCCGTGCCCGGGGCCGGAGACGTAGATCATGTTGAGGTCGTATTTCTTGATGACCCGGTTCAGGTGCACGTAAATAAAGTTCTGCCCGGGGGTCGTGCCCCAGTGGCCCAGCAGCATGTGCTTCACATCCGCGAGCGTCAGCGGCCGCTTCAGCAGCGGATTGTCGTAAAGATAAATCTGGCCGACCGACAGATAGTTCGCGGCACGCCAGTAAGCGTCCATCTTGCCGAGCAGCTCCGGGGAAAGAGTTTGTGTCTTCATGGTTCGATTCCCCTTTTCTCAGCCAAGGCCTGGAACGCGGCAATCCCGCCCTCCAGAATCCGTCGGAGCGAGTCACCGGCCTCGAACAGCGCTAACTTGATGCTCGACGAGCCGCCATTGATCGTCAGGATCAGCGCTGCGCCCCGGAGTTGGTGGGTCGGTTTGTTATTCATGCAATCGGATCTCCCATTCGGCCAGCTTTCCTGCACACGGACTTACTCTCATGATTCTCTCGTCAAATGCCGTGGTGACCTTTTCGCCAAGGTCTCCATCAGCTTGTCAAACGGCTGGTTGAATTTCTCGACTCCTTCGTCCTCAAGTTGCCGCGTCACATTGTCGATGCTGATTCCCAGTTCCGGCAGTCGCTCCAACACCCAGCGGGCTTCCTTGACATCTTGTTCGAGCCGGGCTTTCGGCTCTCCGTGGTCGCGGTAGGCATCAAGGGTTTCCAGCGGGGCCGTGTTGACCGTGTCCGGCCCGATGAGGGCCTCGACGTATTTCACGTCACTGTAGTCCGGGTTCTTGGTGCTGGTGCTGGCCCAGAGCAGCCGCTGGACACGAGCGCCCTGAGCAGCCAGCTTCCTAAACCGGTCGCTGCCGAAGATCTCTTTGTAGATTTGATAGGCCATCTTCGCGCTGGCGATGGCAGCTTGCCCGCGCACCTTTTTCGCGAGGTCTGCCTCCTTGCCGCCTTGTGCAATGAGTTTTTCCAGCAGCGGATCCACCAGCGCATCAATGCGGCTTACAAAGAAGCTGGCCACCGAGGCTACATGCTTCACGGGCTTCCCTTGGGCCGCGCGCGCTTCGATGCCGGCGATGTAAGCTTCCACCACTTGCCGATAACGAGGCAATCCGAAGAGCAGCGTCACGTTGACGCTGATTCCTTCGCTGATAAGTTGCTGGATGGCGGGCAGCCCATTGGCCGTCGCCGGGACCTTGATGAAGACATTGGGCCGGTTCAGCGCGGCCCACAACCGGCGGGCTTCCTCCGTCGTCCCGTTGGTGTCGTGCGCCAGGTGGGGATTGACCTCCAGGCTGACATATCCATCTTTGCCGTCCGTCCTGTCGTAGAGAGGCCGGAACTCGTCGGCGGCGCTCTGCACGTCGCGCTGGCTGAGGGTTTCGTAGATTGCCTCAGCGCCTTTTCCCTTAAGCGCCATGGCCCGAATGTCCTCGTCGTAATCGTGGCTGTCCGCAATCGCCTTCTCGAAGATGGATGGATTCGAGGTCATCCCCCGCAGTCCATCCTCCTCGATCAAACGCCGCAGCTCGCCGCTGGCGATCAGATCGCGCCGGATGTAGTCCAGCCAGATGGATTGGCCGAGTGTTCCCAATTGTTTCAGAGGATTGTTTTTCATGATCTTGATCCCTTTCTCCTCAGTGTCCATCGGCTCTTGTCCAGACAGCGATGGCATGTCCTTGCCGACGCTGCCACGGCGCAGATCGATGATTTCCATGCGCGGGTTCGTGTGAGAGTTGTGTCGGGAGGGGCCTTCCGTCAGCACCACCAGCGCCTCGGGCAACCCTTTGCTTTGCACCCAGCGCCTGGCAAATTCGTTCCAATCGCGGGGAAGCTCCGGCGTGTGAACCGGCGTCACTCCGTAAGAGAACTGCAGGCCGCGACAGGTTGCTTCTGCCGGGCTGACGGCCGCGATCCACACGGGCAGCTTGAAGCGAGAGACCATCCGCGCAGTGTGTCCTGTGGCCGTGGGGACGATGACCGCCGTCGGGACGAGGTGAGCCACGGTGTGTTGGACGTTGCGCGAGATGAGGTCCACGAGGTGAACGTCACCGTCATGGTCGTAGTCGGCGACGGTTTCTCGCTCGCGGACATCGGTGCGATACGACTCGGTCGCGGCCGCGATCCTGGCGAGCATGTTCACTGCCTCGACCGGGAACTTCCCCATGGCCGATTCTTCGGAAAGCATCACGCAATCGGTGCCGTCAAGGATGGCATTGGCCACATCGGTGGCTTCAGCCCGGGTGGGGCGGTAATGGTCCACCATCGACTCCAGCATCTGCGTAGCCGTGATCACCGGTTTCCCGAGCAGGTTGGCCCTGCGGATCAGTTGCTTCTGGACCACGGCCATTCGCTCCAAGGGGGTTTCCACCCCCAGGTCGCCGCGAGCAATCATGGTCCCGTCGGCAGCTTTCAGGATCTCATCGACGTGGGCCAGTGCTCCCGCCCTTTCGATCTTGGCAATGATGAACGGGTGATGCCCCAGCAACGCTGCCGCCTTGCGCACCGCGTCAACATCGGCCGGCGTCTCTACGAAGGACTGGCTGACCGCATCCACGTCGTTTTCCAGTGCGAACTTCAGGCAGTCATGATCGTGTTCGGTAAACGCACTCACGCCCAGGTCGATTCCGGGAAGATTCAGCCCCTTTCGCGAGCGCAACTCGCCCCCGACAAGCACGCGGCACTCAACGTCGTTGCCTGCGACCTTGGCCACCTCCAGTTGAACATTGCCGTCGTTGAGGAACAGGCAGTCGCCCGGTTTGACCACTGCGGGCAAGCGCGGGAAGCTCACGAAGACGCGGTGCCGGTTGCCCAGGATTTCATTCGTGGTCAATGCGAGGGCATCGTCCCGCTTCAACTCGATCGGTTCTTCAGCCAATTGCCCAATCCTGATCTTCGGGCCCGGAAGATCGGCCATGACCGTTACGCGTTTGCTGGCCGTACGAGCTGCACGGCGAAGATTGTCGATGGCAGTTCTATGCCATGCAAAATCACCGTGCGAGAAGTTGAGACGGGCGATATCCATCCCGGCCTGCAGCATGTGGCGCAGGATCTCGGGCGACTCGGATGCTGGTCCGATCGTACACACGAGTTTCGTCTTATTGGGGGCAAGCATCACGAGGCCCTTCTGCTAGTGTTTCACCGATGCCTGGCTCGCCACGGCGAGCCTCTTCAGAAACCACCCCCTGGCAGGTTGTAAAACGCCAGCGGGTCGCTTTCATCATTTCTCTCCTGGACAGAACGGTGCGGCGACGCCAATTACCGGGGCCTTGAGGGCGCCTCGTTTCGCCATCGCATAGAGTGCCGGGAAGATCATCTTGTGGGCGAGATCGCCCGTCACACCGAAGGGCGCCAGCGCGTCCGAACGAGACGCGGTCATCAGGCGCCTCCCTTCTTGGCGCTCGATGACATCCAGTGGCGTCAGCGCCAGCTCTGGGTGCCCCGGCCCAAGCTCCACGGCCGACTCGTGCTGCGCGCAGTCCAGCTGGGTCAACGCATGGAGGGTCTTCTCAAGCGCTTGTGGTCCACCCGTTTCCTGTTCCTCGATACCATCTGGGAGGAGTACCTCGAAGAACTCATGAAGGAATTGCGGCACAAAGACACCAAACTGTTCGAACCCTTCTGTGAGCGGGAGTTCATGGCCGACATAGTCCGCGACGTCATCACCGACAGGATAGACTCTCGTGAAGAGAGAGCGAGCGACCCAGCTTCTCGATCTCTGCGCCCACTGCTTCGATCGCCTTCTCAGTTTCGTTGGCCGCCCAGCCCGTTCCTTCAATGAGCTTTCCTGCCACCACCCCCGCGTCTTTGGTCACGGCAATGACATCAGCTTCCCCTTTGCGGCCGGCCCAGGCAAGCGCGTGCTCAAGGCTGGTCGCTGCCGCTTTGAGTGCGCCTCCGGCTCGCTTCAGGTCCTTCTTTGCCCACGACTCCTTGGCGCGAGCCAGGTGCTCGCTCGCGAGGGCGT
>JBEKBJ010000188.1:0-4299 GCA_050015455.1 Binatia bacterium
TACGCGCCTTAAGAACCCTAAATAAAAACACTAAGAAGAATCGCAGGAAGATCTCCGTCTAACCGAGCGGACATCTATAACTGCTAATGACCCGGACTTGTGTAAGTGCCAACAACACAGAGTGCCACCCACCATCCCGGCCATTGCGGTGGGTGTGCCTCGCCAAAACTCCATCCGCCCTGCTCAAGCAGCCTCTCTGCACTCGTAGCGGTGGTGAAGGCCACCGATACGGGGCACTGAGGTAACGCTGGCAGTGGGCGACGACGGTGGGCACACGGTTCGCCCAGAGGGGGGATCCTTGCCGAGCGCAAGGTGCTTCCGGTCGTGGTGGCTTCTCGATGATACGGTACAGAGAAATCGCTATCGCGGTTGCTCTTCGGCACTCCACAAGGGCGTGCACATCAACGGGTCGCGTCGATTATCATGAAACGTGGCGGAGGTCAGTGAAGAACGGACGATATCCATGCTCACGAAATCCGTCCCCAAGGCCCCGTCCCCCGGGGCCAAGTACCGGTAAATTGCGGAAGGTGACGTGACGTCTGATTGTGAAAACCCTTGCGGCACTTACTATCACTTCTTAGGAGTGATCCCCCATCGGCGTTCGATTCCCCCCGCCTCCATCTTCGCTCTTGAAGCTGCGCTTCGAAGAGCTTCGGATGGTGTGCCACTCACCCCGCGAAGGGGACTCGGCGAAGGAGGTCCGTGCGTCCGTTGACACCTCGCCTTTCCGGGCCGTACAAGCGGAGGCGAGATCGACGGTGCGCAGGTGGCAAAGCCCGAGCAAGAAGCGCGCGAACGCATCGACGCCTTACTCGCCGATGCCGGATGGTGCGTTCAGGATGCGGCCGCGGTGAATCTTCACGCCGGCCGCGGCATCGCCGTGCGCGAGTTTCCACTTATCCGCGGCCACGGCTTCGCCGACTACCTTCTGTACGTGAACGGCAAAGCAGCCGGCGTAGTCGAGGCGAAGAAGGAAGGCGAGACGCTGACCGGCGTCGAGGTGCAGTCCACAAAGTACAGCGAGGGTCTGCCGGCAACGGTGCCGGCGCACTTCCGACCGCTGCCGTTTCTCTACGAAAGCACAGGCGTTGAAACTCGCTTCACCAATGCGTTCGATCCCGAGCCGCGCAGCCGGCGCGTGTTCAGCTTCCATCGTCCCGAGGCCTTGACCGCGTGGCTCGCTGCCGTCGCTGCCGCCGACGCTGATGCCCGCTTCGAGCGTGTCGCCGAACCTGGAGCGGCACGCAAACCGCCAACACTGCGGACTCGCCTTCAACGCCTGCCTCCGCTGATCACCACCGGCCTGTGGCGCCCGCAGATCCGCGCCGTCGCCAACCTCGAACAGTCACTCGCGGAAGATCGGCCGCGCGCGCTCATCCAGATGGCAACGGGCAGCGGAAAGACCTTCACCGCGATCACGTCAGTCTACCGCCTGATCAAGTTCGGCGACGCGCGCCGTGTGCTGTTCCTCGTCGATCGCGCCAACCTCGGCCGGCAAGCGCTGAAGGAATTCCAGTCGTACGTCACGCCGGACGACGGCCGGAAGTTCACCGAGCTGTACAACGTGCAGCTGCTCACCTCCAATAAGCTCGACCCGGTGGCGCGCGTGGTCATCACTACCATCCAGCGCCTGTACTCGATGTTGCAGGGGAAGGAACTCGACCCCGAGCTGGAGGAAGGCTCGCAGTTCGACAGCGGCGCCGGTCTGATCCGCGAGCCGGTACCGGTCACGTACAACCCGGCGATTCCCATCGAGACCTTCGACGTCGTCTTCACCGACGAGTGCCACCGCTCGATTTACAACCTCTGGCGCCAGGTGCTGGAGTACTTCGATGCCTATCTGATCGGTCTAACCGCCACGCCATCGAAGCAGACGTTTGGGTTCTTCAACCAGAATCTGGTCATGGAGTACAACCACGAGCAAGCCGTGGCCGACGGAGTCAACGTCGACTTCGACGTCTACCGCGTCCGCACACAGATCACGGAGCAAGGCTCGCGGGTGGAGGCTGGCCTCTTCGTCGACAAGCGGGACCGGGAGACGCGCCGCGTCCGCTGGGCGAAGCTCGACGAGGACCTGCAGTACGACGCCGACGCCCTCGATCGCAGCGTCGTTGCCGTCGGTCAGATTCGGACCATCATTCGCACTTTCAAGGAGAGACTGTTCACGGAGATCTTCCCGGGTCGCACCGATGTGCCGAAGACGCTCATCTACGCCAAGGATGACAGCCACGCCGACGACATCGTGCAGATCGTCCGCGAGGAGTTTGGAAAAGGGAACGACTTCGCCCAGAAGATCACCTACAAGACCGGCACGGCGCGCGTAGTAGCCAAGAGAGTCGGCCCCGACGGCCGCGAGATCAAAGAGGTCACCTACAAGTCGTCGGGCGTGAGGCCGGAGGATCTCCTGTCGTCGTTCCGTAACAGCTACAACCCGCGGATCGTGGTCACCGTCGACATGATCGCCACCGGCACCGACATCCGGCCGCTCGAAGTCGTGATGTTCATGCGCGCGGTGCGGAGCCGCAATTTCTTCGAGCAGATGAAGGGTCGCGGCGTGCGGGTGATCGGTCCGACCGACCTGCAAGCGGTCACGCCCGATGCCAAGGCGAAGACGCACTTCATGATCGTCGACTGCGTCGGCGTGTGCGAGCAGGAGCTGACCGATTCCAAGCCGTTGGAGCGCAATCCCACCGTGCCGTTCGAGAAGCTGCTGCAGGCCGTGGCGTTTGGCAGCACCGATCCTGATATCCTCTCGTCACTGGCCGGCCGCTTGGCGCGGCTCGATTGCCGGCTGGGCAAGCCTGAGCGCGACGCGCTGGCTAGGACTGCGGACGGGTTGACGATCAAGGATCTGGCCAGTCGCCTCGTGCAGGCGATCGATCCCGACGAGCAGGTCGAGGCCGCGCGTGTAGCAGCCGGACTGCCCACGGATGTCGAGCCCACGGCCGAGCAAGTGCAGCAAGTGGCAGAGCGACTGCTGCAGGCGGCCGTGAAGCCTATTGCGGCGAACCCGGCGTTGCGCGAGCAGCTCTGTTTCATGAAGCAGCAGTTCGAGCAGACCATCGACACCCTCAGCAAGGATCAGGTGATCGAGGCGGCGTTCTCGGCGTCGGCGAAGGAGAAGGCAAAGGGGCTCATCGAATCGTTCGAGCTGTTCATCCGCGAGCACAAGGACGAGATCACCGCGTTGCAGGTGCTCTACAGTCAGCCCTACGCCAAGCGCCTCCACTTCGCCGACATCAAGGCGCTGGCCGAGGCGATCCACGCGCCGCCGCGCCAGTGGACGCCCGAGCGGCTGTGGAAGGCCTACGAGATGCTCGACCGCACGAAGGTGCGCGGCTCGGGCGGCCAGCTCCTCAGTGACATCGTGTCGTTGGTGCGCTTCGCGCTGCATCAAGAGAACGAGTTGGTGCCGTACGCCGATCAGGTCGAGCAGCGCTTCGAGAACTGGCTGGCGCAGCAGGAGACCCACGGGCGTCGTTTCACTGACGAGCAGCGCCAGTGGCTGGAGTTGATCAAGGACCACGTCGCCGGCAGCTTACGGATCGAGATGGACGACTTCGACTACACACCGTTCGCCCAGCGCGGCGGCGCGGGGAAGGCGGTGCGGGTGTTCGGTGCAGAGCTGCGCGTCCTGCTCGACGAGTTGAACGAGGCGTTGGCAGCATGAGGGAGAAGAACCTAACCCCCTTCCCCCCTTCCCGACGCGGGAATGGGGATTCTTCCCCTCTCCGCGTCGGAGAGGGGCCAGGGGAGAGGTCTCCGCTCGCTCGCAACATTGTCGTTGGCCAAAAGGTGGACACGGCTAAAGTGCAGCGCGCCAAGCAGCTGCGGCGGCAGATGACGGAAGCGGAGCTGATTCTGTGGCAGCGCCTCCGCCGCAATCAGCTCCGCGGCTTCCACTTCCGCCGGGAGCAGGTCATCGACGGGTTCATCGCCGACTTCTATTGCCATGCAGCGGGCCTGGTGATCGAAGTGGATGGTGGAGTTCACTGCGGGCAAGCTGCATATGACGAAGAACGGGACCGCGTCTTGTCGCAGCGTGGCTTGCGGGTGCTGCGCATTGGCAACGACGAGGTGCAGAGGGATCTGGATGGAGTGCTGGGGCGCATCGCGCAGGCGTGCAAAGAAACCTAACCCCCTGGCCCCCTTCCCGACACGGGAAGGGGGAATCTCCGCTTCCCCTCTGCCATGGCGGTCTTTGTCAAGCGGTGCGGAATCACAGCCATTTTCACCTTCCGAATTCGGCGATGAACCCCCCCTCTCGCGAATAGCCCGTGCAGCGGGCGCACCGGGGCG
>JBEKBJ010000189.1:0-4201 GCA_050015455.1 Binatia bacterium
GAGATCGAACGCTTGGTGCGTGCATCCCTCGGCGAGGCTCCATGGGTGCCAGAAGCCAAGAAATCAAAGAAAGGAAAGAAACGATGAGCTAACTGCGCGGCAATATTTGTGGGTAATTGAAAGCTTGGCGACACGGTTACGGAGTGATTTAGCCCCAGTATTACGCGACGGCACGCATTTTCAGGCTGGAATGCCACAATGACACACGCCACTTCGCCTCTGCAGCCGTGGAACGGGGTCGTGTCACGGCGCACGACGTCATTCCCGGCCGGAATGCCCAAATGTTGGGCGTCACTTCGCCTCTGCAGCGCTGAAACGGCCTCGTGACACCGCGCACTAGGCCGTTTCCGCTCGGGATGCCCAAAATGTCAGCGCCACTTTGCCTCCGCAGCGCCGCGACGGCGTAGTGTCACGCGACACGACCCGGTTTCAGGGCAGAGGAAACCAGCTGCCTCTTCAAGAAGGATCTCATTTTCTCAGAAGCAGATCTCACGGATATAAACCGCGACTTCGAGATGCACCTGACAGCGGGGAAGACCCTGAAAAATCTTCGGCATCATTATCCTCGGACTGCCGATCGGCAAGTACTCCTTCGCGAGCTTGAGGGCGTTGCTGAGATCGGTCCGGATCTCAGGACGCATCCGCTGTCATTACGACAACTTCCCCGAGAGCCGATCTGATTTCTTCTCGTGGGTGGGCACCGCCGAAGATCTGTGGAGGCGGGCCAAGCCCAAGATGAGTTGAGAGCGTCTTACCTTTCGAAAGGAGGGGGTTCATATTGCGACGCGGCTTGGCTTCGATCCGGTCATTGGAGTATGAAACGTCGAAGATGCACGCCGTCCAATCAAGCGTTGCGGGGTCATTCCGGATCCGTGCAACGCTCGCGGGGGTTGTTGGCGGGCGGCGTCGTCATCGGCGTTATGGACCAACCGGCCCGGGAGGCGGGGGACGATGGCGGACCCGACACAGCGCAAGCACACGCTCGATGTGAGTCGCGTCAACCGGCGACGCTTCACCCGGGCGGTGCGCCGCTTCCTGACGTCCGAGGTCGGCGGGAAGGCAAGAGGGATGCTGGCCGTGCTCGTCGGCCTCTTACTCGCGATCAGCGGCCTCAACGTCCTGAACAGCTACGTCGGCCGAGATTTCATGACGGCCATCGCGGACCGCAACACGAAAGTGTTCGTTGCGAAGACGTTCCTCTACGTCTGCGTCTTCGCGATCTTGACGGTCGCCGCCACGATCTACCGCTTCACCGAGGAGCGACTCGGCCTGCTCTGGCGCGAATGGCTGACGCGAACAATGCTTCACCAGTACCTCAACCACCGCATGTATTACCATCTGAACGAAACGGACCGCATCCCGACTCCCGACCAGCGCATTGCGGAGGACGCACGCTCGTTCGCCGTGACGACCCTTTCGTTCATGCTGCTGGTGCTGAACGGCACCATCACGGCCTTGGCGTTTTCCGGCGTGCTGTGGTCCATCAGCCCGCTCCTCTTCGGCGTTGCTGTAGGGTATGCGGTGGCCGGTTCGGCGCTCACAATTGTCCTGGGGCGTGCATTGGTCCACCTCAACTACACGCAGGCCGACATGGAGGCCTTCTTCCGGACCGACCTGGTGCACATCCGGGAGAACGCCGAGTGGGTGGCCTTTCTGCACCGCGAGGGGCGCCTGGGGGCACGCCTGACGCGCCACCTCGATGCACTCATCGCCAATTTCAAGCGCATCATTGCAGTTAACCGCAATCTCAGTTTTTTCACCACCGGATACAACTATCTGATCCAGATCATCCCGATCGTCATCGTCGCCCCGCTCTTCATCCGCGGAAAGGTCGAGTTCGGCGTCATCACGCAAGCGGCCATAGCCTTCGCGCAGCTGATGGGCGCCTTTTCTCTGATCGTCACGCAGATCCAGTCACTTTCTTCCTACGCCGCGGTCCTGGCGCGGCTCGGGGATTTCATGGAAGCGTCCGGGGAGATCGCCGCCCGCGACGTGCGCTCGATCGAACTGAAGGAGGAGAGGAACGAGGTGGCATTCGATCGGCTCACGCTGCGGTCGCCCCGTGATGGACGGGTTCTGATCTACGAGCTTTCGCTCTCGATTCCACAGGGCACCAACGTCTTGATCCGCGGCGACAGCGACACCGTGAAGGTCGCGCTGGTGCGCGCGCTGGCGGGCATATGGGAGTGCAGCGAGGGGCGCATCCTACGGCCGGGCGAGAGCTTCTTCGTGATGCCGGAGCGGCCGTACCTGCCGCCAGGAACACTGCGCGAAGTGGTGGTGCGCGCGGGCCAGGAGCACCTCGTCTCGGACGCGCAGCTGCTCGCGGTGCTGCATGAGCTGGAGCTCGACAAGGTAGTCACGCGCGTGCGCGGGCTCGACACCGAGCGTGACTGGAACAGCATCTGCTCGCTCGAAGAGCAGCACTTCCTCGTCCTGGCGCGTCTCCTGCTGATTGCTCCGCGCTTCGCTCTGCTGGACCGCATCGGCGCGGCGCTCTCCCCGTCGCAGGTCGAGCATGTACTCGACACGCTGTCACAGCACTCCGTCACCTACATGGTCGTGGACCACGATAAGAGCCGCCCGGATCGCTACAACGCGGTTCTCGATCTTCACGAGGGCGGGAGCTGGAAGTGGATGCCCCTCAAAGACGGGCAACCGCTCGAAGAGGGCATCATCAGCGGCCCCGCAGCCCCCACGCCACCCGAGAGCGATACGCTTGCGTCCGCGGCAGGCACACGCTGAGCGCGGGCAGCTGCTTATCGCCAGTATTCATAAACTTCGTTCACACCGTGAAAATGCCGTCCGTAGCCCGCTTGGGTTCCCTCGCCCCCTGGGAGGGTTAGGGCGAGGGCCATTTTCTGAGCGAGGCCACGAACCGGGTGGGGTAGGCCGAGCCGCTGCTGTGGCGGCACCTGCCCATCTTCCTGAGGTTCACCGCGCGCATGGCCCGCGAGCATCCGCATCTGCGCGCAGCTTTCGACAACTGCCGTCAGTTGCTGGAAGCCAGCGGTCTCAACGACACGGAAGTCGAGCAGCGACTGGCGGCGGTGCGGGCCGAGACCGCCTCAGCCACCGAAGCAGACGGGAACGGACCGCGATAAGGCCAGACTCCGCGATCTCCGGTTCCGCACCAGCCCTAGAAGTCCCCACGTTCCATCAGCGTGGTGACCTTGGTCATCCCTTCGTCGCGCAGGACTTGGAGGAACTGCCGCCATCCGACTGCGAGGGGTTAAGGCTTTGCCCAGGGCAAAGCCCGGATGGTATCCATCTTTACTGTGGCTGGTCCGCCGCGCTTTCCGGAGAGAACGTGCGCAACAGCAGCACCCGATGCGCAGCTCGACCGGCCACCGCATTGTAGAAGCGCTCGTCCGCTGTCCACAGCCGCATGTCAAGTAGCTCGGCCGTCGCTAGATAAAAGCTGTCGTACACCTGGGGCCGCCGCAGTTCAGTGGCGAGTTCCCATGCGCACGTGAACAGGGAACGGGGCGACGAGAGGCGTACAGGCATCGTCAGCAGATGATCGCGTGCCGCGATCGCCTGGTCGTTGTCGAGGTCCCCGCGAACGACCATGCGCCGCAGAGCGGAAACGCACTCGAAGACGAAGAGTGGTGGGGCGACAGCGCGCACGCCCCCGCGAGCCCACGTTCGCCAGAGAGCGTGTGCCTTCTCGCTATCTTGCTCGTCGACGACGAGCTTGAGGGCGACGCTGGCGTCGATACAGACCTGCTTCTTCCGCAACTCCCTGCTCCCGCACCTCGCGCAGCGCTTCCAGTGAGGCGTTCCTCGAGACCCTGGCGGCCGTCATGTGACGCTCGACGTCCTCCAGCCAGCGCAGCATCGAAACGGACTCCCCGTCATCGTCGGTCGCTTTTGATCCGATACGCTCGAGATCCCGGAGCCCGACGATCGCCGCCTTGGCTCGTCCGTGCGACTCCAGGATGACTCTCTCGTTCCCGTGAGCGACATCGTTCACGATCTTCGAGAGGCGATCACGCGCCTCCGACAGAGCAATGCGCTTCATGATACAACCGTAGCAAAGATGGCGCTTTCCGCCAAATTGGCTCGCACCGCGAAAAATGTATTATTGAGAGTTGCAAAAGTAATAGAAAGCTAGGACAAAAAAAGAGATGGCAGCTCTGAAGCAATAATGAAGCTCCGGAGCAGGGGTGGCGTGTGGCGGAGGCGGCGCAGTTCGTGG
>JBEKBJ010000190.1:0-3896 GCA_050015455.1 Binatia bacterium
TTTCAAGTGGGTGAAGACCGCGGACGAGATTCTGACGAAGATTGCCCGCTTCTGCGCTGACACCGTGGCTCGCCATGGCTAGTCGCTTATTACGCGAATTTAGGTTACGGCCGACTAGGCCAGCGCATGCATTGTGGTTGTCGCAGTCGGCGTTCGTCTCAGGCTTGTGAAGAAGACGCTCGTTTATGTGAACAACCAGGATTTCGGTGCGTTGACCATAGACGTGAAGAAGCCTCAGGAGTTGTGTCTCCCAGCACTGAAAAACCCCTGAGACTCCACGGCGGGGTTGGCGCTTCCCAACCCCGCCGAGCCCTTTTCGTACCTGCCTCGCCAAAACTCCATCCACCCTGCTCAGGCGGCCTCTCTCCACTCGTAGCGGTGGTGTAGGCCGCCGACACGGGGAAGTGAGGCGACCGTTTCAGGCCGCGGGTTCCTCGTCGCGGACGAGCAGGGCTGAGCAGTGAGGACGGCGGCTAAGCGCACCTGTTCGTAATTCTCGGCGAACTGGCGACCGATCATGGCGAACGTCTTGCCCAGTAGGGTGCCGCACGCTGGGCGGTGAACTTCAAGGCAGTAGAGACTGTGTCCGCGCCGTGCGACCATTCGCCGCAGGACGCAACCGGCTGGTAGAAGCCAGCGCGTTGTCGCATCCACTGGAAGACGTAATGACTGCTGCGGTAGGGTCGGCGCGACAGAGCAGGGAAGGGAGGACTGCCATGGCGGTGCGATTCGAGATGCCGGCGGATCATCCGCACGTTGCGGTGGTGACAATAGATCGGCCCGAACGCGCCAACGCGCTCGATCCGCCCGCGTTGCGCGAATTGGCGGCGGCGTGGAAGCGCATCGCTGAAGATGCGGAAATCCGTTGCGCGGTGCTTACGGGTGCTGGGCAGCGTGTCTTCTGCGCCGGGATGGACCTGACGACTACGATTCCTGCGGCCCAGCGGCTGGCGCGTGGCGAGAGCGTCGATGAAAAGACCTTCGAGGGGCTGCGCAATGCCGCAACCGCGGTGCTCGCGGGCTTCGACCTACAGACCCCGCTGGTATGTGCCGTCAACGGCCATGCGCACGCCGGCGGCCTTGATCTCATGCTGGCCGCGGAACTCCGCTTCGCGGTGCCACACGCGACCTTCGCCCTCGAAGAGGTGGCACTCGGTCTCTATCCCACCGGCAACTCGACTGTCCTCCTGCCGCGCCAGATCCCGTGGGTACACGCTCACGAGTTGCTGCTGACGGCGCGCCCGATCACCGCGGAGCGTGCCCTGACAATCGGCCTCATCAATAGCATCGCCGCGCCCGATCAACTGTTAGCCGTGGCACTCGATGCCGCCGACAGCATTGCGGCGAATGCGCCACTGGCGGTGCGCGAAACCCGCCGCGGCATTCGCGAGCTGCTCCACCTGTCTTTGCCGGATGCCTACCGGCGCCAGGAAGAAATCGGGGGTCCACTGCGGCGCACTGAAGATGCGCGCGAAGCCCAGCGCGCCTTCGTCGAGAGGCGCAAGCCGGTCTGGAAGGGCAAGTGACAACCCTCACCGGCAGTTGCACTACACGGCCTTCGAGTGGCCTGGCGGAATGAAGAACGCACCGGCGGTAGTGATCAATGGCGATCGATATCCGATCCGCTGGAGCTACTGACCCGTGAGCGCCAGCTGCGAGTAGACCGGCCGAGAGCTAAGCAGCCCCGGGGGACAGGCCACGGTGTCAAGCGGGCCGGAACCGTTGTAGGGAGGCGCACCGTGAAGGTGAGAGCGCACACTGGCTGCCACGGAGAGGTGCGTCATGGGATCTCAGGGACCTGACGCTCCTTGACGATTCTGGCGACGAGCGGCACCTCGCGCCGAACGGGCAGGTTTCATCGCGAGGCGCGTCGTCGCGGCGTTGCAGCTATGTGCCCAAGTCGGATACGTAGGAACCAGCAAAGGCGGGCCGTTGAGGACCGCGAGGAGGTGTGGAGATGGGCGCGTTTGCGGGGGCCGTGGCGGTCGTGACTGGCGGGGCATCTGGAATCGGCAAGGCGGTTTGCGAAGCGCTGGCGCGGCGCGGGGCGCGCGTCGTCGTGGCCGACCGCAACGCCGCGGGCGCCGACGAGGTGGGGCGCGCGATTGCGGCCGCCGGTGGTCAGGCGCGTGGCGCTGCGGTGGACGTGACCGATGCCGATGCGGTGGAGCAGTTGATTGACGGCGCGGTGCGCGAGCACGGCCGCATTGACTTCCTGTTTAACAACGCCGGCATCGCCGTGTTTGGCGAAGAGCTCGACGTCTCGCTCGATGACTGGCACAGGGTGATCAACGTGAACCTGTGGGGTGTGGTGCACGGCATCCGCGCCGTCTACCCGCGCATGGTGCGTCAGCGCTCGGGTCACATTGTGAACACCGCCTCGCTGGC
Source organism: Binatia bacterium (assembly GCA_050015455.1). Taxonomy (GTDB): domain Bacteria; phylum Desulfobacterota; class Binatia; order HRBIN30; family HRBIN30; genus JAGDMS01. The sequence continues at coordinate 2,389 of JBEKBJ010000190.1, forward strand.
CGGCCTCTCGCCAGCGTCCCTGGAGTTGTCCTACACTGCGTCGAAGTACGCGGTGGTCGGGTTGTCACGCGGCCTGCGGGCGGAGGGGGTGGACTACGGGGTGAAAGTGAGCGTGGTCTGTCCCGGCTTCATCAACACGGCGATCCTGCGCGTGACGGAGTTGCGCCGGCCGATCGATCGCGAACGCCTGCTTGCTATGGTGCCGACGCCGCTGCCGCCCGAGCGCTGCGCGCAGATCGTGCTGCGTGGGGTGGAGAAGAACCGAAGTGTCATCCCGGTGACCGGGCATGCCTGGTTCGGCTGGCTCGTGGAACGAGTGAGCCCCGCGCTCGCCGACCGCTTCTGGCTCGCCTACGCACGCAAGGTGCGCTCGTTGCCGGGCGGCAGCCGGTGACGTGGGGCGGATGCGGACCTGCTCGCCGACAGCATCGACGCCTTTCTCAGCGCCAATCCTGAGTCCTGAGTTGGACCGGCCACGGAGCGCCGCGGACGCGCGAGCCGTTGATCTACCTGGATGCGCGGACTTCTTCTACATCCTCAACAGCTTGCGAATGAGCAGCCGGTGCCGCAGCGCTCGCGAGTTGCAACCAAATTCAAGCGGGGCCGATCCATGCCCTTGGTTAGGCCATTTACGCCGGGCTCGATGCGACTCATCGCCCACTCCTCAGCTCTGCCGCAAATTGCTCCGCTTCGTCGGTGGTAAAGTCTCCTGTGATCACGACGCGGTCTCCAGGAATCGTGTCTTTGATGATCGGCGCCGCGAATACCTCACCGTGCCACACAAATGCGAGACGGCGCCCGATATAGTTGTTCGTCAGCGTGTGGAACAATTGGCTCCCGTTCTGGTCCAGATCGATTCGGATCGCGATCCACGTGCTCTCCAAACACACGATCCCCGTTTTTAGTCCCTGTTCGATGTCGTCGGGCGTGCACCTGTGCTCTTCCTGAACGACATCGATGCTCCGCACCATGTCCGGAGTCAGATAGTAGGTAGTGCGGCTCAGCGACAACTGCGTGACTTGTCCCTCTGCTCGATGCAGCCTCACACTCTCGTATCCTTGCAGGTCAATTTCCTCGGCAGGAATCGGCGTGTGAGCACTGCGCGCCATGTACGACCGTGAAAGGCGCAACGCGACTTGATGTATGTTGGGAGCCTTCCCCGCTCGCTGCGAGCAGCCGGCGCTAAGCACCAGGGCCGCACATAGCAGAGTATTCAGACGCCGTGACATCGTATGCACGGTGGCCTAACCGCTGCCCATCACGGGTGGTGTCCAAAACCTACCGGGCTTGTATCGTATTTTACCGTTGTCGGGAAGGGGCGCCGTGGGCCGCTGGACGGGCGAAGCATGTCTCAACAGGGCGGACAACTTCAGGTCGAGGGTTGGTCATTGTGGGTTCCGGAAATTCTGTCCGCTTTTTTCCGGAAATTCTGTCCGATTTAGTAGCGTGATCGCTGTTTGAATCGGGCAAGTCAAGCGGCGGCAAGTGGCGAGTGCGGTAGGAGGGGC
>JBEKBJ010000191.1:0-3687 GCA_050015455.1 Binatia bacterium
GCCTGGAGCGCGGTGGTTTGCGTCGGCCCACCATTGTTGGCAAGCCCCGCTGGGTCAAGCAGGGGGTTGGTCGCAGGACCAACGCTGCACGATCCATCCGAGTCGAGGTTGTGGCCACCATCGGTGATGTCGCCGCCACCGCAATTCCCGCCTGAGTTGTTGGCGACAATCGTGTTTGTGAGGGTGGTCGTGCTGAAATCGCCCTCCTCGTAGATGGCGCCGCCGTAGTTGTTTGCGCTGTTGCCCAAGAAGGTACTGTTGGTCACCGTGAGGGTGTCGTAGTTGTCGATAGCGCCGCCATTATAAGCGTGATTGCCGGAGAACGTACTGTTGCTGACGGTCAGCAGGCCGCCGCCGTTGGAGATCGCGCCGCCGCCGCCGCCGAGGTAGGTGCTGTTGCCGGAGAACGTACTGTTGGTAACCGTAAGCGTGCCGCCGTCGTTGGAGATTGCACCGCCATTATAAGCGTCATTGCCGGAGAACGTACTGTTGCTGACGGTCAGCGTACCTTCGTTGAGGATGGCACCGCCCATGCCGTCGCCGTTGTAGCCGTAGCTGACGGCCAGGTTGGCAAGAGCAAGGGTCTCCCCTGAGTTCACCACGAACACCTGCATCGTGCCGCCGCCGCTGATGGTAATGAGGCCACCGCCATCGACGCTCGTGCTCTCTCCGATGGTAACTGTATTCGTCACCGTGATGGTGACCGGGTTCGGACCGCAGTCGAACGTGATATTCCCGCCCCCGCTGAGCGCTGCGTCCAGTGCCGCTTCGATGCAGCTACCGGCCGTGCCGCTACCGACGACGGCATCGGCGCGCACCGGCCGCGGCGACCATGCGGCCGCGACGAGCAGCGCGGCGAGCGCGCGAGCCACCACGGCGCGAATCACGCCTTGCCTTTACCCCGCCTGGGCCGGCGAAGTAAAGCCGAGACAGCTTCGAGGCGCAGCAACGAAAATGCCCTGGGAGAGCGGAAATCGGCTACGGCACTGAGCAACCGTTCAGGGCTTGGTTCACCGCGGCGAGGATCTCGTCAACGGTGATCTGCCCGTCGTGATTGGCGTCTCCGGGTTCGCAGGTCGTGACTGGCGTGTCGCCGAGGGCGATGTTCACCATAGTGAGGATCTCATCGACGGTCACTTGACCATCGCCGTTGCAGTCGCCACAGCACGTGGCGCTTTGGCCGCCCTGGCCGGCGACAAGCTTGAAAGGCGGTGTGAACATACTGCTCAGGTTCGCTAGCTTGATGACGGGAACTGCCACGCAGTCCGGCGAGCTGCCGCACGCACCAGCCAACAAGTTTTTCCAGGTGTCAGACACGCACTGAAAACCGACCGGCGCCCCCTGGTATTGGTGCTGTGACCAAGTGTCGCTAGGCGTGGGCGTTACAGGGGTCGCGTTGGGATCAAAAATGTACACGATCCTGCGGTCGGTACTGTCCGAATTAGGGTAATAACCTAGTTGCCTAATCCCACACCCGCCGCTATCCGTGCCGGGACGACAGGTCGGCGCGGTACCGATGATTGGAGGCCACAGCGGAATAGGCGCTGTGGGCCTTTCGCTCCTGCAAGAGATTCCACTCTCAGTTGGAGGGAGGTGGTGCGCTATGGTCGGGTATCTGACCAAGCTCGTGTCACGAGCCGGGAAACACCCCACTAAACTTGAATGCCCGAAAGGGCGAAAAGTCGCGGGGATCACCACCACCGCCCCGGCACACCACCGGCTGAATAGGAGCTAAGCGGTCTTTGGCTCGGAGATTCTCCGAACGGTGGTATCGCGGCAACGCGACGCGACACAAGGTGCTCTGCTGTAGCATCTCATCTATCCGTGGGCTAGGTCGCTGTGCTACTCTACGAACATGCCCAAGCCAGCCCCAGCCCGTGAGATGATCGAAGGCCTAGCAGCCTGGGGGCGGTTCACAGCTACCGCTCGGCAGATCATGTCTGTCAGCAAGGATGAATTTCAGCGGCGTGATGCTGCGTGGCGGCGGGAACGGGTGAAGGCAAAGCGGAAGCGGGTTAAGTAAATCCCCGCCGGCCCGTGGCTGTCGCGGTCCAACAGAGCAACCATACGTGAAAGGAGAACACCCATGCAACTCGGCCTAGCTTTTTGGATCATCATGCTGCTCTGGCTCGTGCTCGGCTTCTGGTGGTCTTGGCCGCAGGCCCAGAACGGCTTCTACGGCCCGATGGGCAACACGCTGCTGTTGTTCATCCTCTTCGGCATCGTGGGGTGGAAAATCCTCGGACCCCCCATTCGCGGCTGAAGCGTAACACGATGGCGGAATCCAACGGCCTGCTGGACCAGATAGCTCTGCTCATCGCCGGCGTGGTACCGCTCTTGCGCCGCGTGCTCCGACACTAGCCAGCTAGCGCCGTTATCCCTCGGCGGCTGCTCACCGCCAGCGTTGGGCGGCGTATTGCAGACTGTCGCAGAGTGCCACAAGATTGCGACAAACGCCGTGAGCCGTCCCTAAAAGGCATCGGGCCGTGTGCATACAGCAGACCCGACCGCTCCACGGTCGTCCGAGTCTCGTGCGGCCCATACGCACTCTCGTCGGTTTCGGCGTTGATCACCCGCTCAGCAGGTAGCCCACGCGCTCAGGGGCCGGCCAGGGTTCCCCCGGCGCGGTTTCTGAGGCAGGTTCCACAACCAATCTGGTGCCGCCTGGGTTGCGTCCGGTGCCTCGTCCAGCAACGTGCACACCGTCACGGGCGAGCACTTTGAACGCGGCGCGGATGGCGTCGCTGTCGTGGCTGGGCAGTCGGTCGAGTTGCCTTTGCACGGTTCGGTCGAGGCGCACCGTCCAGGGCGCGGCTGTGCTCATACTCTTCGAGGGTGATGGTCTCGCCGCGGAGGTACTCGCGGCGGGCACGTTGGAGGGCGCGGAGTTCGGCAGGGGTGGCGGTGACGACAGGGAAGCCGGCGGCTTTGCGGAAGTAGTCGCGCAGCGCCTCGCGCACGAGTTCGGAACGGCTGCGCTGTTCGGCTTTGCGGGTGCGTTCGATTTGCAGCGCCATCGGCACGGGCAGCGACACGGTGACGACAGCGGTAGTTTGGGGGTTGCGTGGCATAGGGTTATGAACCTTTGTAAAAGCAGCGTACCTGGCGGCCGGTGGTCGTCAAATGAGTTACTGGGGACTGCCGGCTGCTGTGAAGGCAGGGCGCAGAAGGTTGAGCTGAGCGTAGAGACGGGGAAAGTCATAGGCGGATAAGGTATGCGTCCACAGGGCGCCGGCGGGATGGTTTGGAAAACATACGTTTGCGATGCCGTTGGCGGCTTCCGAAAAGAGGGTGCCTGCGGCGGGGCCTATGGCTAAGGGTAGTGGGGTATAAAACTGCGAACGCTCTTGGTAGATGGAAGCAAAGTAGTCTTCAAAGTTCTGCCTGTTCGACGTGGACTGATCGGTCAGGGTTGTGCGCGCGAGGTTTTGCGAAACCTCAGTGACAAGTTCCTGCATGAATTGAGAGCGCCTCTCGGGATCGAGAGTGCTGCCGGCAATACGGTCTACAAGATGCAATGAGAGAGCCATCCATTCAAAAGTGATGTGCCAGGCCACCTTGTTGAAACTGTTATTGAGAGTTGCAAAAGTAATAGAAAGCTAGGACAAAAAAAGAGATGGCAGCTCTGAAGCAATAATGAAGCTCCGGAGCAGGGGTGGCGTGTGGCGGAGGCGGCGCAGTTCGTGG
>JBEKBJ010000192.1:0-3673 GCA_050015455.1 Binatia bacterium
CGAACAGCTTTGTTGCGGGTGCAGCATTCCGCGTAAAGAAACGCCAAAATCTCCCGCAACGCTTCCGCGTTTGCTGAATAGCGAAGAAACGTGCCTTCGCGCCGCACCCCGACCAGACCTTCGTTTTTCAGCTTGTCGAGATGGTGCGACAGGGTCGACGCTGGAATCCCCAATTCGGCCCCGATGTCGCCGACAACCATTCCATCGGGATGGGCTGACAACAGCAGCCGCATGATGCGCAGCCTCGCCTCGGTGCCCATCGCCGAGAACATATCCGCATAGCGCGCGATGTGCGCGTCAACATCCGCCGCAGCCATTTCGACCCCTCATCTCCCCGCTTATCATTCGATCCTTCTATCATAATAGAAATACCGAATGCGTCAAGGCAGCCTCTGAGCCGCAAGACCGCGATGGCTATCTGTGGGTGAATTATGATCGGCTGGGTCTGCACATGCAGACGTGGGACGAGTGGGTGGCCTCGGGTCAAAGGATTCCGACCACTGCGCCTATCTCACACTAACGCCCGGACATGATCGACGACACCGTGCGGCGGTTCAACGCCGCACGGTGTCGTCATTTCTCGAACGCAACGAAGGCCACCTCGTGAGCAATCTGCGCATCGTCCTCTCGTTCGCGGTCGTTGGCGTTGTGGTTGCCGCCGCCGCCGCGCTCGCTCAAAACAAGCCACGCGGCACCTCAAGATGCCGAATCGCCGTCGGAATCTTCGCTGACCGTCGGCGCATTGCAGATCGGCTCGTCTGCCAATCTTGTGGTCGAGCGCATCGACATCAATATCGCGAGCAACAGCATCGTCCAGTCCTACTATCTCAAGAATGCGGGCGCGACGGAACTCGCCGTCGCGGCTGCCGTGTCTTTGCCGGAACTCGCAGCCAGCGCCGATGGCAGCGAGACCTGGGTGCTCGCGGCGAATGATCCCGAAAACCCCATCGGATTGACAATCACCGCCGGCGGCGCGCCGGTGACGACGAAAGCCGAGGTCCGCGCCAGCGCGCTCGGCATCGATCGCCTCGCCGAGATCAAGGCCGAACATCTGCCGCTGATCCCGTTCGGTCCCGAAACCGACAAAGCGCTTGCCGCCCTTTCGCCGGACACCGCCGGCCGCCTCGCGGCACTCGGCATTGTTTCGCCACGCGATCCGAAAGAGCCCAATGAGCCGTTGACGGCCGATTGGACGCTCGACGTGGTTCGCAGCTGGCGTCAGGTCTTGCCGCCGGGCAAGACGACGCCGATCGTCGTGAAATTCGTCCCGGTCAAGTCCCAATACCGGATGGAGAAGGAGGACTTGGATGACCTTGACGACATGAAGGACGAGGTCTGTTTCAAGCCTCAGGTCCTCGGCGCTGTGCAGGCGCGGCTGAAGAGCAATGGCGCTTGGAAGGTGATCGACATGACGGTCTCCGTCAGCGCGCCGTCGCAATGGATCGACAGCCCAAACCCGACGCTTTCGGTGCAGAAGCCGAAACCCGACGCCATCGTTGCCTTCTGCGGCATGGACGAGAAGACGGCCAGGAAGTACAGGCGGCTTGGGCGACTTCCTAGCGAAGTCGCCCCCCAGCGGACGTGGCGGACCCGGGAAGACCCGTTTGCCGAGGTCTGGCCGGAAGTGCATGGGTTACTCGAAGAGGCTCCGGGGCTGGAGGCCAAGACGCTGTTCGTGTTGCTCCAAACGAAGTACCCGACGAAGTTCGACGACTCGCAGTTGCGCAGCTTTCAGCGTGGGGTGAAGCGTTGGCGAGCGACGGCGGGTCCGGCGAAGGAAGTGTTCTTCAGTCAGGTGCATCATCCGGGGCGGTTGTGTGCGTCGGATTTCACCCACATGAACAGCCTGGCGGTGACGATCGGCGGCCAGCCGTTCGACCACTTGGTCTACCACTGGGTGCTGACGTACTCGAACTGGGAGTCGATCACGATCTGTTTTTCGGAGAGCTTCGAGAGCCTCAGCGAAGGGCTTCAAAACGCGGTGTGGGAATTGGGCGGCGTACCTGGACGACACCGCACGGATCGGATGAGTCTGGCCGTCAACAACGGCTCGGACACGAAGGAGTTCACCGAGCGGTACCGGGGGCTGTTGGGCTACTACGGCATGGAGATGGAGAAGATCCAACCCGAGGAGCCGAACGAGAACGGAGACGTGGAGCAATCGCACCGGCGGCTCAAAGAGGCGGTGGAACAAGCCCTGTTGCTACGTGGCAGCCGGGACTTCGAGAGCCGTGAAGCCTATGGGCGATTTCTGAAGGAGTTGGTAGCCGCTCGGAACGAAGGGCGTCGGAAGCGGCTGGCGGAGGAGTTGCCGCAACTGCGGCGTTTGCCGGATCGGCGGCGAGAGAGTTGCAAGCGGGTGCCGGTGCGGGTAGACACGGGAAGTCTGATCCATGTTGACCGCAATACCTATTCGATTCCGAGCCGGTTGGTTGGAGAGTGGGTCGAGGTGCGGCTGTACGTGGAACATGTCGAGGTCTGGTACGCCCAGCAGGAAACAGAGCGTTTTCCACGCCTGCGTGGGCGAGGGAAGCATGCGATCAACTATCGCCACATCATCGACTGGCTGGTGCGGAAGCCCGGGGCTTTTGAGAACTATCGTTACCGGGAAGAGTTGTTTCCGACTAGCCGCTTCCGCATGGCCTACGACGCCCTGCGGGAAGCGCAGCCGGAACGTGGCCACAAGGAGTATTTGGGGATTCTCTACCTGGCGGCACGCCAGAGCGAGACGGCGGTGGACGAGGCGTTACGAACGCTTCTGGCCAGTGACCGGCCCGTGACCCGCTCAGCGGTCGAGGAGTTGGTCCACCGGGCCGAGGCCGTTCCGGCGGTCACCGACGTGATCGTCGAGGAAGTGGATTTATTGGGTTTCGACGACTTGTTGACACACAAGGAGGTGTGGGATGGGTTCCAAGGGGGATGTGCAGGAGCGGTTGATGGCCTGCTTGCGGGAACTGCACTTGCCGACGTTTCGGGAGTGTTTTGAAGAGCTGGCCCGGCGGGCGGTACAAGAGACGGCCAGCTACGAGCAGTACCTGCTGGAGTTGGCCGAGCGGGAATGCCAGGCCCGTTGGGCAAAGCGGACGGAGCGGCTGCTGCGGGATTCACGCTTGCCGCTGGAAAAGGACCTGGCGAGCTTCGACATGGGGCGGCTGCCGCCGAAGGTTTCTCGCCAGGTGCGGACGCTCCTGGAAGGCTCGTTCGTGGACCGTCGAGAGAACCTTTTGTTGTTCGGCAAGACGGGCACGGGGAAGACGCACCTGCTGTCGGCGATCGCTCAGGAACTGGTCCGTGCCGGACGGAAGGTCGTCTCCTGGCCGTGTGCCTTGCTGGTCCAGGAACTGCTGGTGGCCAAGCGGGACTTGAAGCTCAGCCGGGTGCTGAAGCGGATGGCCCAGTGCGAGGTGCTCTTGATCGACGACATCGGTTACGTGCAGCAAAGCCGGGAAGAAATGGAGGTGCTCTTCACGCTCCTGGCCGAGCGGTACGAGCGGGGCACGGTGATGCTGACGAGCAACCTGCCGTTCTCGAAGTGGGAAACGATTTTCAAGGACCCGATGACGACGGCGGCGGCGATCGACCGCCTGGTGCATCACAGCGTGATCCTGGAGCTGAACATCGCCAGTTACCGACTGGAGGCAGCAAAGCAGGCCAAGCCGCCCGAGGCGGCGTA
>JBEKBJ010000193.1:0-3650 GCA_050015455.1 Binatia bacterium
TTTCAAGTGGGTGAAGACCGCGGACGAGATTCTGACGAAGATTGCCCGCTTCTGCGCTGACACCGTGGCTCGCCATGGCTGGTCGCTTATTACGCGAATTTAGGTTACGGCCGACTAGGGAGTCGACCATTGCTATCGGTTGCGAAGTCTCCTGAGACGTAGTGGTTGGCGGCGCGTGACCAGCATTTGAAATTGGCGTCCCCGGCTGGAACACTTGCATGATGCATCGGTTGGCGAGCGTGGCGGCCGTAGTGCTGATGTTTGCCGTCGTTCCGCATCCTCGCGCGTGGGCGGCCGACGCCGGCAGCGCTGGCGCTCAGATCGCCGTCGGCTACGGCCTCTCGATGTACGGCGATCTCAAGTACGGTCCGGCGTTCACTCATTTCGACTACACTAACCCGGACGCCTTCAAGGGCGGCGACGTCAAGCTGGCGGCGATCGGCACCTTCGACAGCCTGAATCCCTTCATCCTCAAGGGAGTTCCTGCAGCAGGCATCGCTCAGGTGTTCGACACCCTGATGGACAGCTCGAGCGACGAGCCGTTCTCGGAGTACGGCTTGATCGCCGAGACCGTTGAAGTGCCCGCCGATCGTTCATGGGTGGGCTTCACGCTGCGGCCGGAAGCGCGCTTCCGCGACGGCAGCCCGGTGACCGCGGACGACGTCATTTGGACTTTCGAGACGCTCAAGACCAAGGGCCACCCTTTCTATCGTGCGTACTACGCTAAGGTCGTGAAAGCCGACAAGCTGGGCACGCGCGCGGTGAAGTTCACCTTCGCCCCCGGCGAGAATCGCGAGCTGCCGCTGATCGTCGGTCAGCTGCCGGTGCTTTCGAAATCCTACTGGAGCGCGCACGAATTCGAGAAGACCACGCTCGAGCCGCCGCTCGGCAACGGCCCCTACGAGGTCGCCACCGTCGAGCCAGGCCGGTCCATCATCTATCGCCGCGTCAAGGATTACTGGGCCGCCAACCTGCCGGTGCGTGCCGGGCGCTACAACTTCGACACCATCCGCTACGACTACTACCGTGACACGACCGTGGCGCTGGAGGCCTTCAAGGCCGGACAGTACGACTTGCGCGAGGAGAACGTTGCGAAGAACTGGGCCACCGGCTACGACACCCCGGCAGTCGCGGCAGGGCTGATCAAGAAGGAGCAGATCCCCAACCAGGTGCCCGCCGGGATGCAGGCTTACGTCTACAACACCCGGCGTGTGCTCTTCCAGGACCGCCGGGTGCGCGAGGCGCTCGGGTACGCTTTCGATTTCGAGTGGACCAACAAGTACCTTCTCCACGGCGCCTACAAGCGGACCAAAAGCTACTTCTCCCACTCCGACTTGGCCTCCCGCGGCTTGCCGAGCCCGGAGGAGCTGCAGATCCTCGAACCGTTTCGTGGCCGTGAGCCCGAAGCGGTGTTCACCAAGGCATACGAGCCCCCGCAGACGGACGGCTCGGGCGAGATACGCAGTAATCTCATTCACGCGCTCAAGCTGCTGGAGACCGCAGGGTGGACCGTCAAGAACATGCAACTGGTGAACGCCGCTGGGGAGCCGATGCAGTTCGAGATCCTACTGGACGATCCATCCTTCGAGCGTGTGACCTTGCCATTCGCGAAGAATCTTGAGCGCCTTGGGGTCACGGCGCGTGTCCGTACAGTGGACACCGCGCAGTATCAGAATCTCGTAGACAACTTCGACTTCGACATGACAGTGGCTAACTGGCCCGAGTCCTTGTCGCCCGGCAATGAGCAAATCGACTACTGGACATCTGCGCACGTCGACGTTCCCGGCAGCCGCAACCTCGCGGGCATCAGGGACCCGGTCGTCGACACGCTGGCCGGGCTGGTGATCGCCGCGCCTGATCGTCCGAGCCTCATCTTCCGTACCCGCTCATTGGACCGGGTGCTGTTGTGGGGACAGTACGTCATTCCGCAGTGGCACATCACAGCCTTCCGCGTCGCCTACTGGGACATGTTCGACCGCCCCGCGGTCGCGCCGAAGTACGTCCTCGGTTTCGACACGTGGTGGGTCGACGCCCAGAAGGAAGCGGCGCTGGTCCGACGCAAGGGTGAATTGTTCAAGTAGTCACCGGCCCTTTCTGGCTACCGTATCGACTCTCTATACAGTGAATAACCGATATGAAAAGCATCGGAACCGCGATGCCTACTTCCGCGACGGGCTGGGCCAGCCAACGCATGATGACCGCGGTGCGCCTTGGCCTATCTCTACCCAGAGCCGTTCTACAACTTCCAGGGATTGCGCCAGTTCAAGCAGAAGTTCGACCCGCAGTGGCGGCCGAAGTATCTGGTTTGCCCGGGCGGCCTGCTCGTGCCGCGCGTGCTCGCCAATGTTGCGTCGCTAGTTTCCGGCGGCCTCCGTGGCGTGGTTGCCAAGTGAAGCGGCGCAAGAACTCGGAGGCGGGCAGCGTCAGTTCCTTGTCCTGGGCGTGAGCGGCGTAGTTGCGGTAGCTGAACTGAACCGGACCGCCGTCGCCGGCGAGGCGCAGGCGGCGATTGCTGATCGCCACGCGCTGCGTGCCCGCCAGTCGGCAGACAGGCACTGGCTGAGGTACCTCCGGACCTGCGCCGGGCGATCGCGTTCATCGCGGAAGATCGGCTTGCGTTCGTTGCCCGCGCCGTGATGTGGTGGAGCGCGCCAGAGACCCGCACTCGCAACGGCCGAGCCATACGACGACGGTATGCTGCTTGGCAAAAGTCTTAGTTCAGGGGCCCCCAAGCCTGACCCTCCACTCTCGGGGCCTCGCCAACGATTTGGTGGGTGTGGTCCGCCCCGACGAGGGCTGGACGTGTTGGGTTAGATGTGCGCTGCGAGCCAAGTTTCCACATCTTTGAGTACACGGGAGCGTTCTGGCTCATTGAACACCTCGTGATACAGTCCATCGTAGACTCTAATGGTCTTGTCTTTGGAACTGGCCTTGTCATAGAGCATCTGCGCACCAGCAGGGTTGACAAGTTTGTCTTGACCGCCCTGTACGACAATAAATGGCAGAGTAATCTTGTCTACCCCTGCTGTGACGCGGAGCATGGTTTTCACAAGTTCCGCTGCCTGCCGTGCGGGAGTCTTGCCGTGGAAGACCAGCGGGTCATTCACGTAAGCTTTCACCACTTCCGAGTCACGCGAAATGCCGTTCACATCCAGCGCTAACACTCCCGCCTTTGGTGCAAGTACCGAGAGGATCTTACCCATGGTGATGGCCGCCTGTGAAATGCTAGCGCTGACTTTGATGGCTGGTGCAGAGATAACAGCACCTCTGAAATCGGCCTGATGGTCGAGTAGATAATAGGTTGCAATCAACCCGCCCATGCTGTGGGCGAGCAGGAAGACGGGCTTGCCCGTCTGCCAGCCTTTGACCATGTTGCAGTAAATCGTCAGCGTGTCGGTGTAATCGTCGAAGCGCTCAACGACTTCGCGCATACCCTCAGACTTGCCATGGCCAATATGGTCAAGCCCATAGACCGCATAGCCGAGCGGGACGAAGTGGTTGACCACATTCATGTAGCGCCCGCTATGTTCACCTAGTCGGCCGTAACCTAAATTCGCGTAATAAGCGACCAGCCATGGCGAGCCACGGTGTCAGCGCAGAAGCGGGCAATCTTCGTCAGAATCTCGTCCGCGGTCTTCACCCACTTGAAA
>JBEKBJ010000194.1:0-3466 GCA_050015455.1 Binatia bacterium
CGCGAAGTGGGTCAAGCTGCCGATGAATGATGCAATGGCGGAGCACGCTCGTGGATCGGAGGGACGCTCGACGGCAACCGACCGACCACACGTGACGGCGGAACGTTCGCTTGGCGCAGGTAGCACCATTGTGTAGCGCCAGTCACCATCGCAGTGGCGATTGCGGAGTGGTCCGACCCGCGACCATGAAGCCGCGGAGGCCGCCCCGTCCAGTCAGATGAGTCCCAGTGCCGATCATTGTGATATCCTCAACTGCTTACGTTAGTTGCCGAGGTACACGTTGACGGCATGATCCTCGATGTATTTCACATCCGAATCAAGGAGCGCGACAGCCGCCGTCGCCAGCGGTCCATTCAACGAGGCAGGCAGGACACCGTCGTAAATGTGCGTTGCCGCTTGGTGGGGACTGATTTGGGCACGCAACCAGCCTGCCGGCCCGCCCTGGGCATCGCGGAGCTCGGCAAGGTACACGCCCCGCACGTCGAGCACGCTATACACCAGCGGGCCCAGTGCCGCCGTCCCCATTCTGCCGTCGATGCGATCAAACGCAGCCGTTTGGAATGAGGCTCCCGTCGCCGGTTTGAGCGTCAGGCGGATCGCTCCGTCCTTCCAGGCGGCGTCAACCTCGCCGATGAGCGGTGCTTGGGGATCGGCAGTCCGCCGCACGATCATTTTGTCGAATTCCGGGAACCACAGCGCAGCAATCGTCTTGTCATTGGCCTGCAGGAGGAACCGGGGGCCTCCCGTCCAGGATTGCCAGCCAGCCGGCACCAACACCGCTGGCGACGCACCCGGCATCTCGTCCACCACCAACCCGAGGTGTGCTGCGTGCGCAGCAAAGTCGACACCGGGGTCGACCGGTATCGCCTCCAGTACTGGGGCACAACTGATGGTCCCACCCAGGATCAGCAAGAGCAGGCCGCGGCCTAGTGCGGTGCTCGTCGATCGCGCACGCCTGGACGCCCGCGGCAGCTCGGCGCTTGCTGATCGGTGGGCTTGCATGGTCTTGAGCGATTCCATGTCGGGAACCTCCCTACGTCCGGCTCCGCTTTCTTTGAATCCTCGGGATTGGCTCTTTCGCTTCTGTAGACGCGCCACCCCGGCGATAAGTTCCCGCCGATGCACAACGAGGAGCGGCCGCTGCCTTCCGCGGCTCGAGCCGCAGCTGGTTGCTCGGTACCAGGTAACGACCGTGCGGGTCCGCGATCCTCGCACGTGGCGTGATGAATTTTCCTGCACTCGCGTCGTCGATGGAGGGGCACGGCTTGCCGAAGTCCGCCGCGCTGTTCGATGCCGCGTGCGGTTACCCTGCCGGCCTACAGCCAGATGTGTTCGGGTGGATTTCCCGGCGCTTCGCGACCGCGAAAGCCTCCGCCCGTGGCGGCAATGCAGGGATGCCGGTAGGTCCCTTCCATGCTTGGCAGCGAGGCTTCGCCTACTCCTCAATTCTTTGTAGACACCAACTGGAATTTGTAGCCGGAATTGCGCAAACGCTTGAGCTATGCCGGCGTTGGGAGGTACAAGCTCGGTGCCGCCGTTTGACCAAACGGGCGTGCGGAGGGACAATTATGGCATTGCTCTTGATATCAAGGGGCTCCTTCTCGGGCGGCGTGCTGATCAGTCAATGCCTTGCGGAGGGGGGATGGAAGTGCCTGACCCGGGAGCACCTGATTGCGGCGGTGAACACTCACGGCGAGCTAGCCAACCGGGTCACCGCTAGCATGGAGAAGGCCGCGCACGATTACGGAAAGTTCAGCGCCCTACGGCGGCCCTACAAGATCCTGACGCAACTGGCGCTGCTCGAATATGTGGTCCAGGGCGATGTCGCCTATTTCGGCTACTCTGGACACCTGCTGCTCCCCGGCATCCCCCATGCCGTCAGGGTCCGAATCCTCGCACCCGTGGACCTGCGGGTCAGGCTGATGAGGGATCGGGAGAACCTCACGGAAGGGGAGGCCCGCGAACGCATCCGTCAACAGGACGATGAGCGCAGCCGCTGGACCCGCTTCATGTATGGCAAGAACCTTCGGGACCCGGCACTGTTTGACCTCTGTATCAACCTGGAACGCATCTCCTTCACCACCGCCTGTTCCATGCTGGAGAATGCGGCGCAACAAAAAGAATTCAAGCCAACGCCGGAGTCCCTGGCTATCGTCCAGAACCGCTATCTCTGCGCTCAGGTCTTGGCAGCCCTAGTGGCCAATCCCCAAACCTCCGAGATCGAGGTGGGGGCCACGGCGGAAGACGGGCACGTCGTTTTGGAGGCGCTGTATCTCGCCGATCCCGCCCGCTCGACCGTTCTGGATATTGCCAGGACGGTACCGGGCGTGGCGGAAGTCCAGTACCGGGAGGGGTACGCCCCGCCGTTTGACATGACAGCGTGACGAGACAGGAGGTTAGAGATGGACGAAGCGAAACTCGATCCACAGGCACTGGAGGTGCTCGAAGCGATCAAGGCCTCCATTGAACAGGCAACTCGTTATCAGGAGAAGCAGGTTGCGCTCACCGAGGAGCAGACCGAACTCGCTAAGCACCGGACGGACGCCACCTCCAATCTCCTGCAGTTCTCTTCCGCCACGGCGAAGTATGCCGAAGACCAGACCGCCATGGCGCAGGAGAGAACCTCGCTCACCCGGGCGCAGACACGCCTCTCAACCCGCAGCACCGAGCTGGCTCACATCCGCACCGATCTCGGCCGTGAACGCACCGCGATGGCAGAGGACCGGACCCAGTTTGCGCTCCACAGAACCGAACTGGCACGGCAACGGACGACGCTTTCCGTCATCAGAACCGACCTGGCTAAAGGCAGAACCACACTGGCGGAACAGCGAACGGATCTATCTCGCCAACGGACAGATTTGGCACAGGAAAGGAATGATCTGGCAGCCAACCGGACCTTGAGGGCCGTGACCCGGACGCGCCTTTCCCTGCAGAGGACCGAGCTCGCCCGGGGAAGAACCCACTTGGCCATCATCCGAACCGGACTCGCCTTTATGGCGATCGGCCTGACGCTCTTCCGTTACTTTGGGATTTCGCAATGGAGCGTTTTCGACGGAGCACTGGTGCTGGTGAGTGTTGTCCTGGTGATCTACGGCGGCAGAGGCTACTACCGTACCCAAGCAAACGACCGACGATTGGCCGAGTTGCTGACGACAGATCGTGGCCTTGTGGATGTGGTGTAACGCGGCCGGGACAGCCGGCCCTACAACTCTACAACCCAGTACACTGGTTCGTAAATTCGGTAGCGTAACCTTCAGGTTCCCTCTCCCTCCGGGAGAGGGTCAGGGTGAGGGGATGAGATATCGGCGAAGGTCACGTTACTCGTCGCCACACTTATGTCCACGGGTACCTAGTCGGTCGTAACAGAAAATAATTGAAGAAATAAACAGGTTGACCGTCTCCCCCATAAAGGCAATGGGAGGAGACAGCATGGCGAAACTCGGTCGGCCGAAAAGTCCGCTCATAC
>JBEKBJ010000195.1:0-3411 GCA_050015455.1 Binatia bacterium
CTTCAAGCCGCAAGCCGTCGATCATCGCGAAGTGCTTGCGGTTCCTGGTGACCAGCGCGAAGTCCCGCTGGATCGCGGTGGCGGCGATCAATGAATCGAAAGTGCGCAGGCCATCCGATCTCGCGTGCCGCTTGAGGAGATCATATGCGAGTCGGCCGATGTCGGCGTCAATGTGCATCACGGGATAGGTTGATATGAGGGAGTCGATGCCGGCAACGTCCCGTTTGTTCCTCGCGCCGAGCCGCGCGGTTTGTCCCTGAGCTTGTTGACGTACTCGACGCCATCACCGATATCGGTGCGGTCCTTCCACATGCCGTAGAACGGAAGATCCTTGATGGAGCGTCGCTTACCTGTTGGTCGCTGCTCAGCCGGAATCAGCACCGCCACGACTGTGCCTTCTTTGATCTGCACGTCTCCAAGGGGCCTGAAGACGTTAGCACTCTATCGGAAGTGACGCGGCGAGGGAGACTTCGGGTGTGAGCCAGTGCTGAGCGCCGCGTCACTTTCGATAGAGCCGTTTGAAGTGAGCCGCTCGCGTTTGCGGCGGACGCGGCAGCCGCGAGTATGGGTTTCCAATTGGGTTTTGGTACTCAGAGGGCAATGTTCTGCGGGTGGAAGGACCGTGTCGGGTAGTGAGGGGGTGTAGCTCGAAGCCGCGCTTTCCCAGTCGTGGGCGCCTCGAATCTCTCGGTTCACACGGGGTTCGATCTGGCGGACACACCTTGGGTATCCGGGTCGTCCGGCCCGCGTGGCCAGCCAGGAAAATGCGCGCGTTAAGAGGTATCCGGTTCACGTCTTCGGCTTGGCCGCCGACGTGATAGTTCACGGGGAACGATCATCTCGACCACCTGCACGAGACCCCCACAACGGGGACATTGCCTCCGGGGCGCGTCGCCGCTCGCCAGCGGCGGCGCAGGTTCAGCGCCTAGCAGTTCCCGGCACAGCGCCGCACGCTGGCGCCGGCATCGGTTGGCCATCCAGCCGTAGTGGCGGATACGCGTAAAACCCTTGGGCACCACATGCAGCAGAAAGCGCCGGATGAACTCCTCGGCCGCCAGCGTCATTTTGCGCTTCTTGCCGCCGTGGGCGTAATCTTTCCAGCGAAAGGTGACCTTGCCATTCTCCATGCCGAGGAGCCGGTGGTTGGAGATGGCCACCCGGTGGGTGTAGCGCGCCAGATAGTGCAATACGCCCTCCGGTCCGCCGAAGGGCTTCTTGGGATAGACCACCCATTTGTGCCGGTGGAGGGCGTGGAGGAATCGTGCGAACGAGCGAGGCTCCTCAAGCCAGCGCAGGGAACCGTGGAACGCCAGTTTCTTCCTCCGGAAGAGGAGCTTTAACCCGTCGGTGAACTTCCCGCGGAAAACGATGCTGAGCACCTGCTTGGGCAGGAAGAAGCCGGCGCACTTGGGGCGCACCCAGCGCGTGCGCCCCGGAGCGAAACCTCCGGCTGGCACGACGCAGTGAATATGCGGATGATGGATGAGCGTCTGTCCCCAGGTGTGCAGGACGGCCAGAAAGCCGATCTCGGCTCCCAGGCGTTGGGGATTGGCCGCCACCTCCAGCAAGGTGGCGGCCACGCTCTGGAACAGCAGTTCATAAAGCACGCGCTTGTTCTGCAGCATCAGTTCGGAAAGCTGGTGAGGCACGGTGAACACGACATGAAAATAGTTCAGCGGAACCAGTTCGCGGGTGCGCGCCGCTACCCAGCGGTTGCGCGCCTGCGTCTGGCACTTGGGGCAGTGGCGGTTGCGGCAGGAGTTGAAGGAGAAGCCCAGATCTTGTCCGCACCGGGTGCAGCAGTCGCGGTGCCTGCCGAGCGCCGCCGTACGGCAGCGTTCGATTGCCCGCATGACTTTGTGCTGCGGCCAGGAGACGCGGGCGCGACTGCGCTCGATGAAGCGCCCGGCCCAGGTGCGGAAGATGTCGGCCACCTCCAGGACGGGGCGGCTCATGACGCGGCCCGCTCCGCCGATTCGCCCGCGATTTCCAGAGTGTCCAGCGGGTTTGGGACGGCTCGCAGCTTCCGGGTGGAGACATGCAGGTAAATCATGGTGTCGCGCACGTCAGCGTGTCCCAGTAGAATCTGGATGGTGGGGAGTTCGGCGCCGCTGTCCAGCAGATGCGTGGCGAAGCTGTGGCGGAGCGTGTGCGGGTGGACGGACTTGGTGATGCCAGCCCGCCGGGTGGCTTCGCGACAGGCGTGCCAGATGGCCTTCGCCGTAATCGGCTGATCGGAACGGCGCCTCTGAAGGCTCGGAAAGATCCAGCCCGTCTTGCTCTTCAGCGAGCGGTAGTAGGTCCGAAGCTGATCCAGCAACTTCGGGCTGAGCGGAACCTCGCGGTCTTTGCCGCCTTTACCCTGGCGGATGCGGATCACCATACGTTCCTTGTCGATGTCCTCTGTCCGTAGATGGCACAACTCGGAGCGGCGCATGCCGGTGGAATAGAGCGCCATCAGGATCGTGCGGTGCCGCAAATTCGCGGTGGAGTCGATGAGCCGGAGCACTTCGTCCCGGCTCAGCACGGTGGGTACTTGCCGCCGTAGCAGTTTCGGCAGGGGCAGATCGTCGCGAGAATAGCGCCGCTTCAGGACCTTCAGGAACAAGAAGCGGAGCGCGGCCATCTGGATCATGACCGTCCTGGGGTGCAACTTGCGCTCCTGCACCAGGTGCAGTTGATATTTACGGACGTGCTCGCAGCCAAGTTGATCGGGCGAGCGATGGAAGTACTCGGCGAACCGCCGAATCCCACTGACGTACGCGTGTACGGTAGCTTGAGAGTAATTACGGCGCTCGAGTTCCTCGAGCACCCTCTTTCGAAGTTGGGTCACAGGGACCTCCTTGTGACCCACACCTATCTGGTTACGCGACCGGCTGCACCCGTGACGTACGCGTAGCGTCCGCCGCGCGAGCGGCTCAGTTCAAACGCCGTTTTCGTATCTGGCGGGGATCGTCATGGCTGCGGCTCCTTAATTGTATCGCCCGTTTCCGGCAGTTCCCAGAATAGCAAGACTGGGAACCCAAAAAAGGGCAATTACTTATTTGACAAATTGGCCGGGAAGGCGCTACCGTGGTCCCGGTGTGACGGGCGTGATAGTGAATCAGCGTGTTTTTTGCGGGGTGAGCAGGGCATGATTGACCTTGAAGCCGTAATAAGACATTTCGGGCCACGGGCCGTAAAGAGCCTAAAAAAACACGCGGAGAGTGGCGATAGCATAGCGATTGAGGCTATGAAAAGCAAACTCGAACCTGGTGTTGATCGCGTCACGAAGATTCGTTGCTGGCTGAGGGACTATAACGTCTTCCAAGGTATTGACGACCCCAGGCGCATTGCGATCACCAAAGCCGTACTGTGTTGGAGAAGCAGCACTCGGGCGCCATGACCAGCGCCATGCTGGGCGCATTCCGC
>JBEKBJ010000196.1:0-3378 GCA_050015455.1 Binatia bacterium
ATCGGCCAAGCTTCTCCAGAGAACCGAAACTTCAGTGGGCTGGATCTCGAGAAAGAAATCTCGCCTCCGGTCGAGGCAGAACTTTTTTCTTGACATCCCTTTTTATAGAACTCATTGAGAATTGGCCGGTCTGGGGAGCATTAACCTTTGCCCCCTTTTGCATTCAAAGATCAGCCCACAGGGCCGCGTGAATATGGAGCGCGGACAGTTACAAATACGCTCGGGGAAATCCGCGGCTGCGCGGCGGGCCTTGGACTTGACGCCTGAAAGCCGGGAGATTCTTGCCCGCAGGATGACCGGCGACTCGGCGTGGATCTTCCCTGCATCTCGCAAGCCGGGCCATCACATCGCTCGGCTCAACAACGCCCATGATGCCGTCTGCGCGAAGGCTGCACTTTCATTCGTTCTCTATGATCTGAGACACAGCTTTGCAACGCGCATGGCGGAAGCTGGCGTGGATCTTGCGACGCTGGCGGCTATCCTCGGTCACGGTTCTATTCGTATCGTGCAGCGCTACGTCCACCCGACCGCGGAGCACAAATGGGCGGCGATGGTGAAATATGCGGAGACGATGACAGCATCAGAGCGGAGCCAGGAAGTGCCGAGCAGCGGGAGGATCAATTGAGTGGGCCAACTTTGGGCCAACTACAACCGCAAAGATGCGCGATTTTCCGCAAACCAGCACAACCGAGCGCAAATGAGGGAACGGAGCTAAATGGAGTCGTTACAGCTAACTGCAGGAAGAGATTGGAGGCGCGGGTCGGAATCGAACCGACGTATAAAGGTTTTGCAGACCTCTCCCTTACCACTTGGGTACCGCGCCCTCTTTTTGAGCAAAAACTTTCAACACTATCTCATTGTACTGGCAACTGCTTACGCGCTTTAACCTTAGACGATTTAGGCAAACTTGAGCAAAGAATATTGCCGATTTCGTCGGCAACTCTTCGATCATCTTCACCGATTGCGTGAGTATAGCCGAACGTCGTCTGCTTTCTCATGCCCGGCGGTCTTGACGTACCCGCATCGGAGCATTCAGTCCGTCCAAGATGGTTGCATCGCCATTCATGCCCGCCGTGTCTTGACCGAAACTTGTCTGTTACGAAGCTGGCCGGACGTACCAGCGTCCTACATCTTATGCCGCGAAGACCGAACACTACGCCCAGACTTTTGGCGCGAACAAGTGCGGAAACAATTGGGGATTGATCCGATTGAGCTTGCGGGTGGACACTGCCCCCACGTCTCGCGTCCCGGAGAGTCGGCGGATGTGCTCGCCGGGATCACGTTCAGAAGAAAGTGCCAGCCGAATTGCTGTCCTTGCACAGGGTAACGCCGTTGCAGCACCTCGACCATCATGCTCAGTGAGCCCTGAGTTCTCCACAAAGGTATAAGCTCCGGCGCTTTATAATACGGAGCTTGGCGGGAACTTCGGTGGTGGCCGAGCAGTCATCATGGACGCGAGGACTCAGCCGTCCAACCCAGCGCATGGGTTGACCGCGGCGATCAATATCAATGAGGGGATCTGCTCCAAAGTCCCTACCGTGTGACCTCCGTCCTTGCCGTGTCTCCGCACCCTGTGTTTGACTTCCTAACGGATAATAGCGCCCCTTTTTCCGAGGGGACCGCGATGGGGCGACGATGACGGCCGCGTTCACGGTCAAAATGTCCGCCCCGGTCAGGAGGCTCGTTCCTGCATGGCCGAAGTCGAAACCAAGTCTCTTCCCGCGAACGCCTACCAACCGTTGAAGCCCGGCGAAATCTACATGCCGCTGGTGCCCCCCAGCATGGCGCCAGCGGAGGTGACCTGGCGCGCGGTGCTGTGGGGCACGTTGCTGTGTATCGTCTTCAGCGTCGCGTCGGCCTATTCCGCCCTCAAGGTCGGCCAGGGAATGGAGGCGGCGATTCCTATCTCCATCCTCGCCATCGGCTTGGCGCGCGTCTACCAGCGGCGCTCCACCGTGCTCGAGAACATGATCATCACGGGCATGGGCGGCGCCTCCGCCGCCGTGGTGTCCGGTGCCGTCTTCACCGTGCCGGCGCTTTACATTCTCCACCTCGACCCGCATCCGGTGCAGACCATCTTCATCTGCCTGGCCGGCGGCTGCCTGGGCGTGCTCTTCCTCATTCCGCTGCGGCGCTACTTTGTGCGCGAAATGCACGGCAAGTTCCCATTTCCCGAGGCCACGGCGATCACCGAAGTCCTCGTCACCGGAGAGAAAGGCGGATCGCAAGCCAAACTGCTGCTTCAGGCCACCGTCATCGCCGCGCTTTATGACTTCTTTGTCACCACGTTCCACGTCTGGAAGGAGTACCTGAACTTCCAGTTCGTGCCCGCAGTGAGGTCGCTGGCCGACCGCGGGCGCATGGTCTTCAATTTCGACGCGGTCAGCTTCATCCTCGGCCTGGGCTACGTGATGGGCCTGCGCATTGCCCTGATCTTTTGCGCCGGCGGCATTCTGGTGAACTTCGTGCTCGTCCCGATGATCTGGTTCATCGGCAGCCACATGGGCGACGCCACCGTCTATCCCGCGACCATCCCCATTTCGCACATGTCGGCCTCGGAGATCTACCGCTATTACGTGCGCTTCATCGGCGTCGGCGCCATCGCGACTGCCGGCCTCGTCGGCATCCTCAAGTCGCTGCGCGTGGTTGCCGGATCGTTCGGCATCGCACTGCACGCCTTCCGCCACGGCGAAGCGCCGCACATGGAACGCACCGACCGTGACATTCCCATCCTCACCATCCTTCTCGGCGTGGTGTTGGGGGCAATCGCAGTGGCCGCCTTCTTCGGACTCCTTCATGTTTCGTGGACCGTGGTCGCTGTGGGCTTGGCGCTCACGCTGCTCTTCTCATTCTTCTTCACCACGGTGGCTGCCAACGCCATTGCCACCACCGCAAACAACCCGGCCAGCGGCATGACGTTGCTGACCGTCATCGTCTCCGCGGTGGTGTTGCTGAAGTTCGGACTCTCCGGGACCACCGGCATGTTCTTCGTGATGGCCCTGGCCGGCATGGTCTGTGTGGCCCTGTGCGCCTCGGGACAGTTCATTACCGACCTGAAAGCCGGCTACTGGCTCGGTTCCACGCCTTCCGCGCAGGAGAAGGTGAAGTTTATCGGGGTCGTCGCGGCGGCAATCACTGCGGGGTTAACCATCATCCTGCTGGCCAAGGCCTTTCAGTTCGGAGAAGCCGTGCCCGGCGACACGCGGCAGGTCCTGGTCGCGCCCCAGGCCTCCGCACTGAAAGCCGTGGTGTCGGGATTCATGAGCGGCCAGCCCGTCGCCTATATGTTGTTCGGCATCGGCGCCATGGTCACCGTGGTGCTCGAGATGCTCGGCCTCTCTTCCATGGTCTTCGCGCTGGGAATCTATTTGCCGCTGC
>JBEKBJ010000197.1:0-6522 GCA_050015455.1 Binatia bacterium
CGCCGTCTCCATTATGCGCGAGCATCTGCCCGACCTGAAAATCCGGGTGGTCAACGTCGTCGACCTCATGAAGCTGCAGCCGCAAACCGAGCACCCGCACGGGTTGAGTGACACAGATTTCGACGAGCTCTTCACCAAGGACAAGCCGGTCATCTTCGCCTTCCATGCCTATCCGTGGTTGATCCACCGGCTGACCTACCGCCGCACCAACCACGACAACATCCACGTCCGCGGCTACAAGGAAGAAGGCACCATCACCACGCCCTTCGACATGACGGTGCTCAACGAACTGGACCGCTTCCACCTCGTGATGGACACCATCGACCGCTTGCCGCAGACCGGCGACAAGGGCATCTACCTGAAGCAACAGCTCAAGGACAAGCTCATCGAGCACAAGCAATACATCGACAAATACGGCGAAGACATGCCGGAAATCCGGAACTGGAAGTGGGGCGCGACCAAAGCAAGCAAACCGGGGTAAACCAGGCAGGTGCCAGAAAGGATGTTCACTGTGCGAACGACTCCAAATAAATCCGAAGCGGAGCCGGCGCCCTCGAAGCCAACAAACGGCAAGCTTCCTGACATCGCCTCCGCGTCGGTTTCCGACACGCTCGCGGTGCTCCAGGTGAACCCCGACGCCGGGCTCACGCACGCGGAGGTGGACATCCGTCGGAAGGAGCACGGCTTCAACGAAGTGGCCGAACAAAAAGGGCACCCGTTGCTCATGCTGCTTGGCAAGTTCTGGGGCCTGTCGGCGTGGATGCTCGAGCTGATCATGGTGGTCTCGGCGGTGCTCGGAAATTTCGCCGATCTCGCCTTGGTGGGCGCGTTGCTGGTCGTCAATGCCGTGGTGAGTTTTGTGCAGGAGCGCCGGGCCGCCGGCGTCGTCGAGACACTACGCCGGCGCTTGCAGGTGAGTGCGCGCGTGCTGCGCGAGGCGAGCTGGCAGATCATTCCCGCCCGGGATCTGGTCCCTGGTGACATCGTCCGCGCACGCCCGGGCGACATCATTCCCGCGGATGTCAAACTTCTGACCGGAGCGCTGAGCATTGACCAGTCGGCTCTCACCGGCGAGTCGAAGGACGCCGACAAGGCGCCTGGCGACTTGCTCTCGTCGGGGTCCGTCGTCCGCCGGGGCGAGGGCAACGGCGTGGTGATGCTGACCGGGGTAAAGACCTACTTTGGCCGCACCACCGAGCTGGTGCAGCAAGCGCGGCCGAAACTCCACATCGAAGCGGTGGTGGCCAAGGTCGTCCGTTGGCTCTTCCTCGTCGTCGGCGCGCTGCTGGGGGTGGTGATCGTGCTGTCTTTGGTCCGCGGCTCGCCGCTCCTGGAGATGGTTCCGCTGCTGCTCGTTCTGTTGGTGAGCGCGGTGCCGGTCGCCCTCCCTGTCATGTTCACGGTCAGCATGGCCGTCGGGTCAAGGGATCTGGCGAAGCGCGGCGTGCTGGTGACGCATCTCAGCGCCGCGGAGGATGCCGCGACGATGGACGTGCTTTGCGTTGACAAGACGGGCACGATCACCATGAACCAATTGGCCGTCACCGGCGTGATCCCGTTGGAGGGCGCGACGGAAGCCGACGTGCTGTACGCTGGCGCCCTCGCGTCGAAAGAAGCCAACCAGGATCCGATTGACCGGGCGTTCCTCGCTGCGGCGAAAGAGCGGCACCTTTTCGATGGCAGGCCGGCGGTCACGCCGGTCTCCTTCGCGCCGTTTGACGCGAAAAACCGGCGGACGGAAGCCTTAGTCGAACAGAACGCGCAGCGACAGCGGGTGATGAAGGGCGCCGTGGAAGCGGTCGCCCAAGCCTGCGGACTGAAGCCCCCGGCGATCGAGGCGCTGGAGGCGCGGGTCGGCGAATCGGCGCTGAAGGGATATCGGACGCTGGCGGTGGCGCGAGGCCCCGAGACGGGCACCTCCGCGTTGCTCGGATTGGTGACGCTCTACGATCCGCCCCGGCCGGACGCCAAGCAGCTTATCGCTGCTCTGGACGACCTTGGCGTTCCGGTAAAGATGCTCACCGGCGACGCACTGCCGGTGGCGCGTGAGATCGGCCAAGGTGTCGGGCTGCCCAACATCCGGCGCATGGCCGACCTGAAGACGGCGGGCGCTCAGGCCGGCAACGAGGCGGTGGACTTGTTGGCGGGCGCCGATGGTTTCGCTGAGGTGTATCCGGAGGACAAATATCTCGTCGTGCGGCACCTACAGGCCGCGGGGCACGTGACCGGCATGACGGGCGACGGTGTCAACGATGCACCCGCGTTGCGCCAGGCCGAAGTGGGCATCGCCGTCTGTACCGCGACCGACGTTGCCAAGGGTGCCGCGAGCGTCGTCCTGACCGAACCGGGGTTGACGAACATCGTCGCGCTGATCGGGCAGGGGCGACAAATCTACCAACGCATCCTGACGTGGATCATCAACAAGATCAGCCGGACAATCCTGAAGGCCGCTTTCGTCGCCATCGCCTTCGTAGTGACCGGCAAGTTCGTTATCTCCGCCTTTGTGATGCTGCTGTTGGTCTTCGTGACGGACTTCGCGGTTATCACCCTTGCCACCGATCATGTCCGGCCATCCAAGAAACCGGAAACATGGAACATCGGAGGCTTCGTCGCGGTATCCGTGGCGCTTGGTGTCGCGATGGTCGCTGAAACGGTCTTCCTCTTGTGGATCGCTTGGTCGCATTTTGGTTTGGCCGCCAACAACAATGCCCTTTACACGTTCAGTTTTCTTATCCTGCTCTACTTTGCCGTATTCTCCATCGTGTCCGTGCGGGAGCGCCGCTGGTTCTGGGCGACGCTGCCCAGCAAGATATTCCTGTCAACCCTCGCGGCCGAGGCGATCGCGGGCACCGTCCTGACGTTCGTGGGTCTTCCGGGACTCATGCCATTGCCCTGGTGGCAGACGCTCACAGTATTCGGTTATGCCATGGTCTCGTGCCTCGTGGTCAACGATGCCCTGAAAGTCGCGATGATCAAATGGCGCGTTCTTAACGCCGTGGCCAAGAAACCGGTCGATCTGACCCCGCAGATCGCCAAGCGTGCCTATGAACTGTACGAGCAACGAGGCCGCCAGGACGGTCGAGCAGTTCAGGACTGGGGGCAGGCGGAGCGGGAGATTCGGAAAGATGAACCCCATAAATAAACAGACGCGAACAACGCGGCGGGCATTGCCGAAAGAATGAAGATGAAAATCAATTCAAAGGATTCCGTGTGCGGCCCGGAGAAAAGGTCAAACTCAGGGAGTGGCCGACGAGTCGCTGAAACTGAGCTATACCGAATCGAGCAAGGAGCGCCGCGCGGAACTGCGAACGATCCGCAAACTGAAAAGGAGTGAGACCTACGAAAACGAATGACCAACTCGAACCGACCGTGTTCGCCATCTCCGGCGGGGCCGGAGATCTGGCTTGCCGGAAACTGGTGCCCGCTCTTTTGCCTATCTGCCGGATCACGCCGGGTTTTGTCGGTTTCGTGGCGCTTGCGTGAGTAGGTCAGGGTTCCTGGGGTTCCCATTTTCGGGCTGGACGTCACAGTGGAAGACGGGCATCCATCGCGGATTATATCGTGAGAACGTCCTCCGCATCGAATGTGCCGAAAAACCACGATGCAGCCCGGTCTCCGTCACGTACTTCCGCAGTGTGCGGTCGATCATGTCGGGACCGAGATGCTGCCGAGGGCTTCCCACTCGCCAGCTCCCTGCTCTCGCCACTCGCTCAAGAGGACCGGGAAAGGACCTTGTAGAACACTGCTTCTTCCCGCCAGCGGACGCCGCGGAAGGCCGTGGGGATATACGCTGCGCACAATCGAACGGCTGAGGATCTGATTCTACCGCTCTTCACGCCGGGCTCAGGTTGAAGTACCAATGGACACGAGCTGGCGAGCGCCATGAGACGACACCATACGAGGAACCTCTCTTCACCTGAACCCGCTTCAGGCAAACGCCTCCGGCTTGTCTTCCGTGCGTTGCGCCACCGCAACTTCCGCCTGTTCGCCTGCGGGCAACTGATTTCACTCATCGGAACATGGATGCAGTCCGTTGCGCTTTCCTGGCTCGTCTATCGCATTACCAATTCCTCCTTTCTGCTCGGCCTGACCGGATTCGTGTCCCAGATTCCCGTGTTTTTGCTGGCGCCCATCGGTGGCATGGTGGCGGACCGGTTCAACCGACACCGGGTCATTGTCGCCACGCAAACAGCTGCGATGGTGCTGGCCCTGCTGTTGGCTGCGCTGACGCTCAGCAGGCACGTTCATATCTGGCAGATCTTGGTGATTGCCGCACTCTTCGGCACCGTGAATGCGTTCGACATCCCCGGGCGGCAAGCGTTTCTCGTCGAGATGGTCGGCAAAGAGGATTTGCTCAACGCCATTGCGCTGAATTCCTCCATGTTCAACGCCGCACGTGTGGTCGGGCCGGCGGTCGCGGGCTTGCTGGTGGCAAGCGTCGGCGAAGGGTGGTGTTTTCTGCTGAACGGCCTGAGCTACATCGCTGTCATCGCCGGACTGCTGATGATGCACCTGGTGCCGCGAAGCGCGCGGGAGACCAAGCTTTCAGCCCGCGAGCACGTGGTGGAAGGATTCCAGTTCGTCCGTCACACCCGCCCTATCTTGGCAATTATTCTGTTGCTTGGAGTGGTGAGCGTGATGGGTGTGCCGTACAGCGTGTTGATGCCCATTTTTGCCGACCAAGTGCTGCATCACGGCGCGCGCGGTCTGGGAATTCTGATGGGCGCCACCGGCGTGGGCGCCGTGCTGGGGGCGCTGACGCTGGCGGCGCGCACGAGCGTCCGCGGTCTGGGGCGCCTGGCGGCCGCGGCTTGCTTGGGCTTCGGCGGCAGCTTGATTCTGTTCTCGGCCTCCCGCTCGTTCTGGGTTTCCACCGTGCTGCTCGCACCGGTGGGCTACTGCATGATGCTGCAAATGGCCTCCTGCAACACGCTTGTGCAGTCCATGGTGCCCGACGAGCTGCGCGGGCGCGTGATGGCCGTCTACTCGATGATGTTCATGGGCATGGCGCCGCTCGGTTCTCTGATCGCCGGAACGTTGGGGCACAGCCTGGGCGCGCCGTGGACCGTGGCGCTTGGCGGCATGGTTTGCATGGTGGGCGGCGCGGTCTATTGGACGCAACTCCCACACCTGCGGGAAGAAGCGCGCCAGCTCATTCTTGCCCATGGAATGTACGGCGGCGAGCCCGCCGGCCCCATGCCTCCCCGCGAGGCGTAACTCACTTGGGCTGCGCCCGCATCTTGAAGATCAGATCGGTGACGCGCATCGCGACCTTCAGCTTGCCGGCAAGCTCTTCGGTGTGCCGGTGCTCCTCGTCGAGACGAGCGCGAAGGGCTGCGTTTTCGGCGCGGATGTCGGCGAGCTTGCCGTCGGAACCCGCGTCGGCCTGTTCCGTGGCCCGGGCCTTCGTCAATTGCTCTTCCAGTTCCGCGGCGCGCTGCTGGCTCTCGGCAAGGCTGCGATTGAAGCTCTCCGCAATGCTCTGCTTCTCGTCCTCGAGCTGCTTGAGCTGCAGCCGCAGTTGCGCGTTTTCTGCATCTGCATGGCCGCCCGCGTTCTCGGCCTCCGCCCGTTGCTGCAGGGCACGGAAATCCTCCGCCAAGCGCTCGCGTGCGGCGCGCTCCTGCTCGAGCGCGGTACGCAGCTCGGTCACCTGCTGTTTGGCCGCCCGCAGATCGGCTTCTCCAGCGTGATTCTCGCCATATGGGGGCGACGAGGTCTCTTGCTTTAATCGTGACAGCTCGGTCTCGACTTGCTCTCGGCGCTGCTGTTCTTGTGTGAGCGCCTCCTGTAGGCGCGCGATCATCGCCGCGTGCTGCTGCTCGGATTCCTGCCGCGCTTTCTCCGCCGCTGCCGTCTCGCGGTTCTTCTCTTCTTGCGTCGCCGCCGCATCGGCCGCAGTGCCGCCCGCGGCGATCTCGGAACCGGCCGATCCCGCGCTCCCTGTCTTCCCGGCCGCCAGGGCACGATCAAGGGCGGCACGCAGGTCGGTTTCCTGCTGGCGGAGCTGTTCGACCTCGGCGCGCAGGCGCTGGACGTCCCTAGTACGTTCCTCCACCAGTTGTTGCAGCGCGGCGGAGAGTTCATGCTCACGCGCCAGTTCCTGAGCCGGGACAGACTCCCGACCTCCGGTCACTTCGGCGGATGGAACAGCGCTTTCCGCTTGTGCGCTCTCGGTTGGCGCTCGTAGGTTGCCCGCCGGCGGTCCGCACGCCGCCAGAATGGAGACAAGCGCGGACGCGAAGGGGAGCAGAACGGAAGTCTTCCGCCGCATCATGCCGCCGCACACCATCCGAGCGAAGGGTATCGACTTAGGTCAGACTTGTCCAGCGGTTTTTGATTGCGGGGCGACGAGGCTGTGAAGAGATCGGAGAGCTGTGGAGGCCCATGCTTCGACAAGCTCATGCTTCGACAGGCTACCAATGAACCTAGACGTTCGAAGCGGTGGCGGGTACCAGTGTGAGTCCGAATTGCCGCGCATTGCGTTGGAGTCGGCGGAGGCATTGTTGTCGGTAGGCGGCT
>JBEKBJ010000198.1:0-3188 GCA_050015455.1 Binatia bacterium
GCTCGAGCTGATCACTGCCACGCTCGACCTGAGCCGTCTCGACACCGGGCAGGTGCAGCTCGATGTCAAGGCCATCGACTTGGCCGATCTGGTCAGCGAGTTGGACTCCGAGATTTCCGGGCTCCGGGAAAACCCCAACGTGGACTTCGCGTGGGATGTTGCGCCGGAGCTGCCGGAGCTGCGCAGCGATCCGGTGAAGTTGAAGGTGGTGCTCAAGAACCTGATCGGCAATGCGATCAAGTTCACCCATGCGGGCAGCGTCGTCGTGCGGTTGCGCGCGCGTGATGGTGGCGTGGAGATCACGGTAGCCGACACCGGGGTCGGCATTGCCGGCGAGATGCTGCCGGTGATTTTCGAGCCGTTTCGCCAAGGCGAGCCAGTCATGACCCGCCAGCACCGCGGTGTCGGTTTGGGGCTGTACATCGTGCGCCGGGTACTCGATGTGCTTGGGGGCACGATCGACGCCGAAAGCAACGTCGGGCAAGGCTCGACGTTCCGCGTCTGGGTGCCGTCACGGGTGGCGGGCTAAGACAGCGAAGGCCTGCGGCCTGTAATCGCCTTTGGCAGACGCTCAGCACGGCGGCCAGCCGAGCCGCCACTCGGTGTTGACCTGGTTGGCGTAGAGGTCGATCGCCAGCTTCACGGCGTCGGCGTTCCCCATCAGGAACCGCATGCCGCAGTAGACTTTGATCTCGCGTTCGAGACGCCAAGCCGCCGCACAGCACGAGCGCAATATCTGACCGGGATGCGACATGGGACCGGTCCGCACACGACGAAACGTTTGAAACGCAGTGCCGGCTGGCGCAAGCTTATCGTTCTGGATGGACGACCATCCCCGAGTGTGGCTTCTCGTGGAAGGCCTTCATTCCAACGAGAATACCGCTTGCATTTAGACATGACACGAGTATTGCTGGTGGCCGCCAATACAACCGCTGGTGTGATTGTATGGAACTGGGCCCGCGCATCGTAACGATCGCTCGCCGCGTCGCGCAGCTGTGCGCCGTCATGACTGGCGGCCCGGCACTGGTGGTCGCCATCGGGTGGCTTTTCGGAGAATGGAGCTTCGCCACCTTCGGGCCGGAGTACAAACCGATGGCGCCCAGCACGGCCTGGCTGTTTGTGCTGGTAGGCGGCGCATTGTTCACACTGGCTCGCTGGCCGGATCGCCCGGCCACCAAGGTGGTGGTGAGTACAGCCGCTGCGATCACCACCACGACCGGCGCTATCGTGGGAATAGCCCTCACGTTCGGGTTCACCCCGCCCTTGGAAATCTGGCTGGCCCGCACCAGCGCGATGGTCGGTGGAGTCCCCGTGGGCCAGATGTCGCCTATCACTGCAGCGGCGTTCGTGGCTGCCGCGCTCGCGTTGGGAATTACGATCACCGCCGCTGGCCGTCGGTCGCTGCTGCGGCCCGTCGCAGCCGCACTCGCCGTGGTCGTGTTGTTCACCGGCCTGGTGGTGGCGATCGGCTATGTGCTGAGCGGGCCATTGCTCTACGGCACGGGGTACATCCCCATGGCGCTGCTGAGCGCCCTTGAATTCACGGTACTTGGTGCTGGACTGCTAGTGGTCGTGGAGCCGGGCACGTGGCTGCTGCGCCTGCTCGTCGGCGAAGCGACGGGCGGTGCCACCAGTCGGCTCCGCCGGTCGGAACGGATGATGGTGGCCGCGTTTGTGGCGCTCATCGCCGGCATCGGGACGACGGGGCTCACCTACGCGCGGTCCGAGCTGGCTGACGCCGAGCGCGAGGTGCGAAGTGAGTTGGAGGCCATGGCCGACTTCAAAGTCCAGCAGATGGTTCGCTGGCGTAAAGAGCGGCTCGACGATGCGACATTTGCCGCCACCGCCGAGTTGTCCGCACGCGCCGTGCAAGCGTTGCTGAGCGATCCGTCCTCGGAAACTGCCAGAGCCGAGTTGTCGCACTGGCTGAATACTCTGCAGGCGGTCTCTGACTACGAGTGGGTGGCGCTGTTCGATCCGCACGGCAACGTCCTGCTGTCCGCACCACCCCTCAAGGGGCCTCCCAGCGTGGAGGAGCAACGGGATGCGGCCGAAGGTCTTCGCCAGGGGCATGCCGCCATGAGCGACCTGCATCGGGGCGACACCCCGGACGACATTCGCCTGGACGTCACCGCCCCCATCTTCGCACCGCCAAGCTTACCCGCCCCCACACAGATCTCACCGCCTGTTTCTGCGCCGCAACCCATTGCCCTGCTGCTCCTGCGGGTCGACCCAGCTCGATTCCTCTATCCGCTTCTCCAGTCCTGGCCCGTGCCCAGCGAGACGGCGGAGACGTTGCTGGTGCGGCGCGAGGGGGACCACGTTCTGTTTCTCAACGAGCTCCGCCATCAGAAGGGGACGGCGCTATCGCTGCGGTTGCCATTGACTCGGCCGCAGCTCCCCGCCGCCACGGCGGTGGAAGGCAAGTCGGAGGCCCTCGAAGGGGTTGATTATCGCGGTGCACGCGTCCTCGCGGTGACGCGCCCCGTACCCAATTCGCCATGGTTCATGGTGGCCAAGGTGGATCAGGACGAGATCTACGCCCCGATCCGCGGGCGGTTGTGGAGCATTAGCCTCATCCTCGGGGCACTGACGTTGGCTGTGGCGTTGGGCATCAGCAGGGCGTGGCGCCAACGCCGCGAGGAGTTCCTCAGCCAGCAGCTCGCCGCCGAGCGCGAGCGGACGGCCCTAACCGAACGCGTGGGCCACCTCATGAAGAGCGCCAACGACATCATCGTGCTGACCGATGAGAACTGGCAAATCGTGGAGGCCAATGACCGCGCCCTGGAGGTTTACGGGTACAAGCTGGCCGAACTACAGCGCATGAAGGCGGTGGACCTGCGTGCCCCGCAGGACCGTGCGGATTTCCCGAAAGTCTTCGAGCGCTTGAAGGCCGAAGGACACGGTGTCTTCGAGGTGCTGCACCAACGCAAAAACGGCTCGACCTTTCCCGTGGAGGTCAGCGTCCGGTTTGTCGAGATTAGCGACACCACCTACGCACTGGCCATCATCCGCGACATCACCGAACGAAAAGAGGCCGAAGCAAGTCAGCGCTTGGCTTTGGATGCCTTGGAATTGTTGAACCGTCCCGGCAACGTGTCCTCCTTGACCAGCGAACTGCTGCGGCTGATCAAGGACTCGACAGGTTTCGACGCGGTGGGCCTGCGGCTTCGCCAGGGAGATGATTT
>JBEKBJ010000199.1:0-3834 GCA_050015455.1 Binatia bacterium
CGGCCGTGCACCGACGTTTTCAAACGCCTCCTCCTTCTCTGCTCTCATCTCCGGTCTCCTTTCGAAGACCGGACAGAATTTCCGGAATTCTTCCGGTCAGAATTTCCGGAACCGGCATCGTCGACAGGCGTCCAATCGGACGGGGTGCTTGGGTGACGTGGGTGTTTGCCAACGCACACGGCAAATTGATGCGTATAGCGGCCGACCTTCGGTATGCAAACGCGGTGAAGACGGCTGCCGATCTCGATACTCTTATCCGCTTTCACGACCACAGGCGTCTCTTTCCTCGGGATGCCTTGATCAGCGATTACCGACGATTAGTGGCTGCCGGTATCGATGTTCCAGATGAACTTACACTCGACCAGGCGAAGAAATTGGAAGCGAAGGTCAAGAAGGCTCGTGGCTTGAGTATCGGCATTCGCACGGATCGGCATTACGAGCAGGCGATAAAGCCCCATCTCCGAGCGTCGGAACGCCAGACTTGGAGATGGCTGAGCGCCGATGAACGACGCGCTGTCATCTCGCTTTCTAGGCTGACTGACCTCAAACTGCGAGCCGGTTGGCCCGTGGATACGCCGATTTGCTCAGTTGAGTTACGTGAAGGATTTGCGCCTATCGGACCCTTCCCAAGAACTTGCTTTATTTGAAATGCTTACGAAGGCCTTGGGTTTGTGGCTCGAGAAGATTGGGATGGGGAAGGGAGAGCACGGATCTGGCGCTGGCGCACGAAACTGCGTTCACAGGACCGTTTCGAGTTGAAACTATGGCGGACCATTGCGCCCTGCTCACGAACAGCCCTCGCCAAGCTCCAGCAACTCGCGTTTCCCGATTTTGCCGAGACTGACTAGGTGGGCTCGGGTGCGTACTCATTCGTTGTTCGCCCACCGAAGTTCGCACGCTGCTCGGACAGCGAACGCTGATTTCATCGGCGCTTTTTGCACGTGGTTGGCGTAGGTGAAGCCCTTCCACGCATTCGTAATCAGCAGGTCCGTTCGAATCTCCCCGCCAGCCGGGCTGGAACGTTATGTTGTAGATTACTGGGGGGAATCAGGGCCGTTTTGGGGTGGTTTTGGGTGCGCATAGGCCCGAAGTCTAGCACATAAGGCACGTTAGGTTATAGACTCTTCTGCTCGAATCAGCGTCGCCATCCTCCACGAGTGCCCTCTCGTAGGCACCATCAGGTCAACGAGCGTAACTCGCTGGCCACTGGACTCTGGCTTCAGCTCAAAGGCAAATACGTGCGGCTTCTCAGCAGCCGTTCAGCGCGTTGTTGACTGCGGTGAGGATCTCGTCGATGGTGATCTGGCCGTCCTGGTTGGCGTCGCCCGCTTCGCACGCAGTGACCGGCGCGTTGCCCAAGGCGATGTTCACCATCGTAAGGATCTCGTCTACGGTCACGGTGCCGTCGTCGTTGCAGTCGCCGACACAGGGCCTCGGGGTGAACGTTGGCCGCGTGGCCCGGGTCGGACGGCGCCTGTGCCTTTCCAAAATTCCATCTGCGTCAAGCGGCTTCGCGCCACTCGTAGCGGTGGTGCAGGCCGCCTGACGACGTCGTCGATGTACCAACCGGCGGCTCCAGGTCGGCGCGCGGCAGCCTGACGTCGTTGCGCACGACCAGGCGGCGGGCAGTTCGCCGTGCGCTAGGAAATCTCATCCTTTGGAGTGAACGGACTGGTCTGCCGCTTACATTGAATGCCAATGCCTCCGGACATCTTGAGTGTTCCTTACGCGACCAGGCGAAGGTGATTGTACCAGCCTCCCAAGTGGGTTATTGGCGTCCCGAGACAGGTTGGTGTGCCGGCCATCTGGAAAATATCGAATAATAGGGCATGGATCAGACACACACTGCGGCGGCATGGCCGCGTAGGATCTGAAGGACGAGATGACGGCGGGGTTCGCTAGCAGTTCACATGCCGTTATTCGCGCGCACCAAGAGCGCGTAATCATCGAGCGTGGGCGTGTGTGCCTTTGGGCGACAATCGCAGGGGCAATCGTGCTGTGGCTGCTTAACGCTAGCCACCTCGTGCGGCACGCCGCATTATCGCTGCCGTTCCTCAACGGCGTCGAGTTGTGCATCTTGGCGTTACCTCTGACGCAATTACACCGGCCGTGGTATCGGCGGCACGTCTTCGGTCTGTCGGTCGCGTTAGGTGTCCAGCTAGTCGCCTTCATTGCCCTGTACGGGCTGTGGACCGGGGACCTCTGGATTCTTTCTCTGCGGCTGGCCATGTTGAGCTTGGTCACGGCCGCGATACTCCCCTGGGGCATCGCCGCCCAAGGCGTTCTGACGGCGGCCAGCAGCCTGGCATTTGCCTTTGTTCTTTGGAGCCTGAACGGCACCTTGGATCACCCTTCGACGATTCCAATGTTTGTCCTGTTTGTGTTCTCCTTGCCGATGGCGTTTTGGCTGAAGCAGGCGCACGTGAATCTCGCGTGTGAGAGCGAACAACGGCGAGCGGCGGAGGGCGTGCTGCGGCAGGCGACTGAGGGCGCCAAGGTTGCGGTCTGGGATTCCAACGTGCGGACTGGCAAGGCTCGTCTCGTATCGGGATGGGACCGCCTGCTCGGCCGTTATGAGAACGAGATCACGCTGGTGGAACTGTTGGATCTGGTCCATGTCGATGACCGCGCCAAGACCACCGTCGCTCTGCAGGAGCATCTTCAAGGGCGCAAGAGCACCCACGACATCGAGCACCGCATTCTCCACGCCGACGGTTCGTACCGCTGGGTGCTCAGCCGCAGTAGTATCACCTGCGACGCAAAAGGCCGCCCGTATCGCATGCAGGGCGCGGTCATGGACATCACCGATCGCAAGCGGCTGGAAGAAGCCCTCCAGGATATCGAGGCCCGCAAGCACGTGGAGGAAGTGCTGCACGAGAGTGAGGAACGATATCGCGGCCACTTTGAGCAGGCCGCCGTCGGCATTGCGTTCGTGGACCTTGACGGCCGCTGGTTGCGGGTGAACCAGCGGCTCTGCGACATCGTCGGCTACACCGAGCCGGAACTCTGCGCGCGGACGTTCCAGGACATCACCCATCCGGACGACCTGGGCCGAGATCTGGCCTCCATGCGCGACATGTTGGACGGAAAGATCCAGACGCATTCCATGGAGAAACGCTACTTCCGCAAGGATGGCTCGGTCGTGTGGATCGATCTCACGGTGTCCCTTGTACGGGAACCCTCTGGCCTTTGAGCAGGCCGCCGTGGGCATTGCACACGTGGACCTTGAGGGCCGCTGGTTGCGGGTGAACCGGCGGCTCTGCGACATCGTCGGCTACACCGAGCCGGAACTGCGGATGCGGACGTTCCAAGACATCACCCATCCGGACGACCTGGACCGAGATGTGGGCTACATGCGCGACGTGTTGGACGGAAAGATCCAGACGTATTCCATGGAGAAACGCTACTTGCGCAATGATGGCTCGATCGTGTGGATCGATCTCACGGTGTCCCTTGTACGGGAACCCTCCGGCCAACCGAAGTACTTCATCGGCGTCATGGAAGATATCGACGCGCGCAAGCGGGCGGAGAGCGAGCGTGAACGGCTTTTCTTATTCCTCGACTCCATCGTGGAGAACATCCCCGACATGGTCTTCGTCAAGGAAGCCAAGAACCTGGAGTACGTGCTGTTTAACCGCGCGGGCGCCGAGATCCTCGGGTACCGGCGTCCCGACCTGGTCGGAAAGAACGATTACGATTTGTTCCCGAAAGAGGAGGCGGACTTCTTTACCGAGAAGGACCGCGGCGCTCTGCACAACAAGACCCTTGTCGACATTCCCGAGGAACTGATCAAATCGCCACAACACGGTGAGCGGATACTGCACACGAAAAAGA
>JBEKBJ010000200.1:0-3180 GCA_050015455.1 Binatia bacterium
GCGCAGCAGCTCATTGACGACCTCGACAAGGCGCGCGGCGAAGTTGTCGTCGACATCGCCGTCCTCGAGGTGAGCAAAAACTGGGAGCGGACCCTGGGCATCTCCTGGCCCAGCAGCATCGGCGTCGCCCTTCAGCCCAATTGCTCGGCCACCAACAGTTGCAGCACTTCCGGCACTGCAGCCAGCGGCACCGGCACCGGCACCACCACCACAAGCCCGACGCTTTACACGCTGGCCCACCTCAACTCCACAGATTTTGCAATGACCGTGGGTTCAGCCACGCTCAATCTTCTCCTTACCGACAACAACACCAAGGTCCTGCAGAGCCCGCGCATTCGCGCCACCGACGATCAAAAGGCCACCATGAAAATCGGTTCGCGCATTCCCATTGCCACCGGCTCCTATCAAACCGGCGCCGCCACCGCGCTCGTGAGCTCGCTGGTCAACACGCAGTTCCAGTACCAGGACGTGGGCGTAAACATCGAGATGACGCCCAGCGTTCACTACGACCACGACGTTACCCTCAAGATCAAGATTGAGGTCTCCGCCGAAAGCGGCACTGAAACCATCAGCGGCGTCACCGAGCCCATCATCAGCCAGCGCGTCGTCGACCAGACCATCCGCCTGCGCGAAGGCGAGGCCAGCATTCTCGGCGGCATCCAGAACAAGCAGGAAGAGAACAACTGGGCCGGCATTCCCGGCCTGAGTGCGATTCCCGTTCTCAAGTACATCTTCGGCTCGAGGGACCGCCAGATCCAGGATGACGATATCGTCTTCGTCGTGGTGCCGCACATTGTCCGCTCGCAGGAACTCGATCAGGCCAATCTGCGCGTCATCGATACCGGCTCAGGGCAATCCATCGATCTGCGCCACGCCGACTCGGGCGGCGCGCCGGCCGCGCCCCCCGCGCCAACTGTCCAACCCGCCGCGATGAACCAGCCTGCGGTGGGCACGGTTCCCGCCCAAAGCGCCATCGAGGCCGCCCCAGCGATGCTGGCGCAGTTACGCTCCGACATGGCTTCCAGCGGGGGTCCGCAGCCAGCCGCGCAGGCCACCGTTCAACAACCTCCTGCCAAACAACCCGCTGCACAACAACCCGCCGCGGCTCCCGCGCCCGCTCCGCAACCATCCGCCCCGCCGCCCACGCAGCCCGCCGCGCCGGTCGTCTCCCCGGCTGCGCCTTCGCAGGCTCCAGCAGTTGCCCCGCCAGCTCCGGTGACTGCATCGCCCTCCGCCCCACCGGCCGCTGCTACTGGCGCCGCCTTCGCGCTCAACGCACCCACAGCTCCGCCGGCCTCCGGCGCCACCTTCCAGGTTCCCGTCGTTTTGAACGGCGCCACCGACGTCGCTTCCATCGCACTTCAGTTCCATTACGATGCTGCAAAGCTCCAGCTCGTCAACGTCTCTGGCGGCGACTTCCTCAGCCGTGACGGTCAGGCCGCGCCTCCCATTCACACCGACCAGCCTGCGGGAAATCTGGTCGTCGGCATCTCGCGCCCCCCGGGCACGCACGGAGTCACCGGCACGGGAGTGGTCTGCGTCCTCACCTTCCAGGCCAAAGCCCCGGGCCCCAGCGACCTGTCCATCGCTCGTGCCTCGGTGGTCAACAGCGCGCAGCAGCAGATGCCCGCCACGAGCGCCCAAACCAGCATCGTCGTCAAGTAGGGAGCAGCGCCGATGAGCCTTCTGCATCCCATTCCGATTAGGCGAAGCGAGCGGAGTTCCCGCGGAGTTGTTGCTCGCAGAGCCGGTCTCCGTCGGGCGAATCAGCGCGGCCTCACACTCGTCGAACTTATCGTCACCTGCTCCATCCTCACCATTCTGGCCATGGCCGCGTTTCCGCTCGTGCGATTCCAGGTCAAGCGCCAGAGGGAGCGCGAACTGCACTACGATCTTTGGATGATGCGCGACGCCATCGACAAATATAAGGACGCTGCCGACCGCGGCGCGTTCCAAACCAAGGTCGAGAGTCAAAACTATCCCCCCGATCTTGAGACACTGGTCAACGGAGTCGACGTGCAGGGCAAGAAGCTCAAGTTCCTCCGCAGGATTCCGGTCGATCCCATGACCGGCAATACCGACTGGGGAATGCGCTCCATGCAGGACGATCCCGACTCCGACTCCTACGGCGGCCAAAGCGTATTTGATGTCTACTCCAAATCTCAGGGCACGGGGCTCGACGGCACGAAATACTCAACGTGGTGAGAAAGGCAAGCTTCTAGCTTCTAGCTGCTAGCCTCTAGCTCGATTGTGGTAGGGGTGCTTTAAGCGTGAAGTGAGACGCTACGGAGAAATGGCATGGAAGACGCGAAGCGGAATAGGCTAGAGGCTAGGAGCTAAGATTTGCGCAACCGGCACACACAATCCGGCTTCACGCTCGTCGAGTTGCTGATTGTCATGGCGATCATCGGCATCCTGGTCACGATGGCAATTCCCCGCTTCACAGCCGCGGTCCAGCACGCGCGCGAAGCAGTGCTGCGCGAAGACCTGCAGACCATGCGCATGGCCATCGATTCCTACACCATGGACAAGCAGAAGGCCCCGCAGACGCTCGACGATCTGGTCCAGGAAGGCTACCTCAAGGCCATCCCCGAAGATCCCATGACCCACAGCAAAGATTCCTGGGTCACTGAAACCAGCGACGCCATGTACTCCGTCGACGAGACCGAGCCCGGCATCAGCGATGTTCACTCTGGTTCCGATGAGCAGGGTTCTGACGGCCAGCCGTACTCCTCTTGGTAAATTCAAGAGTGAGGAACGGCTCCATGCTGAGAATTCGCGCTCTCTTCATACTCGCTCTCGTAACCGCCTTCTCCGTTTCCCTCCACTCGCAAACCCCAAGGACAATCTCCATTCGCTTGCTCGACGGCAAAACCGGCCTGCCCGTCAAGGCCTCCAACTTCCTCGTGCGCGTCGATCACCACGACACCTTGCATCCCGAGTGGGTCAAGATCAATGACGATGGCACGGTAGTCGTCACTCTCCCCGCCGACGCCAAAGAGATCTCCGTCAAGGCCACCTATGGCATGGGCATGGACACCTACGTCAATTGCGATGCCGCCAAAGAGAACGACAAGGAGAGGAACATCTGGTATCCGATCGCGACGATCCTCAGTGCCGGCATCGTTGCGCCCGACGAGTGCGCCAAGACCGACTTCAAGGCTAAGCCCGGCGAGTTCA
>JBEKBJ010000201.1:0-3164 GCA_050015455.1 Binatia bacterium
CGCTCTCACCGAAATTCCTCGCCCCTTTCATCGACGCGCTCGCCTACGCAACATAGCCTTGATCCCTACGCCCCCCGGCACCTAGACAGGCCCTGTCAGAAAGTGCGAAAGTCCACCTTCAGATCGACCCTGAAACGCGCGTAGCGCTCCTCTGGCCACGTTTCCCAACATTTTAGCCAAATGTGGTGCGTTTCTGATTTCGATTCGTCATGTCGCGAGTTTCGGTTTTTGGGCCCGCCTCGTTGGGTCTTTCTACAAGCTCAACGCCGGCCATCAGCGGCGCGCGGCTTCATGCGCGTCGGCTGGATGGCTCCTGTTCGGTCTTCTCTCGCTCATCTCAGCTTCCTTGATGCAGACGCGCAACCGCGACGCTGTCGCGGAGCTCCAGGAATTCAAGGCCCTGATAGTAGACGTGATCCTCGGATTCTCCTTTTGCATCAAGGCCGAAGCTCAGCCGCAGCGTAGTCCAGCCCGCGAGTGGCAACCAACTTCAGGCCGTCGGATGCGCGGCTGCGGCTGGGCCGACTCCCGGGCGGAGTGTTGCTAGTGTGCACACGCAGGAAGAAGGACGACATCGCTATTCATCGCACCGCCGAGTCCATCGGATAGGGATGCAGAGCTTGGCCTCCATCAGGCGTGACAAGGTAAACGTCCTCGAAGCGCACCCCGCCGACGCCGGGGATGGCGAGGACGGTGTGCCCGATCGTCACGGTCATGTTCTCCCGCAGCGCCACCTTCCGATGCTGTGGGATGATCGTGGATGCCGGTGTTTCTTCGAACCGCAGGCCAATGCCGTGGGAGATGCCATTTAGATGCTGCTCCGCCAGCCCTCGCCGGGTGCAGATCTCCAGTCCCAGTGCGTCGAGCTCGGCGACGGTGATGCCGGGCCGCAAGTGTTGCCGAGTCACTTCACAAATCTCCCGGTAGGTGTCTAGGAGTCGTCCCTGGACCTCGTCCGGTCTGCCGAGGACAAAAGTGCGCGCAAGGTTGCCGCAGTAGCCATCGAACTCGGGCGTCAGGTCGATGACAACAAGATCCCCTTCGTTCAGCGCACACCGGTCGATCCTGCCGTGAGTCCAGCAGCTGCGGATTCCGCTGTTGACGTGAATGGGCGTGCTGGTACCCTCCGCACCCGCCTTCATCATCGCGTAGAGCACTTCCGCTGCGATCTCCTGGCCCGTTGCCCCGGGCCGCAGGAGTTCCCTGGCACGATTCATCCCCACTGCGGCGATGGACTGGGCCTTTCGCATGAGCTCGATTTCCTGCGGCTCCTTGGCCATGCGAAGTTCATCCATGACGGGGTCGGACGAGACGAGCTCCACTTCGAAATTCACCTTTCGAAACAAATCCACCAGAAATGCCGGCGTCGCAAACCACATCTGCATGCCGACCCGCAGCTTGCCCCCCGCCGGCAAGGAGATCCCCGGCGGTGGCGCTTTGAACAACCGGTGGAACGTATCTCGCACGCTGAAGATCTGTTCACCTACGTTAGTCAAGACCTTGACCCCTTCGTCACCGAGCTCCCGGCGCAACTCCGGCTCTTCTGCGGCGAAACAGAGGAAGATGGGGTGTCCCACGACGGGAATGATGGCGCGTGGCTGCACGCGTGTGTCGCGGAAAAAGTACCGGTGGTCATCATGATTCATGATCATCAGGGCGGCGAGTCCCTGGTTGATCATGAGTTCCTGCGCTCGGCGGATGCGATCCTGATTGACTGCGATGGCCATCCTCACTCCACTCTGCTCAAGTCGTATAGCGCAAAGTCGGCCGTGGAGCCACGGATTGGGAAATACTTGCAGTTACGCGCCCGTTGCTCACCCCCGTTCTCGGCGTGTTGGGTTGCAGGGGCTCGCGGCCTAGCGGTCCGGCAGCGCGACGTGTGAACAGGCCGTTCACGCTGCGTCGCCGGAGCGCGGCGGCGACGGCGGGGGCGGCACACCGGGTGCCGGCGTACCGCGCGCGGCGCTCAGGCGTGCGGAGGCACGTGGCTCGGCCGCGCGCGTGCGCAAGCGCCGTGCGACGGGCCGCTGTGAAGGGCGGAAGCTATACGGAAGCCGGCCGGGCCGGGAATGGTTGGCTCAAGCAAGTTAACGTTTGAATCAGGACCCTCGCAGCGGACATGTACGTCAGCAGAGTCGCGTCGGTCCCGCCCTGCCTGATCGTCGTGTTCGGCGATTGCGACGTAGCACCCCGCGCGTCTGCGCAGCGAACGGAGTCACTAAGAAAATCCATGAGGCGCAGGCAGCCGTTAGGGTGATACGGCGGGCGCGACGACGAGGATCCTGCCCCCGGCCGAGTCCGTCAGATAGGCCGTGCCCGCGAGGGTGGCCACCGCGTTGCGCGCTCCGCTGACCGTCGCCACGATGGCCACGGGCGTAAGTCCGCCTTGAGGATCGAGGCGCGCGATGGTGAGCGTGGCGGCGCGCGCCGCCGCCGCATACAATTCGTGGCGCGGCTCGACGTAGTCGATATTGTCGATGCCGTCGCCTACGGCGAGGGTCGACAGCCGTTTCCCGTCGTGTCCGGCGTCGAGGACCATCACCCGATCTCGGCAGGCCACGAAGAGGAAGTCGAGGCGCTGATCGAGCGCCAACCCCTTCGGGCCGTCCTCACCGCAGCTCGGCAGCCACGTTCTCGTGACCCGCCGTCTCCGGATGTCGATGGCTAGCGTGCGATCCTTGTCTTCGAGGTTGGTGTAAAAGACGCCGCGTGCGTCGTCGGCCGCGAAGCCTTCAGGCTGCCCATCCAAGCTGACCTTGGCCTTCCACGTCAAGGCCCCGGCCGTGGCTGCATCGATGACCACGATCGACTTGTCGCGCGGAGTCGTAACCCAGACTTCCTTCGTCGACGCGACATAGGCGAGCCCGTCGGGTGTGGAGTCGAGCTTGAGGCACGGGCCCATCCGCAGGGACGTTGCGTCGACCGCGCACACACTGGCATCGCCGCGATTTCCGACATAAACCACGCCGTCACCCGCTGTGGCGGAACTCGGGCCAACGGTGCGTTTCATGCCGTGCCGCTCCATCTCGGCGGTGGGGAAGCCCGCGACCGTCGCGACCCGCTCGGTGGCCGCGTCCACGACGACGACGCTGCCGGTATTGCCGGCCGGCACCCAGACGCGATCGTGGGCTGGATCGTAGGCCAGATAGTCCATGGACACACCT
>JBEKBJ010000202.1:0-3099 GCA_050015455.1 Binatia bacterium
TCCACGAACTGCGCCGCCTCCGCCACACGCCACCCCTGCTCCGGAGCTTCATTATTGCTTCAGAGCTGCCATCTCTTTTTTTGTCCTAGCTTTCTATTACTTTTGCAACTCTCAATAGTAAGAAGCAAGTTGCTGGTCGTTGCTGAAGAGGATACTGTTGCTGAAGAGGATACTAATGTGACCCCGATGATACCCACCCCAGCACCATCCGCAGGGCGCCGCGTCGTGATTCGCGTGGTCGACCCGGCCGGCGATCCGATCCAAGGCGCTGCTATTTGGTTTTCCATCAACGGCACGCGAGCGGGGATCGTTCAGACGGGCCACTCTGGGAGCGCGTCGATCCACGTGCCCGATTCTTCCGTGGTCGTCGATGTCACTGCGAGACTCTCGCAATTCACGCCGCAGACCGCTCAGCTGCCGCCGGGGCTGGACACGTACACCTTTCGCTTCCCCCACAACCCCCACTTAAAGTTCTTCGCGCCGCCGCTGGCGAGATGCCCGGATGGCAGCACGGGTATGCCGTGCGTCGACTGCGACATCGGTGGCATAATCGTCCGTATTTGTTCTATGTAAGCATGTCCGCCGCCAATCCTCTGGGCCGCACGATCGTCATCCCCGTTCGAGACCGAGCGGGACGCCCGCTTCCTGGCGCTACGGTCAGCTTCACGGTAAACGGCAAGCCCGCCGGCACCGCGAAAAACACCAATGCAGGAGGGCTCATCCAGCTTTCGGACCGGCAAGCCGTGGTGACAGTCTCGGCGTCCTACCACGGCGAGACGATGGGGCCCATCACGCTTGCCCAGAATGCGGACCACTACACCTTTCAGTTTGACATTGACGTAGGAGGACCATTCATGGAACGGCACGTTCCGCTCGCTGTGGGTGTGGTGCTCTTGCTGATCGCTCTTGCCCTTGCCTTCACGTTCGGCACCCCGAACCCCCTGCAAACACGTCTCATCCTCGCGACGGCGTCGCTCGGTGGTGGGGCGATCGCGACCGAGATTCCTGGAATGCTGCAGGTAAACATGAGCTTTG
Source organism: Binatia bacterium (assembly GCA_050015455.1). Classification (GTDB taxonomy): domain Bacteria; phylum Desulfobacterota; class Binatia; order HRBIN30; family HRBIN30; genus JAGDMS01. The sequence continues at coordinate 1,036 of JBEKBJ010000202.1, forward strand.
GCCAGAAGCTCGTGATCGGCGCTACTGGGGCGATCGCGGTCTTCGCGATCCTCTACCTCGTCGTACCGACGACGTGAGGGTCTAGAACTAGACCGGCCTTCGCAAGCGTCCGATAACGCACCTTACGGTGCTTTCAGCACGCGGCCCGCGCCGCGCTTGGTACAGGACGTTATCAGGGGTAGTCATTTTGCTCGCTCGGCTCCTGACGTTTGCGGACGAGAGTGACGGGCGTACACGGGTTGGTGAGTTCGGCGGGTGCTGAGTTTGGCCGGTGCTTGACAAGGCCGTTGTCCGCAGCGTAAGGCACCTCCCTATGCCGCGGGCCGGCACGCACTCGATCCCGGAACTGGCGGGACTCTGGCCATGAGCTGGTGGGTCTGGACCCTCTTCGGGCTCTTTCTCTTGATTCTGGAGGTCTTCTCTCCCAGGGGCTTCTACATCATGTTCTTTGGCATCGGCGGGATTCTCGTCGGCACTGTGGTGGGCGTGGGCTGGGTGGCGACCCCCTGGGTCGAATGGCTTCTGTTCTCGGTAGTGTCGCTGACCACATTGGCGGTTTTGCGCCGTCCGATCGTGAAGCATCTCACGCCCACGGGGGATCGCGGAAGGGTCGACAGCTTCGTCGGTGAGATCGCCGTTGCGCTCGCCGATCTACCTGCGGGGGAAATCGGCCAGGCGGAGCTTCGCGGATCCACGTGGAGCGCCCGCAACGTCGGCGCCGTCGCCGTCGCACGGGGGCAACGCTGCCGGGTCGAGCGGGTCGAGGGGCTGACAATTTTCCTGCGTCCCGAGTGAGCCGTCGAGGGGCTCGAAGGAGGAATGAAGATGACCGGAGGTCTGATCGTCGTTCTGGTCCTGGCCGCATTGGTGGTCTTGACGCTGGCGCGGACCGCCGTCGTCGTCCCGCAGCAGAGCGCGTACGTGGTCGAACGGCTCGGCAAGTACTCGGGGACGCTCAGCGCGGGGTTTCACGTCCTCCTGCCTTTTGTTGATGTCGTCCGCTACAAGCATTCGCTAAAGGAGGATGTCCACCCGCACGAGAAACAGACCTGCATCACACGTGACAACGTCCAGGTGAATGTCGACGGCGTCCTATACTACAAGGTGCTCAACCCCGAGCGCACCTCCTACGGCATCTCGGACTTTAGGCTGGCGATCGAACAGCTCGCGCAGACGACGCTGCGAAGCGAGATCGGCAAGATCGACCTGGACAAGACCTTCGAGGAGCGCACGCACATCAACTCCCAGGTGGTGACCGAGGTCGATAAGGCCTCCGAGGCCTGGGGAGTCAAGGTCCTGCGCTACGAGATCAAGACGATCACACCGCCGCCCGAGATCATCGCTGCCATGGAGAAGCAGATGCGGGCCGAGCGGGAGAAGCGCGCCGTCATCCTGACGTCGGAGGGCGAACGGGACGCGGCGATCAATTCGGCCGAGGGGAAGAAGCAGCAGGTGATCAAGGCCTCCGAGGCGAACAAGCAGCAACGGATCAATGAGGCCGACGGCGAAGCGGCGGCAATCCTGGCCCGCGCAACAGCCACCGCCGAGGGCATTCGCAAGGTCGCCGAAGCCATCCAGTCGTCGGGAGGGTTCGAAGCCGTTCAACTTCGCGTGGCTGAGCAGTACATCACCAACTTCGGTGAGCTGGCGAAGACCGGCAACACGCTCATCCTCCCGGCCAATCTCTCGGACGTGGGCTCGATGATCTCCCTCGCCATGAACGTGATCAGGCAGCAGGGAGCGGTGCCGCGCTGAAGGTCCGCGCCGGAGTCCGCGACTCGCCAGCAGCCATCGAATTCTTTACCGCCAACATTCGCAACCCGAACACTCGCCGGGCCTACGGCCGGGCCGTCGCCGACTTCTTCCGCTGGTGCGAGACGCGCCGGATCCGGACACCGTGTCGGAATCCATCGGCGGCACTCAGTCGGGCGAGAGGCGCTCCTAACCCAACTTCCGCGCTCGCCGAAGGAGTTTGAGCACTGCGGGCAAGAAAGCTCAATGTTTTTGCGGGCCAGAGGTGCAAGAGTCGATTTGTAGTGACGAAGATAGTTGATTCAGTTATTG
>JBEKBJ010000203.1:0-3087 GCA_050015455.1 Binatia bacterium
CGCACCGTTTATCTCACCTTCGATGTCGATGCCAACGGCAGCGGCCAGCAGGCTGCGCAAGCCTTATCCCATCGTCTGCGGGCGCAAGGCATCACCGCCCGCCGCGTCCTCCTGCCTCCCGGCCACGATCCCAACTCCTTCTTCGTCCAGGGCGGTGACGCACGACAGTTCCAATCTCTCTTGGAGGCCGCTCCCTTATGAAGTTCCACACCATGTGCCCACAGACTCTCAACCCAGCCCAAAGTCCGATTCGTATCGCCGAGCAGGCCACCGGTCGGGAGGTCGGCTGGGTCAATCGCTACCTCGACCGCGAGTACGTCCGCCGCGTGGCGGACACGACCCTGCGCACCTGGGCTTACAACCTCCTGCACTTCGTTCGCTGGTGGGAAAGTCTTCATCATACCGGCGACGTGGCGGAAAGTGACCTGATCGAGTCGACGCTCCTGGATTACGTGAAGTTCCAGTCCAGCCAACAACCTGCTCCTTCCAGTTCCACCATCAATGACCGCGTCGCCATCGCCGATCGCGCCCTGCGCAACGAGTTTCCCGACGCCCCCTGCCAAGTGGCCCGCGGCTTCCATCATGCTTTTTTGCACCGAAGGCCCCTGGGCCTGGGCCGGCCACGGATAGCGTTGAGCAGGCTACGAGTGAGGGTGCCCAAACGGAACCTCATCCCGTTGTCCGTGGAGGAGGTGGCACGTTTTTGGTCCAGTTTCCGCACGGCTCGAGACTTGGCCATCGTGGGCTTGATGCTTCTCGAAGGACTGCGCTCCGCCGAAGTGTTGGGTTTGAATGAGGACGACCTGCTGCTTTCCGAAGCGCAGCTGCGCGTGCGGGGCAAAGGTAACAAACTGCGCTTCCTACCCTTGGCGCCGGAAACCGCGCAACTCCTCGATCACTATCGGCGGCTGGAGCGGCCCCAGGTGGGCACCGCCGCGCTCTTCCTCTCACTCAAGGGACCCGCACGTGGAACCCGCATGACGCTGGCAGGATTGCGATCCCTGTTCCGCTATCATCGTCAAACCACCGGCATCAAGCTCGCCAACCCGCACCGGTTTCGCCATACATTTGCGTCGGACATGGTCCGCGCCGGGATCAGCCTACCCGCGCTGATGCAGTTGATGGGGCATGCTGACATCCAAACGACTTTGCGCTATGTGCAGATCACGCCGCAAGACGTCTACCGGCAGTATACGCGCGCCGTGGCGCAGCAAGTTCGTCCCCTTCCGAGGCTCCCCTCATGAAGTGCACCCGACGCCCTCCGCTCCAACATCCGCTGGCCGCCATCTTCGACCGCTCGGTCGATTCCCTCGGTGCGGCGCTCCACCCTGACACCATTCGCCACTATCGCGGGACCGTGCGCAACTTCCTGAGCTATCTCGGGGTCGCTCACCCTACGGTGGACTCGCTCGATCAACTGCGCCGTGAGCCCCACCTCCTCGGCTGGATGTCCCGCCTGCGCGCACAAGCGCCGCCCCTCGTGACCGCGTCCTATATCAACCTGCTGATTGACCTGCGCGCCACCTTCACCGAACTGGCATGGACGCACCAGCTTCCTCAACTCGCACACCTGATCCGTCGCGAGGACGTCCCGCACCTGCCGCAAAGACTCCCACGCCCCCTAACGGCCGAGCAAGATCAGCTCCTTCAGCAAGAGTTCCTTAACCGCAACGATCTGGGTGGAAATGCCTTCCTGCTGATCCGCCACACCGGTATGCGCATCGGGGAGTGCGTCGACTTGTCCTACGATTGCCTCCGCTCGACCGGCCCCGATCAATGGGCCGTTCACGTGCCGCTCGGCAAACTCAAAACGGAACGTATGGTGCCGGTGGATCGGTTGGGGGTTGAACTCATCCACCGCCTGCGATTCTTTCGCTCTCTCGATCCGCTGCCTCCGGACGGCCGGCTCCTAGCCCGTCCCAGCTCCAAGGAAGCCCTCGTTCGTCAACTCCGTGATTATCTGCACGAGGTCTGTCATGCCTTGGGTCTCTCCACACGCATCGTCCCCCACCAATTCAGACACACCTATGCCTCAGGGATGCTGCGCGCGGGTGTGAGCTTTCCGGTTCTGATGAAACTACTCGGCCACACCTCTCCGGAGATGACCATCCTCTATGTCGAAGTGGCATTGAATGATCTCCAGCGGGAATTCCTCCAGGCTCGATCAAAGCCTCGCCATCTGGTTCCCCAGCCGAAGACGTCTTTCGCCCTCACTCGAACTGGTTTGGAGGGAGTTATCGATTCCTTACAAACCGCTCAACATGCGCTGGAGATGTTCCGACGGTCGCTGCCCACAGGCGCTGCACGCAGTTGCCTCGACCGGCTCTCCAACCGCCTCACAAAGATCGTCGGAGAAACCCGTAAACTCCGCGCCGCCTGAGAATGGGCAGAGATTGGCCGGTTATGTCGGCCACTCGGACACTATCCAGAAACGGGGTTCTGGGATGTCTGGACCTGCGATCCTCTCCGCTCGAACGTATAACGGCCTAAGCCTACTTTGGGTTGTCGTCGCCAAACCCCACTTTACAAAGAAGGTAAGCCAACCAAGTGACCAATGCTCGACTAGTCGAACGGGCGCTCGTCAAGGTCGAGTTCAATGGCGTGTGCCACAGCTTGGTCGGCGCGACATGCTCTGCGAAAAGACGCCAACCTCCATGCCGAGGACATTGCACTCGAAAGGCGAAAGCAGAGCCCGGCGTGTTGGGTAACAGGGTGTTCACTGAAGCTTCCCCTGAGCGAACTGGTTCTCACATCTGTCGACCCGTGAAAAAAAGTTGGCACGCGGCGGCCTCATCCAGGGGCGAAGAGTCGGATCGTATCGCCTGTCGCTGATATGGTCATCGATCCCGACCTGGTTCTCACATTCGCCGACCCGCGAAAAATAATTTCGAAAGTTGACTAACCCCTTTGAAAAGCGCGAGTAACTTGCCTTTCCTGCTTCGTCGTGATTGAGGTGGACGTTGCACGGAGAGTGAGCGCCCGATCCTCGCAAGAGGGCAGATAGCTTGAGTAAACCTCTCTGTCTCCTCGCCGTCTTTTTCTTCTCAAAGTACTCCGACCTCATTTGACGCAAAAAACATCTCAGAT
>JBEKBJ010000204.1:0-3086 GCA_050015455.1 Binatia bacterium
GTGACCGCCCCTGTGAGGGTGCGCACGAATAGGAGACTTGCCCGTTGTGGAAACTCAAGAGCATGAAGCCGCGCGTCGCAGCGAGGGACTCGACAAATCGGACCATAGGAGACGGCCCCTGGAAAGACGGGGCCTCCTCAGCCCGAGCGGTATTGTTATTGAATCTAAAGGAAGATCTTCCGCTCGCCCTGAGGAGCCGCCTTCTTCTGGCGGCGTCTCGAAAGGCGCCTGCTGGAGAAAATCGACAGTCTCGGTCGGTACCTGGCAGGTTCCCCAACCATTCCCGGCGCGGCCGGCAGCCCAATGCAACCCGCCTCTCATGCTCATGCGTCGCCGACGTCTGCAACGCCGCTCCAACGCCGCATAGCGATCTGCCGCACCATCTACGGCGCCCACGGCTTGCCGGTGCGGGTCGGGTGCCCTTTGGCGTTCAGCCGGTTGGCAATCGCCGTCAAAGCAACTTGTGGTCGAGCACGATTTGCCCCCGTTTGACATCGTGCGGGCGCGTCGGTCTCGACTTAGATCCGCTCATCCCACCCGGCGCCTTTGAGCTGGAGGGTGCACACGCGGGCGAATCCAGGCCCCAGCAACGCGGGCTACAGAACCGTGAGCCGGCCGTACTCGCGGAAGTGGCGATCAAAGGCAATCGCCTCCTTGATACGCAGCCGTTCCATCACCACGAAGCTCAGCGCATCGCAGAGCGAGTACATCTTATCCTCGTGCGCCCGAACCAGAGCGATGGCGCGCTTCTCATCGCGCGCACTAACCCTCTCGACGCTGCACAGACCGCGCTCAATGTGGTCAAGAAACGCCATCGCGTCGTGGCGGCCTCCCCTGGTCCGCGAGAGCAACAGGGCGTAGGTCTCGAAGACCACTGCATTGGTTGTAACGAGGCGCCACCGCTCGGCTCGAGCCGCTTGGAAAAGTACCGTTGCCGGCCCGTGCCACGGATCCTCCGATACGAGATGGGCGAAGAAGGCCCCGGTGTCTACGAAGACTCGTTTCACGACCGCTCGTGGTTGTCCGCGTAAATCTCCGCGAGGTGCTTGTACTTGTCGCTCGAGACGTCGGTGTAGTCGCTGTGCGCTGTTCCTGCGAGCGACAAGAAGCCGTCCAAAGCGGCGAGGCGGTCAAGTGTGCTGGCAGCGCGCCTCTTCGTGGCCTTTGACGCTCCTTTCCCGTTCGATCGCCACTTCGTCAGCGCCGCGATCAACTTCTGACGATCCCGTGGGGGCAACCTCCGGGCTTGTTCGATAATCCGCTCCACCTTGTCCATGAGGTGAGTCTACGCCACTACCCAAACGGATTCCAACCCACGCTGCGGCCGAAATCCAAGCAAGCCTCCGCTGGTGATCGTCGCGATCTGCACAGCCCCTCTTGGCGCACTGCACCCACCGTTCCGAGAGCGACCCGGGCCGCATCGGGCGCGACGTGGCCGGTGACCGGCGCTGACGCCGGCTTGGAGTGCCCATGAACCCGTGGTTCGCCCGGTGCCGGCCGGGGCGATGCCCCGGGCTCACGAATGGCCGCCCCGTTGGGGCTGCTGTTGTCCGCTAGTTGGAATCCTTCGGCATCAGCCCTGAAAGGGCGGCAAGCCATCAGCCCAGGGCGCTGCCCTGGGCGACGGACGGGACGCATGTTCATCGGCAGGAGGCGCCGTCCCTTCGACTGCGCTCAGGACAGGCCTTTCAGGCGCCGTCTCGAAGCCTGTCCTGAGCTGCGTCGAAGGGGATGCGATCTTGGCACGGCTGCCACTTAATTGACTGGCATCATTGTAGACCGGATTATCGGTGACCGACACGGAAGCGAGGCACCTTTTGCACCTCATTGCTGTGATGGGGGAGTCATGGCATCCGCTGAAAGTTCTTGATTGTTGCTCACATGCTGTCTAAAGTCGCGGCGGCGAAGGGGGCTGCTGTGCTTGCCACCGTACTGTCCAGTGCTGTCCATGGCGTCGACGCGCTTCTGGTCGAGGTCGAGGTGGACATCGCGTCGGGGCTGCCGCAGATGGCGGTGGTCGGTTTGCCGGAAGGGGCGGTCAAGGAGAGCAAGGACCGGGTGCGCTCGGCCTTGAAGAATTCCGGCTATGAGTTCCCGCAGCGCAAGATCACCATCAACCTGGCGCCCGCCGACATCAAGAAGGAGGGGTCGGCGTACGACTTGCCGATCGGCCTCGGGCTCCTCGCCGCGAGCGGTAAGCTGCCGGCGCAGAAACTGCGCCAGTACTCGATTCTCGGCGAGCTATCACTGGACGGGCGTGTGAAGGCGATCCGGGGGGCGTTACCGATTGCGGCGGCGGCGCAGGAGAAGGGGCTGCGCGGGATCTTGCTGCCGCCCGACAACGCGCAGGAAGCGGCGGTGGTGAACGGGATCGACATCATTCCGGTCGCTACGCTGGCGGAGGCCTTTGAGTTCCTGCGCGACGAGCGCTCTATCGCACCTGTTGCGGTCGACCTGAGCACGGTGTTCGCCCATCACGCGCAGTACGAGGTGGATTTCAACGAGGTGAAGGGGCAGGAACACGTCAAGCGCGCGCTCGAGGTGGCGGCCGGCGGCGGGCACAACGTGATCATGGTCGGGCCGCCGGGTTCCGGCAAGACCATGCTGGCGAAGCGGCTGCCGACGATCTTGCCGGCGCTGACGCTGGCCGAGGCCATCGAGACCACGCGCGTCCACAGCGTGATGGGGCTGATGGACGGGCGCGCCCTGGTGGCCACGCGACCGTTTCGTTCGCCGCACCACACCATCAGTGACGCCGGCCTCATCGGCGGCGGCACCATTCCGAAGCCGGGTGAGGTCAGCCTGGCGCACCATGGGGTCCTCTTCCTCGACGAGCTGCCGGAGTTTCGCAAGAACGTGCTGGAGGTCTTGCGGCAGCCGCTGGAGGAGATGCGCATCACCATCTCGCGCGCCGTCGGATCGATCACCTATCCCGCCAACGTAATGCTGGTAGCGGCGATGAACCCGTGCCCGTGCGGTTTCTACGGCGATCCGCAGAAGGACTGCACCTGCTCGACGCTGCAGATCCAGCGCTACCGCGCCAGGATCTCCGGCCCGCTGCTCGACCGCATCGACATCCAGGTGGA
>JBEKBJ010000205.1:0-2597 GCA_050015455.1 Binatia bacterium
CTCCCTTCTGGCTGCGGCGGTCACCGCAGCGGTTTGTGGTTGAACTACTCAGAAGGGTCATGGCTCCCATTCTCATTTGCGTGCAACACCTGTGCAGGCCGAGCACATGGTAACTCTCCCGGCCGTCAACCGGTGAACCGGTTGACACTTGAGCGGCGGTTGACACGCGGCGGTTGACGCAACGGTGGTTGCCCGCGGCCCACGACAATCAAACGCGGTTATCCAGTCGGCAACGCCCCCAAAACTGGTGCTCCGAGTCCTCGCGGTCTCGCACCCTTCGAAGATCGCCATGGACAAAGGCACTTGAGAATCGGAAGGACTACCGGCTCTGCCCGCGCCTGTCGGCGTTGCGCTTGCGATAATCTCGGGCGGCATCGCGCTGCGGCAGCTTGGCGTCGCGACAACGCTGACAATAGTTCCGTCTGGCAACCCAGCGTCCAACGCGTTTGCCGGCGAGCGGTGGGCGGCTGCACATGTAAGGCGCTCCGCATCCCGAGCATGACGCCAGACCTTCCGAACGCGTGATCGCCAGTAGCAGTTGAATGGCGACCAGACCGAATGAACTGATGACGAGCGGATTCGAGCCCAAGACCGCGAGGAGCGAGTGGTTTTCCGCACTCACCTGCACGCCGACATCCGCTGCCACGATCCAATAGTCAAGATTGGCAGCCAGCCGCGGCCACGGCTGGTCCAGATACGCCCACCCCGCACCGTAGTGCTTGCGGAAGCTGCCGCTAAACCCATCGACCTTCTCCCACAGCTCGGCTGGCGCATTGCCTGCGCGCCGCACCGCGTCGGCAGCCAAGAGGAGGTGTTTCGCCCGCGTGGCGAGCTCGCGCCAGCACTTGAGCGGCTCGGAGAATGTGCGCGGCTGTTGACGCTCCAGCCGTGGTGCGCACCACTGGTATTTGAACGGTTCATCGACACCGAATATCGGGGCGGGGCCCACGGCACTAAAGGTCATCAGGAGCGGCTTGTGATAGCTGACGAGCCCGTGATCCTTGCACAGGTGGAGCGGCCCGTACCGCTTGGCGAATTTCAGTATGTCGTGATCGCCGGGGTGCGGATCGGCCAGTGCAACGAAGTCGTCCAACAGCCCTGACACTTCCAAGCGCCTGAGCTTTCCTTCGGCCGCATAACACAGGCGTGCCCCGCGCAGTTCCACCTGCGCGGGTACCATGGCGCAGTCCCCCGGCAATGGACGTGCGAGGCCTCCGGAGAAGGGACTGAAGAGCTGCCAGGGTGCCGTCATACGAACATCATACGAACTTTGCAGACCTAATCAAGAGCGTGCATTCTAGGGTTGGTTTTCAGTTGTGCCCCCCAATGGGGGAATGAAGCTTCTGCAATGTGGCTGAATAACGGAAAGGAGAAAAAGGAATTTGGGAAACCCATCTAAGTTACGCTCTAACCAAGAAGAGGCTGAGGCATTTCCGGCGTCGGACGCCGAAGGGCACACGCCTACGTCCGAAATTGCCTCTAGCCGCAATGGCCCTGCGGCTCCCATAATCCGGGACAGGGTAAAAGCGCTGCGGCGCGTACCGGCCAGGGAGCTAGTGCCGAATCCGAAAAACTGGCGCCGACACCCCACAGCACAAGTTCGGGCGCTGAGGGATCTCCTCGCCGAGATCGGCTACGCCGACGCGCTGCTCGCCCGCGAGCTGCCGGACGGACGATTGATGCTGATCGATGGACACCTGCGGAAGGACACCACACCGGACGCCATCGTCCCCGTGTTGGTGCTCGACCTCAGTGACGAGGAAGCGGACAAGATTCTGTTGACCCTAGATCCACTGGCCGCGATGGCCGAGTCGGACAGCGCACGCATCACAGCACTACTCGAAACGGTCCAGACAGAAAGCGACGCCGTCCGAAATCTCCTGCGACGTACCGCCGGCGACCATTTGTGGCGGCTCCTCCATCCAGAAGAGGAACCAGCGGCGCAAATCGACAAGGCCGGTGAGCTTCAAAAGAAGTGGAGAACGGAGTCTGGCCAACTCTGGCAGATCGGTCCCCATCGCTTGCTGTGCGGGGACTCTACCAACGCCGAGGATGTCGTACTGCTTATGAACGGTGAGCGTGCCGTATTGTTCGCGACCGACCCACCTTACTCGGTCGGGTATACCGGCACCTCCCATCCCCAGAGCTGGAGGCACAATAGAGGGACGCAGCAACCTGGGAAAGGTTCAGACCAGGACCTTCAGCATAGAGGTGCCGACATCCAAAACTCCGAGGAATGCGGCTTGGAGCTGCACCGCGGGTTCATCGACGTCGCGCTAACGCACGCGATCACTCGTAAGGCGGCTTGGTACTGCTGGCATGCCAGTAAGCGTCAGGCAATGGTGGAACAGGTGTGGAAGGAATTCGGCGCCTTCGTCCACCAGCAAATCATCTGGGTAAAGACGCGATCTGTCCTCACTCACTCGGTCTACCTCTGGCAGCACGAACCGTGTCTGTTTGGATGGCTTAGAGGTGAGAAATGTGGGTTCCGGAAATTGTGTCCGCTTTTTTCCGGAAATTCTGTCCGGTTTAGTAGCGTGATCGCTGTTTGAATCGGGCAAGTCAAGCGGCGGCAAGTGGCGAGTGCGGTAGGAGGG
>JBEKBJ010000206.1:0-2508 GCA_050015455.1 Binatia bacterium
TCCACGAACTGCGCCGCCTCCGCCACACGCCACCCCTGCTCCGGAGCTTCATTATTGCTTCAGAGCTGCCATCTCTTTTTTTGTCCTAGCTTTCTATTACTTTTGCAACTCTCAATAAAGCCGCGCAGCAACCTGTGGTCCTGGCCGACGTGGAAGTCCATCGCTTCGGTCTCCAAAGCGAACTGCTAAGGCTGGCGCAGAAGACCAACATCCCGGTCGCCGCGACGATTCTCGGCAAGTCCGTCATTCGAGGAGCTGGACTACGTGCCGGCGTCGTTTGTGATCCGGGAGTATGTGCGACCCAAGTACGCCTGCGCGAGCTGCCAGCAGGGCGTGGTGCAAGCCGCGCTGCCGGCGCGACCCATCGAGAAGGGACGACCGGGGCCGGGCCTATTGGCGCACGTCGTTGCCTCCAAGTACGCTGATCACTTGCCGTTGTATCGACTGGAGCAGATTTTCGAGCGCCACGGAGTCCAGATCACCCGACGTACCCTCTCGGAATGGAACGGGGCGGTCGCAGACTTGCTGGAACCCATTGTGCGTGCCATGCACCGGGAGCAGGTGTGCCAGTCGCCCTGGATTCAATGCGACGACACGACCCTGGACGTGCAGGACCCGAGTCGAGCGCCGGAGATTCGGACGGGACATCTCTGGGTGTATCGGGGCGAGCTGGGCGACGTGGTGTACGACTTCACCTGGTCGCGCAATCGGGACGGACCATTGAAGATGTTGGCCAACTACAGTGGGTATCTCCAGGTGGATGCCGCGCCCGCCTATGAGGACGTGTTTGCGCAGCATCCCGAGATCATCGAAGTCGGATGCATGGCGCACGCCCGGCGATATTTCAAGGAAGCGATGCCCACGGCGGCCGTTTCATGCGCACAGGTGTTGGCGATCATCGGGCAGCTCTACGGCATCGAGCGGGCAGCCAACGACAAGCATCTCGATGCACCCGCACGACAGCGCCTGCGGCAGGAGCAGGCGCGGCCGATCCTGGAAGGGCTACATGCGTACCTGAATGAGCAGCAGGCGATGGCGTTGCCGAAGAGCCCGCTCGGCGCCGCCATCGGCTACGCGCTGCGCAACTGGGTCGCCCTGACCCCCTACACCGAGGACGGGCGGCTCAAGATTGACAACAACGGCGCGGAGCAGGCGCTACGGCCGATTGTTCTGGGCCGGGAAAATTATCTCTTCGCGGGCAGCGAAGCGGCGGCGCACCGCACCGCCATCCTGTGTTCGCTGGTGCAGACCTGCAAGCACCTGCAGATCAATCCGTTCGTGTATCTGCGCGATGTCATCGAGCGCGTTTCCACGCATCCGGCGCGGCTGGCCTTGGAGCTGACGCCGCGTGAGTGGACACGCCTTCGGAAGGCCCCGGCATCCAAGGCCGCCGCCTGAACGGGGCACGCATCGCAGTGTAGGCCGCTGGCGGTTCGCTACCGAACGGTGCGGCGCCGTCGCGAACGGATGCCGATCAACAACAGCACGGCAACAGTCATAGCCAATCCGGACACAGACAGCGTCGGGGCGGCCGACGTTAGGAGCGGCTGAATGTTGGCTGCTGCAAGCCCGTCGTCGGCGTACACGTATAGATCGTCCGCACCGTCCAGATTCAGAAAATTGTAATTGGATTCGCCGTTAATGTACAATTGAGCGCCAGCGCCAAAACCGCCGATGGTCTGTTCAGCCCAGAAACCGCCGCCAGTCACCACACCGCCTGTCTCCGTAAACGAATTTTGGTATTGCTGATCCCAGAGCGTTGCGTTGATCGGCCCGGAACCCAGGACTGAGTTAAGGCCTGCGGGAAAGCTCGTGATGATCACCTCAGTAGCGGGGCCGGTCGTGTTGTTAGTTAGTCCCCGAATTTCTCCGAAGACCGTACCGGGGACGTTCCCAATGTCGTTCGTGAACGAGAACCTGAAATTATCCGCCCATGCGGGGACGCCGGAGAGCGCAATCCCCAAAACGAAGACGACCACGCCAAATCTAAAATTCGCCAGCAGTCTCATCCGACTTCCTCTTCTCTCGTGGTCTGTCCACACGCGCCGTAGGGCCGGTCCTCTTTCCCCAAGGGCCTCTGCTCGGCGAATGCCACAACTCGAACCGCGATGTCAACACATAGCATTACGGGGAAGGAATTACCGACAATTGCGGAGCGCCATAAGATCAGACTCGCCGCACCCCTACCCAACGCGGCGCGTAGCCTTCCACCCGAATCCCCGACAGCGGCGTTGGGCCGATCCTTGCTGCGCGCGGCGTTCTGATCGTCACCCTCAGAGAAAGCGACACGCACCCCGGAGAACCGCCAGAAGAGCTACCCCAGAACGTAGTCCTTGGCTCCTCCCTCACGCTTCGTGCCAGCTTGGCAGCCCTGCCAGGGTGGGTTCGCCACCTTGCAATTACCCACAAATATTGCCGCGCAGTTAGCTCATCGTTTCTTTCCTTTCTTTGATTTCTTGGCTTCTGGCACCCATGGAGCCTCGCCGAGGGATGCACGCACCAAGCGTT
>JBEKBJ010000207.1:0-2752 GCA_050015455.1 Binatia bacterium
GGCGATCCTCTACACCGGGCGGCATTACTACGGCCGGACGCTGCGGCGCGCGATCCTGATCCCGACGGCGGAAGCGCCCGCGCCCGAAGCCACGTGGGGCGCGCGGCTGTTTCTGATCTGCGCGGTCCTCTTCACGCTCAATCTCATCTCGGTCGGTCTCGACTGGCCGCTGGCGGTCCTGTACACGGGAATGATCTTCATGCTCTTCATCGTCATCGGACGGCTCATCGCGGAGACCGGGGCGTTCATGATCCAGCCGTATTGGTTCCCGTGCGTCACGCTCTGGGGGATCTTCGGCGCACGCGCGCTTGGAGCGAAACCTGTGCTGATCATGCTGCTGCTGTCGGCGGTCCTTGCCGTTGACCCGCGCGAGGCGCTGATGCCGTTCATGGTCAACGCCTTCAAGCTGCTCGAGCTGAGGCGGGAGAGAATCGGCCGCGCGGCGGCGTGGAGCGTGGCGGCGATTCTGATCGGGCTGGCGGTGGCGATGCCGGTGACGTTGGCGTTCCAGTACGACCGCGGCGTCAATCACGACGACGAGTGGGCGGCGTCGGAAGTGCCGCAGATGCCTTTCAACAAGTCCATCGAGGTCCGGCAGCGCCTGACGACGCAGGGCACCCTGGCATCGGCCGAGGCGGTGACCGGATGGAGGCGGTTCGCGGAGATGTCGCCCAAGGCGCCCTGCCTGATCGCGTTCGGGGCCAGCCTGGCGATGGTGCTCGCGTTCGCGGCGATCCGTCTGCGCTGGCCGAAATGGCCGCTGCACCCGGTGCTGTTCCTGGTCTGGAGCACGTGGCCCGGCAGGATGCTGGCGGCGTCCTTCCTCGGCGGCTGGGGCATCAAGTTCCTGGTGACTCAATACGGCGGCGCGTCGTGGTACCAGCGGCTCAAGCCGCTCATGTTCGGGTTGATCGCCGGCGAGATGCTCGGCGGACTCGTGCCGATGGCGGTCGGCCTCGTCTACTGGCTGGCGACCGGGTTGCCGCCGAAGAGTTTCAACATACTGCCGAACTAAAGAAGGCCGATTACGATTACGAAAAACCTCCGGCGCGTCGCGTCTTACGCAAGTTATGAAACAGAGATGACCGGACATTCTGCATTTCATTTCCACGTCGCCACACTAGTGCTTCGTTACACGCGAACTGATAAGATCGTCATTCCGAGCGTAGCGAGGAATCTCATACGCAGCGGCTTGCAGCGGTTCATGGGGTGAGACCCTTCGCTTCGCTCAAGGTGACATTGCCCGTCATTTCTTGTGTAACAGACCACTAGTCTATAGTTTCGCACTATTCATGCCGCGTAGGCGGCCGATTCGACAAGGGCATTGAGAGTTTCACGCAGTTGTGTTTCAGAGGTGGACCTGTGAAAAAGTCGCCCGCGCAGAAGCCCGCGCAGAAGTTCGCGCCGCATCGCCGCGAGCATTTCGCTGAAGCTGGGCGGGGCGTTTTTCGTCCGGCTCTTCGACCACCAGCGCGGGCGCCAGCCGATGAGGTCGCGCCGGTTCTGCAGGAGAAACCAGGTCTGCGTCAGGCCTGCTGTCCAGAGCAGAAACGGCGTCGTTCGCTCGACGGCTTTTTCGGTGCGGCACTGCGGCTCTTCAAATCCCATTCGTTCCTTGACCTCGTGGAAGAGGCCTTCGATGGCCCACCGGTCGGTATAGCGCATCAAGATGGCTTCGACCGAGAGCGTCAAGTCGGTGGCATAGAAAAAGTCCGTTCGGCGGCTTCCCGGACGACGGGTGGCGACGATGCGGATCGGCCGTCGCCGAAAGACCTTCCACCACAGCGCCGTCCACGTCTGGACTTCGTAGCCCCGTCCGTCGGGCAGAAGGACCGGCGTCCAGTCCTTCGCTCGGCGCGCCACGCGCTCGGCGGGGCGCAGGAGTTTGCGGCCGTGGAGCCGGGGACGGCCCATCCGGCCGGTCCGTTTCGGAGCCGGGGCCCAAAGAGCCGCGTCGTATCGGACCCGGCTGACGACTTCAACGTTTTCAGGCAGCCGGAGCATCAGATGATGGTCGGCATAGTTGCCGTCGACCAGCAGCACGATGCGCCGTCCGGGCAGCCAGGAGCAGAGCTTTTCGATCATCTCCAAAGCCAGTTGCCCCTTGGTCTTGAAGCGGACGCATCCCTTCCGGCACAATGCCTTGCGCCGATACAGCCGCGCCAGAACCGGCACGGCAAAGACGTGGTTGCCCCACAACGGTACGCGCACCAGCACGCTGGCGACGACCCAAGTCAGGCCCCACCGCAGCGAAGGGCCTTTCCGGGCCTGCGGCCGGTTGTCATAGACCATGCCCACGCCATAGATTTTCCCGCCGGTTCTCCTCTGCGCCGTCTCGTCGATCACCACCTCGATCCGCTCAGCGGCGGCCAACAGTTTTTCGCTCAAGAGCCGCACCAGTTTCTCCCAGAGGGCGTCCATCTCCCAGCGCGCTTGGCTGAAGAACCGATGGAATCGCGCATGGTGCGATGCGCGAATCCCTGCCGCCAGAATCATCCGTGTCACGGTGTGCCTTCCCTTCACCAGCACCGCACCGGTGAACAGCAGCGCAAAGACCCCGAACGTCGGCTCCGTGAACGCCACCGCAAAATTCGCCAGAAGCCCATTGACACCCACCGTCAACGTGATAGGATAATCGCGTACAACTTGACCGATCCTCAAGGCCCGGCCCTCCAGTACCTTGGTCAGTTTACCCACTGGCACGATACTGAATGTCGGGCCTTCTTTCTACTCGAAAAGTGCGAAACTATAG